>DATJVY010000079.1:0-49677 GCA_035501615.1 Myxococcaceae bacterium
ATTTCGAGTCAGGTGCCTTCGACCACTCGGCCAGCTCTCCAGCGATTCGGTTTTCAGATCTCCGGGGTGCGAAGTCCCTGGAAGAAACGGGTCAGCCGCTCGGCGCACTCCGCCTCGAGCACTCCGGCGCGGACGTGCGGATGATGGTTGTGCGGGAGCGCGTTCAGATCCGCGAGCCCACCCAGTGCGCCTGCCTTCGGGCTCGCCGTTCCGTAGACGATGCGGTCGATGCGGGCCTGGATCATCGCGCCGACGCACATCGTGCACGGCTCGAGGGTGACGAAGAGCGAGACGCCGTTCAGCCGCCAGCGGCCGAGCTCGCGCGCAGCCTCGGACATCGCGCGCATCTCGGCGTGGGCGAAGGGGTCCCGGTCCGTCTCTCGCCGGTTCGAGCCGCACCCGACGATGTTGCCGTCGTGCACGGCGACCGCGCCGACCGGCACCTCGCCCAGCGCCGCTGCCTGGTCGGCAAAGGCGAGGGCCTCACGCATGAACCGTTCGTCGGCGTCTTCCATCGGCAGGTGAAATGGCGCGCCCTAGAGGATTTGAACCTCTGGCCTTCGGATTCGTAGTCCGACGCTCTATCCAACTGAGCTAAGGGCGCGTACCAAGCGGGGGTTTTCAAAGACCGGTGCAGCGAGCCGTGCCTCCTACCCTCTCGGAGGCGGCCGTGCAACGGAGAGAGAGGGATTCGAACCCTCGATACCCTTTCGGATATGCAGGTTTAGCAAACCTGTGCCTTCAGCCTCTCGGCCATCTCTCCAAACCTGCCCAGCTCAAAGAACGACGCGACGGAGGAAGTAGGATTCGAACCTACGAAGGGCTGTGAACCCTTGGCGGTTTTCAAGACCGCTGCCTTCAGCCGCTCGGCCATTCCTCCTACGGAGACGGCCGAAAAGGGCCGCCTTCATACTCGATCGGCCCCCCGTTGCAACCCGGGGAGCCGGTCAGGCTGACCGTAACTCGGTCCTTCCGCCCATGTACGGTCCGAGGACGTCCGGGAGCCGGACGCTGCCGTCCTCGCGCTGGCCGTTCTCCAGGAGGGCGACGAGCGTCCGTCCCACGGCCAGCCCGGAACCGTTCAGCGTGTGGCAGAGCTGGGGCTTCTCCCCGGGCGCGGGGCGGAAGCGAATCTTCCCCCGGCGGGCCTGGAAGTCGCTGCAGTTGCTGCAGGAGGAGATCTCCCGGAACGTCTGCTGGCCGGGGAGCCAGACCTCGACGTCGTAGGTCTTCGTCGAGGCGAAGCCCATGTCCCCGGTGCAGAGGAGCACCACCCGGTGGTGGAGGCCGAGCCGGCGGAGGACCTCGGTCGCGTCGTCCACCATCCGCTCCAGCTCCTCCATGGACTGCTCGGGTCTCGCGAACTTGACCAGCTCCACCTTGTGGAACTGGTGCTGGCGGACGAGGCCGCGGGTGTCCTTCCCGGCGGCGCCGGCCTCGGCCCGGAAGCAGGGGCTGTAGGCGCAGTAGCGGAACGGGAGCCGCTCGCCGTCGAGGATCTCGTCGGCGTGGAAGTTGGTGACCGGCACCTCGGCGGTGGGGATGAGGAACCGCTCGTCGGCCCCGGCGGTCTTGAAGGCGTCCTGCTCGAACTTCGGGAGCTGGCCGGTGACGGTCATCGTCGCGCGGGTGACGAGGTAGGGCGGGAGCAGCTCGGAGTATCCGCGGGAGGTGTGGACGTCGATCATGAACGCCACCAGCGCCCGCTCCAGCCGCGCCAGGTCACCACGGTAGAAGACGAAGCGGCTCCCGGAGACCTTCGCCGCCCGCTCGAAGTCGAGGAGCCCGAGCGCCTCGCCGAGCTCGAAGTGCTGCTTCGGGGTGAAGGGGAAGCGCGGCGCCTCGCCCCAGGTGCGCACCACGACGTTCTGCTCGGCCGTGGCGCCGACCGGAACCGAGGCGTCCGGGATGTTCGGCAGGTCGAGGTTCAGGATCTCCAGGCGTTCCTGGACCGAGGCGAGCTGCTTCTCCTGGTCCTTGATCTGCTGGCCGAGGGCGCGGAGGTCCCCGCGAAGACGCTCGAGCTTGGCCGGATCGTCCTTCGCGGCCCGCTTCATCTCCTCGTTGGCGGCGTTCCTCCGGGCCTCGAGCGCCTCCTTCGAGGGCTGGAGCACCTTCCGCTCGGCCATCAGCGCGCGGAAGCCCGTCAGGTCCAGGTTCCCGCCGCGGGCGGAGAGTCGCTCCACCACCGCGTCGAAGTTCTGCTCCACGTACTTGAGGTCCAGCATGCTGCCCCAGGCCTCTAGCACTACTTCGACAGGTAGTAGATCTCGTCCTCGATGTCCTTCTTGTCCTTCGCGTCGGGAGCCTTGGCCAGGTATTGCTGGAAGGCGTTCACCGCCTCCTTCTTCCGGCCGCGCTCCTTCCACGCGTAGCCCAGGTGGTACCAGGCCTGGGCGTTGTCCGGGGTCGCGGAGAGCGCGCGCTGGTAGAAGCCGATGGCCTTGTCGTACTGGCCGAGCTCGCTGTGGGCGCGCCCGAGCCGGTAGTAGAGACCGGTGAGCTTCGGGTCCACCTTCAGCGCCGACTGGTAGCTGGCGATGGCCTGGGTCCACTTCCCGGCCTGGAAGTGCGCGTCGCCGATCTTCCCCAGGACCCGCGAGCGTCCGGGGTCGGCCTTGAGCGCCGCCTCGAATGCGGGGATCGCGTCCTTGACGCGGTTGGCGTCCAGGAACGCATCGCCCATCGCCTCCCAGGCGTCGGCGTAGCCGGGGTCGAGCTTCACCGCCTGGCGCCAGGCCTCCACCGCCTCGGGTGACTTCCCCGAGTCCTTCAGGATGAGCCCCAGCTCGTGGTGGTAGGCGGCGCGGGTCGGAGCGCGATCGAGCGCCGCCCGGATCGACTCCAGCGCGAGGCTGTAGTTGCCCTTCTTGTCGTGGACCCGGGACATCCAGAAGTTGGCCTCGGGGTTCCCGGGCTCGGCCTTCAGGACCGCGGTGAGGAGCGCGGTCGCGGTGTCGCTGTCGCCCTGCTCGAAGCGCACCGCCGCCAGCGCCACCTCGAGCCTGGTGTTCGGTCCGGCGCTCCGGGCGGCCTCGAGCTCCTTGGCCGCGCCCTCGAGCTCTCCCAGCTTCCACAGCGCGAGCCCGTGCACCAGGCGGCCGTCGGGGACGTCCGGGTCCAGGGCGAGGCCCTTCTCGACGTGGGCACGCGCGTCCTTCCAGGCGTGGCGCTCGATCTCCAGCCGGGCGCGGGCCACCCAGGCCTCGGGCATCTGCGGGGCGAGGGTGGTGGCGCGCTCGAACTCGGTCTGGGCGCCGTTCAGGTCTCCGGTGACCAGGGCGAGCTCTCCCAGCCCCAGCCGCAGTCGCGCGTTCTGGGACTGCTGCTCCTCGACCCTGGCGAGCGCGGCGCGGGCATCGTCCGGCCGCCGCTGCCGGACGTAGAGCCGCGCCAGCCCCAGCGCGGCGTCGAGGTCCTTGGGGTCGAGCTGGGTGGCGAGCTTGTAGCTGTCCTCGGCGTCGGTGACGCGGTCGAGGAGCTCCTGGGCGCGGGCGATCACCATCACCGTCGCCTCGTCCTTGGGGAAGGCTGCGCGGGCCTTGGTGGCGGCGGCCAGCGCCTCCTCGGACTTCCGGAGCGCGGCCAGCGACTGGACCTGGCCCGCTGCCCAGACGGCGTTGTCCGGCTCGCCGGCGACCGCTGCCTTCCACAGGGGAAGCGCCTTCTCGTCTTCCTTGATCGCCGCGTAGGCCCGGGCCAGCGTCCCCTTGGCGAAGATCGAGCCGGGGTCGATCTTCACCGCCTCCTCCAGCCCGGCCACGGCGTCGGCCGGCTTGCCCAGCGCGAGCAGCGCCGCGCCCCGGAGCGCGAGCCCCCGCGCGCGCTCGGGAGGCGCGAGCGCCTTGGGGTCGGCCAGCGCCGGCTCGAGCCCGGCGATCACCGCCTTCGCGTCCTTGCGGGCCCAGGCGAGCTGGGCAAGCTCGACGGTCGAGGAGAGGTGCTGCGGGGCGAGCTTCAGCGCCGCCTCGAAGTCGGCCTGGGCCCTGTCGGGCTTCTTGAGCTTGAGGTGGGCGAGCCCGAGCGCATGGAAGCCCGCGGCCGAGGGGCTGGCCTTCACCGCTCCCTCGAGCAGCAGCGCCGCGTCGCCGGCCAGCGCCTTCTGGAGGAGGGCCTCGGCCTCGAGCAGCGGACCATCGTCCAGCTTGGCCGACTTGATCATCGTGATCGCGGCGTCCGGTTGCTTGTCGACCAGCGCCCGGCCGATCTCCGCCCTCAGTCGCTCGGGGTTGCCGCGGGGGAGGACGGTCAGCTCCTCGAGCGAGGCCCTCGCCTTTGCCAGGGCCGAGGGCTCGGCGCTGCTCCAGCGCCGCTGCTCGAGGAAGATGCACTGCGCCCACACCGCGCGAACCTCGGGATACTCCGTGCCGGCGAGCAGACCCTCGAGGGTCCCCTGCGCCCTCCGGGCTCCGGGCCAGGTGTCCTCGGCGAGCGATGCGCGCGCGGTGGCGAACGTCTTGCCCTCGGCCGAGCTGGCCGAGAGGTGAGCGGGGAAGAGCCAGCGGAGCCCGAAGGCTCCGTAGCGGGTCATCTGGAGGCTGGCACCGGCGCCGATGAGCGCGAGGCCCCCCAGGGCGGCGGCGGCCACCAGCAGCATCTTCTTGCGCCGCCGGGCCTGGGCCTCGCCGTCGACGACGCTGACCACGGCCATGCGGCCCCCGTAGGCCTGAGCGAGCTGGTCCATGTCGAGCCGGGGACGTCGCTCGGGCGGAGGCGCCGCCGGGGCGCGGGTCGCGGCAACGACGGGCGGGGCCGCGGGCGAGGGCGCGGACACGAGCCGCTGCATGGCCTGGGCGAAGGTGGGGACGCCGGCGAGCCCAGTCCACGCCTCGCCGTCGGTGGACACCTCCTCGCTTCCGAGGAGCTGCCCGTCCTCGAGCATCTTCACGATGACCCCGGGCTCGAAGGGGCCGAACACCTTTCCGCTCCTCCGCCGCACGTGGTACCGGGTGACGCGTCCGGCCCGGGGGCGGATCTCCTTGGCCGCCTCGTCGAGGAAGCCCAGCACCTCGAGGCCGTCCTCGGCCGGACCGACGCCCGCGGGAAGAGGCTTGGAAAGGTCGGCCTCCAGGTCCTCGGGGGCCGCGCGGGTGGGGTCGAACTCGAGGGGGTCCGCCGGCGGCCCGCCGTCGAGCTCCTTGAGCGCGCGGGTCTGGGGAAGGTTGGAGAGGTCCAGCGAATCCGGCGCCGCTGCCGGCTCGGTCCACGCCACCTCGCTGGCGGCTGGAGCGGGCTCGTCGGTCGGGATGGGGAGCGCGGTGGCGTTCGCGTCGTCGCCGAGGTCGACCGTGCCGAACTCCGGCGAACGGCCCGCGTCCCAGGGAGCGGCGATGTCGAACTCCTGTGCGGCCGCGGCGGCCTGGGGAGGCGTGTCGGGCTCGGGCGTCTCGGCCGGGGTGTCCTCGTGCAGCGGCTCGGCGCCATAGGAGCCGTCGTCCGGGGTCTCCTCGCCGGGCCAGCCGTCCGCGCCGGTGGCCAGCGGGGCGTCCGCGACCGCACCGGCATCGGACAGCGCCGCGTCGTCGAACCACGCCTCCTCCACGCCGGGGAGCGGTCCGTCGGGCGGAGGGGCGGCACGCGGCGGGCTCGGCGCAGCGGCGCGTGCCGAGGGCGCAGGGAGCTGCACCGGAGCGGTCGCCGGTGTGGCCACGACCGTCCGATCCGCGCGCCGGCTGGGGTTGGCCGGTGGCACCGCAGGAGATTGCGTGACGGTGGGCGGCGTGAACGCGCGGGTGGGAGGCAGGGGGATGACGCCGGTGGTCATCGACTCGGCGACGGGCGGCGGCTCGGGCGCGCGCGCGGTGACCTTCGGGAGGGGAGGCGCCCCTGCCGCGGGGAGTCCGAGGCCCGGCAACGGCACGGCGCCCTCGGCGAGCCGCACTCCGCCCACGGACGGCCCGGCGGCGCGCGGCGGTGGGGGCGCCGCTGCCTCGGGGGGCCGGAGTGGAATCAGCGTCTGGCAGGTGCTGCACTTGAGCTTGGCGCCCCCGGGAGGGATCCGCCGCTCATCGATGTTGAACCCCGTCTGGCAGGACGGACACGAGACGCGCATGGGGAAGGACCGGAGGCTAGCAGACTGCCCGGGAGGAGACGTGCTACGCGGACCCCGCCGATCGTGAGCGCCCACACCCACATCTCACCCGTGCTGGTCCTCGGCGGCGGGCTCTCGGGTCTCTCCACTGCCTTTCACCTCCACCGGCCCTGGCTCCTGGTCGAGCGCGAGTCGCGCGTCGGCGGGCTGGTCCGCACCGAGGTGATGCACGGCGGCTTCCGCTTCGATCCCACCGGCCACTGGCTGCACCTGCGCGACCCGGGGATGAAGACACTGGTCCACGAGCGGTTGCTGCGTGACGGGCTGGTGACCGTGGCGCGGAGGGCCGCGGTCCTGACCCGGGGCGTCTTCACCCGGTTTCCCTACCAGGTGAACACCCACGGGCTGCCCGCCGAGGTGGTGGCGGAGAACCTGCTCGGCTTCGTCGAGGCCACTGTGGGCGAGGGCGGGCGTGCGCTCCGCGAGCGCGAGCCGGGCAACTTCGAGGAGTTCATCCTCCGGCACCTGGGCACGGGCTTCGCCAAGAACTTCATGGTGCCCTACAACACCAAGCTCTTCGGCGTTCCGCCCCGCGAGCTGAGCGCGGCCTGGTGCGGCCGCTTCGTGCCCAAGCCCACGCTCAAGGAGGTGGTGGACGGGGCGCTGGGGCTGGGCTCGGACGCGCTCGGCTACAACGCGACCTTCGTCTATCCGAAGGAGGGCGGCATCGAGGGCCTGGCCCGGGGGCTCCACGGCGCGCTCTCCGGCGGCGAGGTGAAGGTGTCGACGGAGCCCACGGCGCTGGACTGGGAGCGCAAGGTGGCCCGGCTGTCGGACGGGAGCGAGGTCGCCTGGTCGTCCCTGGTCTCCACCATCCCGCTGCCGCGCCTGGTGGAGCTCTTGCACCGCGTGCCGGACGAGGTCCACGCCGCTGCGCGCAGGCTCCGGGCCACCGACGTGACCTGGGTGGCGGTGGGAGTGCGAGGTCCGAACGTCCAGCCCTGGCACTGGGTGTACACCCCCGAGCCCGAGTTCACGACCTACCGCATCGGCTCGCCCTCGGCGGTCTTCCCTGGCACCGCCCCCGCGGGGACGTCGTCCTTCTACGTGGAGTACTCGGGGCCTCGTTCCCCGGAGGCGTGCGCCCGGGCCGCGGTCGAGGACCTGGTCCGTGCGAGGATGATCGCCAGCGCGGCGGACGTGCTCTTCACCGAGCCCCGCGTCATCCGGAACGCCTACGTGCTCTACGACGCCCACTACGGATCGGCCCGCCAGACCGTCCTCGACTTCCTCACCCGAGCGGGCATCCGGACCGCCGGCCGCTACGGCAACTGGGAGTACTCGTCGATGGAGGACGCGCTGCTCGGAGGGCGCGCGGCCGCGGAGCAGATCGAGCGCGCATGATGGGTGCCCCGCGGCTGACGGTGGTCATCCCCGTCTACAACGAGGAGCGCATCCTCCCCTCCGCCCTGGCCGAGCTCACCGCGGGGCTGGATGCCCGGGGGCTGGACTACGAGGTGGTGCTCGCCGAGAACGGCTCCACCGACGGGACGCAGGCTCTGCTCGAGCGGCTCACCGCCGCCAACTCCCGCCTCCGCTGGTTCCACTGCCGGACTCCCAACTACGGGGCGGCGCTGAAGCAGGGGATGCTCGAGGCCCGCGGGGAGCTCGTCTTCTGCGACGAGATCGACCTCTGCGACCTGCGCTTCTACGACATGGCGCTCGGGCTCCTCGTCGACCCGGGGCTGGACATGGTCGTGGGGAGCAAGGCCGCCCGTGGCGCGGTCGACCGCCGCCCGCTCGTCCGCCGCGTGGCGACGCGGGTGCACAACGGGCTCCTCCGGCTCGTCCTGGGCTTCCAGGGGACCGACACCCACGGGCTGAAGGCCTTTCGCCGCGAGCGGCTGCTCCCGGTGGTGCGGGCCTGCGTCGTGGACCGGGACGTCTTCGCGTCGGAGTTCGTGGTGCGAGCCTGGCGTGACGGGTTCCGGGTGCTGGAGATCCCCGTCGAGCTCGCCGAGAAGCGCCGACCCTCCATCAATCTGCTGAAGCGGGTACCCCACGTGCTGCGCCAGGTGGCGCAGCTGGTGTGGGTCATCCGGGTACGAGGAGGGTGAAGGCGGCGATGCCCGGGCTGGCCTGCATCTCGGTCGACCTGGACGGGCTCGGCCACTACGCGGCGCTGCACGGACTCGGTGGCGAGGTGGTCTCCGCCGACGCCCGCGCGCTGGTGCACGGGGTGGCGGTCCCCCGCTTCACGGAGCTGCTGGAAGGCGTGGGCGGGCGCGGCACCCTCTTCGTCATCGGCGCGGAGGTGGACGGCGCTTCCCGCGCGCCCCTCGGCGAGGCGCTCCGGCGCGGCCACGAGCTCGCCAGCCACAGCCACGGCCACGACTACGCGCTGTCCCGCGCTCCGGAGGCCGGCATCGACCAGGACCTGGCCCAGGCCGAGGAGGTGCTGGCCGGGCTCGGGGCCAGGCACCCGCTCGGATTCCGTGCGCCCGGGTACACGCTCTCGCCGGCCCTCCTCCAGGCGGTGGCGCGGCGCGGGTACGCCTACGACGCGAGCATCTTTCCCGCGGCGCCGTACTGGGCGGCCAAGGCCCTGGCCCTGGGGTGGCTCCGGGTCCGCGGCCGCCGCTCCGCCGCCATCCTCGACAGCCCGCGGGTGCTCCGCGCGCCGCGGCTGCCGTACCGGCCCGACCTGGCCCGCCCCGAGCGCCAGGGAGCGGCGCCGCTCCTCGAGCTGCCGATGTCGGTGACCCCGGCGGCCCGGCTCCCGTTCATCGGGACGTTTCTGGTGCTCGCGCCCTGGCCGATGGTGCGGGGCGCCTACGCCCGTCTCCGGGGCGAGCCGTTCCTCTCGGTGGAGCTCCACGCGGTGGACCTCCTGGGCCCCGAGGACGGGCTACCCGCGGCGCTGACCCGCACCCAGCCCGATCTCCGGCTCCCGCTCGCCACGAAGCTGGCCCGCCTCCGCGAGGTGCTGGACTGGGTGGCCCGGGACTTCCGGCTCCTTCCGCTCCGAGAGGCCGCCCGCGCTCTGGAGGGGTCCGTCGACTCGGCCGTTCCCGCGGGGGCGGCGCGCGGCTAGAAGGTCGCCAGGATCCGTCGAAATGTTCGAGAGCCTGGGCGAGGAGACACGACAGAAGCTGAGGCAGCTCACCCTGGAGCTGGCCGGCGACCGCGCTCCGGCGCTCGAGGCGATGGCCAGGCGCGTCGACGGCGAGTTCGGCGTGGATCCGTTCGGGTTCGACCCCGACTACGCGCTGGCCGCGATCGCGCCCTTCGTCTGGCTGTACAAGAACTACTTCCGGGTCGAGACCCACGGCATCGAGCGCGTGCCCTCGGGCCGGGTATTCCTGGTCGGGAACCACGCCGGGCAGATCCCCCTCGACGGGACGATGGTGGGTGTGTCGATGCTGCTCGAGCACGACCCGCCGCGCCTGGTCCGGGCGATGACCGAGAAGTGGGCGGCCACGCTTCCCTTCGTCTCCACCATCTTCGCCCGGAGCGGGCAGATCGTCGGGACCCCGGAGAACTGCCGCCGCCTCCTCCAGATGGGCGAGGCGGTGATGGTCTTCCCCGAGGGGGTGAAGGGGATCAGCAAGCTCTGGCCCCAGCGCTACCAGCTCCAGGAGTTCGGGTTGGGCTTCATGCGCCTGGCGCTGGAGACGCAGACCCCCATCGTGCCGGTGGCCATCATCGGCTCGGAGGAGCAGGCGCCGGCGCTGCTCAACCTCCGCTCGGTGGGCAAGCTCATCGGCTTCCCCGCGCTGCCGGTGACCATCACCCCGCTTCCGCTGCCGGCGAAGTACCGCCTCTACTTCGGCGACCCGCTGGTGTTCTCCGGGAGCGCGGACGACGAGGACACCGAGCTGGACAAGAAGGTCCGGGTGGTGAAGACCACGCTGCAGGGTCTGCTCCAGCAGGGCCTCGAGGAACGGAAGAACGTCTTCTGGTGAGCGGCAGGATGAGCGCCGGATCGAAACAGGTGGTGGTGGTGACCGGGCTCAGCGGGAACCTGGGGCGGACGCTCACCAAGCTGCTCCACCGCACCGAGCGCATCGTCGGCCTGGACCGGCGCCCCTTCCCGGGCGCGCCGAAGGACGTCGAGCTCTTCCAGCTGGATCTCCGGAAGAAGAAGGCCGAGGACGTCTTCCGCGTCCACGACGTGAAGGCGGTCATCCACATGGGGATCATGCACGACCCCCGGATGTCCTCCGAGGAGCACCACTCGTTCAACGTGGTGGGCACCACGCGGGTCCTCGATGCGGTGGCCAAGTTCGGAGTGAAGAAGGTGGTGGTGCTCTCCAGCGCCAACGTCTACGGGCCGAGCCCCGACAACTCGAACTTCCTCTCCGAGGATGCGCCGCTGATGGCGGCCTCGCGCTTCTCGGGCGTGCGAGACCTCATCGAGGTCGACATGCTCGCCCACGGCTTCTTCTGGCGACACCCGGACATCGAGACGGTCATCCTCCGGCCGGTGCACATCGTGGGGCCGAGCATCCGCAACGCACCGTCGAACTACCTGCGGCTCAAGTACCCCTGGGTGCTCGCCGGGTTCGACCCGATGCTCCAGCTCATCCACCAGGAGGACGCCGCCCGAGCGATGGTCGAGGCGCTCCGCCCCGGGCTGAAGGGCGTCTACAACGTGGTCGGCCCGGGGGAGGTTCCCCTCTCGGCCGTGCTCCGCGAGCTCGGCCGGACGCCCATCCCGGTCCCGCACCCCATCGCCCGGCCGCTGCTCGCCACGCTCTTCCGGTACCGGCTGGCCAACTTCCCGCCCCCGGAGCTGGACCACATCCAGTTCCTCTGCATGGTGGACGGCAGCCGCTGGCAGGCGGACGTGGGCTGGGTGCCGCAGCACTCGATGAAGGACACCATCCGCTCGGTCGACGGGGAGCGGGCAGCGGCGTAGCAGCATGACGGTCCTGTCGTGGTCCGGCCTCCCGGCGCCAAGGACGCGGAGTGAACCCCCCCGGCAACGGTCCGGACTTCCTCGGGACGCTCCGTGGCACCGCCGTTGCTCGTCTTCGGGGGCCGTGAGGGCGTCCCATCGGGGGACGCCCGACGCCCACCGTCCCGGCCGGCCCCGGGGCGGTGGGCGCTTTTATCTGCGGGGTGCGAGGTCCGGGTAGGGCCCGCCCTGCATCGACTCGAGCAGCCACTGTCCGCCGCGCGCGACCCAGATGGCCTTCGACTGGGCCGACTGCTCGGAAGTGGACGGCATCCGCAGCCAGCGCCACTTCGAGGTGACGGTGGCGTGCTCGCCGTCCTCGCTCTGCTGGACGTTCACGAGCTCGATGTCGGTGATGCTCAGGTCCGAGCCATCCCGGGAGCGCGCGGCGAGGAACGCGTCCCGCCGTTCGGGGACGATGAGCTGGGCGACCGCCGCCGTCTCGCTCCAGCGGGCCTTCGTCTCGAAGTCCTCGTAAGTGCTCTTGAGTGCGGCCGCCGTGGCTCCCGGTTCGTGACATCCCACGACACCGAGCAGCAGGCAGGCCAGGAGGGGTCGCGTGATAGCCTTCATCGGCGGACAACGATGCCCGAATCCCTGGTGGAGCGGTACGAGCAGCTCCTCGCCACCGATCCCACCTCCACCCTCTTCGTGGAGCTGGCTCGGGTGCTCGTCGAGCAAGGTGAGAACGCGCGCGCCGCCGAGGTGTGCCAGCAGGGGCTCGTCCATCATCCCGAGAGCGTCCATGGTTACGTCCTCTGGGGCAAGGCGCTCATCAGCCTCGGCCGGCCCGCCGAGGCCATGGAGCAGTTCGACCGCGCCGTCGCCGTCGACCGCTCGGACCCGCTCGCCTACCACCTGATCTCCGAGGTCCTGGTCAGCAAGGGACTCTACCGCTCGGCCCTGCCGCTGCTCCGCAAGGCGGTGGCGCTCTCCCCGGGTGACGACCAGGTGAAGACCTGGCTCGAGCAGACCCAGGCCGCGCTGGCCGGTGGACCTCCCCCGAGCGTCCGCCCGGCGGTGCTGGACAACCCGCCCGAGCGTCCGCTCCGGCCTCGCTCCAACGGCAGCCCCACCGGGCGCAACGCGGCCGTTCGCCCGACCCGGACCGGGGCCATCCCCCCGCCGCCTCCGCCCGAGGCGCTGACCGAGGCGGCCGGGCGCACGCCGCTGCCCGAGCGCACCGGCTCGGGCTCGTTCCCCTCGGTCGGAGACGGTCCGACGGCCCCGGGTCCGAGCGACTACCCGGCGAGCGCGGTCGTCGGCTCGGCTCCCTCCACCGGCGCGCCCCCGGCACCGGGGGCCGACCCGGACGACGTCACCGAGCCGAGCCTCCTCGCCGACGTGCCCGAGGCGCCGGCCCCCAGCGGCCCGATCCCAGCCGTCCGCCGCTCGCTCCCCACCGGCACCACGCAGGCCATCGCCAAGGAGTACGAGAAGGTCCTGCGGGCCAAGGTCGCGGAGAAGGCCCAGCAGCGGAGCTGGCTCCAGGTTCACGCCCTGAAGCTCGCCGTGGCCGCGGTGACCGCGATCGCGCTGGTCGCCGGTGGTCTCGTCTACCGGCACACCCGCGCGGTCAACCAGGGCCGCAACCTCGCCGATGCCCTCGCCGGCGCGCGCAAGGCGCTGGCGATGGACACCGCGGCCGGCGACAAGGCCGCGCTCGAGTCCCTCGCCCAGGCGGTCCGGATGGAGGAGGACAGCTCCGAGGCCTGGGACCTGACGGCCTACGCCCGGGCGGTCCTGGCCGACGAGCACGGCGGAACGCCGCAGGACCGCGCGCAGGCCACGGCGGCGCTCGGCCGGCCGAAGATCGGCGCCAGCCATCCGGGCCTGGTGCTGGTCGCCCGCGCCATGGCCGCGGAGGGCGCGGCACGGGACGCGGCGCGCAAGGCCATCCTCGACTCGCCCCTCGACCTCACCGAGGTGCACGACGCCGCCGGTCGGCTGCTCCTCGCCAGGGGCGATGCGAAGGGTGCGGTGCTCCACTTCAAGCGCGCGCTGGAGCTGAACGCCGGAAACGTCCGTGCCCTGGTCGCCCTCGGCGACTACTACCGCGAGGCGGGAGACGATGCCGCCGCGCTCACGGTGTACGGCACCGCCGAGCAGCTCTCGCCCGACCATCCCGGCCGGGCGCTGGGCGAGGCCGAGAGCCGGCTGCAGCTCGAACAGGACCTCACCCAGGCGCTGGCCGAGGTGGACAAGCTCCAGCCCGATGCGCTCACCCCGGACATGTCGATCCGCCGGGCGCTCGACCGCGGCCGGCTCCTCTCCGCCAACGGAGCGCACGACCAGGCGGTGAAGGTGCTCACCGACGGCGCGAACACCGCGGGGAAGCGCGCCTTCGAGTTCCAGGTCGCGCTCGGCGACGCGCTCCGGGCCAGCGGAGACCTCGCCGGGGCCCAGAAGTCGCTCGAGGCGGCGGTGAAGCAGCGACCGAAGAGCGACGAGGCCAAGGAGGCGCTCGGCCGGGTGCTGCTCGGTCGCGACCGCGAGCGGGAGCTGCTCCAGCGCTTCGCGGACGAGAACGGACGCCGCATCGCGCTGCTCCGAGGCATCGCCTGGGGCCGGCTGAAGGACTGGAAGAAGGCCCGGGCCGAGCTCGCCCGCACGGCCGTGGGCGGGAAGTTCCCCATCGAGGCCGTGGCCTGGCTCGCGCTGGCCGATGCCGCCGAGGGCGAGCCGGAGAAGGCCCAGAACGTCCTCGAGCGCACGCTGGGGGCGGCGAAGCGGCCGCGGGCCGACGTCGCCGTCGCCCTGGGGAAGGTCTACTGGCAGCGCGGCATCATCGACCGGGCGAAGGCGCAGTTCGAGGGAGCCAGCCACGACCCGCGCGACTACGAGGGCGCCTGCGCGCTGGGGAGGCTCCTCTGGCTGTCGGGCTCGCCCGAGCGCGCGGTGGAGCCGCTGCAGCTCTCCATCCAGCGGAACCGGAGCCACGGCGAGAGCCGGCACGCGCTCGCGCGGGTGTACCTGGCCCTGGCCAAGCCGGCGGACGCCCAGGCCCAGGCCGAGGCGTGGGCGTCGGAGAACCCCTCCAGCGCGGCGGCACAGAAGGATGTCGCGTTCGCGCTGGCCCAGCAGGGGAAGTGGAAGGACGCCGACGCGGCGATCTCCCGCTCGCTGAAGCTCGAGCCCCAGGACCCCGAGTCGCACCGCCTGCGCGCCTCGCTCCTCTTCGCGCGGGGCGACGGCCGGGGTGGATTCGCCGAGCTGCAGAAGGCCAACTCGCTCGCGCCCAAGGACAGCGAGGTGTTCTGCGCCATCGGCCGGGCCTTCGTCCGGCAGGGCAACCTCCCGCAGGCGCAGAAGGCGTACCAGGCGGCGCTGCGCGAGGAGCCGACCAGCGTGTGCGGGATGGCGGGCGAGGTGCTGCTCAAGCCCGCCGCCGGCAAGCCGCAGCTCTCGAAGTTGCAGGGCCTCTCCTCCGCGGCGCCGCGGGCCACCGACCGGGCCTGGGCTGCCGTCGCCGCCTCGCGGGTGGCGCTGGCCAACGGCCGGGTGCAGGACGCCAAGCACAGCGCCGAGCTCGCGGTGGAGCTGCAGCCCTTCCTCTCCGACGCGGCGCTCGCCGAGGGGCTCGTGCTGCGGCGGCTCCGCGACGAGACCCGGGCCCGGGAGCTCCTCATCCGCGCCGTGCAGCTCGACCCTGCCGACGGGCCGTCGCGGCTGGCGCTCGCCGATGCGCTCGCGGCGGGGGGTGACACCGACGCCCGCCGGGCTTACGACGAGTACGTGAACTTCACGCGCCTCGCCCCGAAGTCACCTGACCTCCCCCGGGTGAAGAAGCTGATGCCGGCCCTGAAGAAGCGGGCGGCCCGCGCGCCGTGAATCCACGGCGCTTCCTCTGGGTCGTGGCCGGAAACGCCCTCGCGCTCTCGGCGCTCTACCTCGGCATCGGCGTGGTGGTGGAGGCGCTCCGGGTCGTGGCCCCCTCGGCCGCGGTGCTGCGCGTCTCGTACGCGCTCGACGCGCTCCCGGCGCGGGTGCTCGAGCGGCTGGGGCTCCTGCGCCCGCTGCGAGAGGCGTACACCGACGGACGGATCGGCGAGTCGGCGGTGCGCCTGGTGTTCGGCACGACGGCGATCGGGTTCGTCTTCGTGCTCGCGCTCGGGCTGGCGGCGACCACGTTGCTCGTGCGCGAGTTGATCCTGCGGCACCGACGGCCTCTCGACCACGAGGCCTGAACGCTTGGGCTTCACTGGCATTCGAGGTGAGCTTGCCATTGCACCTTGGCGCTCGAGGGTCCAGGCCCGGGTGGGCTCCGCCGCCTCGGAGGGCGTGCGCCGGTTACGAGGGCTGGTGCTGGTGGCGTTCTGGGCCGAGTTCCTCGAGGTCGGACGACCACGGGAGCGCGGAGGCGCACCAGCTCTGCCTGCGTGGCCGCAGCTCGCGCCGCTGGCGGAGGGTCCCCACCCGGAGCCCGTAGAACTTCGGGTCGTCCGCCGAGGTCGCGTAGATCGGCGATCCGCAGGTGGGGCAGAACGCGTGTGCTCGCCTGCGACCGCTGTCCGCCGTCTTCACGTAGATCGTCGGCTTCCCCCGGAGGACGAACCGATCGGCCGGCGCCCGCACCGTCACCCGGAACGCGGTCCCGGTCAGTCCCTGACAGTCGGTGCAGTGACAGATGCCCGTCGTCTCGGGGTCCACCTCCGCCTCGAAGCTGATCGCACCGCAGTGGCAGCGTCCGTCTACTCGCATGGGCCGAGGATGTCCTCGCTCGCCTCGTCCGGGCAACGGATCACGCCGTGGTTCGCGGCGTCTCCGCCTGCTCCCGGGCGCCGCGGCAGATCTCGACCACCTTCGGGCCGAAGCGCTCCCAGCTGGTCGCCCCCGTGCCCTTCACCGCCAGGAAGTCCTCGCGGTTCAGCGGCAGCGCCGTCGCCAGCGCCTGCAGCGTCCGGTCGTTGAAGAGGATGAAGGGCGGCAGGTCCAGGTCGCGCGAGAGGTCCCGCCGGAAGCGCCGCAGCGCCTCCGCCGCCTGGTCATTCATCGGCCCCTCCGCCATCCGCTCCTTCGACTTGTAGATGCTCGAGCCCTTCGACGCCGCGCGCGGCGGCGGCAGCTCGACCCGCGTCTGCTGGCCGCTGCAGACGTCGCAGCCGTTGCAGCTCAGCTCGCGGGTGTCCTCACCGAAGTAGTCCAGCACGAACGCCCGCCGGCAGGTCTTCGCGTAGGCGTAGTCCGTCATCCGCCGGAGCATGAGCAACGCCCGTCGCTCCTGTCGCCGTACGCGGTCGAGCGACAGGTCCAGCGCGTGGAAGGGCGCTCGCCGGAGCGCCCGGATGGCCCGCCCCGCGAATGGCTTCCGCACCGAGATGGCGCGCCCGCGCTCGAGCGCCGACAGCGCGCGGCGGAGGTCCTTCTCCGGAAGCCCCGCGCGCGCCGTCAGCGCCCGGAGCTGGATCGAGAGCATCCCGCCCGGGCCGGCGTCCGCGCGGAGCAGCCCGAGCAGCGCCTTCGCCGAACGGGAGTGCAACGTCGCCGTCGCCTCGAGCAGCTTGATGGCGTACGCCCCGGCCCCCGGCGCCTGCAGCTCGACCAGTCCCTCGCGCTCGAGGATGCGCAGCGCCGCCGAGACCTCGAACTCGCTCGCCCCGACCGCCGTCGCCAGCGCCTCCTGCCCCCGGGCGAAGACCTCGTCGGTCTGGAGCACGTTCCACAGGTCGGCGATGACCGCCTCGGACGGGTGGTTGCTCTCGATGAGCCGCTCCTGGGTGAAGACGTCCGCGTGGTTGAAGAGCAGGAGCGCGTGGGCCGGCTTCCCGTCGCGCCCGGCCCGGCCCACCTCCTGGTAGTAGGCTTCCACTGCGCGGGGGATGTTGGCGTGGATGACGAAGCGGATGTCCGGCTTGTCGATCCCCATGCCGAAGGCGTTGGTGGCCACCGCCACCGCCGACGGATCGGCCATGAAGCGGTCCTGCGCCTTGTGCCGCTCCGCATCGTCCATGCCCGCGTGGTAGACGACCGGGTCGTGCCCCCGGAGCCGGAGCGCTCCCTGCATCGCGTCCGCCTGCTTCCGCGTGGCGCAGTAGACGATGCCGCTCCCCCCCTCGGCGATGACCCGGGCGCAGGCCGCCCGCCGCTCCTCGTCTCCCGAGACGCGCAGCACCTCGAGGAAGAGGTTGGGGCGGTCGAACCCGGCGACGAAGACCCGCGGGTCCTTCATGAGGAGGCTCTTGACGATGTCGTCGCGCACCTCCGGGCTCGCGGTGGCCGTGAGGGCAACGGTCCGCGGCGGCCGGAGCCGCTTCCGCACCTGGCCGAGGAGCGCGTAGTCGGGGCGGAAGTCGTGCCCCCACTGGCTGATGCAGTGGGCCTCGTCCACGGCGAGCAGCTCCACCCCCGACTCGCCCAGGGCATCGAGGAAGCTGGAGCTCCGGAAGCGCTCCGGAGCGACGTAAACCAGCCGGTAGGCGCCGGTCCGCATCCTCCGGATCCGCTCCGCCCGCTCCAGCTCCGGGACGGTGGAGTTGATGACCGTGGCCGGGATGCCGCGCGCCTCGAGCTGCTCCAGCTGATCCTTCATGAGGGCGATGAGCGGCGAGACCACCAGCGTCAGCCCCTTCAGCATCACCGCCGGGAGCTGGTAGCAGAGGCTCTTCCCCGCGCCGGTGGGCATCACCACCACCACGTTGCGCCCGGCGAGGACCGAGTCCACCACCTCGGCCTGGCCCGGCCGGAAGGCGGTGAGACCGAAGGATTGCTCGAGCTCCGCGCGTGCGGCGTCGTGGAACCGGAGCGGCTCCGTCATGCTCCGCATCTTCACAGCTTGTCTCCAGCCGTCAACGCCTCTCCTGATGCCGCGAGCGGGACCGAGTGGAGCAGGCCCGCCCGCGCCAGCGAGACGTACCGCCCGGCTCCGACCACGACGTGGTCGAGGACGCGGAGGTGGAAAATTCTCGCCCCGGCCTGCAGCTCGCGGGTGAGCTGGAGGTCCGCCTCCGAGGGCTCGGGGTCGCCGGACGGGTGGTTGTGGGCGAAGAGCACCGCCGTTGCGCGGGCGGCGAGCGCGGCGCGGAACACCTCGCGCGGGTCCACCGTGCAGGCGTCGGTCGTCCCCTCGGCCACCCGCGTGTCCCCCACCAGCACGTTCCGGGTATTGAAGGACAGGACGTGGAAGACCTCGTGGCGGAGGAGCGCGAGCCGGGGCGCGAGGTAGCGGTACACCTCGCCCGCGGTGCGCAGCCGCGGCCGGTCGTCCGGAGCGAGGTGCGCCCGGCGCGCGAGCTCCAGCGCCGCCAGGACCTGGGCCGCGCGCTCACGGCCCAGCCCGGCCGCCGTGCACAGCTCGGTGGGCTCCATGCTCGTCAGCGCGCGCAGCCCGCCCGCCGCAGCGAGCAGGGCCTCGCCGAGCCCCCGCACCGTCCGGCTCCGACCGCCGAAGAGAACGCCCAGGAGGTCTGCGTCGCCCAGCGCCCCGGGCGCCCGCAGCAGGCGCTCGCGCAGCAGCTGGACCCGTCCGTCCTCCGCCTCGGAAGCTCCCCGCTCCACGGCGCCGCAGGCGGAGCAAGCGACGTGCCCGGGTCCGGTGAACGGAGGTTCAGCGCGCCGTCCACGGCGACGGTCGTTCCAGGGTCCTAGAACTTGGACATCGCGAACAGCGCCTTCATCTTCTCGTTCGTCTCGCGCAGGCGCGCAGAGAGCGTCCGCACCAGCGCCCAGAGCACCGAGTAGGCCAGCTCCTTGTCGGTGAAGAGGAGCTGGTCGAGCGGGTCGCGGCCGATCCGGAGCAGCACCACCTCTCCCTCGTGGGCGATCGCGTCCGCGGAGCGCAGCCCCTCCTCCACGACCGCCATCTCACCGAAGGTCGCCCCCGGGTCGAGGATGGCCAGCGCCTCCTCGCCCATCCCCGGGAGCTGGCGAGAGATGCGGACCTTCCCCTCGACGACGATGTACATCGAGGCGCCCGGCTCGCCCTCGCGGAAGACGTACTTTCCGCGCGACACCCGCTCGGTCTCGCAGACGCCGGCGAGCTTCTTCAGCTGGTTCTGACTCAAGCCCTCGAACAGCGGTACCCGCGCCAGCAGGTCAAGATTCATGGCATTCGTGCCACCCTCGTAGCACTCTTTCTCGCATGGCCGACACCAGGCACGCCGTCACCATCATCGGCTCGGGGCCCGCGGGGTACACCGCCGCCATCTACGCCGCCCGGGCGAATCTCCAACCCATCCTCTACGCCGGGGGACCGGCGCTCGACGAGCCTGCCCGGGTGCCGGGCGGGCAGCTGATGATCACGACCGATGTCGAGAACTACCCGGGGTTTCCGGAGGCCGTCACCGGGCCGGAGCTCATGGAGCGGTTCAAGGCGCAGGCGGAGCGGTTCGGCACCCTCATCCACATGGAGAACGTGACCAAGGTGGATCTCTCGGCCCGCCCCTTCACGCTCTGGGACGAGAGCGGGCGCACCGTGAAGACCGAGACGGTCATCATCGCCACCGGCGCCTCCGCCAAGTGGCTCAACATCCCCGGCGAGGCGGACTACACCAACCGGGGCGTCTCGGCCTGCGCGACCTGCGACGGCGCCTTCTTCAAGGGAGAGGACGTCCTCGTCGTGGGCGGCGGTGACACCGCGATGGAGGAGGCCACCTACCTCGCGAAGATCGTCAACCGGGTGACCCTGCTCCACCGCCGGGACCAGTTCCGGGCCTCGAAGATCATGCAGCACCGGGTGCTGAGCAATCCGAAGATCTCGGTGGTGTGGAACACGGTGGCCGAGGAGATCCTCGGCGACGGCAAGCGGATGACCGGCGCTCGCGTGCGGAACGTGAAGACTGGCGAGGTGATGACCCTCCGGGCCGGAGGGCTCTTCGTCGCCATCGGTCACAAGCCCAACTCGCCCCTCTTCGAGGACTGGCTGGAGACGACCGAGAACGGGTACATCAAGACCGTGCCCGGCAGCACCCGCACCACCCTGGACGGCGTCTTCGCCTGCGGCGACGTGCAGGACGCGGTGTTCCGGCAGGCGGTGACCGCCGCGGGCACGGGGTGCATGGCGGCCATCGAGGCCGAGCGCTTCCTCGTGGAGCACGGCGCGTGAGTGAGCGAAGGAAGCCGGCGGCCCTGTCCACCCGGGCCATTCACGCCGGGAGCCGGCTTCCCGAGAGCAAGGCCGTCCCCGTCACCCCGGCGGTCCATCCGGCCGCGGTCAGCTGGTTCGACTCGGCCGAGGACCTCGACGCCGCGCTGGATGGGAAGGACTTCGTCTACACCCGTATCCGCGGCGAGAACTCGGTGCTCCTCGAGGAGGCGGTGGCCGCGCTCGAGGGGGCCGAGGCCTCGGCGGTCTTCGGCAGCGGCATGGCGGCCCTCCGCGCGGTCTTCGACGCCCAGGCGCTGACCCCCGGGGACCGGGTGGTGATGCCGGCCGACGGGTACGGCGCCACCCGCGCGCTCTTCAAGCGCCTCGCCGAGCAGCAGCGGGTCGAGCTCCACGCGCTGAAGCTCAGCGACCCCGCCGCGTTCGAGCGCATCGCCGCGCTGCGCCCGAAGCTGGTTCTCGCCGAGAGCATGACCAACCCGCTGCTCGCGGTCCCGGACCTGCCGGCGCTGGCGCGGGCGGCGCACGCCGCGGGGGCGGTGCTCGCCGTCGACGGAACCTTCACCTCGCCGGCGCTGCAGCGGACGCTCGGGCAGGGCGCCGACTACGCGCTCCACTCGACGACCAAGTGGATCAACGGCCACTCCGATGCCACCGGCGGCGTCGTCTCCGGGACGCGGGCGCGCATCGACCCGCTCCGGGCGGCCCGCGTGCTCGAGGGAGCGCTGCTCGGCCCCTTCGAGGCGTGGCTCACGCTCCGCGGCCTCCGGACGCTTCCGGTGCGGATGGCCGCCCACTCCACGCACGCCCTTCAGATCGCCCGGCGCCTCCGCGAGAACCGGCGCATCGCCCGGGTGCTCTACCCCGGGCTCGCCGACCATCCCGATCACGCCACCGCGCGAGTCCTGCTCAGCGGCGGCTTCGGGGGCATGGTGGCGTTCGAGATCGCCGGCGGGGGCAGGGCCGAGTCGTTCCGCTTCCTGGAGGCGCTGGAGCTGTGCCGGCCGGCCCCCTCGCTCGGCGACGTGACCACCCTGGTCATGCACGCCGCGAGCGCGAGCGCCCGCCGGCTCACCCCCGAGGAGCGCTCCGCGGCCGGCATCGGCGAGAACCTCGTCCGCGTCTCGGTCGGCCTCGAGGATCCGGACGACGTGGCCGACGACCTCCTGCAGGCGGTGGAGCGCGCATGAAGATGGTCGACGTCGGCGGCAAGGAGCGCACCGAGCGCGTGGCGGTGGCCACCGCGCGGCTCCGGATGCAGCCGGCGACCGTGGCCCGAATCCGCGAGGGCAAGGTGGAGAAGGGCGACGTCCTCTCCGCGGCCAGGCTCGCCGGGGTGATGGCCACCAAGCGCACGCCCGACCTCATCCCGCTCTGCCATCCCATCGCCCTCACCGGGGTGACGGTGGACGTGGCCCTCGACGACGGCGGGGCGAGCATCCGGGCCGAGGTGAAGACGCTCGATCGCACCGGGGTGGAGATGGAGGCCCTCACCGCGGCGGCGACCGCGGCCCTGACCATCTACGACATGGTGAAGAGCGTCGACCGGGGGATGGTCCTCGAGTCGGTGCAGCTGGAGCACAAGGCCGGCGGCCGCACCGGCACCTGGGACCGCGGCACGGCGGGGTAAGGGCAGCCGCGCATGGGCCTCGCCCCCGCGGAGGTGGCGCTCGACGTCCTGCTCGGCGCCGCCATCGGCGTCCTCAGCGGCATCGTGGGCATCGGCGGCGGGCTGTTCGTCATCCCGCTCCTCGGCGTCTTCTTCGGGATGACGCAGCAGCGAGCGCAGGGGACCTCGCTGGTGATGGTCGTCCCCAACGTGCTGCTCGGCCTCTGGCGGTACGCGCGCTACCAGGGCTTCGACCCGCGGGGAGCGTTGGTGCTCGCACTCTCGGCGCCGGTCTTCACCTACGTCGGCGCGCGGGTCGCCACCGCCGCCCCCTCGGGCGTGCTCCGGGTGGCCTTCGGCTGCTTCCTGCTCGCCCTCGCGGGCTTCTACGGGCTCCGGAGCCGCTCGGGCGAGCCGCGGATCGACCCGGACGCGCGCATCCCGGGGAGGCTCGCGGTCTCCCTGGGCGTGCTCGGCGGCCTGACCTCCGGGCTCTTCGGGGTGGGCGGGTCGCTGCTCACCGTGCCGCTGATGACGACGCTGCGGGCAATGGGGCAGGCCACGGCGCAGGGCATGGGGCTTGCCCTGGTCGCGCCCGGGACGGTGGTGAACCTCCTCGTCTACGGGCGAGCGGGAAACGTGGACTGGGCGCGCGGAATCGCCCTGGCCCTCGGCGGGGTGGCGACGATGCCGCTCGGTGTGGCGATCGCCCACCGGCTGCCCGAGCGCGTGCTGCGCGTCGTCTTCGGCACCTTCGCCCTGATCAGTGCGGTGGGGCTCTTCCTGCGACACTGAGCGGGCGCCAGTCGCCCTGGAGCACGAAGCCGGCCCAGGCGTGCGGCGCCGACGTCCGCCGCTCCCGGCGGAGCGCGAGCTCGGCCTCGGGGAGCGCGTCGGCCGGCGACAGGTGCCGGTCGAGGAGCTTCCTTCCACAGACTCGCGACGACCCGCGGCGCGCCGGCGTCCAATGAACCCGCGGGCCAGGCCCACCAGCCCCTCGCCCGGGACGTCCTCCCGAGGCCCTTGCGGCAGGCCGACAGCACGACGAGCTCGGCGGAGAGCTTCATCCCCGAGACGTCGGCCAGGGTGAGGAAGCCGTTCTGCGGCGCTCCGGGGCCGATGTCCGCATCGGCGTCGGCCGCGTGGAGGCCGAGCTGTCCCTCGGCTCCGGCCGGTGCCGGGGCGGCGGGCATCGAGGCGGAGGGTCCACGCTGCCGTGCGTGCGCGCTCAGCGCGTGAACCATCCCGTACGCCACCCGCGAGAGGAGCAGGAGGAGGACGGCCTGATGGACGGGGTGTTCATGGGCGAGGGTGCGCATCTGGGGACTCCGGGCGAGGTGCTGCCCGAGCCAGTGCGGGATGGCGGCGTGGAATCGCACGCGGTCCCCGACTGCGGCACCTCCGCCATCAGCTCAGGGCGAGCACCGCGGCGAGGCTCGCCGCCTTCTGATCGGCGGTCCAGGGGGGGCCGGCGGTCCGTCCCACCCGCGCCAGGTACGGGCGGACCTCGGAGGCGGGGAGACCCAGCGCGTGCGCGGCGCGCTTCACGAGCTCGTGGCCGCCCACCTGCAAGACCGGAAGCCCCAGCTCCTCGCAGGCCCTGCGAACGGCGGCCCGGTACAGGGCGCCCTCCGCGGCGTGGATGGAGGAGTGGCTCCTCAGCACCGACTCGAGGGACTGGGGTGGCGGGTCCTTGGCGGTGATGACCACGCCGCCGGCGACGCTCTGGCCCGCGCCCCGGAGACCCTCCAGCGCCTCACCGATCGCCTCGCGCGCCTTGTCCCGGGCCTTCTCCTCGGTGGCCGCCACCAGGCGCTCGGCCTCGTCGAGCGGCAGCTCGCGGGCGGCATGGAAGACGAAGGGCGGCCGCTCGAAGGGCGGCCGGTCCACGCCGGGAATCATCTGCACGCGCCGGCGGTCAAGCACGGTCAGCGACGCGCCCGACCGCGACACCGCGACGAGCGCCGCCCATCCGGTGTGGACCGAGAAGCCGAGCGCGGCCGACGTGCTCTTCGAGGTCCTCATGACCCGGAGCGGGAGCGTAGCCGCGCCGCGCGGTCAGCGGGTGACGAACCAGATCTCGCTTCCCGCCGTCACCCGCGTCGTCTTTCCGTCGCCGAAGGTGACGCGGGCGTACTCGCCCGGCAACAGCCGGGTGGCCGGCTCCTGGGACGGCCGGTCGAGGCGCACCGGGACTCCCTCGGGAGGGATGCTCGCCTCCCCCGCGGGGAACACGCGGATGATCTGCACGAAGCGCATCCCGGCGTGGACGAAGTAGAGGCGGTCCGGAGTACCGAACGCGCGATAGCCGAGGCCGCGCCCGGTCGCGGGCGCCAGGCGGTCCTCCCGGACCACCTCGACGTGCAGGGCGTCGATCCGCTTCCGCCCCTCGGGGCTCTCCGCTCCGAACCGCCACAGAGGGCCGGTCAGCAGCTGCCCGGGCCGGAGCGCCACGGACGGCTCTCCCGCCGGAGAGAAGTGGTACTCGGCGTCGTCGAGGTTGGTGTCCGCCGGAAGGTCGGCGTCCGACACCCGCACCCGGGCCAGCCGCAGCGTGTCCCCCGGTCCGGCAGGCGCGCCGAGCAGGAAGACGACCTGCCCGCTCCCGAAGAGCATCGGCCCCTGCTTCGCCCGGGCCGCCTCGGGGGAGAGCGTCCACGAGAGCAGCAGCACGAGCAACGCGCTCACGGCAGCAGCCTCCGGACCTCGGCCTGGCACATCGACGCCAGCACCAGGGCGTGGGTGATCTCCCCGCGTTCCACGCGCTCCCGCAGCGACGCGGCGGGCACCCGCTCGACCTGGATGTCCTCTCCGGGGTCGAGCCGCGGGGGGCCCTGCCTCGTGCAGTCGAGCGCGAGGAAGGAGTGCAGCCGGTTGTCCTGGATGCCCGGGTTGGGATGGCAGGCCCCGAGCGGGACCAGGCGTCCGGGGACGAATCCCGTCTCCTCCTCCAGCTCGCGGGCCGCGGTCCGCTCGGGCGTCTCGCCCGGGTCGACCATCCCGCCGGGGACCTCGAGAGTCTCCGAGGCGATGCCGGCGCGGAACTGCCGCACCAGGAGGGCCTCACCCTCGGGGGTGAAGGCGAGCACGTTGACCCAGTCTGGCGCGGAGATGATCACCCGCGCGTGCTCGCGGCCCTGCGCGTCCACGAGCGTATCCTCGCGGATGCGGAGGATGGTGAAGTCGCGCTCGGCGCCTCGGCGGAGGGTCCGCCACCGGGTGCTCAATTCAGGAACTCCAGGCGGTGCCGCAGCGCCTGCGCGGTGAGCTCGAGCTGCGCCTGGTCGGGAGCGTCGGGCGAGAGCTCGAGGCAGCGCTCGACGTCGGTGAGCGCCGCCCGGTAGGCGCCCAGCGCCGAGAGGATGGTCGCGCGGGCCCGGAGCTCGCCCGGGTGGTCGGGATGGAGCTGGAGCAGGAGATCCACCGCGCGGGCGGCGCGCTCTCCCTGCGTCCGCTCGAGCCAGGAGCGCTTCAGGTTGTTGAGCATGCGCCAGACGATGACCTTCGCCGGCGCCGGGGAGAGCAGGCGCGGCTGGAACCGGACCTGTGGCGCGACCTTGGCCAGGAGGTCCTGGCAGCCCGCCTCGGTGAGGATCTTCCCGCCCTGGAACGGGTCGAGGACCAGCTTCCCGTCCTCGGAGGGGCAGGCGACCAGGAAGTGCCCGGGGAACGAGACGCCGAAGAGCGGGACTCCGGCCCGCCGCGCCACCTCGAGGTACACCACGGCCAGGGTGATGGGCAGGCCCTTCTTCCGGGAGAGCACCCGGTCGAGGAAGCTGTTCTCGGGCGCGTCGTAGGTATCGCCGTCTCCCCAGAAGCCCTCCTCGTCGGCGAGGACCCGGCGCAGCGCCTGGGCGCGTCCGAGCGCATCGAGGCGGCCGGGCTCGAGCGCGCGCACCCGCGCAGCCAGCGCGTCCAGGGTGTGCAGCACCTGCTCCACGTCGAGCGCCTCGTCCTCCAGGGCCGCGACCGCGCAGGCTGCCAGATCGAGCCGCGGAGGCTCCGCCCCCAGCCCCTCGGTGAGCAGCGCACGCGCGCGGGCACTGTGGAGGGCGAGGCTTCGCATCTCAGGACACCGCCCGCTTCCGGTGCTCGGCGCGGAGCGCGATCTGCGCCGCGACCAGGCCGCTGAGCAGCCCGTCCTCGAACTCGAAGGTGGGATGCTCCTTGAGCTCGGGGAAGTCGTGGGGGTTGAGCACGTCCTCCGGCCCGAGGTTGGGCACCGCTTCCCGGGCCAGCCGCAGCACCTTGGCCCGCTGCTGGGCGATCATCTGCTCCAGCAGCGCCTCGGCGGCGGGGAAGAAGTCGTCCACGGCGGCTGTCATGCCCTCTGACCCCCCGGCGGTCAACCTCGGGGCTTCGTCGCAACGGGGGGTCCTGGCCACACCCGACACCCCGGAGTCGCGCCGGGGTACTCTCCGCCGCCATGCCGTCACGCCATCGTCTGGAAACCGAGGAAGCGGTCCGAGATCTCGTCAGGCGCATCCGTCGCGTCGCGGTGCTGGGCATCAAGACGGAGGAGCAGTCGGACCAGCCGGCCTTCTACGTGCCCGAGTACCTGAACTCGGTGGGCATCGAGGTCGTGCCGGTGCCGGTCTATTACCCCGAGGTGAAGGAGATCCTCGGCAAGCCCGTGTACCGGCGCCTGGTGGACATCCCCGGCGAGATCGACCTGGTCGACGTGTTCCGGAAGCCGAAGGACGTCGAGGGGCACGTGGAGGACATCCTGGCCAAGAAGCCGAAGGCGGTCTGGCTCCAGGCGGGCATCCGGCACGATGCGGTGGCGGACCGGCTGGCGGCGGCGGGCATCGACGTGGTGCAGGACCGCTGCCTGATGGTCGACCACCGCCGGTACGCCTCCAAGGGCTGAAGGTCGGTCCACCCGTTCGGGCTCGACCGCCAACACGCCACTCGGTCGGAAGACCAGTGCCACCGTGTTTGATCTCCGCCGAGCCGGGGGGCACTCTGCCCGGCCAGGTTCGGCCCCGACCGCTCGCTGAGATCGCCGGACCCGGGGGAAGCCGCGATGGCGTGGGCCCTCGGCCGTTACCTCGTGCTCGAGACGCTGGGCGAGGGCGCCACCGGGCAGATCTACCGTGCCTACGACCCGCAGCTGGACCGACGGGTGGCGCTCAAGCTCCTCAAGCCGGTCCCCGGCGTCGACGCGGCGATGCTCCAGAGCCGGCTGCTGCACGAGGCCCAGGCGATGGCGCGTCTGTCGCACCCCCACGTCGTCGCCGTCCACGACGTCGGGACGGCAGAGGGGCAGGTCTTCGTCGCCATGGAGCTGGTGGAGGGCACGACCCTGCGGGCGTGGCTCGAGGAGCGCCCCCGGCCATGGCGAGAGGTGCTCGCCGCCTTCCTCCAGGCCGGAGAGGGGCTGGCCGCCGCTCATGCCGCCGGGCTCGTGCACCGCGACTTCAAGCCGGCGAACGTGGTCCTCGGGCGGGACGGGGTGGTGAAGGTGACGGACTTCGGGCTCGCGGTGGGCTCGAGCGACTTCGCCGAGGGTGCCCGCGAGCCTCCCGGCACGGGCTCCGGGCGCGAGCTCGATCCGGACCGCTCCACCTCCGCGCTCCTGGTCGGGACCCCCGCGTACATGTCGCCGGAGCAGCGACTCGGCCGCCCGCTGGATGCCCGCACCGACCAGTACAGCTTCTGCGTGGCGCTGTTCGAGGGGCTCACCGGCCACCGGCCCGCCGGGCCGGCCGACGCCCACGGGAAGTCGCCAGGCCACGCGGGTCCGCAGAGCGTCCCTGGCTGGGTGATGCGCCCGGTGCTGAAGGGATTGAAGGAGTCGCCGCAGGAGCGCCACCGCTCGATGCGCGAGCTGCTCGACGCCCTCGCGGCGGACCCGGCGCGCCGGAGGACGCGCTTCCTGGCCACGGCCGCGCTCTCGGCGCTCGTGGTGGGAGCGCTCGGAACCACCTATCTCTGGGCGGAGCGCCGGCGTCTGCTCTGCAGCGGGGCCGCGGCCCAGCTGACCGGAACGTGGGATCCGACGACCCGCGAGGCGGTGAGCCACGCATTCCTGGAGAGCCGGGTCCCGTACGCGAAGGACGTGCTGGCCGGCGTCGTCCGGAGCCTGGACGGACGGGCCCGGGCCTGGACCTCGATGAATGTCGAGGCCTGCGAGGCCACACGGCTCCGGGGCACGCAGTCGGAGGGGCTCCTCGACCGGCGGATGGCGTGCCTGGGCCGCCGGCTGGAGGAGATGCGCGCCCTGACGGCCGTGCTGGCGAAGGCCGATGCGAAGATCGTCGAGCGTGCCGGCCAGGCGGTGGATGCGCTTCCCGCGATCGGCGAGTGCTCGAGCGCGGGGGTACTCGCCTCGCCGGCGGAGTCGCCGCTGTCTCCTCCGGTCCGCGCCCAGGCGGAGGCGCTCGACCGGGGGCTCGCCGAGGCCGCGGCACTCAGGGAGACCGGGCAGCTGAAGCAGGCCATGGCGAAGGTCCGGCCTCTCGCCGACGCGGCCGCCGCGCTCGGCTCTCCAGGGCTCGACGCCCGGGCCCGGGCGCTCCTCGCCCAGGTGCGCTCGGACCTGGGCGACTTCGCCGAGTCCGAGCGGACGTGGATGGAGGCCGTCGCCGGGGCCGACGCCGCGCAGGACGATGCTCTCCGGGTCGGGGGCTGGACCGCCCTGACCCGGGTGGTGGGGGTCGAGCAGGCGCGGTTCCGCGACGGGGAGCAGGCGGCAGCGCAGGCGAACGCGATCCTGGTGCGTCTCGGGAGGCCGCCGCACCTCGAGGCCGTCTACCGGTTCGCGCTGGGGAGCCTGCACGCGCGGGAGGGGCGCCAGAAGGAGGCGATCGACGAGCTGCAGCGGGCGGTGGAGCAGGCTCACTCCGCCTTCGACGCCGACGACACCCGGATCGCCAGCATGCTGGTGAGCCTCGGAGTCGCGCTCCGCAACTCGGGCCAGCTCGCCGAGGCACGTACCCAGCTCCAGGCTGCCCTGGACATCGTCGAGCGCAAGCTGGGGCCGATGCATCCCCTGGTGGCCAACACGCTGTACCAGCTCTCGAGCGTGCACCGCCGGCTGGGCAACGTCGATCTGGCCTGGGACACGGCGCTCCGGGCGCTCGCGGCGCGGGAGGCGGTGTTCGGGCCCTCGAGCACGCCGGTGGGCCGCTCCCTGAACGGGCTGGGCATCATGCTGCAGGAGCAGGCGCGCTACCGCGACGCCGAGCCCTACCTCCGCAGGGCGCTGAACATCTTCGAGTCCACGATGGGCCCGGACCATCCGGACACGGCCGCGGTGATGAACAACCTCGCCAACGTGGTCATGAACTGGGACCCGGGGGAGGCCCAGCAGCTCCGGCGGCGCGCGCTGGCAATCCAGCAGCGCTCGATCGGACCGGAACATCTGGAGGTCGCGAACACCGAGTCCAACCTCGCCGTGACCGACTTCGCGCTGGCGCGCCATCCGGAGGCGCTCTCGGAGGTCACCCGGGCGATCGCCATCCGCGAGAGGCAGGCGGTCACCGGGACCGAGGAGCTGGCGAACGACCGGGATCTCCACGGGGAGATCCTGGAGGCGACCGGCCACCCCTCCGAGGGACTGGCGGAGCATCAGCGGGCGCTGGCGATCCGCGAGGCGCTTCACGGAGGCACGAGCCCCTTCCGCGGGCTGAGCCTCACCCGCATGGCCGGCGCCTACCTCGCGCTGGAGCAGCCGGGGAAGGCGCTGGCGCTGGCGAGGGAATCGCTGGCGCTGGAGCAGGGTGCGTCGATCGATCCGACGGAGCTCGCACTGACCCGCTTCGTGCTCGCCCGTGCGCTCGATGCCACGCACCAGGACCCGGGCCAGGCGGTGGCGCTGGCACGGGAGGCCCGCTCGCAGCTGGCGGCGCTCCACGTCGAGCAGAGCGCCTACACGCGGGAGATGAACGCCTGGCTCGCGGCGCACGACCGGGCCCACCGGCCGGCATCCGGGAAGAGCATGGCCTCGGGCGGCGCTCACTGAGCCGACCCGCGCCCTGCCGCCCCGAGGGGCCAGTCTGGCTTGCCACCGGCAGGGCATCGACATATGAACACCCATTGATATGGAGGCTCTCTCCCAGTCCTTCCGGGCCCTGGGCGACCCGACCCGGCTGCGCATCCTCCGGCTGGTCGCCGCCGCCCCGCTCAACGTCTCCGAGCTGGTCTCGGTGGTGGGGGTCGCCCAGTCCTCGGTGAGCCACCACCTCGGCAAGCTCCGGCAGCTGGGCCTGGTCCGAGAGGAACGTGCCGCCGGCTTCACCTACTACTCGCTCGCGGTGGACGCCGGTGACGTGCAGGCGCCGCTCATCAAGATGGCCTGTCAGGCCGAGGACCGGACCGGCGACCTGGCTCGCCTCAAGGACCTGCTCCGCCAGCGCGAGGACCGGCAGCTCCTCAACGAGCGGCTGCTCGAGCCCGGCCAGTCGTGGTTCCTCTGGGCCGGAGCGCTGGCCTCGCTGCTCCCGCCGCTGGACGTGGCCGACTTCGGCTGCGGGACCGGCGTGCTCAGCGTCTCCATCGCCCGCTGGGCACGGTCGGTCGTCGCCATCGACCAGAGCCGCGTCGCGCTGGCCCAGGCCCGCGCCCGCGCGAAGCGCGAGGGCCTCCACAACGTGACCTTCCTCCGGGAGGATCTCCACCACCTGTCGCTTCCCTCGGGGCGGACGGGGCTGGTGGTCCTGTCCCAGAGCCTGCACCACGTGGAGGAGCCGGCCGCCGTGCTGGGCGAGGCGGCGCGGATCCTCGCCCCGGGCGGGAAGGTCGTCGTGCTCGAGCTGATGCCCCACGAGGAGACCTGGGTGCGCGAGCGCCTCGGCCACCGGCATCTGGGCTTCGAGCCCGAGGCGATCGAGTCCACGCTCCGACGGACCGGCTTCGAGAAGGTGAGCCTCGAGGTTCACCCCCGGCAGGCGAGCTCGCCCTTCCGGGTGTTCCTGGTCAAAGGAGAGAAGCGATGAGCGCGCCGGCCGAGGAGCGCATCCAGCGGCTGAAGCAGACGCTCTCCGAGCGGATCCTCGTCCTCGACGGCGCGATGGGCACTCTCATCCAGTCGAGGAACCTCAAGGCGGCCGACTTCGGAGGGCCCGAGCTCGAGGGCTGCAACGAGAACCTGGTCCTCACCCGGCCCGAGCTCATCCGCGACATCCACCGGACCTACCTCGAGGCCGGCGCGGACGTCACCGAGACCGATACGTTCGGCGGGACCCCGCTGGTCCTCGCCGAGTACGGGCTCCAGGACCAGGCCCTGAAGATCAACGCCCGGGCAGCGGAGCTGGCCCGCGAGGCCGCGGACGCGGTCGAGGCCGCCGACGGGCGCCCGCGCTGGGTCGCCGGCTCGATCGGACCCACCACCAAGGCGATCAGCGTGACCGGCGGCATCGGGTTCGATGCCCTGACCGACACCTTCGCGGTGCAAGCCGAGGGTCTGGTTGCGGGTGGCGTGGACTTCCTGCTCATCGAGACCGCCCAGGACACCCGCAACGTGAAGGCCGCGCTGCTCGGCTGCGAGCGGGCCTTCGCGAAGACCGGTCGGCGGGTTCCCATCGCCGTGTCCGGCACCATCGAGCCGATGGGTACGATGCTCGCCGGGCAGTCGGTGGAGGCGCTCGCCACCTCGGTGGAGCACGTGGACCTCCTCTACCTGGGCCTGAACTGCGCCACCGGTCCGGAGTTCATGACCGACCACATCCGGTCGCTCGCGCAGCAGACCCGCTTCCCGGTGGCCTGCGTGCCCAACGCCGGTCTCCCCGACGAGAACGGCCGCTACCTCGAGACGCCGGCGATGATCTCCCGGACCCTCCGCCGCTTCGTCGAGGAGGGCTGGCTGAACGTCGTGGGCGGCTGCTGCGGCACGACCCCCGAGCACGTCCGGGCGCTCGCCGAGGCGGTCCGTGGTCTCCCGCCGCGCAGGCCCCATCCCCGTCCGGCCTCCCGCCTCTCCGGCATCGACTACCTGGAGGTGGGCGAGGACGTCCGGCCGGTGATCGTCGGCGAGCGGACCAACGTCATCGGCAGCCGGAAGTTCAAGGACCTGATCGTCGCCGAGCAGTGGGACGACGCCTCGGAGGTCGCCCGGGCCCAGGTGAAGCGCGGCGCGCAGGTCATCGACGTCTGCCTCGCCAACCCCGACCGGGACGAGCTCCGCGACATGGAGCGCTTCCTCGGCGCGGTCGTCAAGAAGGTGCGAGCTCCCTTGATGATCGACTCCACCGACGAGAAGGTCGTGGAGCGGGCGCTCACCTATTGCCAGGGCAAGGCGATCATCAACTCCATCAACCTCGAGGACGGCGAGGAGCGCTTCCAAAAGGTGGTCCCGCTGGCGCGCCGCTTCGGCGCCGCGCTCATCGTCGGCTGCATCGACGAGACCGGGATGGCGGTCACCCGTGCGCGGAAGCTCGAGGTCGCCGAGCGGAGCCACGCGCTCCTCACCGGGAAGTACGGGATACCCGAGGAGGACCTCTACTTCGACCCGCTGGTCTTCCCCTGCGCCTCGGGGGACCAGCAGTACGTGGGCAGCGCGGTGGAGACCATCGAGGGAGTCCGGGCGATCACCCGGCGCTTCCCCAGGAGCAGGACGGTGCTCGGTATCTCCAACGTGTCCTTCGGTCTACCGACCGCCGGGCGCGAGGTGCTGAACTCGGTCTTCCTCTACCACTGCACCCAGGCCGGGCTGTCGATGGCCCTGGTCAACTCGGAGAAGCTGGAGCGCTACGCGTCGCTCCCGGAGGAGGAGCGCCGGCTGTCCGAGGACCTGCTCTTCAACCGCGGCGCCGACCCCATCACCCCCTTCGCCGCCCACTTCCGCGAGCGGAAGGCCGCGCCGGCCCGGGCGAAGGAGAGCCTGCCGCTCGACGAGCGGCTGCAGCGCTACGTCATCGAGGGAAGCCGGGATGGGCTGCTGCCCGACCTGGACGAGGCGCTGAGGACCCGCAAGCCGCTGGAGATCATCAACGGCCCGCTGATGGCGGGGATGGACGAGGTGGGCCGGCTCTTCGGGAAGAACGAGCTCATCGTGGCCGAGGTGCTCCAGAGCGCCGAGGTGATGAAGGCCGCGGTGAGCTACCTCGAGCCGCACATGGACCGCGCCTCCAGCGCCACCCGGGGCAAGGTGGTGCTGGCAACGGTCAAGGGCGACGTGCACGACATCGGAAAGAACCTGGTGGAGATCATCTTCGCCAACAACGGCTTCCAGGTGGTCAACCTGGGAATCAAGGTTCCGCCCGAGCGGCTGGTGGCCGCGGTGCGCGAGCACGCCCCGGACATCCTCGGGCTCTCTGGCCTGCTGGTGAAGAGCGCCCACCAGATGGTGGCGACCGCCGAGGACCTCTCGCGAGCCGGAGTGAAGCTTCCGGTGCTGGTGGGCGGGGCGGCGCTGTCGCGGAACTTCGTGGATCGCTCCATCGCCCCGGCCTACGCGGGAACGGTGGCCTACGCCCAGGACGCGATGAGCGGGCTCGAGCTGGCCAAGCAGATCGTCGACCCCGCAGGACTCGACCGTCTGAAGGAGGAGCTCCGGGTCCGGCGGGAGAAGCTGGCCGCCGAGACCGCTGCCCGCCCGGCTCCGCTCACCGCCCCGGCCGCGCGCTCGCCCGAGGTGCGGATCCTCGAGACGGTCCCGGCGCCGCCGGACTGGGACCGGCACGTCCTGGCCACCACTCCACTGGAGCAGATCTGGCGCTACGTGAACCCGGTGATGCTCTACGGGCGTCACTTCGGGGTGAAGGGCTCGGCCGCGCGGGCGCTGGGCACGCCGGCGGAGGCGAGGCTGGGCGAGACCGAGGACGGTCGGAAGGCGCTCGCCCTCAAGGCGACGCTCGACGCGCTCAGGGCCGAGCTGAAGGGGACGATGGAGGCCCGGGCGGTGTTCCGGTTCTTCAAGGCCGGCTCGGACGGGAACCGCGTCGTGCTCTTCGACGGCGGGACCGGCGCCGAGGTGACCTCGTTCGAGTTCCAGCGGCAGGCGCGCCCCGGCGGCATCTGCCTGGCCGACTTCGTTCGCCCGCTCGAGTCCGGCCGCCCCAACGACAACCTCTGCCTGTTCGTGGTGACGGCGGGGAAGGGAATCCGCGCGCTGTCCGAGGGCTTCAAGGCCTCGGGTGACTTCGTGAAGATGCACGGGGTGCAGGCGCTGGCCCTGGAGACCGCCGAGGCGTATGCCGAGCTGCTCCACTCCCGGATCCGGAGCATGTGGGGCGTGCCCGACCGGCCGGACATGACGATGATCGAACGGTTCCGCGCCGAGTACTCCGGGAAGCGCTACTCCTTCGGGTACCCCGCCTGCCCGCGCCTGGAGGATCAACACCAGCTGTTCGCCGTGCTCCGGCCGGAGGAGGTCGGGGTGACCCTCACCGAGGGTTGCATGATGGAGCCGGAGGCCTCGGTGTCGGCGATCGTCTTCCACCACCCGGACGCCTTCTACTTCTCGGTCACCTAGGGATGCCCGACGTTCGACCTGCACTTTCCTTGCTGCCCCGCGGTGCCATCACCGGCATCGGGAGCCTGCCCCACACGCAGATGGAGCTGGCCCTGCAGATGGCGCTCGCGGTGGACGTGCCCTACCTGCCGCAGCTCCCGGTGGGAAACCCCTCGGAGCTGATGGTCCCCGCGGCGCTGGAGGAGCTCCCCGGGCTGCGGGCCACCGAGGAGGGAGCGTGCTCGGTGGACCTCGGAGCCTGGGAGGCCAGCCGGGGCGAGCTCGACGCGCGCATCGACGCGGCGGTGCGGAGCGGCGACGCCTCGGCGTTCCTTCCCGGCGTCACCGCGGTGAGGGCGCTCCGGCCGTTCCTCTGGGAGGTGCGGGAACGAAGGCTGGCCTTCGCCAAGGCGCAGATCGCCGGCCCGGCCACCGTGCGGTGGAGCTCGCGGCTGGCGACCGGGGAGCCGCTCTCCGAGCACCCCGGGCTGGACGCCCAGGTGTTCCGCCTCGTCCTCGTGCGTGCGCTGGCGCTGGTGCAGGCGATCCGTGCGGCGGGCTCGACGGTGCTGCTCTACCTCGACGAGCCGGGCCTCTACGCCCTGGACACGACCGACGCCGCGCACCTCGCGGTCCTCTCCGAGCTGCGGCTCCTCGTCGCCGCCCTCCGCCGCGAGGGGGCGCTGGTGGGGCTGCACTGCTGCGGCAACACCCGTTGGGGCGCGCTGCTCGACCTGGGGATCGACCTCCTCTCCTTCGACGTGCGGCTCTCGCTCGACGCGGTGCTGGACGAGCCGCGGGCGGTGCGGCGCTTCCTCGACCGCGGCGGAGCGTTCTCCCTGGGGCTCGTGCCCACCGATCTCGGGGAGGAAGCCGATCCCGAGGAGCTGGCCCGGGCGGTGGAGGCCTCGGTCGCGGCCGCGCTCCCCGATCGGCCAGAGGCGCTGCGGCACTTCGTGGCCACCCCGGCCTGCGGCCTGGCGATGCGGTCGGTGCTCGAGGCCGAGCGGATCTTCGGTCAGCTCAGGGCGGCGCGCTCAGCCCTGCTGCGCTGACTGGCCGGCGCTCCAGTCCGGGTCGCATCCGGCGGACAGCTCGCGCTCGGCCTGGATCCAGTTCTCCGAGTCGCGTCCGGAGACGCAGCCGGTCTGCAGCCAGATCTCGTAGGCGCGAAGCGCGATCTGCTCGCGCGTGGGCCTGGGACGGTGCGTGGTCGTCACGCGGTGCAGCTCGCTCTTGCGCGGGGCCGTGATGACGGCGGCGCCGTGCGAGGCGCGCGGGGCCGGCGAAGGTCGGACGTGCGTGCGTGAGGTGGAGTGCCCGGGGGGCTCGGAAGCGATGGGATTCCTCTTGGACGGCATCGGCGGTGTCTGTCCCCTTTCCTCTTCTCTCTCTCCACCCGGAGACCGGGGTCCGTCCAGACACGGACCGTCCGCGACCGCGAGGAATCTCGTGAAAAGCGGGGCAATGTTGCGCACAAGACGCGGGGCGTCGTCCAGGGGGAGTCCCGGTCGACGCGGGGCGTCATGAGGCCCGTTCTTCGCTCCAGAAATCCCGGCAGTTTTCGCTGGCACGGAATCGGCGCCTGACCTACTCCGGGCGGCGACTGTACGAAGGAGTGAATCGATGCGCGTCCGTCGCCTCGTCGTCGCCCTCGCCGCGCTGGTTCTCGCGGGGTGTCAGCAGAGCAAGCCGGGGCGGATCGGGATCATCACCGCGCTCACCGGGAGCCAGCAGGCGTTCGGCCAGGCCCACGATCGCGGGTTCGAGATCGCGCTCGAGGAGATCAACGCCTCCGGCGGCGTGCTCGGGAAGCCCCTGGAGGTCGTGAAGTACGACGATCAGAGCAAGGCCGACATCGCGGCCCAGGGTGTGGCCAAGCTGGTGGACCAGGACAAGGTCTCGGCGATCATCGGCTCCTACTCGTCGGAGAGCACCAAGGCGATCGTCCCCCTCGTCGCGCGGCGGGGCGTTCCGCTGCTGATGCCCACCGCCACCGCGGACAACGTGCTCGAGAACACGCAGGGGTGGAGCTTCCGCCTCTGCTCCGGGGCCACCGACTACGCCAACGGCATGGTGGCCTTCTGGAGGGACGCCGGGCTGCCGAAGAGCGTGGCGATCGTCTACGAGAACACCAACTTCGGGCAGGCCAACGGCGCGGCGATGAAGAAGGCGGCGACCGAGGCGGGCATCCCCATCGTGGCCGACGAGTCGTACACTGCGAAATCGCCCAGCTACACCGCGATGCTCCAGAAGGTGAAGGAGAAGGCGCCCGACGCCATCTACTTCGCCAGCTACCTCCTGGACGCCACCAGCCTCATGCACCAGTCGCGGCAGGTGGACCTGAACCCCCGGTTCTTCAGCGCCGCCGGCACCGGCTTCAGCACGCCGGAGTTCCCCACGACCGACAAGGGGGCGGGGAAGGACGCCGAGTACACCTTCAGCGTGACCCAGTGGATGCCGGAGTCGAAGTGGCCCGGCAGCGCCGAGTTCGCGAAGAAGTTCCAGTCCCGCTACGGAGCCATCCCCGCCTACCACGCGGTGCAGGCGTACACCGCGCTCAAGGTGATGGTCGATGCGGTGAACCGGGCCGGGAAGTGGGATCCGGTCGCCATCCGCGATGCGCTCAAGGCCACCGACATGCCGCGGACGACCTTCGGCCCCATCAAGTTCGATGCCCGGGGCCAGAACCTGCATCCGGTCCTGGTGACCCAGATCCAGAAGGGGCAGTACCAGATCGTCCACCCCAAGAGCGAGGCGACGGCGGACCCCATCCTCCCTACCCCGAAGTGGAGCGAGCGCTGACGTGGCGTTCGTGCAGGCCTTCCTCAACGGCCTGCTGGTCGGGGGTGTCTACGCGCTGATCGCGAGCGGCATGGCGCTGATCTTCGGCGTCATGCGCCTGGTGAACTTCGCCCACGGCGCGTTCCTGATGCTGGGGACCTACCTCAGCTTCTACGGCTGGGTGCTCCTCGGGCTGAATCCGTACCTCGCCTTCCCGCTCTGGGGGGCGGTGCTCTTCGCGCTGGCGGTGGGCATCTACTGGCTCCTGGTCCGCCGGGTCATGGGGGCCAGCGACTTCCTGCAGATCCTCCTGACCGAGGGGATCAGCCTGGCGCTGGTGGGGCTGGCGCAACTCCTCTTCGGCGCCGACTACCGGCAGATCAACCTCCCCATCGCCAACCGGATCGCCTCCGCCGGCCCGCTTCACTTCAGCGTGGGGTACATCCTCTCCTTCACCGTCTCGCTCCTGCTGGTCATCGCGCTCCAGCAGTTCCTGGCCCACACCGAGATGGGCCGCGCCATCCGCGCCGTGGCCCAGAACCGCACCGTGGCCCCGCTGATGGGCATCCGGGTGGAGCGCGTGTCGGCAATCACGTTTGGATTGGGCATCGCCTGCGCCGGGGTGGCGGGAGCCCTGCTGCTTCCCATCTTCTGGACCAACCCCACCGTCGGCGCGCCGTACACGCTCAAGTCCTTCGTCATCGTAGTGCTGGGAGGGATGGGCAGCGTGCAGGGCGCGGCGCTGGGCGGGCTCCTGCTCGGGGTGGCCGAGCAGTTCACCGCCTACACCTGGGCCGACCGCTACGCCGAGGTGGTGAACTTCGTCATCTTCCTGCTGGTGCTGCTCTTCCGCCCCCAGGGGCTGTTCGGGGGGAAGGGATGAGCCTCGTCCGCCGCTGGTGGCCGACCGTCCTGTTCTTCGCCGTGGTCGGCAGCATGCCGCTGTGGATCACCGACGGGTACGTGCTCCAGCTGATCTTCCGGGTGCTCATCTTCGCGGTGCTGGGGATCGCCTGGAACTTCATCGGCGGCTACGCCGGGCAGCTGAGCCTCGGGCACGTGGCGTACTTCGGCATCGGCGCGTACGCGATGACGCTCTCCGCCGAGCGGATCGGCTGGAACCCGTGGCTGGGAGTGCTGCTGGGGATGATCCTGGCCGCGCTCGGGGCGCTGATCATCGGGAGCATCACCTTCCGCCTCCGCGGTCCGTACTTCGCGCTCTCCACCATCGCCGCGGCGGAGATCATCCGGGTGCTGGTCCAGAACCAGGACGAGCTCACCCACGGCGCGGTGGGCACCAACGCCCCGCTCCTCTTCGAGGCGCCGAACCTGGACGCCAAGTTCTTCCTCGGGGCGGTGCCCATCCTCGCCGGCGCCTTCGCCCTCGCCACCTGGATCCACGGCTCGCGCTTCGGCTACCGGCTCCGCGCCATCCGCGAGAACGAGAACACCGCGATGGCGGTGGGGGTGAACCCGGCGGTGGACAAGCTGAAGGCGCTGATCCCCAGCGCGGTCTTCACCTCGCTCGCCGGCAGCGTCTACGCCAGCTACTTCAGCTTCGTGGGACCGGACACGGTGCTCAACATCGAGATCTCGGTCCAGGCGGCGCTGATCGCCATGCTCGGGGGCGCGGCCACCGTGTGGGGCCCGATCCTCGGGTCGATCGTCCTCACCCTCACCTCGGAGATCTTCAAGAACTACTTCGAGCACACCCACCTGGTGGTCTACGGGTTGCTCCTGATCGTGGTGGTCATCTTCGTCCCCGGCGGGCTGGTCTCGCTCTTCCAGCGGCGGGGGCAGCTCCGGCGACAGGCCGGGCCCATCGGTTCGGTCCAGGGGTAGCGATGGCTCGGATCCTCGAGTTCGAGAAGGTGAGCAAGCGCTTCGGCGGCCTGCTGGCGACCAACGACGTCAGCTTCCATGTCGACGAGGGCGAGATCGTCTTCCTCATCGGTCCCAACGGCGCCGGGAAGACGACAGTCTTCAACCTCATCACCGGCTTCGTGAAGCCCGATGCGGGGACCATCCGCTTCGCCGGCCAGGACATCACCGGGGGCGAGCCCTACCAGGCGACCCGGCTGGGCATCGGGCGCACCTTCCAGGTCGTCCAGCCGCTGCCGGCGCTCACCGTGCGCGAGAACGTGATGCTGGGCACCTTCCTCCACCATCCGCGCCGGGCCGATGCCGCGGCCCGGGCGGACCAGGTGCTGGAGTTCATGGGGCTGCGGTCGCGGGCCGACCAGCTCGCCAGCGGGCTCCCGCTCGCCCAGCGGAAGCTGCTCGAGGTGGCCCGGGCGATCGGCACGGGGGCGAGGCTCCTCCTCCTCGACGAGGTGATGGCCGGGCTGAACCCCCGGGAAGGGGAGGAGGTCGTGGGGCTCATCCGCCGGCTCCACGAGTTCGGCATCACCAGCGTGGGCGGGGTGGAGCACATCATGCGGATCGTGATGTCGCTCGCCTCCCGGGTGGTGGTGCTGGACCAGGGACGGAAGATCGCCGAGGGCCCACCGGTGGAGGTGGTGCACGACCCGAAGGTGGTCGAGGCCTACCTGGGCTCGAAGTTCGTGGCCGGGGGCGCGCGATGACGGCGCTCCTCGAGCTGCGGGACGTGGTCGCCTACTACGGCGACTTCCAGGCGCTGTTCGGCGTCAGCTTCGAGGTGAAGCCCAACGAGGTGCTGGCGCTCCTGGGCGGCAACGGCGCCGGGAAGACCACTTGCCTCCGGGTCATCTCGGGGCTCCTCCGCCCGCGCTCGGGGACGGTCGTCTTCGAGGGCAAGGACATCACCCGCACGCCCCCGGACACCATCGTCGACCTCGGCATCGCTCACGTCCCGGAGGGGCGGCAGCTCTTCCCGGAGATGACGGTGGAGGAGAACCTCTACCTCGGCTCGCAGCTTCCCCGGGCCCGCGCGCACCGGGCTCCGAACCTCGAGCGGATGTACGCGCTCTTCCCGCGGCTCGCCGAGCGTCGGCGCCAGCTCGCGGGAACCCTCTCCGGGGGAGAGCAGCAGATGGTGGCCATCGGGCGGGCGCTGATGTCCGAGCCGAAGCTCCTGATGCTTGACGAGCCGTCGCTCGGCCTCTCGCCCAAGCTGACCGAGCAGACCCTGGCCGCGGTCCGGGAGATCGCCAAGAGCGTGACGGTGATGATCGTCGAGCAGAAGGTGATGGAGGGGCTGGAGATCTCCGACCGTGGCTACGTCATCGAGCACGGGAAGCTGGTGAAGGAGGGCGCCGCGTCGCGGCTGATCTCCGACCCCGGCATCCGCGAGGCGTACCTCGGATTATGAGAGCCATGACGGTGACACGGATGGGAGCGGCCTCCGTGGGGCTCCGGGGCTCGATGCCCCATCTCGCCATCGCCGTCGCGCTGCTGGCCGCTGGACTGGCCCGGGGCCAGGCGCCTGCGCTCTCGGTCCAGGTGCTGGGCTCCGGGGGACCGCGGCCGTCCGCGCAGGCCTCGAGCGGGACACTGGTCCTCGTCGACGGCGTTCCACGGATCCTCGTCGACGTCGGCCCGGGCACGCTGCTCCGGGCCGGAGAGCTGAAGATCGATCTCTCGGCGGTGGACACGGTGCTGCTCACCCACCTGCACACCGACCACGCCGGGGAGCTGCCCTCCTTCGCTACCGCACGCGTGCTCGACGGCGGCCGCTCGGTCCGGCTCCGGGTGTTCGGTCCGGGCGGGAACGGGGGCTTCCCCTCGACCACCGCCTTCGTCGCGGCGCTTCTCGGCCCGAAGGGGGCGTTCCGGTACGTGCGGCACTTCGGGGCCGACCTGTCGATCGACTCGGTCGACGTGATCACCAAGCCGCAATCGTCGTCACCGGCGCGGGCATCGCTCGGGGAGGGCCTCTCGCTGAGCGCGCTCGGCCACCACCACGGGGATGCGCCCGCGGTGGGGTTCCGGATCGAGCACGGCGGGCGGAGCGTGGTCCTCGTCGGCGACGTGGACCCCTCGGGGCTTCCGGCGGTGGAGCGGCTGGCCCGCGACGCGGATCTCCTGGTCATCAGCTGCTCGGTGCTCGACCCGCCCGACTCGCCGCCGGCGCTCTACGAGCGGCACAGCCCGCCCGGGGAGATCGGCGCGATGGCCGCCCGTGCCCGGGTGGGCGCCGTCCTCTGCACCCACCTGCCCCCGGCGGTGTCGGCGAGGGCCGACGCGGTGCGCCGGTCGATCGGAGCGCGCTTCACCGGACCGCTGACGCTCGCGAGCGACGGCCTGCTCGTCCGGGTGGAAGCCGCTTCCGCCGCGGCCCGCCCCGACGCTGGAACGGGTCAGTGCCGCACCGACGGAGACTGCGCGGCCGGACAGTCGTGCTTTCTCTGCGGCGAGCAGGGCACCTGCCTCGCCGCCAGCTGCGAGACCACCGGTTGCCCGCCGGGCTCCGTGTGCCGACCGGTGAACTGCATCCGCTGCCCCTGTCCCCCGCAGTGCGTGGGTCGCTGAGGGAGAGGGCCCGGTTCGAGACCCGGGAGGCGCGACGCAGGGTGCGCACGGTCATGCTCATCGGCGGACCCGGCAGTCACCACATTCATGCAGGTGACGCCAGGGGTGGCGTAGACTCCGTGGACCGAGGTGGACGATGGGCCGGGTTCCCTCGGTCATCGCGGTCCTGTTCGCGGGAGCGCTCGGAGGCGCAGGCGCACCCGACGGCGGCACTGCGCCGGATGTCCGCGCGGCCGAGCGGCTGGAGATGGTGGAGCGGTCCCTCGTCGCCGAGGGGATCCGAGACCCGGCGACCCTCCAGGCGATGCGGTCCGTCCCCCGTCACGAGTTCGTCCGGCCGGACCTCGTCGCCGCCGCGTACGAGAATCGCCCCCTGCCCATCGCGCTCGGCCAGACCATCTCCCAGCCGTACATCGTGGCGTACCAAACCGAGGTGGTGCGCCCCCGGGAGGGGATGAAGATCCTCGAGGTGGGCACGGGCTCGGGCTACCAGGCGGCGGTGCTCGCGGCGGCAGGGGCCCGGGTCTACTCGATGGAGATTTTTTCCGAGCTGGCCTCCAGTGCCCGCGCGCGACTGGAGCGGCTGGGGTACCGGGTCACCGTCCGGCACGGCGACGGGAACTTCGGCTGGCCGGAGGAAGCCCCCTTCGACGCCATCGTGGTCACTGCCGCCGCCTCGTACGTTCCTCCGGCGCTGATCGAGCAGCTCCGCCCGGGGGGGAAGATGGTCATCCCGGTGGGGAGCATGTACGGGGCGCAGAACCTCATCGCCGTGGAGAAGGACGCCGCCGGGACGGTGCGCACGCGCTTCCTGCTCCCGGTGGCCTTCGTTCCCATGCTGAGCGGGCTCCGGTGAACGCGCCGGCTCCGCGAGCGCTGGTCTCCGCAGTCACGCTCCTCTCCGCGTCCACCACTGCCTACGAGATCCTCCTGGTCCGCCTCTTCGGCGTGGAGCAGTTCCACCACTTCGCGACGATGGCGATCGGCGTGGCGCTGCTCGGCCTGGGAGCCAGTGGCACGCTGGGAGCGCTCCTCCCTCCTGCCGACGGCGAGGTGGCCGCGCGCCGGCTCCGGGCGGCCGGATGCGCCACCGCGCTCCTGCTCGTCGCTGCCCCGTGGGGCTCCCACCGGGTGAACGTCGACCCGACGCAGCTTCCGTTCGAGCGCGGCCAGTGGCTCCGGCTCGCGGTGCTCGTGGCGCTGCTCTCGCTCCCGTTCCTGGCCGGAGGCCTCGCCACCCTGAGCGCCTTCGTCCTCGCGCCCGAGCGCACCGGTCGACTCTACGGGGCGAGCTTCGGCGGAGGAGCGCTGGGGGTGGCGCTGGCACTGGTCGTCCTGTTCGTGCTCCCGCCGGCGCGGTCGCTGGTGCTTCCACCCGTCCTCGCCGGGCTGGGAACGCTGGCCCTGGGGTGGTGGAGCCTGGCCGGGCCCATCGCCGCGGCTGCGGGGATTGGCGGAGCGGTCCTGTTCCTCGGACCGCGCTGGGATGCGCGGCTCACTCCCTACAAGAGCCTCCCGCAGCTCTCCGCGCTTCCCGGCGCCCGCCGGGTCGCCGAGCACTTCGGCCCGCTGGGATGGACGGTGGCCGTGGAGTCGCCGTCGTTCCATCTCGCCCCCGGCCTGTCCCTCACCTTCTTCGGGAGCTTCCCCCCGCAGACGGCGCTGCTCGTCGATGGCGATCTCGCGGGGGCGGCGACGGACCTCACCGACCCCGGGGCCGCGGCCCTCGCCGCAGCGCTCCCGGGCGCGCTCCCGCACGCGCTGGCCCCGCGAAGGCGGGTGCTGATTCCCGGGGTGGGCGACGGGCTCGCCCTCGCGGCGGCGCTCGAGTCCGACGCCCAGCGGGTGGTGACCGTGGAGCCGAACGCGGACCTCCTCCGTCTGGCTCGGGAGCTGGGACGGCTCAAGTTCTGGCACGGGGGACCGCTCGACGACCGGGTGGGGCAGGTCCGCAGCGTCCTGGCCCGTGGACAGGAGACCTTCGATCTCGTCTCGCTATCCCCGGTGAGCGGCCACGGGGCCTCGGTGGGCGGCGTCCGGGCGCTGGACGCGGACTTCCTCCACACAGTCGATGCCTACGAGCTCTTCCTCCGCCACCTCGAGCCCGAGGGCGTCCTCTCCATCACCACCTGGCTCTCCACCCCGCCGCGGGAGAGCGTGCGGACCCTTCTCACCGTCGGAGCGGCGCTGCACCGGCTGGGCGGCACTCCCTCCCTCCGGATGGTCGTGCTCCGGAGCTGGGGGACGGTGACCGTGCTCGCGCGGCCGGTGGCGTTCAGCGCCGGCGAGATCGACCGCATCCGCTCCCTCGCTCGGGAGCGCGCCGTCGACGTCGACTGGCCGCTGGAGGAGCGGCCCTCGCAGGCCGCCTTCAACCTGCTCGAGACCCCGTGGATCCAGCGCGCCGCGGCAGCGGCCGCCGGCTCCCCGCGGGACATCGCCCGCTTCGCCGCGGACTATCCGTTCGACGTCGCGCCGGTCGACGACGCGCGCCCGTTCCCGCACCACTTCCTGCGCCTCGCGAGCCTCCCCGCCCTCGCCCGGGGAGCCGGCGGGTCGTGGCTCCCCTTCGCGGAGTGGGGGCCCATCGCGCTGCTCGCGACGCTCATCCAGACCGTGGTGGTGGCGGCGGCGCTGCTGATCCTCCCGGTCACCCTCCGGGGGAGTCGTGCGCGGTGGGTTGCTCCTCGCTGGGCGGTGCTGGGGTTCTTCGCCGCGCTCGGCCTCGGGTACATGGGGGCGGAGATCGCCGTCATCCAGCAGCTCGGCCTGCTCCTGGGACATCCGGTGTACGCGGTGGCGGCGGCGCTGGTCGTCTTCCTGACCTCCTCCGGGCTGGGGAGCGTCTGGTCGGATCGCCTCGCTCCGGCGCGTACGGGGAGGATGTGCGCGTCGGTCGCGGTGCTGCTGGGGCTCGTCGCGCTCGCGCTGCTCGGGGTCGTGCACCTCCTCCTGCCCGCGGGCTGGCCGGTCCGCGCGGTGGCGGTGCTGGTCTGCGTCGGACCGGTCGCCTTCCTCATGGGCACGCCCTTCCCGCTGGGCCTGCGCCACCTTCCCCGGAGCAGTGGACCGCTGGCCTGGGCGTGGGCGTCGAACGGCTTCGCCTCGGTGGTGGCGGCGCCGCTCTCCGCGCTGGTCCTGCTGGAGATGAGCTCGCGGACTCTTCTCCTCTCTGCGGCGGCGGCCTACGCAATCGCGGCGGCGTTGTTCCACCGGACGGTCCGGGGCAGTCCCCGGCCGTCGTCGAGCCGTCTGCCCCACCGGGTCCTGACGGAGCCCTGAACCTCCGGCAGGCCGCGGATGCGGTCAGGTCCGCCGCGGGCGCCGCCGCGGACCGAGCCCGAGCCGGCGCATCATGGCGCGCACGGTGCCTCCGGGGTCGGCGGCCTCGCCCCGACCGACGGCCCCCAGCAGCTCGGCGGCGTGGGCCGCGTTTCCCCGGGCGAGCGAGAGGGCCTGCTGGAGCGCGAGCCGCTCCAGACGTTCTCGTTCCACCCGTAGATCGAACGTGCCTGCGCCGAGGGCTCGTTCCAGCGCTGCGACGTCGATGACTCCTCGGCCATCTTTCTCTCGCGCCCCGAGTAGCCGGCGAGGGAGATCCGAAAGCAGCAGCTCGGTCCCGGTCCGTTTCCCCACCAGCGCGCCGAAGACGACGTTCCGCAGCTCGCGCACGTTGCCCGGCCAGCGGTGGACGGCCAGGACCTCCATCGCCTCGGGCGAGATCGTCTGCACCCGGCCTCGCTCTGCCGCGGCCGGCTCCTCCCGGTAGAAGCGCTCGATGAAGTGCTCCACCAGTCGCGGGATGTCCTCCCGGCGCTCCCGGAGCGGCGGCAGCTCGATGCTCACGATGGCCAGCCGCTCGTAGAGGTCGGCCCCGAACGATCCGGACTCGATGAGCGGCCGGAGGTCGCGGTTGGTCGCGGCGACCAGCCGGAAGTCGACCCTCCGCGGCGTGGTGTCTCCGAGCCGGGTCACCACCCGGTCCTCGAGCACGCGCAGCAGCTTGGCCTGCAGTGCATGCGGCGTGTCGTCGATCTCGTCGAGGAACACCGTGCCGCCGGCAGCCGCCGAGACCAGCCCCTCGTGCTCGTGGACCGCGCCGGAGAACGCACCCCGGGCGTAGCCGAAGAGCTCGCCCTCCATCAGCTCGTTGGGGATGGCCGCGCAGTTGATGGGCACGAAGCGACCGGGCCGCCCCGACCAAGCGTGAAGCAGCCGCGCCGCCACCTCCTTGCCGGTCCCCGTCTCCCCGGTGAGCAGCACCGGCATCGAGGTCCTCGCGGCCTGTGCCACCTGGCGAAGCACGGCGCGGGTCGCGGTGCTCTCCGCCACCACCTCCGGATCCCGCGAGGGCAGCGGACCGTCCTCGGAGAGCTCGAGCACGCGCCGGACCAGGGCCTCGGCAGCCCCCGGCGCTCGCCCGTCGATCGCCGCGTAGCAGCCGGCCACCGTCGCGGCACGCCGCTCGCCGGCACCGATCGCTCCCGGCGAGACCCAGATCCACGGCCCGGCCGGGCGAGCCACCTCGGACCAGCGGCGGGCGTGCACCACCGTCGGCGTCCCGTCGCTCGACCGGGTGATGCCGCGCGCCGCGAGCCCCGCCGCGAGGGGGGGCGGCACCGCTCCGAGCCAGCGAACCCGGGCCATCCTGGAACGTGAATCGAACACGGTCCATACAGCAATGCAATCATGTCGGCTCTCGAAGGTCGGTTCCGACCCCGCCTCCTTCCGCGGACTTCCACATGGCAGGACCGATGCACCACGGGCGCCCCGGGAAAGGAGACTCATCATGGAACTCTTCGCTTGGTTGGACCTTCATCGGCTCTGGATCGCGAGTGGCTTGCTGCTCGGCGCCGGCATGGTGCTGTTGCTGCTCGGAACCTGGGTCATCCCGGAGAACGCCTCCGGCCTCGTGGTGAAGCGCTTCGGTCGGGCTCTGCCGCCCGGGCGCCTCGTCGCGCTGGACGGAGAGGCGGGGTACCAGGCCCGGCTGCTGTCGCCAGGGTGGTACTTCGGCCTGTGGCGGTGGGCGTACCGCGTCCAGAAGATTCCCCTGGTCGTCGTCCGGCCCGGGGAGATCGGCCTCGTCGTCGCGGCCGACGGAAAGCCCGTCCCCTCCGAGCGAATGCTCGGGCGGGAGGTGGCCTGCACCGACTTCCAGGACGCGCGTGCCTTCCTCCAGGGCGGCGGCGAGAAGGGACGGCAGCTGGCGACGCTGAAGGCCGGGGCGTACCGCATCAACCCCGCGCTCTTCACCGTCATCAGTCCGGCCAACGCCGCCCAGCACGGGCTTGCTCCGGAGAGGCTGAAGGTGTTCTCGGTTCCGGCCGACCGCATCGGCATCGTGACCGTGCTCGACGGTCGTCCCATCCCGCCCGGCGATCTGGCCGGACCGGTGGTGGGCGGTCACGACAGCTTCCAGAAGGGACAGGCGTTCATCGACGCCAGCGGCTGCCGCGGACTCCAGGAGGATGTCCTCCTCTCGGGCTCGTGGAACCTCAACCCCTGGCTGGTGCAGGTGGAGCTGGTGCCCATGACCGAGATCCCCATCGGCTACGTGGGCGTGGTGGTCAGCTACGTGGGCCGCGAGCACCTCGACGTCTCGGGTGACGACTTCACCCATGGCGACCTGGTGGAGCGCGGCCGGAAGGGAGTGTGGAACGAGCCGCTGCTTCCCGGAAAGCACCCGGTCAACACCCGGGTGATGAAGGTCGAGCTGGTCCCCACGACCAACATCGTCCTCAACTGGGCGCAGCGTACCGAGGCCCACCACTACGACGAGCGGCTGAGCCCGATCACCGTCCGCAGCAAGGACGGCTTCAGCTTCAGCCTCGACGTGTCGCAGATCATCCACATCGGGATGAAGGCGGCGCCGCGGGTCATCTCGCGGGTCGGCTCGATGCAGAACCTGGTGGACCACGTGCTCCAGCCCACGGTGGCCAACTACTTCCGGAACTCGGCGCAGGAGGTCACGGTGCTCGAGTTCCTCTCGGCGCGCAGCCAGCGCCAGAAGGAGGCGTACGCGGACATCAAGGCCGCGGTCGAGGCCTACGACGTGGAGTGCATCGACACGCTGATCGGCGACATCGTTCCCCCGGCCGAGCTGATGAAGACCCAGACCGACCGGAAGATCGCCGACGAGCTGCAGCGCACCTACGACATCCAGCGCGCGGCGCAGGTCAAGCGCCAGGAGCTGGAGCGCGAGACCGCGGTGGCCAACATGCAGGGCGAGGTGGTGCGGAGCGAGCAGATGGTCCGCATCACCGAGCGCCAGGCCCAGGCCGCCGCCGAGCAGGCGAAGGGCGAGGCCGCGGCGCTCCGCTTCCGCGCCCAGGCCGAGTCCGATGCCCTGAAGGTCCGGGGCGAGGGCGAGGCCGCCGCGACGCGCGCCACCGGCGAGGCCAGGGCGGATGCCTACCGCCAGGGAATCGCCGCCGTCGGTCCGGAGGGCTTCACGGCCATCCAGATCGCCGGGGTGCTGGCCGAGCACGGGGTGCGGCTGGTGCCGGACATCGCGGTGAGCGGTGACGGCGCCTCGGGTGGACTGGCCACGGCCATGCTCGGCCGTGTCCTCGCCGGGACGACCCGGGTGGAGAACGGGAAGTAGTGGCGCTCTGGACGCCGGGCCGGTGGAGTGGGGGCTCCGCCGGACCCGGCGCTCCGGCGGTGACCCGGAATGGACGCGATCGCTCCAGCGCGCGACGGCTCCGGCGTCTCAGGCGCCGGTGGTGAGGCCCACCGGGCAGCTCACGCCGGTGCCCCCGATGCCGCAGTACCCGCCGGGGTTCTTGGCCAGGTACTGCTGGTGGTAGTCCTCGGCGTAGAAGAACTCGGGGGCGTCGCGGATCTCCGTGGTGATGCGCCCGTGGCCGGCGGCGGCGAGCTCCTTCTGGTACGCCTTCAGCGAGGCGTCGGCCGCGCGGCGCTGCTGCTCGTCGAAGGTGTAGATGACGCTCCGGTACTGCGTGCCCACGTCGTTGCCCTGGCGCATGCCCTGGGTAGGGTCGTGGTTCTCCCAGAAGATCCGGAGGAGCTTCTCGTAGCTCGTCTGATTCGGATCGAAGACCACCAGCACCGCCTCGGCGTGCCCGGTGCGGCCGGAGCACACCTCCTTGTAGGTGGGGTTGGGAGTGAGCCCGCCGGCGTAGCCGACCGCGGTCACCGTCACCCCGGGCGCCTGCCAGAAGAGGCGCTCGGCGCCCCAGAAGCAGCCCATCCCGAACAGCGCCTGCTCCTTGCCCGGCCACGGCCCGACCAGTGTCTGGCCGTTCACGAAGTGCTTCTCGGGGACCGGCATCCGTGCGCTCCGTCCCGGGAGAGCCTCGGCGGGAGTGGGGAGCGCCAGCGGCCTCGCGTTTCTCGACTCGAAGTAACCCATGACTCGCACTTTCTAAGGCGCGCCGGCGAGGCGTGCCAGACTCCATTGCCATCCGAGGTTCCTCGATGAGGCTCCGCACCGTCGGTCCCTACCTGCTGCTCGCTCCCCCGGCCGTGGCGCTGGTTCTCCTCGCCAGCCGCTTCCCCTCGCCGATGCCGGTGCACTGGGACGCCTCCGGCCGGCCCAACGGGTGGTTTCCGCAGTCGCCGCTCGCGCTCGCGTTTCCGCTCCTGCTGATCGGCGGGATCCTCCTCCTGCTCGACGGCATCGTCGTCGCCGGGGCCCGCACCGGTCCGCCCGAGATGACCGACGGGGTCCGGCGGCTGCTCGGCCCGATCCGCTGGGTGATCGCCCTCATGGCGACCCCGGCCGCGTTCGCCCCCCTCTGGGGACCGATGCCGGTGCTGGTCGGCGCGGCGGTCCTGGTGCTGGTCGTGGTCGTGCAGATCGTCCGCTCCCCGCGGATGGCCCCGGCCACCGGCGAGGGGCGGCGGGGGCTCCTCTACGTGAACCCGGAGGACCCGCGGCTGGTGGTGCCCAAGCGGTGGGGCGTCGGCTGGACCTTCAACTTCGCGCGTCCGGCGGCGTGGGTGCTGCTGGGGGTACTTCTGCTCGGGCCGCTCCTCGTCGTGTCGGTGCTGCTGCTCCTGGCCGCCGGCCATCGTTGACAGATCCGGCCGGAGAGAGCCCCGCTCTCAGGGCCTGAAGCGCACCTGGGTCGAGCCGAGCACCCCGAAGTCCACCCGAACCTCGTCGCCCTCCTGGATCTCCAGCGAGGCCATGCACGTTCCGGTGATGACCACCTGACCCGTCCTCGCCGTCTCGCCGAGGCGGGACAGCTCGTTGACCAGCCAGGTGAGGGCGATCCGCGGATCGCCGAGGACGGCAGCGCCGCTGCCCTCGCGGACGTACCGGCCCACCACCTCGGCCTGGACTCGATGGGCGGCCAGGTCGAGGCGACGCCAGTCCGCCTGCACGACGGGGCCGAGGATCAGCTCGTGGGCGCAGGCGTTGTCGGCGATGAGCTGG
>DATJVY010000080.1:0-30719 GCA_035501615.1 Myxococcaceae bacterium
CCGCGCTACTGCGTGGTGGTGGACCCCTCGCACCCCGACCAGTGCCTGGACCCGAACGCGGCCTTCCAGGTGAGCGCCGGTGGAAGCATCACCCTCAAGCGGGGTGAGGCGCTGCGGCTGCCCCTCTTCGCCAACCGCAACAACGTGGGCATCAGCTACACCTGGACCGTCGCCGCCCGTCCCTCCGGCTCGTCCGCCGCGGTGAAGAACCCCATCGGCATCGCCAGCGTCAGCCGCCACTGGGCCTACGCCTACCCGGACAACGTGGGGAAGCCCATCTTCACCCCCGACTCCGACGGCGACTTCAGCATCCAGCTCACCGCGCGGATGGTGACCCCGGACGCCCGCTACCCGGGGATCCAGCAGTCCAGCGCCGCCCTGGTGGTGAGGGTCTCGGGTGGTGCCTCGAGCAGCGGCGGCTGCACCGCCTTCCCGCTCGGTGCTCCTGCCGCGGGCCTGGCCCTGGTCGCTCTGGGTCTCCTGGTGCGCCGCCGGCGGGTCTGAGGCCGGCGCTTGCCAGCGGTGCAGCGCCGCGAGGCAAGCAGCAACGACGTGCCGATCCGCGAGGCAGATCGGAGGTTCCGCTGGCCGCAGGGGCCGCGGCCGGCCGATCACCCCGGTCTGACGGACCTGGGCCTCCGAGGCTCCGCGGGGGGGACCGGCGTTCCGCCAGCGGATGGGGAGAGGGAAGGGCGCGGCGGCCCGCCGGTGGTGGCACAATGTCCCCCGGAGGTCGTCGGTCGGTTCATGGCAGCCCAGCTCTTCCTGCATCAGCTCCTCCTCGGGCCGATGCAGAACTTCGTCTACCTCGTCGGCACCGAGGGACAGCGCGACGTCGTGGTCGTCGACCCCGCCTGGGAGGTGGACGTCATCGAGAAGACCTGCACGCTCCACGGGAAGCGGCTGTGCGGGATCCTGCTGACCCATTCCCACAAGGACCACACCAACGGTGTGGGCGTGATCCTCGGCAGTCGCGACCTCCCGGTGTACGTGCAGAAGACGGAGGTCGACTTCTCGGACGACCTCAAGGCCTTCACCGGCGCCCTGAGGCCGCTCGGGCCCGGAGACCCCGTTCCCCTCGGCGGGGTGAGCGCGCGGGTCCTCCTCACGCCGGGGCACACCCCGGGCTCGCAGTGCCTGCTCGCGGGCGACGCGCTTCTGTCGGGGGACACGCTGTTCGTGAACGGGTGCGGGCGGTGCGACCTGCGCGGTGGCGACCCGGGACAGATGTACGCCACGCTCCACCAGGCGCTGCGCAAGCTCCCGGGGACGACCCGGCTCTTCCCCGGTCACGACTACGGCGACGTCCAGGTCTCCTCGCTCGACCGGGAGGCCGCGCGGAACCCCTACTTCCAGCTCAAGGATGCGGCGTCGTTCGTCGCATACCGGATGCGGCCGCGGACCTGACCGCCTCGAGAGCGTCCTCCGGCGAGGGGCGCGCCCGTCGGAGCGAGACCCACGCCGCCAGCGCCAGAACCGCCACCGAGCCGACGGACCAGAGGAAGGACCAGATCAGCGCGGGGACGTGGGTCCGTGCCGCGAGGAGCACAGCGTCGCTCGGCCCCCCGCCGCCGGGCCGCCAGAGATCGTCCCGCAGATCGAACAGCGCGTAGAGGCCGGTGAAGACCGCGATGAGGGTCACCAGCGCCCGCGCTGCCGCGGGGGGCAGGACGCGAGCGAGCACCAGGAGCACCGCACCCATCGCCAGGCAGTACCCGAGCGTGAAGCCGTTCCCGGCGTAGACCAGCCCCATCGCCGTCACCCAGGCCCCCATCGCGTAGAGCACCGGGCGGTGGAGGCGGAAGCGGAAGGCGAGCACCAGCTGCAGTGCGCCGGAGACGGCGCTCCCCACGTACCCGGCCGAGTACACCGCGATCTGGGGGAGCCAGCCGGCGGGCAACGCGGACAGACACTGTCCGGACTCGTCCGCACCGACGATGACCCGCTCCACCCGGCCACCGAAGAGCAGCGTCGCGAGCGCGTGACCGGTCTCATGCACGAGAACCACCAGCAGCCGGAGCGGCGCGAGCCAGGGCGCGTCCCAGGCCCACAGGCCGGCGATCACCAGGACCGCCAGGGCGAGGAGCCGCGCGGCGTCGATGCCGGAGCGTGGAAGGGTGGTGTCGGGCACGACGAAGTCCGCGTGGATAGGACGTTCCACCCCGGTGCCGTATTTCAGGCGTCCGACTGCGACTCCCGGCAGCGCCGTTGCAGCGGAGCCGGCGTGCACTCGGAGTGGAACCCCGGCCTGCTCGCTCAGGCGCCGTCCTGGGTGCTCTCCGGCTCGTCGTGGCGGGTCATGCCCCAGTCCTTGAGCCGCTTGAACAGGGTGGAGCGCGCGACGCCGAGCTCCCGCGCCACCCGCTCGCGGTTGTTGTTGAACTGACGGAGGGCCGTCTCGACGATCTGGCGCTCGGCGAGCTCCAGCATCTCCTCCAGCCGCCGGCCGGGGACGTACTGCCCGGCGCTTCCGTCCCGGAGGCGGGGCGAGGGGTCGGGGTCGAACGTGAGGTCGGCCTCGTCGATCGACGTCCCGCGCCGCAGGAGCAACGCCCGGTGGACGACGTTCCGCAGCTCGCGCACGTTCCCCGGCCAGGGATGGGTCTCGAGGCGTGCCAGCGCCGCCGGGGTGAGGCGCACCGTCTGCCCGCGCGGCGAGAACTGGGACAGCAGGAACTCCGCGAGCGCCGGGATGTCGCCGCGGCGATTCCGGAGCGGGGGAAGCGTCAGCGGCACGACGCAGAGACGGTAGTAGAGGTCGTCCCGGAACTGCGCCGAGCGGCTGGCGGCGAGGAGGTCGCGGTTGGTCGCCGCGACGACCCGGACGTCGACGTGGGTGGGGCGGCTCGCGCCGACGCGCTTGATCTCCCCGGACTCGAGCGCGCGGAGCAGCTTCGCCTGGAGGTCGAGGGGGAGCTCGCCGATCTCGTCGAGGAAGAGCGTGCCTCCGTCGGCCTCCTCGAAGGCGCCCTTGTGCGCCGCCACCGCTCCGGTGAAGGAGCCCTTCTCGTGGCCGAAGAGCTCGCTCTCGATGAGCTCCTTGCTGATCGCCGCGCAGTTGACCGGGACGAAGGGACGCTCGGCACGCGCGCTGCGGGCGTGGATGGCGCGCGCCACCAGCTCCTTGCCGGTACCGGACTCGCCGAGGATGGTGACCGCCGCCGACGAGGGGGCCACCCGCTCGATGAGGTCGATCAGCGACCGCATCGCCGGGTCCTGGCCAACCAGGCCCAGCCACGAGGTCGCGTCCTTGCGGGCCGGGGCCGCGGCCTCGAGCAGCACGTCGGTCTCGCCCACCCGGAGCTGGGTATGCAGCGGGACCTCCGCCTCGAAGAGGCGTACCGGTCCGAGCCAGGTCCCGTTGGTGCTCGCGTGGTCGAGCACGAGGAAGCGCGCGCCCTGGCGGGTGAGGCGAACGTGCCTGCCGGAGGCGAAGCGATCCTCCAGCACCAGGTCGTTCCCCGGGTCCTTGCCGAGGGTGCAGCTCTCGCCGACCAGCCGGTGGACCGACTCCGCGGTGCCGTGGCGGAGTCGGATCTGCGCCGATTGCCCTCGCTCCGGTGCGCCCTCGCCGGGCTGGGCGATCGTCCCGCGGACCTCGGTCGGCCCGGAGTCGCCGGCGGCCGCGCCGCTCGCCCGGAAGATGGCCCGCCACTGACCCAGAGCGATCTCCGTTCCGTCGGCGAGGGGCACCTTCGGCGCCCGTGCTCCGCCGACCACGGTTCCCTTCCCCGAGAGGTCCTCCACCGTCGCCGAGTCGCCGGAGACGAGCACCGCCGCCTGCTGGCGGCTCACCTCCGGATCGGGGATGACCACGTCACACCCGTCCCCGCGCCCGAGGACGGTCCTCGGGCGATCGAGCGCGAAGCGGAGCACCTCCTCGCCCCGCCGCAAGAACACCAGTTCCGGCATCCGACGTCCCCCCCTCCGTGCGGTCGCAACGCTACCAGCCGGCCGCCCGGCAGTTCAACGGCCGCCTCCCGCCGCCGGATCGGCTCAGCGACCGGGTCGGAAGCTCGGCTTTCCCAGGTAGCCGGCGAGCTTCGCGTTGCGGAACGCGGAGTCGGTCGGATCCACCGGGAGCTGGTTGAACCCGGCGGCGATGACCCCCATCCGCCGGAGGAAGTCCGGGGTGGGACGGATGCGAAGCAGCAGGTCCGGCTCGGAGTAGGGCAGGGCCCGGGCGAGGCGGACCGTGCCCGAGGCCTGGATGTCCAGCTCGGGGCCCTCCAGCCGGAGCGTCTTGAGCGTCCCGGTTCCCCGCTCGATGGGGAGCTCGGCCTCGAGCTTCCCGAAGTTCACCGGAGGGAGATCGAACGGCGTCATCTGCCCCATCAGCGGGAGCGTGAGGGTGCCGCCCTTCACCTCCAGTCCGCTGCCGGACAGCCGCAGGCGGCCCGAGGCCTGCGAGAGGTCGGGCTGCCCGCCCTGGGGCCCGGTGGCGGGGACGTCGAGCGAGAGCTCGCCGTCGAGCGTCCCCACCGCGTCCACGCCGGTGAGCAGGGCCATCCCCGCCTTCGCGAGCGAGAGGTGGTCGAAGTGCACGCGGATCTTGGGCGCGTTCCCGGCGCCGATGGCCCCTCCGGCGTCCCCGCCGAAGAGCGACGCGGAGAAGCCCACGCCCCAGGGGATGAGCGAGGGCCGCAGGGTGAGGCGGTCCACCCGCACCGTCTCCGCCGGGGGGCCGAGCCCGTCCGGGCGCTGCCCCAGCCGGACGCCGCGGGCGCTCACGCCGAGGAAGGCCGGGCCCATCGAGTCGATTCGCACCCACAGCCCCGCGGCGTCGGCCTCGGAGGCGATCCGGGCCCGCACCGCGTCGTAGGGGAAGGTCAGCGCGAGGAACAGCGCGAAGAGGAAGAAGCCCAGGCCCACCCAGGCGACGGTGCGCCGCCACCCCACGAGCGGGGGCATCTTCCAGGCGCGGATCCGCTGGATGAGCTCGGCCAGCTCCATCAGGGGCCTGCCTTGAGCCGGTAAGCGGTGACGGTGGTCCAGGCGGTGAGCACCCCGTCCTTGGGCCGGGGCTCGATGCGTAGGAAGGTGACCCTCACCACGCCCGGACCCTGCTCCACCGATCCGAGGAAGTCCACCAGCCGCGGGAGCGTCACGTCGGTGAGGGTGAGCTCGACGCTGCTCTCGATGATCCGCCCATCGCCGACCGGGATGTCCCCCTTGGGGTTGAGGGAGGGGATGTCCAGGCCGGCCTGCTTCCCGCGGTCGTTGACGTAGGTGAGCAGGCTCACGTCGCTGGCGCTGAGCGCCGCCTCGGCCCGCTTCCGGGCGCGTTCGGCCTCGGCGTATCCCGCCGCGAGCTGCTCGGCCTCGGCCAGCCGCTGGAGCTTGCTCTGGGTGCGGTGGCGGGTGTTGTCCGCCGAGGTGGCGAGGAGGAAGAGCACCACGAAGGTCGTCACGACGACGCTGGCCACGCCGGCCGTGGTGACCAGCACCCGCTCGCGGGGATTGAGCTTCAGGTACCAGGCCTGGACGTCACCCCAGAGGAGCCGGAGCCGATCCATCATGACCCCGACCCCGCACTGGCCACGGCATCACCGCAGTCGACCTGGACGTCGAGCTGGAACTGCACGCGCGACGAGTCGCGCACGCGCTCCACCTTGCCCTCCTTGACCTCGCGGAAGCAGCGATAGCCCTTCAGCGCGGCGGCCAGCTTGTCGATGCTTCGCGTGGAGTCGGTCTCGCCCCGGAGCTGCACCCGGTCGAGGTCGAAGACCATCTGGCTGAAGCTGAGCGTCACCTCCGGAGGCACGCGCTGCGCCACCTCGGCGAGGAGCCGCGTGGCCGAGATGCTGGGCACCGCCGCCGCCGGGCTCTGCTGCCCCCGGAGCAGGTTGAGGGCGCGGTCGTAGTTCCGCTCGCACTTGCCGAGGACCCGCTGGGTGAGCGCGCACAGCCGGTCGTCCACCGCGGCCTCCCGCCGGCCGAGGAGGATGGTCCGGCTGATGCTGAACACGCAGAAGAGGAGCGTCAGCACCGCGGCGAAGGCCGCCACGCGGATGAGCCGCTCGCGGAGGTAGTCCACGTGGCCGCGGAAGGCGAACTCGCCCTGGCGGAGGTTGAAGCGCGGGGTACGCCCACCCGCCATCGCCCCGCGAAGGGCCAGCGCATGAGCCTGCGCCGCACGCGGCTGGACCTCGGGAGGAATCACCTCGGTCGTGCTGGCAGGGAGCAGGAGCCGGTCCGAGGGGAGCCCCAGCTCGGCGCCCAGGTGCTCGACGAGGCCCGGCAGCTGCGACGTCCCTCCGGTGAGCAGCAGCCGCGCCACCGGGAGCTGCTCGCGGCCCGAGGCCGCCTTCAGCGTGGCCCGGGTCTCGCGGACGATGGGGGCCAGGGCCCGGAGGAGCGCGGCGCGGGCACGCTCGTGCTCGGGGCCGCCACCTTGGGCCAGGGACCCGTCGCGCTCCTTCCACGCCTCGGCCTCGGGGAGCGCTACCTGGAACTCGGTGGCCAGCGCCCGCGAGAGGTCGCGCCCTCCACCGGGGAATGTGCGGGCGAAGAGGAGGCCCTCCGCGGGGCGGCCCACGGCCACGCTGGTCCGGCGGTGGCCGATGTCCAGCACCGCCACGGCGGCGCCGGGGGCGACCTCGAAGCGCTCGGGCGCGGCGAGGAACAGGTTCTGGTAGGCGATGGCGGGGTGGGTGACCACCCGCGGATCGAGCCCCCGGGCGCCCAGCGTCCGGAGCAGCTCGGCCAGCTCCTCGCGGCGCACCAGCCCCACCAGGAGATCGGTGGCGTTCGCCCGGCGGCGGGTGACCTGGTGGTCGAACACCACCTGCGACAGCTCGAAGGGCAGCTCGCCCTCGACCTCGAAGGGCAGGGTGGCGGCGATGCGCTTGGCGTCGGTGAAGGGGAGGGTGAAGACGTGCGTCGCCAGCGACGGGCCGGGCAACGCCACCACCGTCTGGTCGGGGGCCCACTCGTACTCGGCCAGGAACGCCGCGAGCGTCTCGTCCAGGGGCGCCTCGTCCGCACGGACGGTCTCCGCGTAGTGAAGGACCGAGGTTCCTCGACCCGTCGCCTCGAGCAGGACTCCCTTGAGGGAATGACTCCCCAGGTCGAGGCCCAGCACCCGTGCCATCAGTCCGCCCTCCAGTAGAGCACCCTGCCCAGCCCGTCCTGCGTCGGGTCCGACAGCCGGATCACCGCCGTCACGCGTCGTTCCACGTCCCCGGCCTGACCGATGGCCACGATGCGGAAGGTGTCGCTCTTGTCGCCGAGGAAGCTGTTGGCGGTGCCGGTGGTGCCCTGCCGCTGGCTGACCTGGGGATTCACGGCGATGCCTGCGGTCAGGACGATGTTGGTGAAGTCCTGCACCGAGAGACCGAGGGGCATCATCGCCTTGGCGGCGCGGATCTTCTGCACGATGCCGTCGAGGAAGACCGGGTCGTTGAGGCGCGGATCGGGGCGCGAGGGGTCGGCGATGCTCCGGACCGCGAGGGCGATGAGCAGCGGGTCGTCGCTGTTCACGTTCAGCGGGGCGTTGGGGTCGGGGTAGACGGTGAGCCGGTCGCCGAACGCAGCCATGAAGCGGTCGGTGACGCCGTTGACCAGGTAGAGCTCGCCCAGCGAGTCGAACCAGGAGTTCTTCGGCCGGTAGCGCGGCGTGTAGCGGGTGTACAGCCCCTGCTCGTCCGAGAAGCCGTTCTGGAGCGCGACCTGTCCCAGGGCATTGACCTGGAGCGCCGACTGGACGTCGTCGTCGTCCACCCAGTCCTTGATGGCGATGAGAACGTCGTTGGGGGTGGCCTTGATGCGGTTGGCGTCCTCGCGGTCGAAGACGAACTCGAACCGCTTGTCGGAGACGAGGTTGTAGAGGCGCTGCACCGCTCCCTGCGCGGTGCCGGTCTGCAGGCCGGCCAGGGCGTTGACGTTCAGCTTCTCCTGCTCGTCCTCGATGAAGGCGTCGAAGCAGCCGGCGAAGCCGCCGTAGAGGATGCGTCCCTGCTCGTCGAGGCCGCCCGCCCCGGCGGTGCTGAACTTGGGCCGGCGTCCCGAGCCCGCCTGCGGCACCACCGTCTGGAGCAGGTGGCAGTCGAGCTTGGCCATCCGCCAGAGCTGGAGGTTCATGTTGCCCAGCCCGGGGATGTTGATGCTGCCGGTGGTCCGGTCCAGCTGCTTCTGGAAGAGGAGCAGCATCCGCGCCAGCCCCACGCTGCTCTGCGCGAGGTACTCGGCGCGGAGCGCGTCGCGCTGGTGGGTGGCCAGCTCGAGATCGACCCGAGTCTGGAAGGCGAACTCCGCGGCCACCGCGGTGAGGATGGCGATGGACACGGTGACCATCAGGAGGGTGACGCCCCGCGGATGTCTGGCAGGCCGTCGCATCAGAACCTCGGGATCTCCGTGTTGAGCACGATGCGAGTCTGGGTCACGTAGCGCGCCTCGCGCCCGGTCTCGTCCACGGCGTAGATGGAGATCCGAACCCGCACCGGGAGGATGGACTTCTTCTCGATGCGCCGGGTGTCCCACTCGTCCACCCAGTCCTTCTTGTCCGAGTCCCAGTAGGAGAAGTCGATCCGCTTGATGCCCTCGATCAGCACGTCCTCGACGCCGCCGCGGTCCATCCGGTCGTCGAGGATGGAGTTCTCGCGGCGCATGAGGTTCAGCTTGGTCTGCCCTCCGGGGGCGGACGCCGACTTGGTGAAGTACTCCACCACCATCTGGTCGGACTCCTTGGCGTCCGAGTAGAGGCGCTGGTGGGCCATGGAGGTGAAGAGCAACCGCTCCCGGGTTCCGATGAAGTTGGTGGGCCGGTCGTTCTGATCGCGGAAGCGCCGGGTGTCGTAGTGGTCGCTGACGAAGGCGGAGGAGATCTCCCGCGTCATCCGGTCGGAGGCGGTCCGCAGGGCGCGGTAGCGGTCGGCCTCTCCCTCCACCAGCTCCTTCGCCCGGTAGCCGGTCTGGAAGGCGGCGGCGATGAGCACGCCCATCATCGCGGTGATGCCCACCGCGAGGACCACCTCCAGGAGCGTGAATCCACGTGCCGGTCTCATTGGCGGATGGGGTGACCGCTGGGGTCGAGCACGGTGCCGGGCGGGGTGTTCCCGCGGATGGGGCCACCGAAGATCGGCTGCGCGGTGCCGGTGGTCAGCCCGGGAATGCCGCCGGGGGGAAGCCCGAGCTGGCCGGGGGGGAGGGCACCGGGCACGCCGGGAACCCCGGGCGTTCCGGTCGCGGCGGCCGAGAGGGGCGCCCCCGGAGTGCCGTTCCGGTCCGAGCCCTGGCGGAGCGAGAAGAGGTCGTTCACGAAGTCCACGCTCTCGACCTTCGTGCCCTCCTTCCAGCTGATGGTGAGGTGGATCTCCCGGACGCTCTTCTGGATCTGGGTGAGGAGCTGCTGCATCTGGGTCTGGGCGAGCCCGGCGAAGGGGCCGAGCGCGGAGAGGCCCGAGGCCGCGGTGGCCCCGGGCGGGAGACCGCTGGTCGGCCCGGACTGCGTCTGGGGGAGGAGCTTGGCCAGGTCCTGGAGCTGGGAGGCGCTCGCGCCCACGCCGCCGTCGCGGCCGCCACCGAGCAGCGCGGCGAGTCCGGCGACGCCGTCCTTGCCCGGAGGGAGGTTGAAGAGCGCCTCGATCAGCTTGTCCGGGGACACCTCGGTGGTGCGGGGGGCGAGGATCTGCGCCTTCCAGGTGAAGGCGTCCCATCCCTCGGCCCGGAAGTCGCCGGTCATCTCGCGGTCGTCGGCGTCGAAGCCCTTGTCGTAGAGCTCCTGCTCGAGGTCGGTCATCTTCGAGCGGGCGAGCATGGTGGCCACCGTCAGCCGCTTCGCGTAGGCGTGGCTGGCGATGGCCCCGGCGTTGAGGTCGAAGATGGCCAGGAGCGCCAGCCCGAGGATCGCCATGGCCACCACCACCTCGAGGAGGGTGAAGCCGCGCCTCATGACTTCGGAATCTCCGGCTCGCCGTCGACGATGGAGGTCCTCCCGGTCATGGGCGAGACCAGGAGCGTCCAGACGTTGGCCCCCTGCCGAACGGTGACCTGCGCGCGCTCGGTGTAGCCCTGGGGGAAGAAGTAGAGGTAGGCGAGGCCGTTGGTGATCTTCGCCTTCTGGTGCGAGGTCCAGACCGAGACGCGGACGCCGCTCATCCGGCGCGGCTGGATCTCCGGGGTGGTGAAGGCGGAGAACGCAGCGGCCTTCTCCACCCGGGCCTTCTCCGAATCGAGGAGGTCGAGGAGCGTGGAGCCCGACGAGCGCACGCCGCCGGAGGGCGGCGGCAGGTCGGCGGCGGCGCCCCGGCCGCGCTTCTTGTACGCCTCGACCGCGGCCTTGGTCGCGTCGCGGATCTCCTGGTCCCGGTCCATGGCGGTGGTGACGGGGCCGTTGGCGCACTCGGCGCGGTAGGTGAATTCGGCCGAGTCGTCCCGGGGCAGGAGGAGGACCAGGCGGCAAGTGTTCCCGCTGAGCGCCGCGGTGTCGTAGAGCGAGCGCGCCGCCCCCCCGAGCTCTCCCATCGCCTGGCGCGCCCTGGCGCCAGTGAGCGCGCCGAGGCCGAGCACCAGCGCCGAGAACAGCGCGGCCGCCACGGCGATCGCCACGGTGAGCTCGATGAGGGTGAAGCCTCTGGAGGCGCGGCGGGACATCGGGCGAGGAGAGCTGGTCGGCTACCGGGTGTTCGGGGTCGTCTGCGGCCGGTTGGAGATGTCGGCGTCGTAGCCCGTGCCGCCGGGAACCCCGTCCGCCCCGTAGGAGGTGATCACCGGCCGGCCGTTCTCGAGCGTGTAGATGTAGTCGTTGCCCCATGCGTCCTTGGGCATCTTGTCGATGATCTCCATGTCCACCAGCGCCTTGAACCCGGTGGCGGTGTCGGGGAACTTGCCCTTCCGCGCGTTGTAGAGCTTGAGCGCGCTGTCGAGGTTCCCGATGTCCAGCGTGGTTCGATCCACCCGGGCCTTCTGGAGCTGCGGGAACACCGCGATCACCACCGCCGAGGCGATGAGCCCGAGGATCACCAGGACGACCATGATCTCGATGAGCGTCATGCCGCGAGGGGCGCGGCGGCCCTTGAACCTGCGCTTCATGGACTGACTCCCTCCGCCACCTGGCGGGACTGGGGATGAACGGACCGAGCGGACTCGCCGGGTCCGTAGAAGGCGATGCCCAGCCCGAGGAGCGCCGCCACGACGGCGAGCACCATCACGGCGGTCACCCTCTCGACCCACCTCTCGAGGTTGCTGGATGCGGGACTCATCGGATGGCCGTGTTGAGCTGGAGGATCGGCATGAGGATGCTGAAGGCCACGAACGCCACCGCCACGCCCATGGCGACGATGATCAGCGGCTCCATCAGCGCGGTCAGCGCGCCGATCCGCACGCTGACCTGGTTCTCGTAGCTGTCGGCGACGTTGAGCAGCATCTCCTCCAGCTGGCCCGAGCGCTCGCCGATGGCGATCATGTGGTACACGAGTGGGGGAAACTCGCCCGAGCGCTTCAGCGGCCCGGCGATGCTCTCGCCCTCACGGATGGCGTCCCGGGCGTTCTCCACCACGCCGGCCAGGACCCCGTTGCTCACCACGTTCTTGGTGATGTCCATCGCGGTGAGCAGCGGTACGCCGCTCCGGAGCAGCGTGGCCAGCGTCCGGCTGAACCGGGCAATGGCCAGCATCCGCACCAGACTTCCGAAGACCGGGGCCCGGAGCACGAAGCGGTCCCACGCCGGCCGGCCCTTGGGGCTCTTCTTCCAGCGGAAGAAGCCGTAGATGCCGGCTCCGAGGAGGGGGAACACCAGCCACCACCACTGGGCGAGCCCGTTGCTGGTGAAGATGAGCAGCCGCGTGGTCCAGGGCAGCGTGACCTTCATGCTCTCGAAGATCTTCGTGACCTTGGGGACCACCACGGTCAGCAGCAGGGCGAGGATGCCGGACCCGATGATGGTCATGATCACCGGATAGATGAGGGTCCCGATCACCTTCTGGCGGAGCTTGGCCTGTCCCTCGGTGAAGTCCGCGAGCCGGGCCAGCACCGCGTCGAGCGCACCCGAGGCCTCCCCGGCCCGCACCATGTTCACGTAGAGCGACCCGAACTGCTTCCCGTGCTGCCCCAGGGCGTCGGCCAGCGAGCTGCCCTCGTTCACTCGGGTCTTCACCTCGGAGACGATGCGCTTCAGGCGCTCCTTCTCGGTCTGGTCGACCAGCGCGGTGAGCGCCTCGACCAGCGTCACCCCGGCGTGGAGGAGGGTCGAGAGCTGACGGGTGAAGATGGCGATGTCGTCCGAGGTGACCCTGCCGCGGAGCATCTTCCCCAGCTGGACGTCCCGGCTGCCCAGCGCCGGCCCGGGCTGGGCCACCGCCGTGCCGTTCTGCTTGCGGCCCGGGGCGGCCTCGCGCTCGGCCAGGACGTCGGTGAGGAAGACCCCCGACCGCTTCAGCTGCTGGCGGAGCGCGCGGCTGCTGTCCGCCTCGAGGAGGCCCTTGACCTGCTTCCCCGCGGGAGTGAGACCTCTGTACTCGAAGACCGGCATCGGACGTCAGATGTCTTCCTGGGTGACGCTCAGCACCTCGGCCAGGGTGGTCTCCCCGGCCAGGACCTTGCGCGCTCCATCGTCGAGCAGCGTCCGCATCCCCCGCTGAACGCCGGTCCTCTTGATGGTGCTGGAATCGACGTTCTTCAAGGCCAGCTGGCGGATCTCGTCGTCCACCAGCAGCATCTCGTAGATGCCCGTCCGCCCCCGGTAGCCGTTGCGGCCGCAGGTCTCGCAGCCCTTCGCCCGGTAGATGGTGGGGTTGCCGGCGCGGACCACATCCTCGGGCGTGAGGCCGACCTCCTTCAGCTCCTCGGCCGTGGGCTGGTAGGCCTCGCGGCACTCGGTGCAGACCCGGCGGACCAGTCGCTGAGCCATCACCGCGGTGAGGGACGATGCGACGAGGAACGGCTCCACCCCCATGTCCACCAGCCGCGTGATGGCGCTGGCCGCGTCGTTGGTGTGGACGGTGGAGAAGACCAGGTGGCCGGTCAGCGAGGCCTGGATGGCGATCTCCGCCGTCTCCCGGTCGCGGATCTCGCCCACCATGATGACGTCCGGGTCCTGGCGGAGGAAGCTGCGGAGCCCGGCAGCGAAGGTGAGGCCGATCTTGGGATTGATCGCCATCTGCCCGATGCCCTGGAGCTGGTACTCCACCGGATCCTCGACGGTGAGGATGTTCAGGTCCGGGGTGTTGATCCGGCTCAGCGCCGCGTAGAGCGTGGTCGTCTTGCCCGAACCGGTGGGGCCGGTCACCAGGATGATGCCGTGCGACCGGCGGATCACCTGATCCATCGCGTGCATCGTGTCGGGGTTCATCCCGATGTCCTGGAGGTCGAGCAGGGTGGTGTTCTTGTCCAGGAGCCGCATCACGATCCGCTCCCCGAACGTGCAGGGAATGGTCGAGAGGCGGATGTCGATGTCGCGGCCGGCCAGCTTGATGCGGATGCGGCCGTCCTGGGGGAGCCGCTTCTCGGCGATGTTCAGCTGACCCATCACCTTGACCCGGCTGACGATGCTGTTCTGGTACCGCTTCGGCGGCTTGATGATCTCTTGCAGGACGCCGTCGATCCGGAAGCGCACCAGCAGCTCGCGCTCCATCGGCTCGATGTGGATGTCGCTGGCCCGCTCCTTCGCGGCGCGGAAGAGCAGCGAGTTCACCAGCCGGATGATCGGCGCCTCGTCGTCGGTGTCGAGGAGGTCCTGGGGCTCCTCCAGCTCGTGAGCCAGGCTCTGGAGGTCCTGGGCCTCCATCTCGCCCACCAGCTGCTCGGCCTCGTTCACCGCCCGGTCGTAGACCCCGTTGATGGCGTCGACGATCACCGTCCCCACCGCCACCCGGGGAGAGACGTTCCGCTGGAGCAGCATGCGGGCGTGGTCGAGCACGGTGGTGTCCAGCGGATCGGCCACCAGCAGCGCGACGGACTCGCCCTCCATCCCGAGGGGGAGGATCAGCGCCTGCTTCGCGAAGTTGATCGGCACCTGGCGGACCAGCTCCGCGTCCACCGCGTCCAGCGAGACCTGGCCCACGAAGGGCAGGTCCAGCTGCAGCGCGAGCGCCTTCGCCACGTCCTCGGAGGTCACCGCCTTGCGGGCGACGAGCACCTCGCCCAGCCGGCCACCCTCGTCCGCCTGCGCCCGGAGCGCCTCCTCGAGCGCGGCCTCGCTCAGCCCCGCGACGGCGCGGAGGATCTCGCCCAGGGGACGGCCCACCAGGGCGGTCGCCGGGGGCGGGACGGAGGGACGGAGCTCGGAGGGTTCACGCATGAGGTTCGCTTCGTTCAGGGAGCCTGCCAGCCGGGCTGCACCTTGATCCGGTCGCCCGAGGCAGGGGGCTGGTTCTGCGGCGGCTGGGGCTGGGGTTGCACGGGCGGCGACGTGGGCTGGACCTCGGGAGAGGGCGCCGGAGGCTGCTCGGTCCCGGGAATGGCCGGAGCGGTCTGGAGCAGCTGCCGGCCGATGTCGGCGGGTGGGGTGGGTGTGCCGCTCGGAGGAGGAGCGGCGCCCGGGCCGAGCGTTCCAGGGCGGAACACCTGCTCGCCGGGGAGACCGGGACCGCCGTTCTCGACCTTCATCTCCTCGCGCAGGACGATCTGGTTCATCTTCGCCAGCGGCCCCGGCTTGCGCGCGAAGTCGATGGGGACGTCGTAGCCCGGCACCTGGCCGTAGAACTCCTCCACGAAGCGCTGCCGTTCGGCCATCTTCTTCTCGAAGATGCGCCGGAAGTCCGAGGCGTCCCGGATGATGTACGGGGTCAGGAAGAGCAGGAGGTTGGTCTTGATCTTGTGGTGGGTGGTCTCGCGGAAGAGGTAGCCGAGGATGGGGATGTCGCCGAGCACCGGCACCTTGCCCACCGACTCGATGGTGCGCTCCTGCATGATCCCGCCGATGACCACCGTCTCCTGGTCCTTCGCCACCACCGTCGTCTTGGCGGTGCGCTTGCTGGTGGTGGGGCCGAGCACGGGGTCGGTGGAGGCGATCTCCTCGGTGCTCTCGTTGATCACCATCCGGATGTAGTCGCTCGCGTTGATCTGCGGCTTGATGTTGAGCTTCAGCTCCACGTTCTGCCGGTTGATCGGCGCGTAGTAGGCGCCGATGCCGCCGAGCAGCGAGCCCGCCGAGGCCAGCGAGCCGGTGGGGAGCGTGGTCCCGGTGCCGGTCGGCAGCTGCGGGGCGAAGCCGGCCTGGAAGGGAACGTTCTGGCCGACGGTGATCTCCGCCTCCTCGTTGTCGCTGGTCAGGAGGTGAGGCGTGCTGAGCACGTTCACGTCCGAGCTCATCTGCAGCGCGTGCAGCACCACGCCGAAGGCCGGGATGTTGAGCCCCAGCTGGCTGAACGCCGGGATGGTCGGGCCCTGCAGGCCGGCGAGGAAACCTCCGTAGGAGGCGAGGTTCTGGAGGCTGAAGGAGGGCGGGACGCCGCTGGTCGTGTACTTGGTGCCGGCGATCCCCACCGCCTGGCCCTGGGAGGTGTTCACCGTGAACCCCTGGTGCAGGCTGATCCCGAACTGGGTCTGCCGGTCGAGGTCCACCTCCATGATCACCGCCTCGATGAAGACCTGCCGGCGGGAGATGTCGAGCTTCTCGATGACCCGGACCAGGCTCCGGAAGTCGTTCTGGCTGGCCACCACCACCAGCGAGTTGGTGGCCTTGTCCGGGGAGATCTTCACCTCGCCCTGGAAGAGCTCGGCGGCGGTGACGCCCTGGCCCGCCGGACGGATCGGAGCCGGCGGCGCCCCGGGGATGTTGGACGGTGGCACGCCCGTTCCGCTCCGCGGGCGGTTGGCGGTGCCCTGGGCCAGCGACTGGAGGGTGGCGGCGATGTCCTCGGCGTTCGCGTTCTGCAGCGCGTAGACGTTGATCCGTCCCTCGCCGCTGATGGGAACGTCGATCTCCTTGAGCAGGGAATCGATGCGCTCGTTGGCCGACGGCGTGGCCACCACCACCAGCTTGTTGGTGCGCTCGTCGGCGATGAGCGTGGTGACGGTGGCCGGTCCGCCCGAGGGGGCCCCGGCGCCGAGCTGACCCGCGGGCAGGGGTGGCGTGCCAGGAGCCGGAGGTGGCGCGACGCTGAGCCCCGGACGCGCCCCGGGTCGGTTGGCCTTGGCGTCGAACAGCTTCTGGATGGTGGTCGCCAGGTCGGCGGCGGACGCGTAGCGCACCTGGATCACGCGCATCTCGTCGGAGCTGGAACGGCTGTCGAGCTGCTCGATGATCCGCTCCAGCCGGTGCATGTTCGAGCCGACGTCGTTGACGATCAGCGTGTCGGGCTGGAAGGGGATGGAGTCGCCGTTCTGGCTCACCAGCTGCTGCACCACGCCACGGAGAGGCTCGAGGTCCGCGTAGCGGATCTTGAACATCCGGGTGATCATCTGCTCGTTGGTGGTGTACGGCTCGTCGGGGCCGACCACCGGGATGTTGTTCTGCTTGGCCTTGGACTTCTCCACGATCTTGGAGAAGCGCCCCAGGGGCACGACCGCCAGCTGGTTGGCGTCGAGGGCGGCGAGGAACGCGGCGTAGAACTCGTCCGCGCCCACGTCCACCTTCCCGTTGTCCGGGCCGATGATGGAGATCTTCCCGCGGACGTTGTCGCCGAGGATGAACGTCCGGCAGGTGGCGTCGGACACGGTCTGGACCAGCTTCTCGATGTCAACCTTGTCGAAGTAGACGTTGAACCGCGCCTTCTTCCGGACGTCGGAGCAGTTCGGAGTCGTGGCCGAGGTGGTTTCCTCACCGGCCGGCGGCAGGGTGGCCGGCGCGGCGGGTCGGGCCTGGGGCGCGGGTTGCGCCGGTGCGGATGCCGGCGGCTGTGTGGCCTGGGCAGGGACCGGCGTGGGGACCCCGGGCCGAGGAGCCGTGAAGCTCCCCGGCATGGGCCCGGGCCGCGGAGGCCGGCTCGGGCGGTACGGGGTGACGGGAGGCGACTCCGGGGTGCCGGCCTGGGCGAGCAGGGCCAGCGCGAGGCAGGGCAGGAGGGCGGTCATGGGTCAGCGGACGTTGTACGTCTTGCGCATCGTGGAGCCGTTGCGGTCGAGCTCGATGTCGATGCGGTTCGCGTCTTTCAGCTTGGTGTAGACCTCGAGCGCCTTCTCGGGGCTGTTCATCTCGAAGCCATTGATGCGCTTGATGACGTCACCGTTCACGATGCCGATCTTGGAGTAGAGCGAGTCGGGGCGGATGGAGAAGAGCTTGAACCCCTCGGCCTGCCCGTCCTTGAAGGCCGGCACGATGCGGGCCTGCATCGCGAGGTCGTTCAGGTTGGCCAGCGCCTTGTCGACTTCGTTGCGGGGGACCTCGTAGTTGTTGTCGTCCAGCGCCTTGATCCCCGCGCCGTATGGCTCGACCGGGCGGGTGGTGGCGACGGCCGGCGGGGGGGGAGCGCCGTCGCCCACCTCGGAGCTGATGTACTCGCGGCGGCCGTTGTTGGCGATGATCACCCGGTCGCGCAGGATGCTCAGCACCTCCGCGTTCTGGACCCGATCGCCCACCATCACCGTGGACGACTTCTGGCTGGTCAGGTCGAGGATGGAGCCGATCGACCAGCCGGGCAGCGAGCTCACCAGCGTGCCCAGGAGCTTCACCCGCAGCGTCGTGCGCACCGGCTCGGAGCTCATGTCCGGATGGGTCGGGTCCTCCTGGGGCTCCGGAACGGGCAGCGGCAGGTTCGTGAGCTGCGCCAGCTTCGGCAGGTCCAGGGTGGCCGGCACGTCGGCGGCGGCGGTCCGCTCACCCCCGCGGGCCACGGGCGCGGACGGAGCAGGGGCGATGGCCGCCTCCAGGAAGAGGTTCACGGTCTTGGCCGCGAGCAGCGCGACCAGGGCCACGAAACAGAGGTTCACCGCCCAGAAGTACTTCCGGATGACGAGTTCCATGCGAGTTGCCCCCCGCAGGGCCAGCAGAGCTTCAGCAAGCGGGGTGCCAGCGCCCAAAGCCCCGTGGATAGCGCAGTTCCCCGCAAGATTCTCGGGGCCCGGGCCCGCGCCGCTCGGGGCTCGAGCGGCAGAGACAAAATGTCACTCCACCCCTCGCCGACCCGGGCGGAACGTCAGTGGCGCGGCGTCGGTGTTAGCCCTCGGGGGTCTCGTCGTCGTCGCGCCGGGTGCCGTCGCGCTCGAGCTTCCGGTAGATGGTGCGGGTCGCGATGCCCAGGAGCCGGGCGGCCATGGTCTTGTCGCCGCCGGTGTGGCGGAGCGTCTCGTGGAGCACGCGCCGCTCGACCTCCTCCAGCGGCGTCCCGATGGGAATGACCACATGCCCGGCGGCTCCCCGCGGGCCCTTGCGGACGGTGTCGGGCAGGTCACCGACGTCGAGCACGTCGCCCCGGGCCAGCACCACCGCGCGCTCCACGGCGTGCTCGAGCTCCCGGACGTTCCCCGGCCAGGCATAGTCCTCCAGCGCGGCGAGCGCCTCGGGGCTGAATCCGCGCACCGACTTGCCGTTCTTCGCGGCGAAGCGGCGGAGGAAGTGGTCCGCGAGGAGAGGGATGTCCTCCCGGCGCCAGGAGAGCGGCGGCAGGCGGACCTCCACCACGTTCAGGCGGTAGTAGAGGTCCTCGCGGAAGCGGCCCTCGGCCACCTCGCGGCCCAGGTCCTTGGAGGTGGCGGCGACCAGCCGGACGTCCACCTTCACCGTCTGGGTGCCGCCGAGCCGCTCGATCTCCCCTTCCTGGAGCGCGCGCAGGAGCTTCACCTGGGCGCCCACCGGCATCTCGCCCACCTCGTCGAGGAAGAGGGTGCCGCCGGTCGCGCGCTCGAAGCGTCCCGGCCTCCGCGCGGTCGCCCCGGTGAAGGCGCCCTTCTCCACCCCGAACAGCTCGGCCTCGAGGAGCGTCTCGGGGAAGGCGCCGCAGTTGACCGCCACGAAGGGACCGGCGGCGCGGCCGGAGAGCTCGTGGAGGGCGCGCGCGGCGAGCTCCTTCCCGGTCCCCGACTCGCCGAGGAGGAGGACGGTGGCGGTGGAGGGCGCGGCCTGCTTGAGGGTATCGAGGAAGGAGCGGAACGCGGGCGACTGGCCCACCAGGGTGCGCTGCGCGCCGAGGTCGGCCAGGCGGGCCTTCAGCTCCTGGTTCTCGGCCCGGAGGGCTTGCCGCTCCAGCGCCTTCTCGACCGTCTTCACGAGGACGTGGCGCTTGAGCGGCTTGGTGAGGAAGTCGTAGGCGCCGTCCTTCATGGCGCTCACCGCCGCCTCCACCGTGCCGTAGGCGGTCATCAGGACCACCTCGATGTCGGGACGGAGCGCCCGCGCGGTCGCGAGGAGCTCCTGGCCGTCCATTCCCGGCATCATCAGATCGGTGAGCAGCACCGCCACCTCGGGCCGGCGGAGGAGCTCCACCGCGGAGGCTCCGTCGGAGGCGGTGAGCGAGGTCAGCCCCTCGTGCTGGATGATGCGCGCCACCGAGTCGAGGTTGGCGCGGTCGTCGTCGACGACGAGAACGGTGGCAGGTGACATCGGCGAGGACCCCAGTCTAACCCGGGAGCCCCTCGCCGCAGCGGCACGTCGGGCGGCGGAGGAGGACGCACCCCGGCCAGGCCGGCAGGCGACACGCGGGCTCCGCTCCCCCGTTGCGAGATGTGTGCGGGGCATTTTCGTTCCCCGCGACGCCTCGGGCCTGCGAGACTGCGCTCCGCGCTCTGCCACCCGCACCCTTCCCCGGAGCTCCGTCGCCATGCTGCGCCTCGCCGCCACCTCGGTCGTCCTCCTCCTCGCCCTGGGCCTCGCCTGCGACTCGGGGCCTCCCGGTCCGGCGCAGATCCGAATCGCCCACTTCATCGCCGACGGCCCGGGCGTCGACGTGTGCCTGAAGCCGGACGGGACGGCGGCCTACTCCGGCAAGTTCGTCAACAACGGCGGGCTGAACTTCGCCTCGATGTCATCCCGGACCGGCGTCGACGCGGGGACCTACTCGCTCCGCATCGTCGCCGCCTCGGCCACCGACTGCAGCACCTCGCTCAACGGGCTCGGCGACATCGGCGGCATCTCCCTCGACGGCGACACCCCCTACACGGTGGCGCTGCTGGGGCTCCTCTCGGGGAGCGGGAACACCGGCGTGGCGGAGAGGAGCTTCACCGACGACACCGGCGCTCCGGCGAGCCCCGGGGTCAAGCTCAGGTACGTGCACGTCTCGGCCGAGCTTCCCCAGGTCGACGTGGGCGTCCTGTCCGGGTCGACGTTCCTGCCCCTCAACCCCGCGGTGACGCTGAACTACGGCGACTCATCCGTCTATTACGCCTACGGCGCCGGCGTCTCGAACGCGACCCTCGCGGTCGAAGACCACAACACCCAGGCCCTCGACCTGTCGGGGACGTTCAGCGCCACCGGCGGCACGGTGAACAGCGTCTACGTCGTGGGGCGCCCGACGCAGACCTCCGGCGATCCCCGCCTCTCGTTCCTGATGTGCCCGGAGAACGGGACGCCGATCTGCTTCCGCTTCCCCTAGTAGGGGTCAGTCGGCCTCGGCCTCGACCGGTCCGCCCACCCGGATGTCCGACTCCTTCACCTTCTCGGCGTTGAAGCGCTCGGCGGCGCGGGTCAGCTTCTCCAGCGTGGAGTCGAACTCCGGCGGCGCCGAGCCGGGCTTCACGAACCGCAGGTAGTTGATGCGCGCCACGACGAACGCCCGGAGATAGGGGCTGGTCATCCCCCGGGCCTTGAGCCGCTCCACCGCGCCGGTCACGGCGTCGTCGAGCTTCAGGAGCTCCTCCGCGCGCTCCTCGCGGATGGTCAGCGCCTCGGCCAGCGACTCGTCGAGGAACCCGTCGATGCGCCTGACGATGGGGTGGTAGGCGCCGCCGGACAGGCGAGGCCGCTTCTCGTAGGCGGCGCCCAGGGTCGCGAACGCGGGCTCCTCCAGGAGCGGCGCGACGTCGAGCTCGGTCCCCTTCCGTGTCTCCACGAGGCCCCGGAGCATCCGGATGACCTCGAGCGAGCGCTCCTTCAGGTTGTGGGCCTTCTCGGTGTTGAGGGCGAGGATCTGGAAGGCCACCTCGGGCTCGGGGAGGAGGAGCGCGAGCACCGTCTTGCCGCCGAGCGCCCGGGTGGCCGCGAGGCGGTGGTTGCCGTTGGGCGTCCAGTAGCTGCCCTCGTGCCGGACGGCGATGAGCGGATCGAGGAAGCGGTCCACCCGCTCCATCGCCGAGACCAGTCGCTTGACGTGCGGCTCGGAGAGGTCGCGCTGGTAGGGGGTGGGCTGGACCTTGTCCACCGGGAGGGCGGCGAAGAGCACGGCGTGTCCCCCAAGCGGCTCGCGGTAGGCGGCGAGCACGTGGCCCCCGTCCGCCTCCACGTCGGCGGCGAGCGCCCGCGCGACGTCGGGCACGGACTCGGAGGTCTCGGCCGGAGAGAGTCCGCGCTGGGCGGGGGTGGCCTTGCGGCGGCGCGGGCTCTTGCGCTTCCGGGCGACCTGACGGGCGGTCCTGGACGTGGCTGGCATGGGCAGGGGGTGGGAGATTGCCCCGCTCCGGACCGGCGGTCGAGGAGCTTCCATGCGGGTGTCGACGATTGCGCTGGTGGTGGTCGGGCTTCTCGCGGTGGCCGTGGGTCTGTGGATGCTCCGGCCGGCGCCGAGGTCGCCCGAGGAGCGGGTGCGAGCCGCGGTGGACGAGATGGCCCGGGCCGCCCGCTCCCACGACGCGGCGGGCGTGCTGGACCACGTCTCGGAGAGCTTCCAGTCGCCCGAGCTGGGCGGCAAGGCCGAGCTCCGGGCCTACCTCTTGGGCGAGCTGGTCCGCGGCGGAGTGGTGGAGGCGCGGGTGCTCGAGGCGCGCGTCGAGGCGCAACCGGGAGGCGAGGTGATCTTCACCGGTCGCCTGCTGCTCGGACGCACTGCCGGCGGCCTCGACCTCGGAGAGCGGGCGGTGCAGGCCGCGTTCGTGGACGAGGGCGGGACGTGGCGCGCGGTCCGGGCGCACGTCGAGCAGGTGCGGTGAGCCCCCGGGGGGCTAGATGCCGCTGAGGATCTTCCAGCCGTCGACCTCGCGCTTGAACTCCATGCGCTTGATGTCCGACTCGGTCATGCTCTTGCCGGCGAGCTTGAACTGCGAGACCCAGGTGTAGACCGCGCTCGCGCGGTCGTCCTTCACGTCGATGGTCTTGATCTCGATGCGGACGGCGACGTCCTGCAGCTTGGCCAGCCGCTGGGGCAGCACCGTCTTCAGGCGCTGGATGTCGATGTCGTCCTCCGGGGTCAACGTCCCGGCGTTGTCCCGGAAGGCCGGGTCGACCAGGGCCAGGATGCCGTTCGCGTCCCGGGCCTCGAGCGCCTGGTTGTACTTCGTCATCACGTCGATGATCGCCCGGGTGTCGCCGGTGTCGGCGAGGTCCGTCCCGGGGATGCGCTTCGGACCGCACCCGGCCAGGGCGAGCAGGCCGAGGAGCGGAAGGAGCGCGCGCCTCACGCCCGCCCCGCCCGGAGCTCGGTCACGTACCGGTTGAGCACCGGCGCCTCGGCGTCGAGGATCTTCAGGCCCTCGGCGTGGATCAGCCGCTCGCCGATCAGCGCCAGCGGCTTGAGCAGGAACGGGAGCAAGAGCTTGATCTCCCCGTCCAGCGTGCGCTCCGTGCGGCCTCCGGCAGGACGGAGCCGGAGCGTCCCGGTGTTGACCAGCATCTTCGAGATGGAGTGGCTGGTCGGCACGTTGCTGAAGGTCATCTCCTTGCGATTCCGGTCGTACGTGGACTGCTCGACGAAGGCGAACCACTCCGGAGGGACCTCCTTCGTGCCCACCGAGGGGATGACGGGGCGGGGCCGGTAGCGGACCCGCCGACGGACCAGTGGGCCTTCCTCGGTGCGCTCCAGTGCCTGGACCTCCAGGAGGACCCCGTGGTGCTGCAAGAGGTAGTCCAGGTAGCGAGGATCGAGCATCGCTCGCTCCACCTCGTCCACCGTCCCGTCCAGGAATTGCCGCTTTTCGAAGCGCATCGCGGCGGTGCGGCTTAGCGGAAAGGACCGCGGGGCACCAGGGGACCATTGAACGCCCGCTCCTCGAAGGCGCAGCGCGCCTGCCATTCTGTCACCTCGGCGCGCAGCGCCTCGGACAGATCCGGCATCCGGCCGAGGTCGGAGCGGACCGCGGCGCAGTCCCCGGCCCGGTAGTGCGCGGAGACGAGCAGCCGCCAGGCCTCGCGGTTCACCTGTTCGGGAAGCGTCGTGGACAGCGCCTGCCCCAGCGCGTCGGCGGCCTCGGCGGGCAGGCCCAGGGCGAGGAAGCGCCGGCCGAGGAGGTAGTTGACGACGCCGTCGTCCGGCGCGAGCTGCCGCGCGCGCTCCAGCGCCCAGAGGCGCAGCTCGTCGGTGGTGGCGTCGAAGAACGCGTGGAGCAGCGCGCGCACCCGCGCATCGGACAGGGCGAAGCGCTTCACCTCCGCCTCCCGCTCGAGGTCGCGCCCGGGGTGCAGCGACTCGGCCTGCTGGAGGAGCGCCGCCGCGGTCTGGAGGTCTCCATTGCTCCACGCGAGATCGGCTCGGGCGATCGCGACCTGGGCCTCGAGGGCCGGCCGCCCGGAGGCGAGGGCATCGGCCCGGTCGAGCGCGTCCGACGCCTCGGAGGCGCGGTCCAGCCGGCGGAGGAGCGTCGCCTCGGAGAGCAGGAAGTCCGGCTCGGCGGGCTGGAGGCGCGCGCAGGTGCGGAGCAGCTGCAGGGCACGTGGAGGGTTGGTGGTCGTCGCTGCCCGGGCCTCCTCGACCAGCACCGCCACCTCTCGAACGCAGGGGCGCTGGAAGAGGCTCGGGGTGCGGAAGCGGCCGAAGGCCCGGTTCACCGCGCTGTCGTCCAGCGGGAGCGTGTCCAGCATCCGCTCCCATCCGGCCACCAGGGTGTCGAGGCTCCGGCCGTAGGTCCGGGCGAAGTCCCCGCGCGCGAGCAGCCGGTGCAGCCGCTCCGTCCCTTCGGTGTCCCGGAGCCAGCGGAGGAAGCTCCCCGCCGCGACGTAGGCCCGTGCCGGGGCCGCGCCCCAGAATTCCGCCGCGCCGAGGATGGCGCGGACGTCGGGCATCAGGCCCTGGCGCCGCATCCCCGCCGCCCAGCCGTGGAGGGTGAGCTCTCCCACCGGGTCGTCCGCGGCGACGGCCACGCCCTCCACGATCCCCATCAGGGGCACCAGCCATCGCGAGGTCACCCGGAATGGCCCGCTGCCGTAGGCGCCGGCGGCGACGTGGGCCAGCTCGTGCTTCAGCGTGGGGTGGGGGAAGGGCGCGTCGTTGAGAAACACGCTCGCGAGCCAGGGCTTCGCGAACTGGGTCGACCCGGCGCCGACCCAGCGCCGCTTCTCGTCGGCGGAGCGGAAGACGTAGACGCGGGCATTCATCGGCGCGGCGCCGAAGAAGCTCGCCAGCTCGGCGAGGCGAAACTCCACGTCGCGGCGGAGCCGCTCGACCTCCTCGCGCGACTTCTCGCGGGGATACAGGATCTCCGCGTGCTCGGTCTCGGTCCTCCCGCCGAGCATCGCCCGCACCGCGGCGTCCGAGGCCCGGAAGCCGAGCCCGACCGCGTTCACCTCCAGCGCGGCGAGGGCGAGCACGAGGACCCCGAGCGTTCCGAGGACGCGCGTCCGGTGCCGCGGGTGGGTCGGGCCCGGTGCCTGGAAGAGGGCTGCGGCGCAGGTGGTGAGCACCGCCGCCCAGAGCACCGTCTCCAACCGGAACCAGCCCAGCGCCGCGGGCACGCGGAGCGCCTCGTCGTAGAGCGGCCCCGGGAACAGCCCCAGGAAGAAGTTGAACACGAAGACCTGCGGCCCCTGCACCAGCGGCCAGACGGTCCAGGCGAGGGAGGCGAGCAGGAGCAGGGCGTACAGGGCGATGGCCCGGAGCCGGGCCGGAAACGCGGTGCGGCAGAAGACCCCGGTCGCGGCTGCCAGGAGCGCAGCCGGGGCCACCAGCAACGGAAAGAAACCGGCCTGCGCGAACGGGTCGCAGCGGGTGGTGAGCGCGGCACGGAGCGTCGCGACGAGGAAGGCGACCCCCGCCGCCGCCCAGAGGAGGAGGGTGGAGGCGGCGACCGCCCGGGTGGCCGCGGTCGCCGGGCCGGGGGGACGGATGCGGGGGACGCTGGGCCGCGGCACCTTGCGCAGCTCGTCGGCGGCGCCCGCCCCGCACCAGCCCCCGAGGAGCGCGCAGAGCGCCGCCACCGCCAGCCCCAGCTCGAGGCCGGGGAGCTCGAAGAGCGGGAGGAGGACCAGGAGCGAGCCCCCGACCGCCACGACGACGGCCGGAACCCACCCGGCAGGTCGTCGGAGCAGATCCCGGGCCGTGCGGACGACGGGGGGCATCGGATCTCCGTATACTTCCCGTCCCTCCCGTGACGGAACCGAAGACCGAAGGGCGTACCCATCCGAGGGCGCCGATCGAGCTGAAGGTCGACTACAAGAAGCTCAACAGCTTCTTCGCCGACTACACCCGCAACATCAGCAAGGGTGGCACCTTCATCAAGACCCGGAAGCCGCTCCCGGTGGGGACCCGCTTCCTGTTCAAGCTCTCCATTCCAGGCCGGGAGGACCCCTTCGAGCTCCTGGGGGAGGTGGCCTGGAGCAATGGCGAGGGCGACGACGCGGGCATGGGCATCCGCTTCGTGTACTCGGACGACACCCAGCGCTTCGCCTTCGAGGACGTGGTGGAGCGGCTGATGAGCGACAGCCTCGGCCGGGAGCTGACGCTCAAGCTCCTGAACAAGGTGGGGTCGGGTTGAAGGTTCCGCTCCTCGCCCTCGTGCTCCTCGCGCTCCCAGTGGATGCAGGCCCGAGGTCGGCTCCTCGCGCCTCGGGCGATCCGACCGCCGAGACCTGGGACGGGCCGCTGCCAGACCGGGGCGCCCTCGTGGTGCGGGATGCGTTCGGGGGCAGCCATCGCCTCGCGGTGGAGATCGCCGACACCAGCGCGCTGCGGACCCGGGGCCTGATGTGGCGCAGCGAGCTCCCCGACGGGACGGGGATGCTCTTCATCTTCCCCGCGGAGACGGTGCAGAGCTTCTGGATGCGAAACACCCTCGTCCCCCTGGACATCGTCTTCATCGACCGGCGGTTCCGCGTGGTGGGGGTGGTGCAGTGGGCCGAGCCGAAGACCCTCACCTCGCGGACGGTGGGCAAGCCCTCAATCTACGTGCTCGAGGTGCCGGGCGGCTGGACGTCACGCAACGGGGTGCGTGCCGGGTCGACGGTGGAGCTGGAAGGTGGGTTGCGGGAGCGGCCCGGGCAGCCCTGAGGGCTCAGGTCCCGCCGCTGCCGCCGCGGGCACAGAAGTACGCCGAGCGCGTGTTGTTGAAGTACTTCTGGCAGTCCGAGGGGCTGCGGTTGCAGATCTGGTTGATGGTGTCGTTGTCGAGCACCAGCGCCCGGCAGCTCATGACCAGCGTGGGGTCGTTCTGCAGATCCTGGTACTGCGGGGTGCAGCCGGTGGTGCTGCCCTGGGCGCAGGGCTGGCTGCAGTAGCCGGTCGCGGGTTCGTTCAGCACCGCGGGGTTGGCGGTGGCCTGTGCGAGGAGCGCGGCGACTCCGTCCTGGTCGAGCACGCAGACCAGGTCCTCGCACTCGACCGAGCCGAAGCTGAGGAAGTCCTTCCCGGCGCTGAGCTCGCCCACGACCACGTCGACCGGACCTCCGTCGAGGCCGGCCTTGAGCAGATGACAGCCGGGCTTGCCGAGGTCGGTGTCGGCCTTGCACGCCATGATCGAGAGAGCGATCGCGACGGCTGCCAGGATCGAGCGAGCGCGGAGGGATGCGACCATTCGCCCCGGCACGGTACCACAACGCTCCCGGCGATCGGCTTCACCCGAAGTGGCCGGGCCCGGTGTCTACGAACGTCCCACCTTGGGCGCGGCGCCGCGCACTTCCGGGGGCGCGGATCGATGGTAGAGTCGCGACGGCGTTGCCAACGACGGATGCGAGCCCGCCGCACCGTAGCCCCGGACGGAGATTCTTCACTTTGACGCGACCCCTGGCAGCGGTCACGTGCCTCTTTCTCGTGCTCTCGCCGCGCCCGGTGCGCGCGCAGGCCTCGCCGCCCCCGGCGCAGGAGCAGGCTCCCGCCGGCACGCCGGAGAAGCCGCCCGAGCCGACCACCGAGGGCCTCGGTCTGGATCTGACCGAGGAGGCCAGGAAGCCCGTGCCGCCGACGGTGCAGCTTCCGACCGTGAAGTCCGACACGCCGGTGCTCGACGAGCAGTCTCTGGTCGAGGACGATCGGGTGAAGAGCATCCAGCGCAAGGTCTTCCTCAAGACCCACCGCTTCGAGCTGCTCCCCACCCTCTTCGTCTCGGTCAACGATCCGTACTACTCGAAGTGGGGCGGAAGCCTGCGGGGCTCGTTCTTCCTCACCGACACCCTGGCGGTGGCCGTGCACGCCTCGTTCTTCGAGCTGCTCCCCACCGACGACGTGAAGACGGCCAAGGCCAACTTCCAGAGCCGCATCTTCTACTCGCAGCCCAAGTGGTCGGTGCTGGGAGCCATGGAGTGGAGCCCGATCTACGGCAAGGCGACCATCTTCAACACCATCATCCACTTCGACGGGTTCCTTCTCGCCGGGCTGGGCGCGCTCTGGTCAGACACCTCGTCCACGCCGCTCGACTCCAACAACCCGGGCAAGGGAACCCGCGGGCCGAACGTCGCCGGGGAGTTCGGGATCGGGCTGCGGTTCATGACCACCGACTGGTTCGCCGTGAACCTGGCGCTGATCGACACGAGCTACGTGGATCAGCCGGCGGGCACCAACAAGGGTTCGATCCAGAACATCCTGGCCCTCAATGCCGGGGTGTCGCTCTTCTTCCCCTTCCGTAGCACCGGGAGGGAGTCCGAGTGAAGGCCCGGCTCCTGCTCCTTCTCGTGCTCGCGCCGATGGCCAGGGCGCAGACGGCGCCTGCGCCCGCGCCTGCCCCGGCGCCGGACCTCGCTCCCTCGTCCGAGGCCGGGGACACCGCGTCGCTGGACCGCGACATCGGTCCGCTCAAGGACCGGGTTCCTCCGGTCACCGGGTACACCTTCATGATGGCGCGGCGCTTCGAGATCGCGCCCACCTTCAGCATCAGTTTCCGGGACGCCTTCTGGAGCAAGTACGTCATCGGCGCGACGGCCACTTACCACTTCACCGAGACGCTGGGCCTCGCGCTGCGCGGCGGATACTCCATCACCTCGATCAGCAACTCGGCGCAGATCTGCCCGCCCGGCGAGGCGTGCCGGAAGCCCAGCTTCGACGAGCTGGATGGGAAGGGCCCGGGGCAGATCAAGCTGATCACGGCGCTCGACTTCGAATGGGCACCGCTGTACGGGAAGATCTCCCTCCTCGCCGAGGGCTTCGCCCACTTCAACCTGTACCTGATCGGGGGCCCGGTCGCGATCCAGTACCAGGCTCCGAAGGACGCCGGCGCCCCGGGCAGCGACGCGGCGTGGTCGCTCGGCGGCGAGGCCGGGCTGGGGATGCGGTTCATCTTCAACCGCTGGATGGCGCTGCGCTTCGAGCTCCGGGACGCCATCTACCGGGAGAAGACGGTCGGAGCGACCGCGACCACCGGTGCTTCCTACCAGGTCAGAAATCAGCTGTTCTTCGACATCGGGCTGTCGTTCTTCTTCCCCGGCAACTTCACCCAGGGCTAGGAGGGGCTCGCCGACATGTTCCGCTCGCTCCGCCTCCTCGCCCTCGCGCTCCCCCTGGTGATGGCCGCGGGGGCGTTCGGGCAGGCCTTCCAGGGTCTGGACACGCCGCCGCCCCCGAAGAAGAAGAGCAAGCCCAAGAGCAGCACCACCAACGGCACCAAGCCCGCCTCGACCACCGCCGCGCCCGCGGCATCCACGGCGTCGGGGACGCAGGACCTGGGGCTCGACCTCTCGACGCCCGCGCCGGCCCCGCCCCCGAAGGCCGAGGCGCCTCCGCCGCCGCCCTCCAAGAAGGGAACGGCGCCGACCACCACCTTCGAGGCCCTGGACGTGACCGGGCGCACCGCGGACCGGCAGCGGCTCGAGGCGGCGAACGCCTCGTTCAACCGGGGCGAGTACGACAAGGCCGCGCTGGCGGCCTGGGAGCTGATGAACGACCCGAAGATGGCGCCGCTCCAGCTCGAGTCGCAGTACCTCCTCGGGAAGACGCTCTACCGGATGGGCCAGTACCACTCGGCCCTCGGCGAGTTCAGCCAGATCCTGGCCCGGGGCAAGGACACCCGGTTCTTCAGCAAGTCGCTGGAGTGGCTGTTCTTCATCAGCCACAAGACGGTGAACGAGTCGGTGATCCTCGACGAGGTCGCGCGCTACGCGAACGCCGACTGGCCGGAGCGCTACCAGGACGAGTTCCACTACCTGCTGGCCCGGTACTACTTCGTCCGCGGCCGCGCGCTGGACACGGTGGAGCAGAAGGGCGAGGCGGCGAAGAGCTTCGAGGACACCCGGAAGCTGACCGCGCAGATCCCGAAGAGCGACAAGTTCTACGCCCAGGCCAAGTACCTGGAGGGCCTCACCTGGTTCCGGGATGGGAACATGCCCCAGGCGCTGGAGGCGATGAAGGAGGTCATCCGGGTCACCCGGCCCACCTCCGAGCGGACCGCCGCCGACGCGAAGGTGGCGGATGCGACGCGCGACCTGGCCTTCATGCAGCTGGCGCGCATCCACTACGGGGCCCGGCAGAACCGGTACGCGCTCTACTATTACGGGAAGATCGAGCGCGGGAAGCCGCAGTGGCTGGAGGCGCTCTTCGAGTCCGCCTGGGCCAACTACCGCATCGGGCAGTACGAGCAGGCGCTGGGCAACCTCATCACCCTCTCCAGCCCATTCTTCCGCGACGAGTACTTCCCCGAGGCGCTGATCCTCAAGGCGGTCATCTATTACGAGAACTGCCGCTACGCGGAGTCGACGGCGATCCTCCAGGAGTTCGAGCGGCGCTACAAGCCGGTCTACGACGCGCTCGACGGCCTGACGCGAAAGAACATGGAGGCGGCGGACTACTATGCGGTCCTGGCCGACATCCAGAAGAAGAACCGCGCGGCGAAGAAGGCGGGACAGAGCCCGGACGTCATCCTGGAGCGAGTGCTGAAGCTGGCCCTGAGCGACAAGGACCTCAAGAACACCAACGAGTCGATCATCGAGCTCGAGGGCGAGCTCGACGCGATGAAGACGCGCCCCAGCCTGAACAACACCGAGCTGGCGCGGCACCTCACGGATCTCCTGAAGAAGCAGCGCTCCGCGCTCATCCAGAAGGCGGGGCTGATGGCCAAGGCCAAGCTCGAGGCCGAGCAGAACGAGCTCCGGACCCTGCTGGGGAACGCCGAGCGCATCAAGTTCGAGACCACCACCAAGGAGAAGGAGTTCCTGGAGGAGCAGCTCCAGGCCGGTGGGCGCCGGGCGATCATCAAGAAGTACCGGTACTCGGTGGCGGTGAACGACGACCAGCTCTACTGGCCATTCCAGGGCGAGTTCTGGCGCGACGAGCTGGGCACGTACCAGTACACGCTCACCAAGGGCTGCATCGAGCGGAAGACCGCGAACCAGAACGTCTCCGACGCCAGCGCGCCCGCTTCGCCGAAGTAGCCGGCGTGAGCATCGCCGGCGCTCAGTGGGCTGCCTTCGGCAGAGAGGTTGCCGCCGGTCAGCGGGTCTGGACCATCCGTGACGGCGGCGGCTACCCGGTCCCAGCCGTTCTGGTCGTCAGTCGAGCGGGTCCGGCGAATCCTCGAGCGGGCGCCGGCCTATCGCGGCTTCGAGCTGGAGGAGATCTCCTGGGAGAGCTTCCGCGATTCCTGGCTTCCCGGCCTGGAGCGTGACGGGCTGCTCGTGGGCGTGAACT
>DATJVY010000081.1:0-70987 GCA_035501615.1 Myxococcaceae bacterium
CCGGTCACGGGCGCCTCAGCCCTCTCTGCTGTTTCCAAGCGACCCGGGACCGGCTAGGAGAAGCCGGCCGGAGACGCCTCGGGAGCCACTGCACAGGATGGGAACGATGCACCGTTGGTTCGTGGTGGTGTGGGCCGCAGCCATGCTGGCGGCCTGTGACCAGTACAAGGAACCCTCTTCTCCGCGCGACGTCCAGCCGCTGACCACCCGGGACCGGGGGATGGCCTGGTCGGGCATCGACTACGCCGGGACGGGGGACGTCGGGTCCGGGCGTGAGCAGCGCAACGGGACTGCAGGCGTCAACTCGGACACCAACGACGACCAGGTGAGCGAGGCCTCGGCGGAGGACCGCGGTCCCCCCGCGGGGAGCGGCGTGTTCGGCCCGGGCACGGGCATCCTCCAGGTGGCGCCCGGGCGTGGCTCGACCACGCCGACCGCGGACCTGGACGAGCCCGAGATGCGCAACGCACAGCGGGGCGGCATCGTGTTCCGTCCGAGCGACCACTACTACGTGAGCGGCGTGGACATGGGCCCGAGCTGGGACGCGGCCCCGGGCGCGGGCGGCCCCGGCAAGTCGGCGATGAAGCAGCCGTAGCTAGCCCCGCACCGGAAACCGCACCTCGACCGTGTAGCACCCCGGAGCGGGCGGCAGCGGGAGCGCGCCCGGCACCACGCAGTCGCGCGCGGCGCGGTCGAGCTGCTCCGACCCCGTCGTCCCGAGGAGGCCCACCTTGCTCGGTTGCCCTGCCGCGTCCAGGCAGAAGTAGAGCGGCACGCCCGGCACCGCGTGGCGCGCGAGGCGCACGAGGGAGGGAGGGGCGCAGCGCTCGGCGGACCAGGCCAGCCGCTGCGAGAGCAGGGTGAGCAGCGACGCGCCGCCCGGAGGCCCAGTCCCGGTGGTGGCCGCGCCCGTCCCTTCCCCGGAGCCCATCGGCTCGGTTGCCCCGGCGCTCGAGGCCGTGGAGGCCGTCCCCGCCGCGGGCGGAGCGCCGGTCGCGGCCGGCGCGCCGAGTACCGAGATGTCCGACTGGACGGGAGTGAGCTGGGCGATGGCCGGGGCGACCGCCGCCGCGGGGGTCCCGTCCCCGGTCTGGCCCTTCTCCGGCTCCTGGCGCCGGGCGGCCCGGACCGCCGGGTGGGCGGGCCCCGTCCGCACCGGAGAGGGAGCCGCCGCCCTCGGTGGCGCCGGAGCCTCGCCGGTGCCGGGGCGAGCGACGGCGGCCGGGGCCGCGCCCGGCGTCACCAGGGCGACGTGCATCGGCGCGAGGGCCGGCGCCCCGCCGTGCGCCCGGCCCAGGAGCAGGGCGAGGACGAGCAGGTGCAGGGCCGCCGATGCGGCCAGGGCCACCGACAGGCGGGGCCGGCTCATGGCGCGCCCCGGGGGGCGAAGAGGCGGTGGCCGGCAGGGGTCCGCGCCTCGGCCAGCTCCACGCCGTAGAGCGTCCCCAGCCGGCCGGCGTCGAGCAGCGCCGCCGACGCCCCCTGCCCGAGCACCCCGCCGTCGCGGAGCAGCAGCACCGAGTCGGCGAAGGCCGTGGCCAGGTTCGGGTCGTGGAGCACGGCGATGGCGGCGAGCCCGCCGCGGACCCGGGCCCGCACCCGCTCCAGCACCTGCGCCTGGTGCTGCAGGTCGAGGAACGCCGTCGGCTCGTCGAGGAGCAGGAGCTCCGGCTCCTGCGCCAGCGCGCGGGCCACGAGGAGCAGCCGGCGTTCCCCGCCGGAGAGCCGGGACACCACCCTCGGTGCGAGGTGTCCGATGCCGAGCTCGTCGAGCGCACCCCGCGCCACGGCCACGTCCCTCGCGCCGGGCAGCCCCCATCCGCCCTGGTGCGGCGAGCGGCCCATGAGGACCAGCTCCAGCCCGGTGAAGCCCGCGTCGCCGTCGAAGGCCTGCGGGACCCAGGCCACGCGGCGGGCGAGGGCGCGGCGGTCCCAGCGGCCGAGCGGGGTGCCGAAGAGGCTCACCTCGCCGGCCAGCGGGCGGAGCAGGCCGAGCACCGTGCGGAGCAGGGTGCTCTTCCCCGAGCCGTTGGGCCCGAGCACCGCCCACAGCGTGCCCGGGGCCACCGCGAGCGACAGCGCCGAGACCACCGCGCGGGAGCCGTGGCCCACGGCGAGGCCCGCCGTCTCCAGCGCAGGCGCGCTCATCCGAGGTGCTCCTTCCGGTTGAGGAGCCAGACGAACAGGGGGCCTCCCAGGACCGCCGTCACCACCCCCACCGGGGGCTCGGCGTGGAAGACCGGGAAGAGCACGCGGGTGGCGGCGTCGGCCACCACCAGGAAGGCCGCGCCGCCGAGCGCGCTCGCCGGGAGGAGGAGCCGCTGGTCCGGTCCGAGCGCCATCCTGAGAAGGTGCGGCACGATGAGCCCCACGAATCCCACCAGCCCCGCGAGCGCGACCGCGCCGGCGACGCTCAGCGACGCCGCGAGGAGGACCAGGGCACGCGTGCGGCGCACCGGCACGCCCAGCGAGGCCGCCTCGTCGTCACCGAGAGAGAGGAGGTTCAGCCGCGCGGACTCGGCCCAGAGCACCGCCAGGGCCGCGAGCTGCAGCCCCCCGCCCAGGAGCAGGGTGCGGGGATGCTCGTATCCGAGGCTCCCGGCGAGCCAGTACAGCACCTCGCCCAGCCGGTCCGGGGTGAGCAGCGTCTTGATGCAGGTGATGACCGCCGCGGCGAAGGCGTTGAACACCACCCCGGTGAGGAGCGCGGCGTAGGGAGAGCTCTGCGCGCGGCCGGCGGCGAGCACCAGCGCCATCGCGGTGACCGCGCCGACGAAGGCGAAGAGCGCCGGCCCCGCCAGCGCCTGGAGCCCGAGCGCCAGGGCCAGCGTCGCCCCCAGGGCCGCGCCGCCGGAGACTCCGAGCACGAAGGGGTCGGCGAGCGAGTTCCGGAGCAGCGCTTGGAGCGCGCTCCCGCTCGCTGCGAGCGATGCGCCCACCAGGGCCCCGAGCACCGCCCGCGGAATGCGGAGCCCGAGGAGCACCCGCCCGTCGGGCGAGGCCGGCTCGGCGAGGGCGTGGGCCAGGTGCACCGGGTACTCGCCGATCAGGACCGAGGCCGCGAGTGCCGCGAGCAGCACTCCGGTGAGCCCGCCCAGGACGAGGGTCGCCCGGGCGAAGGTGAAGCGGACCGCGCCGGCCGTCCCGACCAGCGGATCGGCCACGCTGGTCACTGCGGAGCCCCCGGGTGAACCAGCCGGAAGAGCTGCTCGAGGCCCTTCCCGAGCGTGGGGCCGGGGTGGAGCAGCGCCTGTCCCTCGATGTCGGCCCAGCGCGCCTCGCGAAGCCCCGGGAGCGCCCGCACCCGCTCCTTGCCGGCCTCGGTGTCCGAGGCGTCGAGGATGAGCTCGGGGCGGGCCTGGATGGCCCGCTCCACCGAGTAGACGGGATAGGGGCTCGCGGCATCGGCGGCCACGTTCACGGCGCCGGCGTCGGCGAGCAGCTCGTCGGCGAACCCGCCCGGTCCGGCGACCACCAGCGGCTCGAAGCCGTAGACCAGCAGCACCCGGACGCGGCGCTCGGCACGAGCACGGCCCCGGACGCGCTCCCGCGTGGCCTCGAGCGCGCGGGCCAGTGCCTCGCCCTGGCCGGGGAGCCCGAGTGCCTTGCCCGTGGCCCGCTCGGCGGCGAGCACGTCGGCCACCGTCCCCAGCGGGAGGAGGAGGACCGGCGCTCCGAGCTCGGCGAGGGTCTCCACCGCCCGGCGGTTTCCCGGGCCGGGCTGCGCGAGGACCAGGTCGGGATGGAGGGCCAGCACCGCCTCCACGCTGGGGTCGACGAACCCGCCCACCCGGGGGAGCCGCCCCACCTCGGGGCGCTCGTCGAACCGCGACACCCCCACCAGCCGCTCTCCCGCCCCCAGCGCGAGCACGAGGTCGGTCAGCGACGGGGCGAGGGTCACCACCCGGCGCACCTCTCCTCTCGGAGCGGGCCCGAGCACCCGGAGCGGACCCGGCTCCGCGCCGGCGCCGAGCACCGCCAGCGACAGGAGGGCGGCGATCACGGCGCGGGCACCACCTTCAGGTCGCTGATGTAGCTCGGGCAGATCTGGGGCGGCGTCCCGCCGTCCACGTACCCGACGCGCTCGACGACGTTGTTGCCCACCAGGTCCACCACGTAGAGGCGGCTGGCGGTCTCGTCCGCCACGTAGACGGTGTTGTTCTGGGGCACGGCCCGCCCGACGCTCGGGGGCGGCTGGCCCAGGCCAGTGCTCGGGCTCCAGGTGTCGATCACCTGGTCGCTCCCGTTCATCACCACCAGCTGGGTGTTGCTCACCGCGGTGACGTCGAAGTTCATGTCGTAGGTTCGTGCGCCGGCGCAGCTCACCAGCATCCAGGAGGGGGCCGCCGCGCCCGCGGAGAGCGGGGCCACCCACTCGACGTTCTGGCAGGTGATGGTCCCGCCGTCGGTGGGGACGAGCCCCCCGACCGCGGAGAGCGCGGCCTGTCCGGTCTTGGTGGGGTCGATGCGGGCGACCAGCGGCGGCCCGTAGAGCGTGACCGGGGTGTAGCGGAGCACGTTGGCGGCGACGTACACCGCCCCGTTCCGGGCGATCGCCTGCGTCGGCGACGGCACGAGCGGCAACGTCCCACCGTCGAAGGTCACCTGACCGCCGCCGGGCAGCGCGTTGACCAGCGCCTGGAGATCATAGGTGTCCCTCACCTGGGCGCTCGCCGGATTGCTCAGGTTGACCCGGAGCACCTTCCCGGTGGCGTTGAGGGGGACGAAGACGTCGTCGCCGATCTTGGCGAACGGCTCGGGGTAGCTGCCCGGATCGGCCGCGTACCCACCGAGGGAGACGAGCCCCAGCGCTCCGCTCCCGTCGCCGAGCAAGGCTCCGGCATCCGCGGCCGGAGGTCCGGCGAAGACCAGGATGGTCTGGGCGCTGCTGGCGGTGGTGTAGATGCGCGAGCCGCCGTCGGAGGGCTCGACGAAGACCTGGGTCGTCCCCGCGTTGGCGATGGTGGCGATCTGCGGCCGCTCGCTGCTCGCGGCGCCGAGGTTCGAGAGCGGCACCTCGAAGAGGCTCGAGCTGTCGTCGTCGGCGTAGAGCAGGGCGGTTCCGAGGACGCCCAGGGCGTCGGGGAAGGAGGCCCCGGGCGGGTTGACCGGCGACTCGAGGACGAGGCCCCCCGGCGCGTCGTGCACCCGGACCAGGTTCCCGACGTTCAGGCCCGAGATGCACGCCGCCACGAGCGCGGTCTGGCAGGTCCCGGTCGAGCAGTCCTGGCACACGCCCTGGTTGCAGGCCTGGCTCGCGCCGCACTGGAGGCCGCACTGGCCGCAGTTCTTGGGATCGGTCGCGACGTTGGTGCAGAGGCCGTTGCACACGCCCTGCCCCACCGGGCAGACGCACGCTCCGCCGACGCAGACGTTCCCCCCCGAGCAGGCCGCACCGCATGCGCCACAGTTCTGGCTGTCGGTGGAGGTCTCCACGCAGGTGTCGCCGCACTGCACGGTGCCGGGGATGCACTGGAGCTGGCTCGTGTCCAGGCAGGCCGGGAGCAGGAGGACCGCGGGGAGCAGGACGGCCAGCGCAGTCCAGAAGGACCTGGTCATGGAGAACCCTCGGGGGAGACGGATCGGTTGGAAGGAGAGGCGGAGGTCGCCGCGTCCCAGCGAACGCCGATGGTGGCGAAGTAGGCGCGGCCCGGAAGGGGGTAGCCGTTCACGTCACGGGTCTGGACGTCGGTGACGTTGGTGGCAGTGAAGGAGACGAGGAGCTGCGGGTGGGCGAGCACCAGGAGGTCGGCGCCGACGTCCACCATCGCCCGCGCCGCGACGGCGAGGGCCTCGGTGTTGGAGCGATTGACGAACATCTCCGACTGGGCGCGGACCTCGCCGCGCACCCGGAACCGCTCCGGCCCGAGGACGAGGCGCACCGTGCCCCGGTGGCGCGGACGGAAGGGGACCTCCTTGCCGAAGTACGGCGCGACGTCCCGGATGTTCTCGGTGAAGAGCAGCGCGTAGCTCCCGCTCAGGTCGACCCACGCGGCCGGGGTGAGGTGTCCCTCCGCCTCGAGCCCCCAGGCCCGCACGGCCGAGAGGTTCAGCGGCCGGGAGGCGAGCGGAGGCTGGTACTCGTAGATGATCAGGTCCTGGTACTGCGCCGCGAAGCCGGCCAGGCGCAACCGGCCCGGGGCGCCCCCGATTCCCACCGCGCCGTCCACCGAGACGCCGCGCTCCGGCTTCAGATCGGGGTTGGGCAGCTGGGTGCCGGTGGGGATGTACAGCTCGAGGAACGACGGGACCCGGAACGACTGGCCCACGTTCCCCTGCAGCGTCACCCCCGCGGGGAGGGACCAGGAGACGCCCAGCTTGGGGGATACGCCGACGAAGCTCCCCGCCTGGTCCAGCCGGACCGAGGGGACCAGGGAGACGCGGTCGGCGGCCAGCCGCCACTCGTCCTGGGCGGAGAGGGACGTCACGGCCCAGCGGGGGGCCTGGGCGCCGGCGTCGGCGAAGGACAGCCCCACCGAGGCCGAGCCCGAGAGCCAGTGGTGTCCGAGGGGGAGCGTCCCGTCCCAGCAGAGCGCCGCCTGCCACCAGACGGTGTCGCCGGAGAGGTACGGGCCACGGAAGGTGTTCGCCTCCCGGCGCGCGTCCAGCCGGAACGAGGTGTCTCCGCCCGAGGCGAACGCCTGCGAGAGCCGGAGCCCGGCCTGCAGCCCGAGGAAGTCCTGGTGGGCATCGGCGGTGGGTGCAGAGACCGTCCCGGCGAGCCCCCGGGAGACGGCATTGAGCTGGACGAGCCCGTCGAGCTGCCAGGGACCTATCCGACCTCCCGCCTTGGCCAGCCCTCCGCCCCAGGTGGCCTGGTTGTTCTCTCGGACGAGCGTCTGGGGGTTGCTCGCGGGCGTGCCGGCGAGCGGGTCGTAGACGTAGGTGAAGTCGCCGTCGCTGTGGCCGGCGTGCAGCTCGAGCAGCCCCGAGCCGCCCAGTACCGGGCCGGCGACGCTGGCGCTTCCCTGCAGGGTGCCGAAGCTTCCGCCACCGACGTCCGCCGTCACTCCGGGCTCGGCCTCGCGGGTCACGAGATTGACGACGCCGCCCAGCGCACCGGCGCCGTAGCGCGCACCGGCGCCTCCGCGGAGCACCTCCGCGCTCTGGACGGCCGCGAGCGGGACGAGGCTCAGGTCGACGATGCCGCCCAGCCCGTTGAGCGGTACGCCGTCGAGGAGCACCAGCACCCCGGTGCTCGAGGCGCCCCGGAGCGTCAGCTGCTCGCTCTGCCCCATCCCACCGCTCTGCTGGAGGACCACGCCCGGAGCCTCGCTCAGGAAGGTGCCCAGGGTGGTCGGCTCGGCACGGCGCGCCTGGACGTCGACCACGGTGGTGAGACCGGTCGGGTCACGGACCAGGGGCGACTCCGGAGGAGGCGGCGCGGCCGGGACCGGAACGTTCACCGGCGGCAGCTCCACCGGCGCTGACTGTCCCCAGGCCATCGATGCCACGCTCAACGCCGGCCCGAGGCACGCCCGGACCCACCGCCATCCGCCCATCGTCCGCCTTCCACTCTCTTCGCCGAAGAGAGAAAGGCCTGCGCGTCGCCGGGGTCTCCGGCGCCGCACCCTCGGGCAGGTCTCCTGGCTCACGGATCCAGTGGACGTCGGCGGCGCCCCGATGGCGCCTTCACGTCCTGGGCTCGTCCTCCCACCTTCCCGCGGACGGGCGCGTCCGCAGTGGCGACCGACGGAGGAATGTTCGAGACGGCCCTGTTCCTCGGGCCGCTCCGTTCACAGTGGCGGGACCGCGCCGGACTCTCACCGGCTTCCCTGTTGGGCCCGACATGGGCACCCGGGGGCACCGGCTGTCTGGCACAGCGCAGGGCGGCCGTGCAAGCGGCTTGCACTCGGGGTGAACGACCCGGTCACCAGACCTTGCAGACTCTCTCCGGGGGCTTGGTCATCGGCGCGCCCGGCTTGCAGCCGAAGGCCTGGCTGAACTCGGGCACGTTCACCACCAACCCGTTCACCCGGTATCGGGAGGGCGAGTGCGGATCCGTCCGCGCGCGCACCCGTTCGGTCTGCGGCCGGACGTTGGCGCAGGCCCACTGGGCGTAGCCGACGAAGAAGCGCTGCTCGGGCGTGAGCCCGTCGATCGGGGCGAGCGCCTGACCGGCGGTGGCCGTCTTCCACGCGCGGTAGGCGAGAAGGAGCCCCCCGAGGTCGGCCACGTCCTCGCCGAGGGTGAGCTTGCCGTTCACGTGGACGTCGTCCACCGCGACGTAGCTCGAGTACTGGTCGGAGATGCAGGAGGTCCTCCGGGCGAACTCGGCCGCGTCCTGCTTCGTCCACCAGTCCTTGAGGTTGCCCCGGGCGTCGTACTGCCGCCCCTCGTCGTCGAACCCGTGGGTGAGCTCGTGGGCGATGGTGCCTCCGGTGTTCCCGTACCCGGGCGCAGCATCCATCTTCGGGTCGTAGAGCGGCGGTTGCAGCACGCCGGCCGGGAAGTTCATGTCGTTCATCGTCGGGCTGTAGTAGGCGTTCACCGTCTGCGGCGTCATGTCCCACTCGCCGCGGTCCACCGGCTTGCCGATGCGGCCGAGCACCCGGACCGATTCGAAGCGGACGCTCCGGCGCACGTTGCCGAGGAAGTCGTCGCGCGCGAGCTCGATCGACCCGTAGTCGCGCCAGTGGTCGGGGTAGCCGATCTTGTTGGCCATCGCGTGGAGCTTCTCCAGGGCCCGCTCGCGCGTCGGCGGGGACATCCACTCCAGAGTCTGGAGGTCGCCCTCCATCGCCTTCTCGATGCCGAGCACCATCGCCAGGGCCTTGGCCTTGAGCTCGGGCGAGAAGTTCTTCTGGACGAAGACCTGGCCCAGCGCCTCGCCGAGGTCGCGGTCCACCCAGCGCACGCACCGCTTCCAGCGGGCGGGCATCTGCTCGCTGCCCTGGAGGTACTTTCCGTAGAAGGCGAAGTCCTCGTCGACGAAGGCGCGGGAGAGGTAGCGGGCGCTCACGTTCCCGAGCTGCCAGCGGAGGTACTTCTTCCAGTCGCCGAGCGGCCGGCGCTTCAGCTCGCGGTCCAGCGCCTGGAAGAACTTCGGCTGGCTCAGGTCGACCACCGCCGTCCCCGGGATGCCGGCGGCCGTGAGGTAGCTCTTCCAGTCGAAGGTGGGAGCCGTGGCCGTCAACTTCTCCAGGGAGACCCGGTGGAACGTCTGGTACGGGTCGCGCTGCTCGACGCGGGTGAGCGTCGCCTTCGCGAGCCCCGTCTCGATGTCCATCGCCAGCGCCGCGGTGGCCCGCGCCGTCGCCGGCGCGTCGCCGAGCAGCTGGAGGGTCCGGGCGATGTGCTCGAGGTACTTCCCGCGCTGCTCCTTCGCCTTGGCGCTCGGGTCGAGGTAGTCGTCCCGGTCGAGGAGCCCGAGGCCCCCGGCGAAGACCCCGGCGAGGTACTGGGTGGCGTCGGTGGCGTCCTGCTCGGCGTCGAACCCGAACATCAGCCGCGAGGTCCGGGTCATCAGATGCTCCTTTGCGAGCCAGGCGGCGAGCTCCCGGCGGTCCCTCACCTGCGCCAGCGCGGCCAGCTCGGGCTCGAGCGGCTTCGACCCCAGCGCATCGGCCCGCGCCTCGTCCATGCAGGCGGCGAAGTAGTCGCCGATCTGCCGCTGCACCGGGCTCCGGGCCGCCGACGGCTCGGCCGCCGCCTGCAGCAGCCCCCAGAGGTGCCGCTCGATGTTCGCCTCGAGCTTGCCATACACGCTCCAGCTCGACTGGTCCGCGGGAATGGGGTTCCGCGCGAGCCAGCCACCACAGGAAAAGGCGTAGAAGTCCGCGCAGGGGTCGGCGCTGCGGTCCATCGACGCCGGGTCCAGCCCGGGGGTGTAGGGGAGCACGGCGAGTGGTCCCTCGGGAGGAGCCGGCTCGGCGGCGAGCGCGGAGGCGGCGAGCAACGGGGCGAGGACAAAGCGACGCATCGGCGGTCCTCCGTCGGTCGGGGCGAGGCGACCCTACCCGCCGGCGACCGCGCCCGCTCATCCGCCCTTGGTCCTACGGGTTCACCACACCTTGCAGATCTTCTCCGCCGGCTTGGTCATGGGCTGCCCCGCCTTGCAGCCGAAGGCGGCGGAGAACTCGGGCATGTTCACCACCAGCCCGTTCACCCGGTACCTCGGGGGCGAGTGCGGGTTGGTACGGGTCCGCAGCCGCATTGCCTCGGGCCGGATGTTGGCGCAGGCCCACTGCGCGTAGCCGACGAAGAAGCGCTGCTCGGGGCTGAGGCCGTCGATGGGCCCGAGGCGCTGTGCGGCGGTGGCGTTCCTCCAGGCGCGGTAGGCGAGGATGAGGCCTCCGAGGTCTGCCACGTCCTCGCCGAGGGTCAGCTTGCCGTTCACGTGCAGGTCGTCCACCGCGACGTAGGTCGAGTACTGGTCGGAGATGCAGGTCGCCCGGCGGGAGAACTCGGCGGCGTCCTCCTTCGTCCACCAGTCCTTCAGGTTGCCGTGGGCGTCGAACTGGCGCCCCTCGTCGTCGAACCCGTGGGTGAGCTCGTGCCCGATGGTGCCGCCGGTGTTCCCGTAGCTCGGCGCGGCGTCGATCCTCGGGTCGTAGAGCGGCGGCTGCAGCACGCCGGCCGGGAAGTTCATGTCGTTCATGTTCGGGCTGTAGTAGGCGTTCACGGTCTGCGGCGTGATCTCCCACTCGCCGTGGTCCACCGGCTTGCCGATGCGCGCGAGCTCGCGCGCGGACTCGAAGCGCACCGAGCGAGCCACGTTCCCCTGGAAGTCGTCCCGCACGAGCCGGATGGAGGAGTAGTCGCGCCACCGGTCGGGATAGCCGATCTTGTTCGCCATCGCCGCCATCTTCTCCAGCGCCCTGCTGCGCGTCGGCGCCGACATCCAGTCGAGCGTGCGCAGGTCGGCCTCCATCTCCTTCTCGATCTGCTGCACCATCACCAGGGCCTTCTGCTTCAGCTCGGGCGAGAAGTTCCTCTGGACGAACATCTGCCCCAGCGCCTCGCCGAGATCGCGGTCCACCCAGCGAACGCACCGCTTCCACCGTGGCGCCTGCACCTCGGCGCCGCGGAGCACCTTGCCGTGGAAGGCGAAGTCCTCCTGGGAGAAGGCCCGCGAGAGGTACGGCGCCTGCGAGCTCACCAGATGCCACCGGAGGTACCGCTTCCAGTCCACGAGCGGCCGCCTCCTCAGCTCGGCCCCCACTGCCTCGAGGAAGCCGGGCTGGCTGACGTTCAGCACGCCGACACCGGGGAGGCCCATCCTGGCGAGGTAGGTCGTCCAGTCGAACGCCGGCGCGAGCTTCCCCAGCTCGGCCACGCCCACTCGGTGGAACACCTTGTACGGGTCCCGTCGCTCCACCCGGGTGAGGCTCGCCCTCGCCAGCGCGGTCTCGATGTCGAGCACCAGCGCCGCGGTGCTGCGGGCCGTCGCGGCATCGTCGCCGAGGATCCCGAGCAGCGTCTGGACGTGCTCGCGGTACTTCGCACGGAGCCCGACCGACCTCGGGTCCTGGTCCAGGTAGTCGTCCCGGTCCGGCAAGCCGAGCCCCCCGGCGTACACCGCGGCGATGAACTGCGTGGCATCCGAGGCGTCCTGCTCCGATCCGAACCCGAAGAGCAGCTGGCTCGTCGAGCCGGACAGGTGCTGATCGGCCAGCCACCCGGCGAGCGCCTTCCGGTCCTTCACCCGGGCGAGCGCGGACAGCGCGGGCTCCAGCGGCTTGCTCCCCAGCGCCTCGATCCGCGGCTCGTCCATGCAGGCGGCGAAGTAGTCCCCGGTCTCGCGCCGGACGGCGTCCCGCCCCGCCTTCGGGTCCGCGGACGCGAGGAGGAGGCCCCAGAGGTGCCGCTCGATCTCCTCCTGGAGCTTTCCGTACACGCTCCAGCTCGACTGGTCCGCGGGGATGGGGTTGAGCTTCTCCCAGCCGCCGCAGGAGAAGGCGTAGAAGTCCACGCAGGGGTCCACCGCGCGGTTCATGAACCTCGGCTCGAGGCCGGCCGTGTAGGGCAGCGTGTCGAGCGGGGTCTCGGGTGGTGGCTCCGCCGCGCGGACGAGCGCGCCGAGGAGCAGCGCCGGAAGAAGCAGCGGTCGCATCGGTGTCCTTGGGGGTGAGGGAGAGGCAGGACCCTAGCCGCCGCTCCGCACGCCTCGACAGCCGGTTTGCAGGGACCGGACCCGCCAGCGTCCATCGGAGGGGCTGAACATCCGTCCAGAACCGCGGAGGAGAGTCCGGTCGAGCGGACCGCGCCGGGCACGGACGCCGGGGGAGCGCTCCTGGCACGCGTGCTGCTCCGGGTCCCGCCCCGTGCGGTCCGCGTCGCCGGGCCGACGCCCGGGCCATCCCGGTCCGGTTCGAAGGGCGTGGAGGTGGAAGGTGCTCACGACAGGAAAGCGGCTGGCGGTGTTCTCCATCCGCGAGGGGAAGGGCGGGACGGTCTGGGTACGGGCCGGGTCGGCGTTCGTGAACCGCGACGGTTCGCTCAACGTCCTCCTCGACGTGCTACCGCTCGATGGGAAGCTGCACGTGCGCGAGGCCGGTGACCGGCGCGAGGCCACCGAGGCGGCCGCGGAGCCGAAGCTCGCCGCGGTGGGAGGTGCCCAGTGAGCGCGCGGGGGCTGGTGCTCCTCGTGGTGCTCGTCGCCAGCGGGGCACGGGCGGAGCCGGTGCCGCCCGGCTCGGCCACGACCGGAAAGGCGAAGCGGTCCACCGGGACCGGGGTGGTCAACCTCAACACGGCCACCCTCGACCAGATCGACGCGCTTCCGGGGATCAGCGCGAAGGTCGCCTCGGCGGTGGTGGCCGAGCGGACCGTGCACCCCTTCGGCCGGCGGGAGGACGTGATGCGTGTCCAGGGCCTCAGCCGCCGCCGCTTCGAGCGGCTGCGGGAGCACCTCACGGTGACCGGGCCCACCACCTTCGTGCCCTCGGCGCGCCCAGCGCCCGGCAAGAAGGCGAGCGCCCGCCAGCGCCCGGCTCCCGGCCGGCCCTGAGCGGGGGGCGGGGTGGGAGAGCCTCCCCGTGTCCGAGGGAGGCCGCTCCCTCCACCGACGGAGATCCATCCGGCGGCGCCCCCCGTTCTGCGGTTGCCACGTCGTCCGCCTGCACCACTTCCCAGAAGGCCCCGGCACAGGCCATGCTTCACCCTGGGCCTGCCCCAGGAAGGGCGGGGTCGAGTCCGGGGTTTGCAGCCCCGGACCTCGTCCCGACGCCTTCCCGAATTCAGCCGTGAATCTGCTGCGCTCCGCCCCGGAGACCGACTCCGCTCCCACCCCGTTGCCGGACGCAGCGGCGGGCGCCACCGTCGACCGCTTCCTTCGCGCGGTGCGCAGGCGCCAGGCACGGGCCGTGTCCCTGGAGGCCGGGCTGCTCGGAGCGGCCTGCCTCGGATTCGGGGTGGCGCTCGCCGGGTTCCTCGCCCGGGCCTGGCCACGCGGAGCGCGCTGGGTGGTGGCCGCGGGCGCCCTCGCCGCCCTCGTCGTGGTGGCCGAGCGCATCTGGCGGCACTGGACGCGCGCGGCGGGGAATCCGTTTCGCACCGCGCGGCTGGTCGCGGCGCGGGCGCCCGGCGTCTCGCTCGACCTGCTCGCCGTGCTCGAGCTCCGTCAGGCGATGCCGCACGACCGCTCCTTCTCCACCGAGCTGGTGCTCGCCCACCTCCGCTCGGTGGACGCCCGGACCGCCGGGCTCGATGCGGAGGCGATCGTCGACCGGACCGCGGTGCGGCGGGCCGGACTCGTCGCCCTCGCCGCGCTCGGGGCGCTGGCGCTGCTGGCCGGGCTCTGGCCGGACCGGATGCGCGCGCTGCTCGTCTCCCTTCGGCCTGCGGCCACCTCCGGGCCCCAGGGCGCTCGCGAGCCCATCACCGGAGAGCTGGAGGTGCTCTACCAGTACCCGGCCTACACCGGGCTCGCGCCGCGCACGGTCAGCAGCACCGGCGACCTGGCCGGGCCGAGGGGCACCGTGGTGCAGCTCCGCACTCGCGCCGACCGCACCGTGAGCGGAGCCCAGCTGGTGCTGAACACCGGCGCGGTGATGCCGCTCCGGGTCGACCAGGGTCGGGACCTGAGCGGAAGCCTCGTGCTCCAGGCGAGCGGCACCTACGCAGTGGTCTTCACCGGACGCTCCGGCCGGGAGGTGGCGCGAGGCCCGGAGTCACCCCTCACCGTCGAGCCCGACGCACCACCCCAGGTCGCCATCCTCCTCCCAGGGTCCGAGCTCGAGGTGGACCCCGAGCAGGAGGTTCTCCTCCGCTGGGAGGCCTCGGACGACTACGGCCTCTCCGACGTGGCCCTGATCTGGACCGGACCGGACGGACAGACGCAGCGGCAGAAGCTGGCCCACGACGACGGCCGGAAGAGCTCCGGGCAGTACCGCTGGCCCCTCGGGGCGCTGAAGCTCGCCCCCGGCGACCGGGTCAGCTACGCGGTCGAGGCGCTGGACAACGACGCCGTGGACGGGCCGCAGAAGGGCTCGAGCCGGCAGCAGACGTTGGTGGTCTACAGCGCCGCCGAGCACCGGCGCGAGGCCCTGCGGCGGGCAGCGGAGCTGTGGGAGCGCCTGCTGGCGCATCTGGCCACGCGCATGGAGGGACCCGACCGCGACGCCCGGAAGTCGGAGGACAAGGTCCGGGCCCAGGAGCCGGTGGACACCTCGGGCCTCGTCCTGGCCGGCGATCTGGTCGCGACCGCACGGACCCTCGCCCGCGAGCGCGACCGGAACGAGGCGCTGGTCGCGGCGCTGGAGCACGTGGGGCAGGACGTGGCCAGCCGGGTCCGCGCCACCTCCGACTCCCGGAAGCTCTGGCTCCGGCTGGCGAGCCGGCGGACCGAGCTGGAGATGGACGGCCGGCTCACCCGCATCGCCCAGGAGGAGATCACCGCGCTGGAGAAGGACGCGCTCTATCTCGAGTCGCTCCTCGACCAGCAGCGGCTGGAGGAGCTCCGCGATCTCGCCGGGCAGCTGGCCCGGGATCAGCGTGAGCTGGCGAAGCTCATCGAGCAGTTCCAGAACACCCGGGACCCTGGCCTTCAAGAAAGGATCCTCCGGCAGGTCTCCGCGCTCCGGAAGCGGATGGACGAGCTGGCCCGGCGGATGGGCGAGCTGCAGAAGAGCATCCGCGACGAGCACTTCAACGTCGAGGCCATGCGGGAGCTGGCCAAGCAGCAGGACATGCAGGGCGGGCTGGACGAGATCGAGAAGCTTCTCAAGGAGGGAAAGACCGAGGAGGCGCTGGCCAGGCTCCAGCAGCTCCAGGCCCAGATGAGCGAGCTGCAGAAGGACCTGGACGACGCGGCGGGGAACATGGGCGGCCGGGCCAACCCCGAGCTGGTGAAGCGATACCGCGAGTTCAGCGACGCCCTGAAGTCCACCACCGAGGACCAGAAGAACCTTGCCGAGCAGACCCGCGCGGTGCGGGACCGCTACCGCGAGCAGATGCGTCAGCGGATGAAGCAGGCCGCTCAGGGGCTCAAGGAGCAGCTGCAGAAGAAGGCAGACCAGGTCGCCCAGGACTACCAGCGGGTGGGCCCCAACGACCTGAGCCCGCGCGCGGACGCGCCGCTGGAGCAGGCCCGCTCCGAGCTGGACAACCTCAAGTCGGCGCTGAAGTCCGAGGACTTCGATCTCGCCGCCGAGGCCGCGCAGCGGGCAGTGCGGCAGGCAGAGGAGCTCTCGCGTGCCGGCGAGCAGCAGCGGGCGCTCGACGAGGCCTACCAGAACCCGTCCGACGTCCGGGAGAAGTCGCGAAAGCTCGCCCAGCGGCTGGAGAAGGACGCCGAGACCGTGCGCGACATCCGCCGGAAGCTCGACCAGCTCTTCCCTCCCCTCTCCTCGCAGCTCGGACAGACGGACCGTCAGAAGCTCCAGGAACTGGCGCAGGGGCAGCGCAAGCTCGGCCAGAAGGCCCAGGACCTCCAGCAGAAGATGCGACAGCTCGAGCAAATGGCCCCACTCTTCGGCGAGCAGGGCGAGGAGGCGATGCAGCAGATCTCGGACCGGATGGCTGGCGCCACCGAGCGGCTGGAGGGCAAGGACCCGCAGCGCGGCTACGGAGAGCAGAAGTCGGCGCTGGACTCGCTCGAGCAGCTGCAGCAGGCGATGCAGCAAAGCCAGCGGGGAGGCGGCAAGGGCGGGCTGCCGCTGCCGCTGCTCGCCGGCGGGGAGCAGGAGGGCGGGAACGAGCTCAGCCGCCAGAAGGTCGAGGTGCCCGACGCCGACCCCAACGGGGCGCCGCGCGAGTTCCGGAAAGACCTGCTGGACGCGATGAAGCAGGGTACGCCCGAGCGGTACCGCGACCAGGTGAAGCAGTACTACGAGGAGCTGGTGAAGTGAGGCGTGCGCTCCCGCTCGCCCTCGTCCTCCTCGCCACCGCGGCCTGGGCCGGGCCGCCGGCGGACGTCCGCGCACGGGTCAAGGCGCTGGAGGAGCTGCTCGACGAGGAGGACTACGCCGGAGCGCGGGCCGAGCTGGAACGGCTCCGCCAGGGCCAGGAGGAGACCGAGTCCTTCGAGTTCTTCGCCGGCCGCGTGGCGTTCGGCGAGGGGCACTACGCCGACGCGGTCTCGGCGCTCGAGCTGGCCGGCGTGGAGGACCGCCCGGGCAGCTATCTCCGGCTGGCCCGCGACACGCTGGCCATCACCCGCGACCACGACCGCGCGGAGAGCGAGCACTTCATCCTCCTCTACCCGAAGGGGAAGGACGCGGTCCTCGCCCCCTACGCCCTGGAGGCGCTGGAGGCCCAGCGGGCGGCCCTGGAGAAGGACCTCGGACACGCCCCTCCGGGGAAGGTGCGGGTGGAGGTGGTCAACGACGCCTCGGAGCTGGCGCGGGTCTCCACCCTCTCCCAGAAGGAGATCGACCAGACCGGCACCATCGCCATCTGCAAGTTCAACAAGCTGATGGTGACCTCGCCCAAGGCGGTCCTGCGCGGATACGACTGGCTGGACACCCTGGCGCACGAGTACACCCATCTCGTCGTCACCCAGACCGGTCACAACTCGGTGCCCATCTGGCTCCAGGAGGCGCTGGCCAAGTACCTCGAGTCCCGCTGGCGCGGCCCCGCGGGCAAGGCGCTCCCTCCCTCCTCGCGCACCCTGCTCGCCGAGCGGGTGCAGAAGAACGACCTCATCCCCTTCGCCCGGATGCACCCCTCGATGGCCAAGCTGCCCACCTGGAAGGATGCGGCCACCGCGTTCGCCGAGGTGTTCCTCGCCGCCGAGTACCTCCACAAGGAGCACGGGATGCGGTCGCTGCGGACCATCGTCGAGGCGATGGGCGCCGGCGCCAGCGACCAGCAGGCGGTGGAGAGGGCCACCGGAAAGCCCTTCGCCTCCTTCGAGAAGGGCTGGATGGCCTACCTCCGGGCCCAGCCACCGCCCACGACCCGGGCCCCGGCCACCGCCGAGCGGCCGATCCTCAAGGGGAAGAACACCCCTCCCGAGGAGGGCAAGAAGGGCCGGGAGATCTCCTTCGGCGACTTCGACGAGGTGGAGAACCCGGCCGCGCGGCGCTGGGCCCACCTCGGGGAGCTGTTCCGCGAGCGAGGGCGCTTCGTGGCCGCCGCCGAGGAGTACGGCAAGGCCCACGCCCTGGTGGGGAACGCGTACGAGACCATCTCCAACAAGTACGCCCTCGCGCTGATGGCGGTGAAGCGGCTGGACGAGGCCGAGCGGGTGCTCCTCTCGTCGCTGGAGGCGCACCCGGGCTTCGCCGCCACCCAGGTCCACCTGGGGCGCATCTACCTGAGCCGGGGGCAATGGGCCGACGCCCGCGCCGCCTACCGGTCCGCCCTGGCCCAGGACCCGTTCGATCCCGAGATTCACCTCGCGCTGCTCAAGTCAGCCCAGTCGCTGGGCGACGGCCCGCTGGCCGACCGGGCCCGGAGCGCCTCCTCCATCCTGACCGGCGTCCCCGCCGAGCGGCTCCCCGAGCTGCTGGCCCGGCTGCCCGGACCGGAGTCCGACCCCTCCGACGTCGCGCTCCCCCGCGGCCCGGCCGAGCCTCCCCACCCACCCCGACCGGCGCCCAAGAAGCCCCGGGCCAACGAACCGACGGCCACCGAACGGCTATGACCTCTCCCATGTCCTCGACCCCCCTGACAGCCGTGGAGCCCGGCGCCGACCTGCGCGCGGTGGAGGCCCTCGCCCGGGCACGCACGGCCATCGTCGAGCAGATCGAGAAGCGGGTGGTGGGCCAGCGCGAGGTGGTGGAGCACCTCCTCATCGCCCTCTTCTCCCGCGGGCACTGCCTGTTCGTGGGCGTGCCCGGGCTGGCCAAGACGCTGCTCATCTCCACCCTGGCCGAGGTGCTGAACCTGACCTTCAACCGGATCCAGTTCACTCCGGACCTGATGCCCTCGGACATCACCGGGACCGACATCCTCGAGGAGGACCGCGCCACCGGGCATCGCGAGTTTCGCTTCGTCCGCGGGCCGCTGTTCGCCAACATCATCCTCGCCGACGAGGTGAATCGCACCCCGCCCAAGACCCAGGCGGCCCTCCTCCAGGCGATGCAGGAGTACCGGGTGACCGCCAGCGGCGAGACCTACCCCCTCGACCTGCCGTTCCTGGTCTTCGCCACCCAGAACCCCATCGAGCAGGAGGGCACCTACCCGCTCCCCGAGGCGCAGCTCGACCGCTTCATGTTCCTGGTCGACGTGGGCTACCCCAGCGCCGAGGAGGAGGTGCAGATCGTCAAGAGCACCACCTCGGGGGCGGTGCCCCGGCTGACCAAGGTTCTCTCCCCGGAGCAGATCCTCGCGCTCCAGGAGCTCGTCCGCCGCGTCCCGGTGCCCGACCACGTGGTCCGCTACGCCGTGGAGCTGGTCCGGCAGACCCGGCCGAAGGAGCCCGGCGCGCCGGAGGTGGTCCGCAAGCACGTGAACTGGGGCGCCGGCCCGAGGGCGAGCCAGTACCTCGTGGTGGCGGCCAAGGCGCGGGCGGTGCTCCAGGGCCGCTTCGCAGCCACCGTGGAGGACGTGCGCAGCCTGGCCCTCCCCGTCCTCCGCCACCGGGTCCTGCCCAACTTCGCCGCCGAGAGCGAGGGCATCACCAGCACGCGCATCGTCGAGCAGCTGCTCGAGCTGGTGCGGACGTAGGGAGCGGGCGCGTCCTCTCGTGGTCTCGCTCGACGCGGCAATGCTGGCCAAGCTCGCCGGGGTGAAGCTCCGGGCCCGGGCGGTGATGGAGGGCGTGCTCTCCGGCCTCCACAAGAGCCCCCACCAGGGCCAGAGCGTGGAGTTCTCCGAGCACAAGGAGTACGCGCCCGGCGACGAGCTCCGCCACCTGGACTGGAAGGCCTTCGGGAAGCTCGACCGGTACTACGTCAAGCGGTACGAGCACGAGACCAACCTCAAGGCGACCCTGGTCGTCGACGCGAGCGGCTCGATGGGCTACCGCAGCGGCCCGCTCAGCAAGCTCGAGGTGGCGACCACGCTCGCCGGCACCCTGGCCTACCTCCTGGTGCGCCAGCAGGACGCGGTGGGGGTCAGCGTGGTCACCCGGGCGGGGGCCGCGGACATCCCGCCCCGGGCGGCCGCCGGGCACCTCCACACGGTGCTCGACGCGCTGGACACCCTCCAACCCTCGGGAGGGACCGACCTCTTCGCGGCGGCCGACCACCTGGCCGAGCGGGTGCGGCGCGGGCAACTGGTGCTGGTGTTCTCCGACCTCTTCGACGATCGGGACGAGGCGCTGGCCCGCCTCCTCGCCCTCCGCGCCCGCCGCAACGACCTCGGGCTCTTCCACGTGCTGGACCCGGCGGAGCTGGAGTTTCCCTTCGACGACCCGACGCTGTTCCTCTCCCTCGAGGACGAGCGGCGGATCGAGGTGAACGCCCGCGAGATCCGCGAGAGCTACCTCGAGGAGCTCCAGGCCTTCCTCGACCGGACCCGCGCCGCGTGCGCCGAGGCCGACGTGGACTACACCGTGGTCCGGACCGACGAGCCCCTGGACGCCGTGCTGCTCCGGTTCCTCGGGCGCCGGCTGCGGAGGGCCGCATGACCTTCGCCCAGCCCTGGCTCCTCCTCGGCGCGCTGGCGGCGCTCATCCCGCTGGCCATCCACCTCTTCGACCGGCGGAAGCCGCGACCGCATCCGTTCGCCGCCATCGCCTTCGTGCTCCGGAGCCAGCGACGGACGGCGTCGCGCCTGAAGCTGAAGCGGATCATCCTCTACACGCTGCGGACCCTCATCCTCCTCGCCATCCCCATCGCGCTGGCGCGGCCCGAGCTGCGCCGTCCCGGAGCGGCGGTCTCGAAGGCGGTGGGTCCGGCGGCGACGGTGGTGGTCGTGGACCGCGGCCTGGCGATGCGCTTCGTGGACGGGGAGAGCCTGTTCGAGAAGGCCCGGAGCGAGGCCCGGAGCGCGCTGGCCACCCTCGGCCCGGAGGACCCGGTGACGGTGCTCCCCTGCGGACCCGAGGTGGTGCCGCCCACCGCCCCCGGGCTCGACCGGAGCGAGGCGCGCCAGACGCTGGACCGGATGCGCCCCGCATGGTCGACGGCCGATCTCGCACGGTGCTTCGAGGTCGCGGCGCGCACGCTGGAAGAGAGCCCCACCGCCGGCAAGCGCATCGTCGTCGTCTCGGCGTTCACCGCCGGCTCGCTGCGGCTGGAGACCCCCCTTCCCACCGTGCGCGGGCCGAACGACAAGCGGGTCCGTCCGGAGATGGTGCTCCGTGACGTGGCGCGCGGCCGCAAGGTGTTGCCCAACCACTTCCTCTCCGCGGTCAAGGCCGAGCCCGCTCCCCAGGCCGGAGCCCGAGCGGTGCAGGTCGCCTTCACCGTTCGGAACGTGTCCGATGCGCCGGCGAAGGAGATCCAGGCCACGGTGGAGCTCGGGGGCCGGGTGGTGGGGAAGACGTTCCTCGAGCTGACCCCTGGCGGCACGGCGCAGAAGACGCTCACCGTCCGCGCCGAGGTGGGCGGGCCGGTGGCCGGCGCGGTGATCCTCTCGCCCGATGGGCTGGCGGAGGACGACCGGCGCGACTTCGTCGTCCAGGTCCCCCGGGAACTGCGGGCCCTGGTGGTGAACGGGTCCCCCAGCCCGGTGCGCTACCGCGACGAGGTCTTCTTCCTCGAGGCGGCGCTCAGCGCTCCCAGCTCGCCCATCCGGCCGGTGGTGAAGGACGCCTCGGCCGGGCTGCGCGAGCCACTGGACGGGTACGACGTGGTGGTGCTGGCCAACGTCCCGGCTCCGGTGCCGGAGGAGGCGGCGCGGCTGAAGGCCTTCGTCGAGCGCGGAGGGGGCCTGCTCGTCTCGGTGGGCGACAAGGTCGAGCCCGAGCCGTGGAATGCGCGCATGGGCGAGCTGCTCCCCCGTCCGATGCGGCTGGTGAAGGCAGCCGGGGCCGAATCGGGCGCGGGCGACGGACGGCAGGCCAAGCTCGGCGAGGTGCGGTGGGGCGATCCACTCTTCGCCCCCTTCTCGGGTCGCGGGCGGGAGGGGCTGATGGGCGCGCGCTTCCAGCGCTACATGCTGGTGGAGGGCGGAGCGAGGTCGGACGGCTCCGAGGTGCTGGCCGCCTACGACGACGGCGCGCCGGCGTTCATCACCACGCGGCGGGGCCGGGGGCGGGTGCTGCTCTTCACCAGCACCCTGGACCGTGACTGGGGCGACTTCGCCATCCGCACCAGCTACCTGCCGCTGGTGCAGCGGGCCGCGGCGTGGCTCGCCGGCGCGCTGGACGAGCGGGAGGCGCTCGAGGGCCGGGTGGGGCAGACGCTGACGCTCCGACCCGATCCGCAGGCGCAGGTGACCTCGGTCAGGGCGCCCTCGGGGGTGGTGGTCCAGGCGCGGCTGGAGACCGACCACGGCCTCAGGGTCGGCCCGCTCCCCGAGCCCGGGCTGTACCAGACGTTCGACTCCGGGGGGCAGCTGGTCCCGGGCTCGCAGTTCGCGGTGACGCTGGATCCGGCCGACAGCGATCTCACCCGTCTCGACGAGGGCCAGCTCCAGGCCTACTTCGGGGAGGAGGCGGTGCGCGGCCCCGGGGGGACGGCGGATCGCCGGGTGCCGATCTGGACGTGGCTGGTGGTCACCGCGGCGATGGCCTTCTTCGCCGAGGGGTTGCTGCTCCGGAAGCCCTAGTTTCGCGCGCTTCCGGCGTCCCTTCGCAGGGTCCGCGGTCGTGGTTGACCCGGGGGCGGGCGTGGCGGGAAAACCCGGCGCCCGGGGAGGGGCGCCACATGCGACACCCGAGAGCGGTACTCGCCGGATGCGGGGTGGCCTTTCTGCTGCTCTGCATGTTCTGCATCACCGGCCACGCGCGGACGATGACCGTCGCCCACGTCGCACACCCCGCGCCTCCCGTGGCGGCGCCCCCTCCAGCGCCGGTGGTCGAGCCACCCGCCCCGGTGCCCGCGCTCCAGCGCGCGGTGGACGCCGAGCTGAGCCAGGGAGTCATCGAGTTCGACACCGGCAGGGCAGTGCTGGGGACCGGGGGCCGGGAGGTCCTGGACCGGCTGGTCACGCTCCTCCAGCAGAGCCCCGGCGCAGGGGTGGAGATCGTCGGCCACACCGACGACGTGGGGACGGCCGAGGCGAACCAGGTGCTGAGCGAGGCGCGGGCCGCGGCCGTGAAGGCGTACCTCGTCGAGCACGGGGTGGCCGCCGAGCGGCTCACCGCCCGCGGCGAGGGCGAGGAGAACCCGGCGGGGGACAACGCCACCGCGGCGGGTCGGCAGCTGAACCGGAGGATCGAGTTCCGGGTGCGCTGAGGAGACAGCCACCCTTCACCCCGAGGAGGCCACGCGAATGTGGCAGATCGCCTCTCAGATGTTCTTGTGCCTGCTGGCCGCCGGGCTGATTGGCGCGGTCGCGGGCTGGGCACTGGCCGCGCTGATGGGCCAGCGGCAGGCGGCACGGCTGGAGGAGACCCGCGCGCGGGTCGCCGCGCTGGAGGGGGATCTCGCCAGCGCAAGGCGGCGGACGGCGGACGCCGAGGCGGAGCGCACGCGCCTCGCGGCGGACGTCGAGGGAGCGCTCGCGCGGACACAGGAGCTCGAGCTCCGCAGGAGAAGCGCGGAGGACCGCTCGGTGGCCGCTGAGGCCGGGCTGCGCGCGGTGCGGGAGCGAGGCGAGGTGGCCGAGGAGGCTCTCCGGGCCGCACAGTCCCGCGCCGCCGGAGCGGAGATCGCGGCTCGGGACTCCGCCGCCTTCCTGGAGGCCGCCCGGTCCCGGGAACGGGCCGAGGCGGCGCGCGCCGTCCAGGCCGAGGAGGCGATGCGAGCGCTGGAGCTCGGGACCGGCCACGCGCTGGAGGAGCTCCGGGGCGAGCGCGACCGGCTCCAGGCGAGCCTCCGTGATGCGCTCGAGCGGCTCGAGGGCCTCCGGTCCGAGCTCGACGGCTCCAGGGACCGGGCGGAGGCGCTCGACGGCGACGGCGAGGAGCGCCTGGCCCTCGAGCAGCGGCTCCGCCAGTGCCAGGAGCGGCTGGTGGTCCTCGAGGCCAGCCACCGGGCGCTGGAGACCGAGCGCGACGGGGCCGAGACCCGGGTGCGGAGCCTGGGGGAGGCGCTCCGCGAAGGCGACCGCGAGCGGGAGGAGATCGAGGCCCGCCTGCGGGGACTGGAAGGGCGCCTCCGGGCCGAGCAGGAGGCGCACCAGCGTGCACAGCTCCGGGTCCTGGAGCTCACCCGTCTCGCGGAAGGCGGCCGGCGCCCCCGGGAGGCCGTCCGGAGCCCGGCGGTGCGGGGGCCCCGACGGGACGACCTCGAGGAGATCGTGGGCGTGGGACCGGTGCTGGCGAGGCTCCTCCACCGGCACGGGGTCCACACCTTCCGCCAGGTCGCGCTCTGGACGGCGGAGGACATCCGGCGCATCGACGCCTTCCTCCACGACTTCCACGGACGGATCCGCCGCGACCACTGGGTGCGGCAGGCGAGAACGCTCCACCGGCGGCACCACGGCGAGTCGCTGGGCTCCGCAAGAGCACGGCCCGGCAACGGCGAGCCGCAGCAGCCCGCCCCGTAGCCTGAGCCAGCGCCTGAACCCTCGCGGTCGACCCGCCGCCTGCTCGGGCGGGGCCACTGAGCGGGCCCGCCTGACTAGCGGCGCTCGGCGACGAGCCGCTCGACGTGGGCGAGGATGCGGCCCGCCGGGTCGCCCCCGTCCAGCCGGGCCAGCTCGGCCAGTCCGGTGGGGCTGGTGACGTTCACCTCGATGAGGAAGTCGCCGATGACGTCGAGGCCGACGAAGACCAGCCCCTCGCGGCGGAGCGCGGGAGCGAGGCGGGCGCAGATCTCCCGGTCGCGCGCGGTCAGCTCGGTCTTCACCGCCTTCCCGCCGACGGCCATGTTGGCGCGGTTCTCGGTCTCGAGCGGGACGCGGAGGATGGCGCCCAGCGGCTCGCCGTCCAGGAGGAGGATCCGCTTGTCCCCCTGGCGCGCCGCGGGCACGTAGGCCTGGGCCACCACCCACTCGAGGCCGCGGGCTCCGACCAGCTCGAGGACCGAGGCGGTGTTGCGGTCCCCCGGCCGGAGGAGAACGACGCCCTCGCCGCCGTGCCCGTCCACCGGCTTCACGATCGCACCCTCTGCCGCGGCCTCCACGAAGGCCCGGAGCTGCCCGAGGTCCCTGCTGACCAGCGTCTCGGGGGTGAGCTCCGGGAAGTGGAGGGCCCAGAGCTTCTCGTTCGCGGCGCGGAGGCCCCCAGGCGAGTTCACGCAGACCGGTGACCCTCCGCCGGTGGCCTCCACCAGCTGGGTCGCGTGCAGGAAGGCGACGTCGACCGGCGGGTCCTTCCGCATCCAGAGCACGTCCAGGGATCCGAGGAGCACCTCCCGCTCGCCGAGCACCCGGAAGTGGTGTCCCTGCCGATCGAAGACCTCCACCTCGCGGGCCCGGGCGACCGCCCGTCCCCGGCGGTGAGCGAGCCCCTCCTGGCCGAAGCTGAGCAGGCGGTGTCCCCGCTCCTGCGCCGCTCGCATCAGGGCGAACGTGGTGTCGTGGTGGACCAGCACCTGCTCGAGCGGGTCCATCAGGAAGCCGATGGTCAGGGACCGGGAGTCCACGTCGGCGGCACCGTAACCGAGGGCCGCGGCCGCCGCCCGGGACAGTTAGCCCGCCTGCCAGAGGGCGTACACGCTGCCCCAGCCCATCGCCAGGAGGAGGACGAACACCACGTAGACCACCCACTCCAGGCGCCGGAGCGCGCCGGCGCTGGCGACGACGCCCTGCCCCATCGCGAAGGTCTGGATGCCGTTGGCCAGGTGGTAGCTCAACGCCAGGACGCCGAGGATGTAGACCACCAGGGTGGGGGTGTGGTGGGCCATCTCGTGGGAGATGTCGGCGAACGGCTCGGGCCGGCCCTCCACGAACCGGGGCTGTGCCCATGCCAGCCAGAGGTGTGCGCCGATGAAGCCCAGGAGCCCGAGCGCGCTCAGGCGTTGCAGCAGGTACTTGAGGTTGTCGTAGTAGCCGTAGCGGACGTTGTTCGGGCGGGAGGACGCGAGGCGGGCGATTCCCCAGAGCGTGTGCAGGAGGAGCGGGAGCAGCACCACCACCGCGAGGAGCGCCTGGTTGAACGGGTGGCGCGCGCCGGTCACCGCTCGCTCCCAGGCCTGCGCCCCGGTGAACGCGCTCAGGTTGTCCCAGAGGTGGAGCACGGTCCAGACGCCCAGGGGGAGGATCGCCAGCAGCGAGGCGATGCGCGCCCGGTAGAAGGCGCCGGTGGAGAGCGGGTGGGCGGTGTCGGCCATGGGCCCCAGGTGATTCCAGGCCCGGGCGCACGGTGCAAGCGGCTTGTGCACCCGCCGGCCGCCTGGCCGACGCCAGGAGCGGGCGGGCCCATCCCGGGTAGACTGGGCGGATTCGTGGCTGATCTCCGTCAGGCCTGCGCGCGCCTCCTGGTGGTGGGGTTCCCGGGGCACGAGGTGGACCGCGAGCTCGGTGGCCTCGTCGATGCCGGGGTGCTCGGAGCCATCCTCTTCGGGCGGAACGTGGGGCCGGCGGCGGAGACGGCGCGGCTCGTGCGGGACCTCAAGCAGCGCGCGGGCAGGCCCTTCGCGGCCTCGGTGGACCAGGAGGGCGGCCGGGTCGCGCGGCTCCGCGGTGCGCCGTACACCGCGCTGCCACCGATGCGGGCCCTCGGGCAGCGAGCAGACCCCGAGCTGGCCAGGCGCGCGGGGCGACTGCTCGCCTTCGAGCTGCGGGCCACGGGCTTCGACTGGGACTTCGCCCCGGTGCTGGACGTGGACAGCAACCCCGCCAACCCGGTCATCGGGGACCGGAGCTTCGGTCCCGGGGCCGAGGCCGTGGCGCGGCTGGGGGTGGCGCTCGCCGAGGGGCTGGAGCAGGGCGGCGTGGCCTCGTGCGGAAAGCACTTCCCGGGACACGGCGACACCTCGCAGGACAGCCACCTGACGCTGCCGGTGCTGGAGCACGGTCTTCGACGCCTGGAGGCGGTGGAGCTCGTGCCCTTCGTCGCCTACGCCCGGGCCGGGCTCGCATCGGTGATGACCGCGCACGTCCGCTTCCCGGCCCTCGGCGAGGACATCCCGGCGACGCTCAGCCGCGCCTCGATGACCGGCCTGCTCCGGGAGCGCGTCGGCTTCCGGGGCGTGGCGGTGAGCGACGATCTGGAGATGAAGGCCATCGCCGATCCCGCCGCGGCCGCGGTGGACGCGGTGCGGGCCGGGGTGGACGTGCTGCTCGTCTGCCATCACCCGGCGGTGCAGCACCGGGTGCTCGACGCGCTGGTCGAAGCCGCCCGGCGTGGCCACCTGCCGGAGGCGCGTCTCCGCGAGGCGCACGCGCGCATCGACGTGCTGGTCCAGCGCTTCGTGCGCCCGCCCGAGGACCGCACCGGCGAGCTGGGGTCCGCCGAGCACCGGACCCTCGTCGAGGACCTCGCCCTCGGCACCTCCACCACCGTCGCCGGGCGCGATCCCACCGCCCGGCCGGACTCCGCGGGCGGATAGGCCCTTCGGGACCGCCCCCGGGGAGGGCCCCCCGGTCGAACCCGTGGTAGAGCGGCCACGGAGAAGGCACCTGACCACCGTCACCGCCTGGTTTCTCGGACTGCTCCTGGGCATGCGACACGCCCTGGAGCCGGACCACCTGGCCGCGGTCTCCACCCTGGTGACGGAGGAGGACGACCCCCGGTCGGGGCTCTTCCTCGGCGCCTGGTGGGGGCTGGGGCACACGCTCGCGCTGCTCGCGATGGGGGCGGTGCTCGCCCTGCTGCGAACGAACCTGTCGGAGCGGCTCACCGCCGCGTTCGAGCTCGCGGTCTCGCTGATGCTCCTCCTCCTCGGGGTCCGGGCGCTCGTCCGAGCGCGGGCGGAGATGACGCGCGGAGAGCCGCAGCGCCACGAGCACCATGGCCGGCTCCACGTGCACCCCGGGCAGATTGCCCATGTCCACCTCGGACGCCGGGCCTTCGCCGTGCGGCCGCTGGTGGTCGGCGTCATCCACGGGCTCGCCGGGAGCGGGGCGCTCACCGCGCTGGTCCTCGCCGGCTTCGACTCCAACGCGCAGCGGCTGGCCTACACGCTCGTCTTCGGCGGGGGCTCCGTGCTGGGCATGGCCCTCCTCTCCGGACTCGCCGGCTGGCCCCTGGCCCGGCTGCTCCGGACCCCGCGGGCCCGGGGCTGGACCAGCGCCGTCGCCGGGACCCTGAGCGTCGTCATGGGGCTGCTCTGGGGCTGGCCGCTGGTGCCGAAGCTGCTCGGCGCAGGCTAGTCGGGCTTCTCCAGCGCCTGCACGGCGAGGAGCGAGGCCAGCGTCAGCTGCACCACCGGCTCGGGGCGGCGGGCGAAGGCGATGAGCTCGGCCACGGTGCGCGTGCCGTCGGCGTGGGCGAGCAGGTCGGACTCCCAGCGCTCGAGCTCGATGTCGCTCTGGGGATAGACCGGCTGCCGGGAGGGGACCAGCCGGTCCTCCAGGGCGAGGATGCGCTTCACCCGCTCCGACTTGTAGAGCTTCTTCACCCCGCGGACGATGAGGTTCGCGGGATTGACGTCGAGCTTGAGCGTCTCGCCTCGCGCCTTCCCGCCGAAGGACATCACGTACGTCCCTTCCTCCCAGGCGAAGAGCGAGTAGATGATCGACTTGACCTGCTGGCCCACGTAGTAGAGGCGCTCGGTGTCACGGAGCAGGCCGCGCTCGACCAGGATGTCGCCGGTACGGCGCTTGGTCTGCTGGGCGAGCAGCGCGACGTCTGCCAGCTGCTCGGGGCGAATCTTCCCGGTACGCACCAGGAACTGCCCCAGCCGGTCGGACAGGAGGTTGGAGAGGGCGAAGACCGGCATCCCGTCCTCGAAGTACACGACCTTCTTCACCTGGCCGCGCTGCACGCCCAGCTCGCCGGTCTCGCGGATCTGGAAGAAGGCGGTGATCAGCGACGGGAGGTTGTCCTTCAGCTCGCCCCGGCGGAGGGCCTTCGTGGGCGGCGGGGGCCGGGGATGCCCGGCCGGACGCGTGCGCACCAGCGTGTCCGGGTGGCGCTGCATCGGCTTGGCGCGGAGGTCCGCGCCATGGAGCTCCTCGCTGACGTCGTCGCCACCGGTGACCTTGATCTTGCCGGTCAGCTCCATCGTGTCCGGCTGATCGTCCTCCTCGATGTCGATGTCCAGCTCGACCTCGAACTCCTCGGTGCCTCCGGTGGAGGAGGGCGAGGCAGGAACCACCCGGGCCACCGCGTCGAGCAGCTTGCGAGCCTCGAAGGGCTTCTCGAACCAGGCCACTGCCCCGTGCTTGGCCTTGGCGTCCGCCCCGTGCTTGCCGCCCTTGAAGACGCCGGTGATGAAGATGATGGGGAGCTGGGCGAAATCCTTCCGGAGCTGGTCCGCGAGGGCGTAGCCCATGATGTCGGGTAGCAGGACGTCGAGCACCGCCAGCGCCGGCGCGTTCGCCCGCGCGACGTCCAGGGCCTGCTTTCCCTTCGAGGCGGAGACGACGTCGTACCCGGCATCCTCGAACAGGTGCGTCAGCAGCGAAAGCAGCTCGAGATTGTCGTCAACCACCAGGAGGCGCGGACGCGGCATTCGTGACGACGTTAACAAATCCCTGCGTAGGCGAGGCGCACACCCGCTCTGACACATCGTCGTTGCCGGCGGTGCTTCCAACGGCAACGTCACCCGCGCCGCACCGAACACCACAGTCGCCATCCGGTGCGCAGGACGGCGCGCTCCCTGCTTGACCTCCGTGACGCCGGGACCGACGCTGGCCACCACGAATGAGGCGAGTCGGGGCGGCGGGCTTGCTGGCGATGTGGACGGCGTGCGCACCCGCCGGCCACGGAAACCGCCCGCCCGCACCGGAACCCGCTCCCTCGCCGGGGATGATCACCGCCCTCGGCTTCGACCAGGCGGTCCAGATGGGGAGCGACTACGTGAGGAAGTCCGCCGGCATCGGGGAAGCCACGCTCCTGTCGAGCCAGGAGCTCCCGGGCGGGATCGTCCTCCTCACCTTCGACCTCGGACCCGGGAAGTTTCCGGTGCGGGTGACCGTCGACCGGGGCACCGGCCAGGTGACCGGGATGGAGACCATGAGCGTCCCGGGCGTCACCCAGCCGAAGCAGTGATGTCTCGCCCGGGTGACTCGCCTGGCCTCGCCGCTTGACGCCACGGCGAACGCGGCCACAGTCTCCCCCCGGGATGCCCCTGCGCACACACGCCCTGCTGCTGATGTGCGCGGGGTGCGCGGCGGCGGGGCGAAGCGACCGCCCTCCGGCACCCGGGCCCGCGCCGTCTCCCGGAGCCATCTCCGCCCTCGGGCCCGAGGGGGCGCTCAGGGCCGGGAGCGACTACGTCGTCGCCAGCACCGGGGTGAGCGAGGCGAAGGTGAACAGCAGCCAGACGCTCCCCGGCGGCATGCTCGAGCTCACCTTCGACCTGGGGCCCGGCGTGCCCGAGCCGATGCGCGTCGTCGTCGATCCCGAGCTGGGGAAGGTGCAGACCCCCGGACCGGTGCCCGAGGTTCCCAGCGTGACCGGCAAGCCCAATCCACCGCGCACGTTGCAGTAGTTGCGCCGTCCCGGCGGCTCCGGTACGTGACCCCTTTCCAGCAAGGGGTGAACGGAAGTCATGGCCGAGAAGCTGACCCCTCGGGAGAAGAACTTCTCCGAGTGGTACGTGGACGTGGTCCTCAAGTCGAAGCTCGCCGACTACTCCGACGTCAAGGGCTGCATGGTCATCCGCCCCAACGGCTACGCGCTGTGGGAGAACATGCAGCGCGCGCTGGACGGGATGTTCAAGGCGACCGGCCACCGCAACGCCTACTTTCCCCTGCTGATCCCGGAGAGCTTCCTCCGCAAGGAGGCCGAGCACGTGGAGGGCTTCGCCCCGCAGCTGGCGGTGGTGACCCACGCCGGAGGGAAGAAGCTGGAGGAGGCCTACGTCATCCGCCCCACCTCCGAGACGATCATCAACTCGATGTTCGCCCGCTGGATCCAGAGCTACCGGGATCTCCCGATGCTCCTCAACCAGTGGTGCAACGTCATGCGCTGGGAGATGCGAACCCGGCTCTTCCTGCGGACCACCGAGTTCCTCTGGCAGGAGGGGCACACCTGCCACGAGACCGAGCCCGAGGCCGAGGAGGAGACGCTCCGGATGCTCGAGGTGTACCGGACCTTCGCCGAGGAGTGGATGGCGATGCCGGTGCTGGCCGGCCTGAAGTCCGACAGCGAGAAGTTCGCCGGCGCGCTCCGCACCTACAGCATCGAGGCGATGATGCAGGACCGGAAGGCGCTCCAGGCGGGGACCAGCCACAACCTCGGCCAGAACTTCGCCCGCGCGTTCGGGACGCAGTTCCAGGGCCGCGACGGACAGCAGCACTTCGTGTGGCAGACCTCCTGGGGTGTCTCCACCCGGCTGATCGGTGGCCTGGTGATGTCCCACTCCGACGACGCGGGCCTGGTCATTCCTCCCAAGCTCGCCCCGGTCCACGTGGTCATCGTGGTGATCGGCAAGGGCGAGGAACGGGGTCCGGTGACGGCGAAGGCCCAGGCCGTGGCCGAGGACCTCCGCCGGGCCGGGCTCTCGGTCACGGTCGACGACGACGAGAGCAAGGGCCCGGGCTTCAAGTACTTCGAGTACGAGCTGGCCGGGGTGTGCCTGCGGATGGAGCTGGGCCCCAAGGACCTGGCCAAGGACGCCTGCGTGCTCGTCCGCCGCGACGACCGCACCAAGGAGGTCGTGCCCCTCGCCCAGGTGGTGCAGGTGGCCCGGGGCAAGCTCGACGCCATGCAGAAGTCGTTGTTCGAGAAGGCCCGCGCGTTCCGCGATGCGAACACCTTCCCGGTGGGCTCGCTCGAGGAGATGAGGAAGCGCGCCGACGACGGGTTCCTGGTGGCGCAGTGGTGCCTCTCCCCTGCCTGCGAGGCGCGGGTCAAGGAGGAAACCGGAGGGGTCACCTCCCGGAACCGCCCGTTCGACCTGAAGCAGGAGCCGGGGAGCTGCGTGGTGTGCGGCAACCCGAGCCCCGGCGCGTGGGTGTGGGGCAAGGCGTACTGATCGCCATTCGCGGACCGGGGCGCCCGGGCAGCGGCTGGGCGGGGTAGGTTTCGCCGGCCCGCACCCCAGGGAGGCTCCGTGCTCCGCCCGCTGCTCACCATCGCCCTCGTCGTCTCGGCGCTCGCCCGGGGCGCCACCGTCGAGCGGTACGCGCTCGTGACCGCCACCGGAAGGACCGGCGCCCTGGCCATCACCACCGAGGGGCGAGCGGTGGAGGTGGACTGGCGCGTGGACGACAACGGCCGCGGGGCCAAGATTCATGAGCGGATCGTGCTCGGGGCGAACGGACTGCCGGTGTCCCGCGCGATCGAGGGCACCTCGACCTTCGGCGCCCCGGTGAAGGAGTCCTTCACCGTCGACGGCGGTCGGGCCCGGTGGACCAGCATCGACGACAGCGGCGAGGCCCCGGCGGGCAACGCGCTCTACATCGACAACCGCGGAAGCCCCTGGAGCTTCCCGCACTTCGTCCAGGTCCTCCTGAAGAGCAAGGGCCTGACCCGCGCCGCCCTTCCCTCGGGGACGCTGCGCCTGCAGAAGCTCCGCGAGGTCACCGTCGGCCCGTCGAAGGAGCGGCTCCAGGCGTATGCCCTCTGGGGGACCGGGATCGGCAGTCCTCCGCTTCTCCTGGTCCGCGGATCGACGCTGGTGGCCCTGGTGAGCCCGTACTCGGCGCTGACCCGCGAGGAGCATGCCGGCCGCTTCGCCGAGCTGTCGGCCATCGCCCGGGAGCTGAACGCGACGCTCCTGCAGGACCTCTCCCGGCGCCTCACCCATCGGCCGGACGGTCCGGTCTGGATCACCCACGCCCGCCTGTTCGACCCGGTGTCGGGCACCGCCACCGCCGGACAGAACGTGGTGCTCTACCGGGATCGGATCGTCGGGCTGCGCGCGGACTCACCTCCCGCCGGAGCGACGGTGATCGACGCGCAGGGGGGCACGCTCCTCCCCGGGCTGATCGACTCGCATGCGCACACCAGCGACTGGGATGGCCTCCTGGACATCGCCTCGGGAGTGACCCAGGTGCGCGATCCGGGAAACGACAACACCTCGCTCCTCGCGCTGATGCCGCGCTTCGACTCGGGCGAGCTGATCGGCCCGCACGTCTTCCCCAGCGGATTCCTCGAGGGGAAGTCTCCCTTCTCAGCCTCGGGAGGCTTCACGGTGCAGACGGTCGAGGAGGCCGTGGACCGGGTGCGCTGGTACGCCGACCACGGATTCTGGGGAATCAAGATCTACAACTCGATGCCTCCGGCGTTCGTGAAGCCCATGGCCGAGGAGGCCCACCGCCTCGGGCTCCACGTCTCGGGTCACGTCCCGGCGTTCATGACCTCCGAGCAGGCCATCCGGGACGGCTACGACGAGATCAACCACATCAACCAGCTGGTTCTGATGTTCGTGCTCCGGCAGGGTGAGGACCCACGGACCCCGGTCCGCTTCACGGTGATCGGCGAGCGACTGGCGGACCTGGATCTCCAGGGAGCCGACTTCCGCCGCCTGGTCAATCTCATGAAGGAGCGGCGAACGACGCTCGAGCCGACGATGGCCACCTTCGCGCCGCTCTTCGTCGGCCGGCCCGGCAAGGGCTCTCCCACCGATGCTCCGTGGATCGATCACGTTCCCGTGGCGGTGCAGCGCGACCGGAGGACGCTGGTCCTGGACGTGAAGCCCGAGCAGTACGCCCGCTACGACGCGAGCTGGAAGAAGCTCGAGCAGATCCTGCTGACGCTGCACCGCGAGGGCATCCCCCTCGTCCCGGGCACCGACGAGGTCGCCGGCCTGGTGCTCCACGGCGAGCTCGAGTCGTGGGTGACGGCGGGCCTCGCTCCGGTCGACGCGCTCCGGGCGGCGACGCTCGGCGGCGCACGCTTCCTCGGGCGCGAGGCGGACATGGGGACCATCGCCGTGGGGAAGCGGGCCAGCCTCTACCTGGTGGAGGGCGACCCGCTGACCGACATCCATGCCATCCGGAGGGGCCGGCTGACGGTGAAGGACGGGGCGCTGTTCTACCCGGACGAGATTCACGCCGCGCTGGAGATCACCCCCTTCGCCCGGCACGTCGCCGTCCAGGCCGCCGGCGTGGCGCCGCCCGCGAACCGCTGAGCCAGGCCGGAGTCACGCCGAGACCAATCGGATCGACCGAGGGACGGATGGATCGAGGTGGTTTCGGCGCTAGCATCTCCGGGCGGTGCGCCTGTTCCTCGCCGGGGTGGTTCCGGACGCGATCAAGCAGACGCTGCACGCGCAGCTGGAGCCGGTGCGTGCCGCGACTCCGCAGGCGCGCTGGCTCCCGGCCGAGAGCCTGCACCTGACGCTGGTGTTCCTCGGCTCGGTGCCCGAGACGACGGTCCTTCCGCTCGAGGAGGCCTTCGGAGGGGTCTGCGGCCGTCACGAGGCCGTCCGCCTCGCCCTCGCCGGCGTGGAGACGTTCGGGCCCTCGCGCGCGCCCAAGGTCCTGGCCACCTCTCTCGCGGGGGAGGTCGAGTCGCTCCATGGCCTGGTCACCGACGCGCGCCGCGCCGCGGCGACGCTGGTGCCGCTCGAGCCGGAGCGGGCCTTCCGCCCTCACCTGACGGTGGCACGGGCACGAACGGCGCAAGGAGACCTCCTGCTGGGGCGGTGCCGCTCGGCGCTCCCGCGGGGTCTGCAGGGTTCCTTCGTGCTCGGCGAGATCGCCCTCGTGAAGTCCGACACCCTCGCCTCCGGAGCCGTGCACACCGAGCTGCGGCGCTGGACGCTGGCCGCCCGGGCCTAGAGGCCGCCACCGGCCGGCCCGGACGAGCCAGCTGGCTTCCGTTTCGATCGCATTGAACGGGGCGAAAGTCCCCGTCACGACTTGCCGGATCGATCCTCACCGGCTCGCCTTGACGCTCCTGATCCCCGCCTTACGTTGCTCGTGCTCGAGCAGAAGAGGCGAGCCTGACTTCTAGAAAGAGGAGCACTCGAATCATGAGCACCATCCAGCGTTGGAACCCCGCGCGCGACTTCTCGCGCCTTCAGGACGAGGTGAACCGGCTGTTCGAGACGAACCTGGGTCTCCCCCGGAACACCGAGTCGTACGGTTGGGCCCCTGCGGTCGACGTCTTCGAGGATGCCGAGGGTGTGACCTTCAAGTTTGACCTCCCCGAGGTCGATGGAAAGGATGTCGACGTTCGCCTCGAGGACGGCACCCTCACGGTCCGCGGCGAGCGCAAGCTCGAGCGCGAGGACAAGCGTGAGGGCTATCACCGGATCGAGCGGGCCTACGGGACGTTCGCCCGGAGCTTCACCCTCCCCGCCACCCTGGATGCGGTGAAGGCCGTCGCGGAGCACAAGAACGGCGTGCTTCGCATCTTCGTCCCCAAGCGGGCCGAGGCGAAGCCGAAGAGCATCAACGTCAAGGTGAACTGAAGTCCCCTCCTGAGTTCACCTGCACGCCGGCGCTTGCCGGCCTTGCGCCCACCCCTGCCCCTTCCCGGGCGGCGGTGGGCGCAGTTGTCTAAGGGGTCACTCGCCGAGGTACGCCTTGCGGATCTCCGGCGCGGCGAGCAACGCCTTCCCCTGGCCCTGCATCACGACCTCGCCGGTCTCGAGCACGTAGCCGAAGTGGGCGAGGTTCAAGGCCAGGTGGGCGTTCTGCTCCACGAGGAGGATGCTCACCCCCCGGCCGTTCACCTCGCGCAGGATGCGGAAGATGGTCTCCACCACCTGGGGCGCGAGCCCGAGCGATGGCTCGTCGAGGAGAAGCAGGCGCGGCCGGCTCATCAGCGCCCGGCTGATGGAGAGCATCTGCTGCTCGCCGCCGGAGAGGGTCCCGGCCTGCTGCTTCACCCGCTCCCGGAGCCGGGGAAAGAGGCCGAAGACGTAGTCCAGGTCCTTCTTGATCTCGGCGGCGTCCCGGCGGAGGTAGGCCCCGAGCTCGAGGTTCTCCAGGACCGTGAGGTTCAGGAAGATGCCCCGTCCCTCGGGAGCATGGGCCATCCCCTTCGGGACCAGGAGGTTCGACTTGAGGCCCTGGATCTCCTGGGTGCCGAGGCGGATCCGGCCCGAGCGCGGCCGGAGCATCCCCGAGATGGCGCGGAGGGTGCTCGTCTTCCCTGCCCCGTTGGCGCCGATGAGTGCCACCACCTCGCCCTGCCCGACGGTGAGCGAGATGCCGCGGAGCGCGGTGATCGCCCCGTAGGAGACGTGCAGCTCCTCGACGTCCAGGAGCTGCGGCCGGGACTCGCGCGTCCCGAGCATCGCCGACGCGCTCATGTGGCCGGGGTCTCCGTGGTCGGCGAGCGGGCGGGCACCGGCATCCCGTGCGCGGCGAGGTAGCTGTCGCCGAGATAGGCCTCGATGACCTTGGGGTCCTGGCGCACGGCCTCCGGCGCGCCGCGGGCGATCGTCACCCCGTGGTCGAGCACGGTGATGTCCTCGCAGATCCCCATCACCAGCTTCATGTCGTGCTCGATGACCAGGATGCCGAGCGAGAACTGGTCCCGGAGCTGGCGGATGAGGACCATCAGGTCGCCCTTCTCGCGGGTGTTCATTCCCGCGGCGGGCTCGTCGAGCAGGAGGACGCGTGGCCTCGTCCCGAGCGCCCGGGCGATCTCCAGCCGCCGCTGCTCGCCGTAGGGCAGGTTGCGGGCTTCCTCGTTGCGCCGGTGGGAGAGGCCCATCACCTCGAGCAGCGCCTCGGCGCGCCGGGTCAGCTCGCGCTCCTCCTCCTGGAAGCCCGGAGTGAGCAGCAGCGCCCGCCACCAGTCCACGTAGTTGTTGAGTGCGTCCATCGCGCTGGCCAGCGGGCTCCAGCGCGACGTCCGGCGGCGCAGCTCGTCGATGCGGGCCTGGGAGAAGATGGGCCGCTCGTCGGAGAGACAAGCCACCCGGACGTTGTCCAGCGCCGAGAGCGCCCGGAACAGACGGATGTTCTGGAAGGTCCGCGCCAGCCCCAGGTGGTTGATCTGGTGTGGCTGGCGCCCGTTCACCACCTCGCCGCAGACGCGGATCTCCCCGTGGGTGGGCTCGTAGACGCCGGTGAGGATGTTGAAGGCGGTGGTCTTCCCCGCTCCATTCGGGCCGATGAGGCCCTTGAGGTCTCCCTGGCGGATCTCGAGGTCGAACCCGTGCAGTGCGCGCAGGCCGCCGAACTCGATGCCCGCCTGGAGCGCCTGGAGCAGGGCCTCGCTCACGTGATTCCCTTCCGGGCGCCGGGCCACCAGCGGGGAAGGACGTCCCAGATCTCGCGGGTCCCGAAGAGCCCCTGGGGGCGGACCAGCATCAGAAGCACGAGGAGCATGCCGTACACCGGCATGCGGATCTGATCGACCTTCTGGGCCAGGGAGGCACCGGTGTCGAGCCCGCCCAGCTGGAGGAAGAGCGTCCGTAGAACCTCCGGAAGGAGGGTGAGGAACACCGCGGCGACGATGGCCCCGGTCGTGCTGCCCAGGCCGCCGGCGACGACCATCACCACCACCTCGATGCTCTTCACGAACGTGAACGAGCCAGGGTTGATAATCGGCACGAAGTGGGCGAACAGCCCGCCGGCGATTCCGGCGAAGAACGAGGAGATGACGAAGGCCCGGACCTTGTACCCGGTGGTGTTCACCCCCATCGCCTCGGCCGCCACCTCGTCCTCGCGGATGGCCCAAAGGCTCCGGCCGTGGGTGCTCCCCACGATGCGCCGGGCGACCAGCACCACCAGGAAGACGCAGAACCAGACCGCGAAGAGACTCGAGGTCTGGGGAATGCCCGAGAGCCCGAGCGCCCGGCCGAACACGTCCAGGTTCTGGACGATGACCCGGATGATCTCCCCGAACCCCAGGGTGACGATGGCCAGGTAATCGCCGCGGAGCCGCAGCGACGGGAGCCCCACCAGGAACCCGCACAGCGCCGCCGCGACGCCGCCGGCGAGGAGCGTCCCGACGAACTGAACCTGGTCCGAGACCGCCGCCGGCAGCCCGGAGATCGCCAGGTCCTTGAGGAGCAGGCTCAGCTTCCCGGCGGTGTAGGCACCCACCGCCATGAAGCCGGCATGGCCGATGGAGAACTGCCCGGTCATGCCGTTCACGATGTTCAGGCTGACCGCGAGGATGACGTTCACCCCGACGATCGACGCCAGGTAGACGAAGAAGGGCGCGCCCCCGAGGACGAGCTGGAGCACCGCCAGCACCACGATGGCGATGATGACCGGGACGAGCCCGCGGATCCCCGCCGGCATGGCTACACCTTCTCCGCGGCCGCGCGGCCGAACAGCCCGCCCGGACGGACGAGGAGCACGATGATCAGGAAGGCGAAGGCCACCGCGTCCCGCCAGCTGCTCGACGAGTAGCCGACGACGAACTCCTCCACCAGCCCGAGGAGGAGGCCTCCCACGACGGCTCCGGGCACGTTCCCGATGCCGCCGATGACGGCGGCGACGAAGGCCTTGAGCCCGACGTAGAGCCCCATCAGCGGCTGGATGGCGGTGTCCTTGATGGCGTAGAGGATGCCCGCCCCCGCAGCCAGCGCGCTCCCCAGCATGAAGGTCAGGGCGATGATCCGGTCCACCGGGATGCCCATCAGGGCTGCGGTCCGGTGATCGAACGAGACCGCCCGCATCGCCCGGCCGAAGCGGGTCCGGTAGACCAGCCCCTGCAGCATCAGCATCAGGGCGATGGCGATGGCCAGGCTGATCACCTGCCAGTTCCAGATGACCACCGCCCGATCACCGACGATCAGCCACTCGGTGGGGGGGATGACCTCCGGGAAGGCCCGCGGGGCTGCTCCGGGGAGCGGGCCGAAGTCGAGCTGGAATCCGTAGGAAAGCGTGAAGGAGATGCCGATCGCGGTGATGAGCGCAGTCAACCGCGGCTTGTCCCGGAGCGGCCGGTAGGCGAACCGCTCGATGACGAATCCCAGCACCGCGCACCCGCCCATCGCCGCCAGGAAGATGAGGAGCACGCCCCAGAGGGTGGACTGGCGCTCGACCCCCAGCTTCTGGGCCACCGCGTAGCCAAGGAAGGTGCCCACCATCATCACGTCGCCATGGGCGAAGTTGATGAGCTTCAACACCCCGTAGACCATCGTGTAGCCGAGCGCCACCAGGGCATAGATGGTCCCGGCGGCGAGCCCATTGATGAGGTGCTGCGCGAAGTCCGACATCAGGGGGCGATGGTTGCCACGTACTTGGTCCTGCCCTTGCCAACCTCGAGCACCACCGCGGGCTTGGTGGCGTTGCGCTTGTCGTCGAGGCTGATGGTCCCGGTCACTCCGGGGAAGTTCTTGGTGGCGGCGATGGCGTTGCGGATCGCCACGCGGTCGAAGCTTGGCGCCCGCTTGATGGCGTCCACCGCGACCATCGCCGCGTCGTACCCGAGCGCCGCCAGGGAGTCGGGCACCGAGCCGAACGCGGCCTTGTAGTCGGCGATGAACTTCTGGATGCGGGGATTGGGGTCGTCGGGGCTGTAGTGGTTGCTGAAGTAGCTACCCTCCACCGCGGAGCCTCCGAGCTCGAAGAGCTTCTCGCTGTCCCAGCCGTCGCCTCCCATCAGCTTGGCGTTGAGGCCTAGCTCGCGAGCCTGCCGGGCGATGACCCCGATGTCGGTGTAGTAGCCGGGGACGTAGATCCCGTCCGGCTGCGACCGCTTGAGGGCGGTGAGCTGGCTGCGGAAGTCGGTGCTGCCCTTGGCGTAGGTCTCCTCGCCGACGATTTTCCCGCCCATCTCGGTGAACTTGCGCTTGAAGACGTCCGCCAGCCCCTGGCTGTAGTCGGAGGCGAGATCCTTCAATACCGCCACCCGGGTGAACTTGAGGTTGTCGTGGGCGAACTTCGCCATCACGTAGCCCTGGAATGGGTCGATGAAGCAGACCCGGAAGATGTAGTTGCCGATCTCCGTCACCTTCGGATTGGTGGAGGCGTTGGAGATCATCGGCACCTGGGCTGGCTGGGCCTTGTTGGCCATGGCGATGGAGTTGGTGCTCGCCACCTCGCCGAGGATGAGCAGCACCTGGTCCTGGTTGATGAGCCGGGCGACGGCATTGGCCGCCTCCTCGGGCTTGCTCTGGTCGTCGTAGACCCGCACCTCGACCTTCTTGCCCTTCACCCCGCCGGCGGCGTTCACCTCGCGGAGGGCCAGCTCGATCGCGTTCCGCGTGGAGATGCCGAAGGTCGCCTCCGGCCCGGTCAGGGAGCCCACCTCGCCGATGAGGATGGCGTTCCCGGACACGCCCGGGGTCTCGCCGGGCGCGACGACGGATGCGCCGCCTGGGGTGGCAGGGGCGGGCGGGGCGGAGGCCTTCTTCTCGCAGCCGAGCAGGGCGAGGGCACAGCTGGTCAGCACTGCGGCCAGGGCAGAGCGCATGGGGACCTCGTGTCGTCGCGAAGGCAAGCCGTCCGCTTGTAGGTGGACAGTCCGAGGACGGTCAAGGCGAAGCGTCGGACCGCCCCGCCCGGCGCCGGAGGTACTGCACCCCGAGCGTGAGGGCCATTCCGACGAGAGCGACGCAGGCCGCCACGAGCGGCGCGAAGACGATGGTGAGCGCCGCGAGCGGGTCGGCCTGGAGGTCGAAGCCGTGCGCCAGCCAGATCAGCGCCGCCGCCGTCGCCGCGGCAGTGAAGAGGGGAAAGCGCCCTCCGGAGCCCCTGGCCACCCAGAACGCCCCGACGACGACTCCGGGGAAGCCGAGCCAGACGACCTCGAAGACCACCTGGCCGAGGGTGGCGGGGAGGTTCCGCCGCGGAGAGAGCCCCAGTCCGATGGTGAGGAACCAGGTCGCCACCGTGCCCAGGGCGCAACCGACCACCTTCGCTACCGGACTCCGGGGACCGCGCATCGCGGGGGGGTGCCATAGCGCAGCGCCGAGGCCGACGCACGCCGCCCGCCGCGGGAGCCCCCGGTGGACAACCGGGTCCGGTTTGCACCAAGAGGGCGGGCCCGTGTCGCTCTCCTCCCCCGCCACCCCGCGCTCCCGCGAGGAGCTCGGCACGCTCGTCCGGCTGGCCCTGCCGCTGGCGCTCGCCCAGGCGGGCCAGGCGCTCCTGTCACTCGTGGACACCGCGGTGGTGGGGCGAGCGGGGGCGGTGCAGCTCGCGGGAGCGGCGCTGGGCAGCGCGGTGGTCTTCACCGTGTCCATCCTCGGCATCGGCACGCTGATGGGAGCGGATCCGCTCATCAGCCAGGCGCTGGGAGCCCGGGACCCGGTGCGCGCCCGGCGGGTCTATTGGCAGGCGCTGCGGGTGGCGGTGCTCTCCAGCGTGGTGCTCGCGCCGGCGACGCTCGTGCTCGCGTACCTGCTCGAGCCGCTGGGCATCGCCCCCGACGTGGCCCGGGCCTGCCGAGACTTCGTCTGGTGGCGGCTCCCGGGCATCACCGCGATGCTCCTCTTCTACGCCCAGCGCAGCTACGTGCAGGCGGTGGGAGCGACGCGCGCGCTGCTCTGGGCGACCGTGCTGGCGAACGTGGTGAACCTCTTCGGGGACCTGCTGCTGGTCTTCGGCGGGGCGGGGCTCCCGGGATGGACCGGACCGCTCCGGTGGATCCCCGCGATGGGCGCCGGAGGCTCGGCCCTCGCGACCAGCCTCGTGCAGATCGCCGAGGTGGCGTTCCTCGCCTGGGTGGTGGGGCAGATCTCGCTGCCCGACCGGCCGGCGGAGCTCCATCGGCGCATGCCCGAGGACGAGCGCCGCATGCTCCGGGTGGGGGTGCCGATCGGGCTCCACTTCGGGGCCGAGGTGGGCGTCTTCGCGCTGGCGGGGTTCTTCGCCGGCCGGCTGGGGGCCGAGAGCCTGGCCGCGCACCAGATCGCCCTCACCTTCTCCTCGGTGACCTTCACCTTCGCCATGGGGATCGGGAACGCGGGCAGCGTGCAGGTGGGGCTGGCGGTGGGAGCGCGCGACACCCCCGGTGCGCGGCGAGCAGGGCTCCTCGCTCTCGCGACCGGGGCGGCATTCATGGGCTGCGCCGCGCTGACCTTCCTGCTCTTCCCCGGGCCGCTGGTGAGGATGATGACCGACGCGACCTCCATCGCCGCGCTGGCGGTGCCGCTCTTGATGGTGGCCGCCGTCTTCCAGGTCTCGGACGGGCTGCAGGGCGTCGGAGCGGGCGTGCTGCGGGGCGCGGGAGACAGCCGCTTCACCTTCACCGCCAACGTCCTGGGCCACTACCTGGTCGGTCTGCCGCTTGCGCTCTTCCTCGGCTTCTCCCTCCACCAGGGAGTGGTGGGCATCTGGTGGGGGCTCTGCGCGGGGCTCACCGCGGTGGCGGCGGCGCTGGTGTGGCGGTTTCTCCGGGTGTCGGGCCGGGAGATCCACCCCCTGGCGCTCCCGGAGGCGTGAGCGCCGGAGCCTGCTCCTCGGGGAACGGCGGCGCGCCGTCGTGCCCGAGCAGCTCCTCCTCGCGGAGCGGCGCGGTCCGGAGATCCTCGTCGGGAGGCTCGGGCCGGCCGGGGATGCGGCTCGCCAGGGCGTAGACGATCAGCGCCGCCGCGAGCGGGACCGCGTAGTGGGTGAGCACGGCCAGGGGCCGGCCGGTGAGCGCCAGCAGGGGAACGAGCACCACCGAGCCGAGCACCACCGTGCCTCGGTTGGCCGCGCGGGGGAAGACGGCGGTGACGATCGCCATCCCCACCGAGTGGACGAGCCCGAGCAAGGCCAGCACGGGGATGAGCGAGAGCCACTCGAAGAAGCCGGATTCGACGGGGTGCGTCCAGTGGCCCGCGCCGGTCAGGTGGTCCTGCAACCAGACGCCGGTGAGGAACAGCGGGAGCGCCACGCCCACCAGCAGCTCGATGTTGCGCAAGAGATCGGAAGGAACGCTCCGCCGGCCCATCCACGCTGCCTCCAGCGCCGGTACCTCTATCCAGCTCGCCCCCGGGCCGCCATGTCACCTCGCAGAACCGTCGAGCCGCCAGCCACTTCCGGGGCCTCAGAGCTCGAGCCGCGGCCCGGGGCGCCAGGACGCGAACGCACCGGAGAGGACCGCCGCGAGCCGCCGGCCGAGGGCCCGGGCCGGCGATGCCCCGAGCCGCACCGCGAGCAGGGCCCCGTACCCGAGGAGGAGCCAGCCTCCCGCGTCGAGCCTGGGCGTCCAGAGGAACGGGGTGACAAGCACGCTGAACTCCGGAACGTCCCAGCAGAAGGCCTCGACCGCGTAGCCGTTGAGGGTGCAGACCTCCTGCTTCCAGAAGCGGAGGATGGCGCCATCGAAGCCGCCCCACAGAGAGAGGACCAGGGCCCCCAGCACCATCAGGAGCGGAAGCACCCGCCGCGGCGGGTGCGCGCACTCTGCCGCCAGCCGGAGCGAGGCCGGCACGGCGGCGAAGACGAGGAAGCGTGGACCCCAGCTGTAGCCGCCGTACCAGGCCCACCACTGGCCGTAGACCAGGACCAGCCCCACCACCACCCAGAGACAGGCGCGCTGGAAGGGACGGACCGCCCCGAGCGCCCGGCGTGCCGCGGGGAAGCAGAGGAAGAGGCCCGGGGCGAAGAGGAGCAGCCCCTTCCCGCTGGAGAACAGGAGCTGGAACACGCCGAGCGGCAGTGGGTAGCTGAACCCCGGTCGACCCGAGTACGGGAGGAGGGTCCGGTAGCCGGCATTGTTCTCGTACCCGGTGTGCAGCGGGTGGCCGCGCCGGAGCCAGTTCTCGCCCAGCCAGAGGAGGACGAAGCCCAGGAGGGGCAGCGCGGCGCGGAGCCGGCGCTGGCGGAGGCCCCAGTCCCCGAGCGCCAGCGCGACGCCCACGGCCGTCGCCGGCACGTTGGCCATCCCCAGCGCCAGCGCCGACCCTCCGAGCCACGGCCGGCCTGCGGTCCAGGCTGCGAGGCCGATGCCGAGGGCGAGGACGTTGAACGTCTCGGCCCCGTAGGCGCTCAGCTGGTGGGTGAGCATCGAGCCGGCGAGGAGCACGAGGAGGAAGCCGCGGAGAATCCCGCCCTCCAGCCGCGTGCGGAGCAGGCGCCACAGTGCGATCAGCCCCACCCCGGCGAGGAGGACGTTGTACCGGGCCACCCACCACTCGGGGGACTGCACCCACCGCCCGAGCAGGTAGAGCGGCGCGGAGAGCACGGTCCCCACGAGGGCGAACTCGGTCGGCGACCAGCGGCCGTGCTCGAGCAGGTCGCGGAGCGCGCCGAGCCGAATCGCCCCGTCGGCCTCGACGTGGTGGGGCTCGAAGGCCCAGAGCAGGAGCCACCCGAGGACGAGGAGCGCCACGTCCGCCGCTGCCGGCACCGCGCGGCGCCCGCGCGGCTCCCCCCCGGTCGGGACCTGCCCGCTCAGCGGCGCACCGCCCCTGCGCGGCGCGGCGCTGCGGCGCGTTCCACCCGCCGGTCCGCCATCGCCGCGACCGACCGACGCAGGATCTCCTCCAGTACCGCGAGGTCCACCTCGGCGAGCGAGCGCACGTACAGGCAGGACTTCCCCGTCCGGTGCTTGCCTAGCCGCCCGAGCAGCGGCGCCACGCGCCTCGTCCCGGGCGTCAGGTAGAGCACGTGCTCCGAGCGGCGAGGCGAGAAGCCGATGACCGGCCAGTCCCCCTCCCGGCCTCCGGCGTAGGTCTGCCGGTAGGCGCCGAACCCCACGATGGACGTCCCCCACAGCCTCGGCGGTGCGCCGCTCGCCCGCCGCAGCATCGCCACGAGGCGTCGGGCGTCGGCCCGGCGCTCATCGGGGAGCGCGGCGAGGAAGGCCGGAACGCTCGCCCGCGTCGGCCGCGTCTTGGGCTCGTCCCTCGCCATGCGCACGTCCCGTTCTACCAGCCGGGGGCGTCTGCGGGGGCGGAGCTCAAACGGGGGACGCCATGGACGGTGCGCAAGGGCGCGGCGGGGACCCGCTCACGCCCCGGAGGACTTTGCCTGGTCGGCGTAGATGGCGTCGGCGATGCGGTAGGCGCTGCCCTCCAGCCGCTGCAGCGCCTCCTTGAGCTTGACCGGATCTTCCTGCTTCATGACCGAGCGGAGGTTCTCCAGATCGGCCTGGATGTCGGTCACGTCCTTCGGGGTGAGCACGTGGCCGTACTCCTCGAGGCTCTTCTCGGTCGTGTAGATGAGCCCGTCGGCATTGTTGCGGAGGTCGGCCACCTCGCGCTTCCGCTTGTCGTCCGCCGCGTTGGCCTGGGCGTCATGGACCATCTGCTGGATCTCGCCCTCGGTCAGCCCGGAGTTGCTCACCACCCGCACCGCCTGCTGCTTGCCGGTGCCGAGGTCCTTGGCGCTCACGTGGACGATGCCGTTGGCGTCGATGTCGAAGGACACCTCGATCTGCGGCACACCGCGGGGCGCGGGCGGGATGCCCACGAGCTCGAAGCGGGCCAGCGTCTTGTTGTCCGACGCCATCTCGCGCTCGCCCTGGATGACGTGCACCGAGACCAGTGGCTGGTTGTCCACCGCGGTGGAGAACACCTGGCTCTTCTTGCAGGGGATGGTGGTGTTCTTGTCGATGATGCGAGTCGCGACGCCCCCCGCGGTCTCGACGCCCAGCGAGAGCGGGGTGACGTCGAGGAGGAGGACGTCCTTCACCTCGCCCTTGAGCACGCCGGCCTGGATGGCGGCGCCCACGGCCACCACCTCGTCGGGGTTGATGCCCTTGTGCGGCTCCCTCCCGAAGAAGTCCTTCACCAGCCGCTGCACCAGCGGCATCCGCGTCATTCCACCGACCAGCAGCACCTGGTGGATGGCGTTGGTGTTGAGACCGGCGTCCTTGAGCGCGATGCGGCACGGCTCGAGGGTGCGTTCCACGAGGTCCATCACCAGCGACTCGAGCGTCTGGCGGTCGATGCTCTCGGTCAGGTGCTTGGGACCGGAGGCGTCGGCGGTGATGAAGGGGAGGTTCACCTCGGTGTCCGGAGCGCTCGACAGCTCGTGCTTGGCGCGCTCGGCGGCCTCCTTCAGCCGCTGGAGCGCCATGCGGTCCTTGCGCAGGTCGATCCCATGCTGGTCCAGGAATCGCTTGGCCAGCCAGTCGATGATCCGCTGATCGAAGTCCTCGCCGCCGAGGAAGGTGTCGCCGTTGGTGCTGCGGACCTCGAACACGCCACCGTTGAGCTCGAGGATGCTGATGTCGAAGGTGCCGCCCCCGAGGTCGTAGACCGCCACCCGCTCGGTCTTGCCCGCGTCGGTGCCCTTGTCCATTCCGTAGGCCAGCGCGGCCGCGGTGGGCTCGTTGATGATCCGCAGCACGTTCAGCCCGGCGATGCGCCCTGCGTCCTTGGTCGCCTGGCGCTGGCTGTCGTTGAAGTAGGCCGGGACGGTGATCACCGCCTCCGTGACCGGCTCGCCCAGGTAGTCCTCCGCGGTGCCCTTCATCTTGAGCAGCACCTGGGCGCTGATCTCCTGGGGGCTGAGCAGCTTGCCCCGCACGTCCACCCAGGCATCGCCGTTCGGCGAGGGGACCACCTTGAAGCTGCTGAGGGCCACCGCCTTCTTCGCCTCGGGCGACTCCAGCTTCCGGCCGATGAGGCGCTTCACGGCGTAGAGCGTGGCCTCGGGATTGGTGATCGCCTGTCGCTTCGCGATCTGACCCACCAGCCGCTCGCCATTCTCGGTGAAGGCCACCATCGACGGGGTGGTCCGGCTTCCCTCGCTGTTGGGGATGACCACCGGCTCGCCGCTCTCCATGACGGCGACGCAGCTGTTGGTCGTCCCGAGGTCGATGCCGATCACCTTCGCCATGGTCGCGCTCTAGCCCTCCCCGGGGGGTTGGGTCTCAGACGACGGTGAAGCAGGTTCCGCCACCTCCGTCGAGGGGTCCGTGGCCGCGGCGGGCGCCGGCGGGGGCCGGGCCACCATCACCAGGGCCGGCCGCGCCAGCCGGTCGTGGAGGGTGAAGCCGCGCAGGACCTCGGTGCTGACGGTGTTGGGGGGAAGGTCCGCGCGCTCCTCGTAACCCATCGCCTCGTGCTGGTGAGGGTCGAAGGGCTTCCCCCGGGCGCTGAACGCCTTCAGGCCCTGCCGGGCCAGCGTGTCCTCGAGCAGCTTTCGCGTCATCCGCACGCCATCGGCCAGCCCTTCCCAGTTGCCGGTGCGCTCGCCCAGCTCCAGCGCCCGGTCCAGGTTGTCGATGACCGGGAGGAGGTCCTTCAAGACGCGTTCCAGGCCGTAGCGGACCACTTCCTCGCGCTCGCGTTGCGACCGCTTGCGCGCGTTGTCGAGGTCCGCCATGGCCCGGAGTGTGCGCTCCCGCTCCTGATCGACCTGGGTCGAGAGCTCCTTCTCCCGTGCCTCGAGCGCCTCCACGCGTGCCCTGGACGCAGCGAGCTCCGCGGCGGACGCGCCCGCCTCAGGCGAGAGCTCCGCCCCCGTCGCCGCAGCCTCGCGCTGCTTCTCCACGCTCTCGAGGGCGGCGGCGATGACGTCCTCGCCGATGTCCGCGGAAAACTTGCCCGTTTCGGAACCCACCGGAAGCGACGATTCTGGCACAGGTGGAGGACGTCAGCCGCTCGACGTCACCGCCTCCGTGCCGGTCGCTTGCCGCCTCGGCGGGTGGTCTTGGCGGCGCCCTTCGCCTTCTTCGGCGCCTTTCCTGGGGTCTTGCGCGACCGGGTGGGTGCCCGTTTTGGTCGCTCCACGCCGAGGAGCTCCTCGGCGCGGGACCGGGCCTCGAGGAACTTGGAGGTGGCCCAGGTGCGCAGCTCGGCCACACGGGCCTTCAGCCGCTCCTGCTGGGCGGGGTCCCGCAGCTCGTCGAGGGTCCGCTGCGTCTGCTCCAGGAACTCCTCGCCCGTGCGCTTCAGGTCTTCACCGGTCTTCCGCACGTACTCGAGCAGCTTGTCGTCCCATTGCGGTTCGGGCATCTCGTGTCCTCCCGTGGTCGCGCCCCGCCACACGGGCGGAGCGCCTGGTCAGCGGCGGCGAGCGTACGCCGCCAGGGCCTCGGCCCATACCTGCTTGAAGGGGGCGCCGGCCGCCTCGGCACGGGCCCGGACGTCCTCGTACTCCGGTGCAGCGTTCAAGGTCTCCCCGTCGAGGCTGCCGACCTTCACCCGGACCGGTCCGTAGGCAGTCTCCACCTCCACGTGGGTGCGGTCGAGCACCGTGCGCTGCACCGGCCAGGCCCGCACTCCGAGCGTGGGGGACTCGGTGAGCAGCCGCCGGACCACCCGCTCGCGCTCGGGTCCGGCCACCAGGACCGAGAGCACGTGTCCCGGCCGGCTCTTCTTCAGCGTCACCGGCGCCACCCAGGCGTCGAGCGCGCCGTGGGCGAGGAGCTGCTCGACGAGGTAGCCGATCAGCTGGGGCGTCGCGTCATCGAGGGTCACCGCCAGCTCCCAGACCTCCGGGCTGGCCTCGACGCGGGTGCCCAGGGTGGCGCGGAGCACGTTGGGGCGGTCGGCCAGCTCGCGTCGCCCCAGCCCGTAGCCGGTGCGCAGGAGCCGCAGCGGCGGCGGCGGCCCCGGCCGGCTCAGGACCCGGATCAGCGCCGCGCCGGTGGGGGTGGTCAGCTCACCCTGGCCTTCGAAGCGGGCGGGAAGGTCCCGGAGGATCTCCAGGGTGGCGGGGACCGGGACCGGGAACCGCCCGTGCTCCATCTCCACCATTCCGCTGCCGAGCGGCGGCGGGGCGGAGACCACCTCCGGCTGTCCGAGCAGCTCCAGCGCCAGCGCCGCGCCGCACACGTCGACGATGCTGTCCACGGCGCCCACCTCGTGGAAGTGGACCGACTCGAGCGGGACGTCGTGGATCTTCGCCTCGGCGCGCCCGAGCAGCTCGAACACCGCCCGGGCCTGCTCCTTCGCCCGGGCCGGCAGCGCGCTCCCCTGGATGCGGGCGAGGATGTCGCCGAGCCCCCGGTGGAGGTGGGGCACCTCGGGAGAGACGGTGACCTCGACGTGGACCCCGGCGATGTCCTGGCGCACGGCCCGGCTCGGGCGCAGGCCCCAGCCGTCGAGGCCGAGCGTGCGCAGCCCCGCCTCGAGCGCCTTGGGGTCCACCCCGAGGTCGATCATCGCCCCGAGGAACATGTCCCCGGCGATGCCGCCCACCGGCTCGAGGTAGAGCACCTCGCTCATCGGCGCGGGCCCGCCCGGATGGCGCTGCGCGAGACCAGCGCGGCATAGAAGCCAGCCCCGAAGCCGTTGTCGATGTTCACCACCGCGACGTTCGAGGCGCAGGAGTTGAGCATGGTGAGCAGGGCCGCGAGGCCCCGGAGGTTCGCTCCGTAGCCCACGCTGGTCGGCACCGCCACCACCGGGATGCCGACCAGCCCGCCGACGACGGAGGCGAGCGCGCCCTCCATGCCGGCCACCGCCACCGCCACGTGCGCCTCCTGGATCTCCTTCCGCCTTCGCAGGAGGCGGTGTAGCCCGGCAACGCCCACATCGTAGATGCGGGCCACGCTGGCACCCATCGCCTCGGCGGTCAGGGCCGCCTCCTCGGCCACCGGGAGGTCGCTGGTCCCGGCGCAGGTCACCGCCACGCGACCGGCGCGGGGCCGCCCCTGCGGGAGGTGGAAGATGCGCGCCTGGGGGTGGAAGCGCGCCTTGGGCCAGCGGGCGAGGAGCGGGGCGGCCCTCTCCTCGGTGAGCCGGGTCACCAGCACCGGCTGTCGTCGCTGGACCAGCACCTCGACGATGCCGAGGAGCTGCTCGGGGCTCTTCCCCTCTCCGTAGACCACCTCCGGAAACCCGAAGCGCACGCTGCGATGGGTGTCCACGGTGGCGTAACCCAGCTCGGCAAAGGGAAGGTCGGCGAGCGCGCGCGTGGCCTCATCCACGCTCGTGCGGCCGCCCTGCACGTCCTCGAGGAGCTTCCTGAGCCGGCTCCGGTCCATCCTGGGAGAGGCTTAGGACATCTTCAGGCCGCGGAGGAACGTCCCCAGCCCGGTGGCGTCCGGCAGGAGCAGGAAGCGGCCGGAGAGCGGCGAGGCGTAGAGCTCGGCCTCGAGCACCCACCCCCGCTCCTCGGGGAGCGCCAGGGCCGCGATCATCTCCGCCGGCCCCTCCCCCACCAGCGGGACGGAGTGCAGCGCGCGGACCCCGGTGAGCCGCGCCACTGCATCGAGCGCGGCGGCGAAGACCAGGTTCGCGGCATCGCGGAGGGCCACCTCGGGCGTCTGGACGCGCTGGCCCGCCGCCCCGAGCAGGCGGGCGGTGAGGGTCTGGACGTGGGGCTCGGTGAAGACCAGCCCCAGGCCACCCCCGAGGTCGCCGCGCAGCTCGGCGCCGACGGAGGTGAGGGGTGCTCCCCGGCCGCCGAGCAGCGCGGTGAGCTGCGCCCGGTCGAGCAGCCGGACCAGGGGCGGCCACAGCCCGAACTTCTCGCCTCCGAGCAGGGTGGAGAGAGCGCGCGCGGCATGTCCGGCCGCGACGTTGGTCAGCTCCCGGAGCGCGTCTGCCTGGGGCTCGGTGAGCGCGGCGGGCACGGGGCTACCCTATTGTGCAAGGGCGCCGGCGGGAATGCTGGCGCGCGCCTCGGAGTGACCCGGCCCGCTCCAGAAGCGCAGGTCGCTGCCGTCGAAGAAGACGTGGACCGCCGGGCAGCGGCCCTGAGCCAGGACGCGCGGCGCCCCTGCGCCGCTCCGAGAGCGTCCCCCTGGTGCGGGGGGACCGGGGGACTCCACCCGCAGCGCCCGGCCATGCGGGGTGGGGCAGGCGCCGGTGCGTTCCCGGTCGCACTCCAGGGCCTGCGAGACGGGGCCGTGGTCCTCCACGTGCACCCGGGCGGCGCTCGCCGGACCACAGAGCTCGCCCGCGTCCGTCCCCCGGTGGAGGTCCACCCGCCACCAGCGTCCCACCGGCGAGACCGGGCCCTCGGCGACGAAGAGCACCAGCCGGTCCGCGGTGCGGGTGAGCAGCACCACGTCCGGGGCGCCATCGCCGGTGACGTCGGTCGAGAGCGACTCCACGCTGCCCTTGGGCACGCCGGCGCGCCAGGCCAGGCGCTCGGCGACCTTCAGGTCGGCGTCGGAGAGCACCGGGGTGCCGAGGAGCAGGAGGCGAACAGCGAGGGCGAGCATCGGGTGCGAGGGCCTCAGGCCAGGAGTCGTGGCACGTCGAGGATGAAGACCGGGCGGCCGTTGCCGAGGATGGTGACGCCGGCGAGGCCGCTCACCCGGTCGAGCGGCCGGGAGAGCGCCTTGAGCACCGCCTCCTCCTGCCCGAGCAGCGCCTCCACGCCGAGCGCCACGTTGCCCTCCTCGGCCTCCATCACCACCCAGGGGCGGGCGCGAGGCTCGGGGGCAGTCGGGAGCGCGAGCAGGCGGGCGAGGTCATGGGCCGGGACCAGCGATTGCCCGTAGGTGAGCAGATCCGCGGAGGGCGAGCGCTGGAGCGCCGACTCGGGCAGCTCGACGGCTCCGAGCACCTTGGTGATGGGCAGGCCGAGCACCTCGCCGCCGGCCCGCACGAGGAGCAGCTGCACCACGGCGACGGTGAGCGGGAGGCGGAGCGTCATCCGGGTACCCCGGCCCGGCTCGGACTCGAGCTCGAGCGCCCCGCCGAGCGACTCGACCGAGCGCTTCACCGCGTCCATCCCGACGCCGCGGCCGCTGACGTCGTCCACGCCGGTGGCGGTCGAGACCCCGGGCAGGCAGGAGAGGAGGAGCGCCTCGCGGGGGGAGAGGCGAGCGGCCGTCTCGGCGGAGAGCTTGCCGGCTGCCACGGCCGCGGCGCGCAGCTTCTCGGGGTCCATGCCCCGGCCGTCGTCGTCCAGCTCCAGCACCACGCGCTCGCGGGTCCGGCGCACCGTGATGCGGAGCCGTCCGCGGGCGGGCTTCCCGGCGGCGAGGCGGGCGTCGGGATCCTCGATGCCGTGGTCGACCGCGTTGCGAAGCAGGTGGAGGAGCGGCTCGGCGATGGCGTCGAGGATGGCGCGGTCGATCTCGATCTCCGCCCCGGTGACGGTGAGCTCCACTTCCTTGCCTCGCTTCCGGGCGAGGTCGCGCGCGGCCCGGGGGAGCTGGTCGGTGACCACCGCCACCGGCGTCATGCGGGCGCCCATCACCTTGCCGTGGAGGTCCTTCACCAGCGCGTGCAGCCGATCGACGCCCTCGTCCAGCGCGGGGCGTTCGTGCTCGGGGAAGCGCCGGCCGATGTCTCGCAGGCGCGCGGTGGCCAGGAGCAGCTCGCCCGCCATCTCCAGGAAGTCGTCCAGGAGCTCGGTCCGAACGCGGAGCGTGCGCGCCGGCTCGGTCGACGGGGCGGGGGTGGGCGGCGCCTCGGCGGGAGCCTCCGGGGGCAGCGGCTCGGCGGAGACCAGCTCCACCTCGGGAACGAGGGCCAGCGCCGAGCGCACCGGCTCCAGCCCTGCGTCGGTCTCGAGCACGAGCGCCACCCGCCCGTCGGGGATGGCCCCGGCGCGGAGGTCCTCCAGCGGTGGGCGGAGGTTGCTCACCGTGCCGAGGCCGGTGAGCTTCTTGTAGACCAGGAAGGCGCGCGGCCCGGGGCTCTGCGCGGCGGGGAGGATGCGGAAGCGGATCTCGAAGCGCCCGGTCCCGAGGGGAGCGGCGGGCTTCGCCAGTGGCTCGACGCGCGCCACCTTGGTGGGACGCGGGGCCTGTCCGGTCAGGGCGATCACCGCATCGGCGAGCTGGCCGAGCAGCTCGGGCTGGGGCTGGGGAGGGTTGCCGTCGCCGGTGCCGCGGACGAGGGCCAGCATGACGTCGGTGGCCGAGAGGAGCAGGTCCACCCGGTCCCGCCCGAGGGCACCGGGGGCGCGGCGGGCCACGTCGACCAGGTCCTCCACACGGTGGGCGAGCTGGGCGATGGGCTCGAGGCCCATGGACGCCGCCATGCCCTTGACCGAGTGGGCGTGGCGGAAGAGCGAGTCCACGGTGTCGCTGGCCGGCGTCCCCTCCAGCGCCACGAGGTCGCGGCCGAGCGCCTCGAGATGCTCGGAGGCCTCGGCCACGAAGAGGCCGAGGTAGCGGGACATGTCGAGCGTCGCAGCCAGGGCTACACCTTGGGCGTCTCGCCCAGGACCTTCTTGACCACCGCCAGCACGTCCTCGGCGCGGAAGGGCTTGACGATGAAGTCGGCGGCGCCGGCCTCGATGGCCTCCATCACCAGAGACTCCTGCCCCAGCGCCGAGCAGATGACGACCACCGCCTTTGGGTCGCCCTTGACGATCTCCCGCGTGGCCTCGATGCCGCTCTTGTAGGGCATGACGATGTCCATCGTCGTCAGGTCCGGCCGGAGCGCCCGGTACTTCTCGATCGCCTCGATGCCGTGCGCGGCCTCGCCCACGACCTCGTAGCCGCCGGAGGTGAAGATGTCGCGGATCATGTTCCGCATGAACACCGCGTCGTCGACGATCAGCACTCGCTTCGGCATGGGCCCGGGGGGTCGCGGTCTTCAGGCTTCGGGTCGAGATGTTAGCCGTGGTCGAAGAGGTGTGTCACCGCGACGTCGAGCGCGTCCGCATCCAGCACCGTCACTGCAACACCCTTGACCCGGGTCACTCCGCGCACCGGGGCACGTGCCTCGCGTGGTTGGGTTGACACTTTCTCCACGGTCTCGATCCCCTCGACGTCGGTGACGCTGAGCGCCAGGTCGCGCCGGCCTCGGTCGAGCAGGATCAGCTTGCGGGAGGAGTGGGTGGGGCGCGGCAGCTCGAGGAGGAGCGGGAAGTCCACCACCGTCACCACGCGCCCGCGGAGGTTCACCACCCCCAGGACCGGCGGGGGCGCCCGGGGAACCCGCACCAGTCCGTCGGGCTGGACGACCACCTCGCGCACGGCACCGAGTGGGAGCGCGTAGCGGGTGCTGTCGACGAGGAACACCACGTGCTGGATGGGGCCGCGGTCGGTGCCGGTCACACCTGCGGCGCTCACGACCCGAGCCGGAACCGGCGGACGACGCTCTGCAGCTCGAGGCTGAGGTTGTTCAGCTCCTGGGCGGCCGAGGTCATCCGGGCGACGGCGGCGGTCTGGTCCTCGATGGGCCCGCCGGCGGCCTCGGTGGAGCTCGCATTGGCCTCGGCGACCTCGGAGATCTCCCCCACCGCCTTCACCATCTCCTCGCTGCCGGCGAGCTGCTCGCGGGCGCTCTGGCTGATGAGGTGCACCTTCTCCGCACCTTTGCGGGCGGTGTCGGTGATGCTCCCCATCGAGCGGACGATGGTACCCAGGTCCTCGCGTCCCTCGGTGAGCTCCTCGATGCCCTGCTTCATCGCCGAGACGACCGCGGTGGACTGGCTGGAGATGTCCCGGGCGAGCTTGCTGATCTGCTCGGCGCTCTTGCCGGCGGACTCGGCGAGCTTGCGGACCTCGTCGGCGACGACGGCGAACCCGCGCCCGTACTCGCCGGCGCGGGCGGCCTCGATGGTGGCGTTGAGGGCGAGGAGGTTGGTCTGCTGCGCCACCTGGGTGATGACGTCGACGATCTTGGAGATTTCCTGGGTCTTCTCCCCGAAGGCGAAGACCTCCTGGCTGGCGCTCTCGACCCGGCTGAAGACCTTGTTCACCTTCTCGCCGGCGAGGCGCGCGGCCTTGGTGCCCTGCTCGGCGGCGCCCGAGGTCTCCCCGGCGGCGAGCGCGGCGTCCTCGGCGGAGAGAGCGGTGCGCTGGATGCTCCCCGCCATCTCGCCGATGACCTTCTGTGCGCGAGCGACGAGGTCGGACTGGGTGCCAGCGCCGAGGGCGATCTTCCGGATCGAGGTGCCGACCTCGGTGGTGGCGGCGTTGACGTTCTCCGCCGAGCGCTGCAGCTCGTTGGCCGAGTCGGCGACGCTGGCCGCGGTGTGTTGGATGTGGCCCACCAGCTCTCGCAGGTTCTCCTGCATGTTGCCGATGGCGGTGGTGAGCTCGTCGATCTCGTCCCGCCCGAGGCTGGGCTCGGTGGAGACCGGGGAGGCGAGGTCACCGCGGGAGATGTCGAGCGCGCTCCGGCTGAGGGAGCGCAGGCGCGAGACGCGGGCGAGGAGCGCGGGGAGGAGAAGGGCCAAGATCAGCGTCAGCGCGCCGGCCACGAGGGCCTGCACCACCCAGCTCGCGCTCCGGACGAAGTGAAGGGTGCCGAGCAGCACCATGGCCAGGAGGAAGTGCGAGACGAGGATCTTGCTCTGCAGCGAGAGCGAGAGCGGGGGGCTGCGTTCCTCGAGGGCCTGGGCCAGGCGGCGCACCGGAGCGGCCTGCCGCGTCCGGGCGGCGGGAAACTCGTCCAGCACGGAGCGACGAACCGCTCCGTTCCGGGTCGGCGGGGGCACCAGTGCCATCGGGCGGACGATTCTGGCGTAGGACGGACCGGATTTCACATTCCGGACGCACGACGTGCGGCGGAGAACACCCCTCCCCACACGTCGTGGGGAGCCCTCACTCGAAGAGTGCTCGGTTTTCCTGGACCCAGCGGGCGAGCTTCTGGAGGCCCTCGGGCACGCTCGTGCGCGGGCGCCAGTCGAGGCCCGCGGCGGCGCGGGAGACGTCGGCCACGAAGACCGGCTGGTCTCCCGGGCGCCACCCGGCGAAGGAGGGGCGGAGCGGACGGCCGGTCAGGTGGTCCAGCTGCTCCACCAGCTCCAGGAGCGACAAGGTGTTGTCGGGTCCGCCGCCCAGGTTGAAGACCTTTCCGCTGGCGCGATCGATGCGGTCCACGGCCGCGTCGTACGCCTCGCAGAGGTCGTCGACGAAGAGGAGATCCCGCACCTGGCGTCCGTCGCCGTAGATGGTGACCGGCTTTCCGGTGACGGCGGCGATGGTGAACCAGGCGACCCAGCCCTGGTCCTCGACGCCGAACTGCCTCCAGCCGTAGATGCAGCTCTGTCGGAAGACGACGGTGCGCAGTCCGTAGATGCGGGCGTAGTCCCGCACGTACTGGTCGGCTGCGCCCTTGCTGCAGCCGTAGGGGGAGTGGAAGTCGAGCGGTTCGTCCTCGGGGATTCCGCGCGGGCGATCGCGAAAGGCGTAGCGGCCGTTGCGCTGCTCGACGCCGACGTGCTCGAGGCCGCCGTAGACCTTGTTGGTGGAGGCGTAGAGGAGGGAGGCGGCCGGGGTGTGGCGCCGGGCGGACTCGAGGAGGTTGAACGTCCCCAGCGCGTTCACCTCGAAGTCGTGCCGGGGCTCGGTGACCGACGTCGTGACCGCGACCTGCGCCGCGAGGTGGAGGAGGACCAGCGTGTCACGGTGGCGGGCGAGCGCTGCGTCGAGGGCCGCGGCGTCGCGGATGTCCACCCGCTCGAAGGTGAAGCGTCCCTGTGTCCGGAGCCAGGCGAGGTTGCTGTCCGCGCCGCGCCGGGAGAGGTCGTCGAGGATGACCACCTCGTGGCCTCGCTCCATCCAGCGCCGGGCTGCGTTGCATCCGATGAAGCCCGCCCCGCCGGTCACCAGGTATTTCACGCTGCTGTCGTCCTCCGGTTGCCCCTCGGTGGAGCTTAGTCGGGGCGGTGATCGCCGGGAGGGGGAGAGCGGCTCGCGGTGCCGCGAGGGGATGACCGCCCCCCGGGGGGCCGCCTGCGTCGTCCGGCGGGGGCCTGGGATGCACGCGAGGCCCCCCGGGGGGCACGGGCGGGCCGGGGCCGGTCCGGAGACGCATCCGGTCGACTGGAGCGCGCGGCACCGAACCGAGAAGGCGAGGCCGGGTTCCCGCAGGAACCGTGGCCGGAGCCGCCTGGACTAGGAACTGCAGTGAAATCGGGCGATGTGGGTTCAGACGGTTGGTGGGACACGAGACGCACTCCAGGTCGGAGTCGCGGTCCCGTGCAGCCCGTCACGAGGTGTCTGGCACCTCGTCGGGGGCACCTCGTGGGGACTCCTCGTCGTGGACCCCTCGCCGTCGGTCCTCCTCGCCCCGGTTCGTGGGGGCAGCCGAGCAACCGCCCTGAGAGCCCGAATACGAGGTGTCTGACACCTCGCGGGGCCGTTCGGCCTCGGCGGCGGGAGCAGCCGAGCGGCCGTGCGCACCGCTTCGGCCCCCTCAGGCGAGGTGGTCGAATCCGTGGATGCCCCGGACCGGAGCCCCGGACAGCCGGACGCCGGAGCCCGCGCGCACCTCACCGATCGGCGTGAGCCGGATCCGCAGGCGCCGGCCGAGGCGCTCGATCGCCGACCGGCGATTGCGCGGCGCGGTGAACAGAAGCTCGTAGTCCTCGCCACCCGCGGCTCCGAAGCGTGCGCGCGCCGTCGCCTCCGGGAACGCCGCCATCAGTCCCGGGGACCAGGGCAGCCGGTCCAGCGCGAGGTGCAGCGCCACCCGGCTCGCGGATGCCAGGTGCCCGGCGTCCTGCACCAGCCCGTCGCTCAGGTCGATGCAGGCCGACGCCAGCCCGACCAGCCAGGTCCCGAGCTCCACCCGTGCCGACGGCCGGCGGTGTCGCTCGACCGCCGAGCGAACGAGGCGTGCTCGGCCCCGCAGCCGGCGTGCCTCGGCACCGCGCGGCCTCTGGAGCAGCGCAAGCCCGAGCCGGGCATCCCCGAGGGTCCCCGACACCCAGACGACGTCGCCCGGTCGAGCCCCCGAGCGGAGCAGCGCGCCTCCACGCCGCACCTCCCCGCCGACCGTCACCGTCAGCGCCAGCCCCGGGGCCCGGGTGACGTTTCCGCCCACCAGCGCCGTGCCGCTCGCGCGCGCCAGGGCACCGAACCCCGCACCGAGCGCGCGGGCCTCCCGCAGCGAGAACCTTCGGGGGACGCCCAGCGCCACCAGCGCCCACCGCGGCCGCGCGCCCATCGCCGCGAGATCGGAGAGGTTCACCGCGAGCGCCTTGTGGCCGACGTCCTCGAGGCGGTGCGTGGCGCGGCGGAAGTGAACGCCTTCCACCACCGCGTCGACGGTCACGCAGATCTGCCCCTCCTCGCGGGGAAGCACGGCCGCGTCGTCCCCGGGACCGGCCGGCGCACGCGGCGACGCACGGGCCGCGGCGACGAAGGCCTCGATGAGCTGGAACTCCGGGCCCACGGACACGGGCCCCCGATCAGAACCGTTCGACCGGCGCGGGAGGTGCCTCCGACAGCGGCGGCACGATGACCGCCCGGGGCGGAGGTGGATTCACCGGCAGGACCACCTCGAACCGCGAGCCCTGGCCGAGCTCGCTCTGGACGCGCACCACGCCCCCGTGTCCCTCGACGTAGCTCTTCACGATCGCCAGCCCCAGACCCGCGCCGCCGAACTCGCGCGTGCTCGAGTTGTCCACCTGGTAGAAGCTCTGGAAGATCTTGTCGAGCTGGTCGGCCGGAATGCCGACGCCCGAGTCCTGAACCACGAAGCGCCACCCCTCCGCGTCGAGCTCGGGCTGGAACTTCACCTCGGTGACCAGCACCTGCACCCAGCCGCCCTTGGGGGTGAACTTCACGGCGTTGGAGAGCAGGTTCACCATCACCTGGCGGAGCTTCTCGCGGTCGGCCCGGACCTCCACCGCCCGCGCGGGCAGCCGGAGATCCAGGGTGAGCCCCTTCTTCTGCGCCTGGGGCTTGATGCTGCTCACGCCAGTAGAGACGAGGTCACCGACGTTCACCGGCTCGAAGGTCAGCCGCACCTTCCCAGCCTCGATCTGCGTCACGTCGAGGATGGACGAGATGAGCTTCAGGAGGGTGTCCCCCTTGTCCATGATCGTCTTGACGTACTCGGTCTGCTCCTGGTTCAGCGAGCCGACCAGCCCCTCGGAGAGCATCTCCGAGTAGCCGATGATCGAGGTGAGCGGCGTCCGCAGCTCGTGGCTCACCGTGGCCAGGAAGCTGGACTTCAGCCGGTCCATGTCCTTCAGCTGGAGGTTCATCTGCTCCAGCCGCTTGTTCTGGGCCTCGAGGTCGCGGTTGCTCTCCAGCGTGGCCTCGATGTGCACCTGGCTGGTGAGGAAGGTCTTCTGGCCCGCGGCCACCAGCGTCTCGAGGAGCTGCGAGAAGTGGAGCAGCACCTTGACGATGGTGGACTCGGGGGCGCGCCGGATCTTCGCCAGGTAGGACTGCGCCTGGGCGAGGTCGAGCCCCGGGGTGAGATCGGTGAGCGACGGCGGCAGGTCGCCGAGCTCTTCCGGCGTGAAGGGGCCGAAGACCACCCGCCCCAGCACGTCTCCCTCCCAGAGGATCGGCAGGACCAGGTATCGGAGCCCGGTGAAGCAGGGCACCGTGATCATCCCGTGCAGCTTGGTACCCGCCGGCGCCTGGGGAGCCCGCGCGTTCTGGGTCATCGCCAGCGGCCCGTCCTTCACCCGGGCCACGGTCTGCGTGCAGCAGCGCTTGCCCTCGGGGAAGGAGAAGACGTAGCCGCAGAAGTCACCGTTGCCGCTCTTGATGTCCGCGAGCCGGTTGCCCTTCTCGTCGAAGACCTTGACCCCCAGCTTGTAGAGCTCGGCGAAGCTCTTCACCAGCTCGGCGAAGGTGGAGGCGTCGAGCATGTCCGAAAGCGTCAGCCGCCGCTCGAGCACCGAGGGCGGACGCTGATCGAGGCGGGGCGTGTCGACCACCGGGTCGTGACGGTCGCCGTTGTCGCTCACCGCGGCCCTCCCCCGGAGGCCAGCCAGTCGGCTACCTGCGTGCCGCTCACGTCCATGCGGGCGAAGATCAGCTTCAGGAACTCCGCCTCGCCGAGGCCGATGTTGCGGCTCAGGCCCGCCTGCTCGTCCATCTTGCGGTAGGCGAGCTGGAGCACCGAGAAGAGCGTCTCCAGCACTCCCTCTCCCCGGATCGCCACCGCGCCGATCACCGGCTCCTTGCCCCGGGCGCGCGTCTCGTCGAGCTCGGCGTCGGTCTTGGTGTCCGGCAGATCGCGCTTGTTGAACTGGATCACGATCGGGACCTGGGCCGCGTTGAGCCCGTTCTCCCGCATGTTGTCCTGGAGGTTGCTCCAGTACTGGTTGTTCTCCTGGCCCGCGCTCCTGCGGCTATCGGCGATGAAGGCGACAGCGTCGGCGTTCTGCAGGACGACGCGCCGGGTGGCGTTGTGAATGACCTGCCCCGGAACCGTGAACAGCTTCACCTTCACGGTGTAGCCACCCTTGGTGTGGAAGAAGACCGGCAGCAGATCGAAGAACAGGGTGCGGTCGTCGTGCGTCTCGACCGTCAGCAGCTTTCCTCGCCCCTCGCTCGCGGTGCGAGCGTGGATCATCTGGAGATTCGTCGTCTTCCCGGACAGACCAGGGCCGTAATAGACGACCTTGACCGTCAGTTCGCGCTGGGCGTGGTTGAGTTGCACGAGGACGAGCCCCGGGCACGCGCGTGGGTGCCAGTGCCCCGGAGTCAGCCCTGGAGAATACAGGAGGCCGCCGCGCGTCGAGAATGGCGGCCCCGGTCCGACCCTCGACCACAGAAGGGGCCGTATTTCGGTGCGTGCACGGATGCGAACCCTGGGGTTAGGATCAACTGGAGGTACGAGGGGGTGGCGGAGATGACAATGAAGCGGGTGGAGACAGTGACGGACCAGCCGACCTTGCCGCCGCTCGACATCGCCAGCCTGCCCGCCGATCTCCCGGCCGCGCTCAAGTTCGGCCCTCTGGGAGACACGGAGCTACAGCCGGTAGCAGCCCTGCGCGGCACCTCCGAGCCCTGGGCGAAGCGCGGGGAAACACCCGAGGAATCGCTCCAGGCGCTCACCCAGCTGCGTCCCTTCGTCTACGTGGCGCGGCTCCAGGGCACCATCGTGGGCTACGTCACCGTGGAACGGGACGGGCCGGTGGCGGGCGCTGCCTACATGCGGAACATCGTGGTCAAGCCCGAGCTCCGCCACCGGGGGGTCGGGATGGCGCTCCTGAACCACGCCCTCGGGGTGGCCCGGGACATGTACCGAAAAACCCTTGCACTCCGGGTGGATCCGGCAAATGCACCGGCGGTGGCCTTCTACCGGAAGGCGGGATTCACCACGGTGGCCACGGTGGTGAGCAAGAAGTCGGGGAAGCTCCGGCTTCTCATGTCCCGCGAGCTGTGAGCCCGCTGGAGGCGCACCTGCGCCCGCCGGTCGGTGTCCCCAGGGTGCGGGGAGATTAGGCTCCCCCAGGGTCGGTATCCGCCGTCCGCTGCGGTGGCAGCCTCGCTGGCTGCACCCTCAGGGGTGCCGACGGAATCGTCCGTACATACGCCCGTTCACGCTGGAGCGGCCCACCCGATGCTCGCCTCTCTTCGCCGATTCGCCGGACTGCTCGCGCTCTGGTCGATCCCCGGGCTCGCCGTGGGCCTGCAGACGAAGGTGTGGATGCCCGAGGTCGACTGGGGCACACACCGCTTCTTCTGGTTCTACTCGAGCTGGGCGATCATCGCCTTCCTCATCCCCGCGCTGGCCTGGGTGGTGCGCCGCTTCACGCTGGAGCGCGACGGAGTGTGGCGCGTTGCCGCGGCGCACGCGGTGACCCTCGCCGGCTTCATCCTGGTGAACGAGGGCTGGATGGCGGTGATGTCCCGGTGGGGCGGCCCGTACTACCTCCAGAAGATGCCGGCGGGCACCGTGCTCCTCGCGATGGTGAAGGAGAACGGGTTCCTCGACGCGATGAACTACGCGATGTGCGTCGGCGTCCTGCTGGCGCTCGATCTCCGGCGCAGGCTCCGTACCCAGGAGCTCGCCGGCGCTCGGTTGCACGCGGAGCTGGCCCGGGCCGAGCTGGAGGCGCTCCGGGGACAGCTCCACCCGCACTTCCTCTTCAACACCCTCAACGCGATCTCGATGCTGGTCCGCAAGGGCGAGAGCGAGACCGCGGTGCGAATGATCACCGGCCTGGACGAGCTGCTCCGGCTCGCGCTGGCGACCGCGGGTCAGCAGGAAGTGCCGCTGCGCCAGGAGCTGGACTTCCTCGAGCGCTACCTGTGCCTCCAGCAGCTCCGCTTCCCGGACCGGCTGAAGATCGAGATGCACATCGCGCCCGAGACGCTCGAGGCGCGGGTGCCGAGCCTGGTGCTCCAGCCGCTGGCCGAGAACGCCGTCCGGCATGGAATCGCCCCTTCGGTGGGCGGGGGGTCGGTCGAGGTGGCCGCGGTGCGCGAGGGCGAGCAGCTCGTGCTCCGGGTCCGCGACACCGGTGTCGGGCTGCGCAACGGGTCCGAGTCGTCCGGCGGCGTCGGACTGCGAAACGTCCGCGCCCGGCTCCAGCATCTGTATCCCGGTGAGCACCGTTTCCGGGTGGCGAACCGGAGTGAGGGCGGCGTCGAGTCCCTCATGGCAATTCCTTTCCGTAGTCCGGAGGTGGCGCGTGCCTGAGCCAGTCACGGTGGCAGTCGTCGACGACGAGCCGCTGGCCCGAGAGGGTCTGCGGATGCTCCTGGCGGAGGATCCGGGAGTGAAGGTCATCGGCGAGGCCGGGAGCGGGGACGAGGCGGTCGCCCTCCTGGCCCGGACGCATCCCCAGCTCTGCTTCCTCGACGTTCAGATGCCGGGCGGGAGCGGCTTCGAGGTCCTGGCCCGGGCCGAGGCGCCCCTGCCGATGGTGGTCTTCGTCACCGCCTACGACCAGTACGCGCTCGAGGCGTTCCGGGTGCACGCCTTCGACTACCTGCTCAAGCCCTACGAGGATTCGCGCTTCCGCGAGACGCTGGGACGGGCCAAGGAGCAGCTGAAGCGCGAGGAGGCGGCCCGGCTGGGCGAGCAGCTCCGGGCCAAGGCGGTGGAGGCCGGACTCGTGTCGGCGCCGGCCGCGCGCATCGTGGTGCGGGATCGGGGTCGGATCATCTTCCTCGAGGCCGAGGAGATCGACTGGATCGAGTCGGCCGACTACTACGTCGAGCTGCACGTGGGGACGCGGACCTACCTGCACCGCGAGTCGATGGCGGCGCTCGAGGCACGTCTGGACGCGGCACGGTTCGTCCGCATCCACCGGACGGCCATCGTGAACCGCCGGGTACTCCGCGAGCTGCGCCGGACGGGCAGCGGCGGGCTGGTGGCGGTGCTTGCCACCGGTGCCGAGCTTCCGGTAGCCCGGAGCCAGCAGGCGCGCATTCGCCAGCTGAGGTAGAGAGAACGGGAAATGAGCAGTGAGGGTCGAGCGGAGATCCGCGCCCCGTGGCGTCCGCCCTGGTGGGCCGTCTCGCTGCTCGTCTTCGGCCTCCTCGGCACCCTGGAATGGCTGAAGTCCCGGGGCTCGCTTCTGCCCACGTTCCGGCTCCCTTTCCTCTGGTTCTTCCTGCGCTGGATCCTCTGGGTTCCGGTCGTCGGCCTGCTCGTTCGTCCCGTGCAGCGCATGGTCTCGGCCCGCGCACGTCCCGCGGTGCTGACGGCGGCGCTGATCGGAGGACTCCTCGGAGCGGCCACCTACTCGAGCCTCTGCACGGCCTCGCTCTCCCGCTTCATGGGCCCGGTGATGTACCGGAAGCTCGGCTTCTGGGGCGTCGTGGGGATGTCGGTCCGGAGCCCGGTGGACTCGGGGATCATCTACCTCGGCATCGTCGGCATCCTGGGGACGATCGAGCTCCGGCGGCGGCTCCGGCAGGAAGCACTCACCGCGGCGCGGCTCGAGGCCGAGCTGACCCGCGCCGAGCTCGATCAGATGCGAGTGCAGCTCCAGCCTCAGCTGATCGAGGACACGCTGCGGACCACCGCGGAGTTCGTCCGCTCCGGAGCCTCGACGCAGGCGGTGCAGCTGCTGGCGCGCCTGAGCGACGTGCTCCGGTTGACCCTGGCCACGCTGGGGCAGGACCGCGTGTCGCTCCGCCAGGAGCTGGAGTTCCTCCAGGCGTACCTCGGGCTGCAGCAGGTACGCTGGCCCGGCCGGCTGCGGAGCCGGGTGGACATCCCTGCCGAGGCGCTCACCGCGGAGGTGCCGTCGCTCGCGCTGTTCCAGCTCGCCGAGCTGCCCGCGACGCCGTGGGAGGGAGCGCTGGAGCTGTCGGCGACGGTGGACGATGGCCGGCTGCGGATCCGCCTGCGCCAGCTCGCCACTGCCCAGCCCGGGGCGGCGGTGACGGAGGCGGCGGACCGGCTGGGGCGGCTGCGGCAGCGGCTGGATCAGCTGTATCCGGCGGATCACGCCATCCGCGTCGAGCGGGAGAATGCCGGCCTCCGGTGCACGCTGGAGATCCCGGTCGTGCACGTCGAGTCGCCCGAGCTGTTCCCGGCCGGTCTCCGCGCAGTCGTGCGCTGAGCGCAAGTTCTGCGCGCTCACCCCTCGACTGCCGGGACCTCACTTCGGCACCTTGCCCCGAAGGAGACGGAGTGCTCTTCCTCGGCTCGAGGAGGAATCCATGGAGGCGAAGCTCTCGAGACGAGATTCGCTCGCGCTGCTCCTGGCGCTCGGCGTGCCGGTGAGCGTGGCGGGTGCCGAGAAGCAGGGGAGTGACGAGCTGTCGGCCCGCGTGACGTTCGAGAACGATCGGGTGCGCGTGCTCGAGTACGTGAGCGTGAGCGGAGGGGTCGCGTGCGGGTCGGGGCAGCACTACCACCCCGCGCACCTCACCATCTACCTGACGCCGATGCGGGTCCGCGGCCACAAGGCGGACGGCACGACGGTCGTGACCGAGCGAAAGGCGGGCGACGTCGCCTGGTTCGAGGCCGGCTCGCACGCCTCCGAGAACATCGGCCCCGGGCCCGGCCGGCTGTGCATGGTCGAGATCAAGGACAAGGACTGGAAGCCGTCGACGGGGGCCCTCTAGCCACGGCAGCCGGAAAAACCTCGTGAGTGTGGGCGCTTACCTCGACGCGCTGGCTGGGTCGCCGCCGCGGAACCACTCGGCGAGCGGGCCGATTTCCCGGAAGCGGCGGGCCGGCGGAAGCCCAGCCAGGAGCTGCCGACCGTAGGCCCTGCGCCCCACGCGGACGTCCAGCAGGGCGACGATGCCCCGGTCGGTTCGGGTGCGGATCAGCCGCCCGAATCCCTGGCGGAGCGCCAGCGCCGCCTCCGGCAGCTGATAGCTGGAGAACGGCTCGCGGCCCGCCTTCTCCAGGGCCTCGATGCGAGCCGCGACGACCGGGTGGGTCGGTGCGGCGAACGGCAGCTTGTCGAGCACCACCAGCGAGAGCGCGTCCCCCGGCACGTCCACGCCTTCCCAGAAGCTCGCCGACGCGAACAGCACGCTGGGCGTCGACTGGAAGGCGTCGAGCAGGACCGGCTTCGGAGCCTCGCCCTGGAGCAGCATCGGGTACGGGAGCCGGCCCGAGAGGAGCGCGTGCACCCGTTCCATGTTCCGGAGCGAGGTGAAGAGCGCGAACGCCCTCCCCCCGGTCACCTCCACCAGCCGGGCAATCTCCTCGGCCACCGCCTCGGCGAATCCCGGCTCACGCGGCTCGGGAAGCCCGCCGGGAAGGTACAGGGCCGACTGGCGCGCGTAGTCGAACGAGGACGGCACCGCGAGCTGGGTCAGCGGAGCGACCGCCTCGCCCTCGTCGTCGAGCAACCCCACCTGGCGGCAGAAGTACTCGAACGAGCCGCCGGTCCGCAGCGTCGCCGAGGTGAAGACCACGGTGTCCACCGCCCCGTAGAGCCGCTTTCTCATCTCCTCGGCGATGGAGATCGGCGCGGCGCGGAGGAACATGCCCCGTCCCCGGCCCTCGGCCCAGTAGACGTGGTCCTCGGCTTCCGCGCGGCGGACGAAGTCGAGCTCGGCACCGAGCTCGGCCGCTCGCCGGGCGACGGCCATCAGGTCCGCTTCCTCGTGACCCGACGCGAACCCACCGAGCGCACCGAGGCCCTCCAGCACCGCCTCGACCTGCCGTCCCAGCGGGGCCAGGGACCGTGAAGTGAGCCGGACCGCTCCCTCCTCGGTCATCCCAACCGCCCGCGGCGCCGCGGTCCACAGCGCCTCCGCCTCTGCCCGAACCTTCACCGCCAGCGCAGAGAGCACTCCTGCCCGCGCGTCCTCGAGCGGCAGCGCCGCCTGCGCATCCCGGGCGAGCTCCTCGAAGCGGTGGCTGCTCACCGTGGTTCCGAAGAACTCGGTGGCGGCGTCCTCGAGGCCGTGCGCCTCGTCGAACACCACCGCCTCGTAGCGGGGAAGCACGCCCTCGCCGCTGCCCCGTCCGGTGCGGACCACCAGATCGGCGAAGAAGAGCGCGTGGTTCACCACCACCAGCTCTGATTCCTCGGCCTGCTGCCGGAGCCGGGTGACGAAGCACGCCGCATGCTGGGGGCAACGGGTGCCCAGGCAGCCCTCGGGCGTGGTCGAGACCTGGCGCCACCCGCCGAACCCCTCGGGCAGGAGCAGCTCCGCGCGGTCGCCGGTCTCCGTCCGCTCGGCCCAGCGCAGGAGCAGGGCGAACGCGTCCGCCTCCTCGCGCGAGTCGAGCAACGCGCCGGTCCGGGCCCGCTCCAGCCGGTGGAGGCAGAGGTAGTTGGCCCGTCCCTTCACCAGGGTGGCGCGCACCGGCAGGTCCAGCGTGTCGCGCACCAGCGGCAGGTCCTTGTGGAAGAGCTGGTCCTGGAGGTTCTTGGTCGCGGTGGAGACCACGACCCGGCGGCCGCTCAGGACCGCGGGGACGAGGTAGGCCAGCGTCTTGCCGGTGCCGGTACCCGCCTCGGCGACGAGGATGCGTCTCTCGTCGAACGCCCGGGCCACCTCCCCGGCGAGGGTGAGCTGCTCTGGTCGATGCTCGTACCCGGCCAGCGCGCGGGAGAGTCGGCCGCCCGGGCCCAGGACCGCGGCGATCTCGTTCACCTCAATGAGCTCGCAGCAGGAAGTGGGCGAGCAGCGCGGTGATCGGGATGACGAAGAACAGCATCGCGCTCACCGCCAGCACCTTGCGCCGGTTCCGGGCGAGCTCCGCGGGGTCGGTCTTCGCCGCCAGGGAAGCCGCGGTCGACGCCATCTTCACCATCGACTCCAGGGCCGCCTTGGCCTGCATGTCGTCCGGGGTCGCGACCAGGCGGATCCGGTACAGCCGTCCCGCCCTGGCCAGCTCGTCCATGTTGAAGGCCAGCTGGAGGAACTTCTCGTGCTCCTCTCCGCGGCCCCAGCGCTCCTCGAGGCCGCGCCACGCCGACTCCAGCGCCGCCGACGGCTGATGCTCCTCGGCGCGGAAGTTGGCGAAGACCAGGCCGCACGCCGGACAGATGAGCGCCTCGCGGGCGCGGGGGGTGATGCACTTCGGGCAATGCCCGGGAGGAATCTGGATGGTCGACCCGCGGGTCACCCCCGGCACGGGCGGAGGCACGACCGCGTTCGCCCCGGTGTTCCGCGGGCGCACCGCCTGCGGAGGCGGACCCGGAGGATGGACGTCGCCGAGCTGGTTCAGCAGCTGCGCGAAGGTCGCGTCCACCACCTTCTTCGGCGGCGCGCCCTCGGCCACCGCCACCGGAGGCCTGGGAGACTCGAAGCGCGCCACGTCGGCCGGACGCTGCACGTCGGGTGTTCCGGGCGGGGCGACCGCGAGCGGCACCGCGTCCGACGTCGGAGTGAGCAGGATGATGGTCGGCCCCTCGTCGTTCTCGTCCTCGTCCGCCGATGCTTCGGGCGCGGGTCTGGAAGCGCCCTTTGCGGCCGACGCCTTCGCCGAGGGAACCGTCACCGGCCGGGCGGGGAGCTGCTGTCGCTGCTCCGCACCACAGGCCGGGCAGCGGGCGACCAGGTCGCCCCGCTCGATGCGGAGATCGACCAGCTCGACCAGACGCTCGCAGGAAGGACAGAGGACTTTCATCGACGGGGTTTGCGCAGTTTAGAGGACCGCGACGAAAGGTGCGGGCAGGAAACAGAGGATCGCCACGGCAAAGCTCGCCACGCACAGCCACCCACGTGCTGCGCTCAGCGGCTCCTCGGGCCGGGTCACCGGCGGATGCCGCACCCCCACCATCAGGCCCACCACGAGCAGCCAGGCAAGCCAGGTGAAGGAGAAGGCCACGGTGAGGACTCCCAGGCCCACCAGGGTGAGCCGGCCGAGCGCCTTCGCCCGGTCGCCGAGCACGGCGTGGGTCAGGTGCCCGGCATCCAGCTGACCCACCGGAAACAGGTTCAGCATCGTGATCAGCGTCCCCAGCCAGCCGGCGAGGATGAAGGGATGGGCGTCGACGTCCATCCCCGGCGGCCTCACGCCGAGGAACACCCGCTCGAAGCCGCGGAGGACGAGGGGGTCGGCGTAGACGATGGGATCGAGACGCGGCATCCCGTGCCGCACGACCGACCACAGCGACATCGGCCCGAGCGTCACCGATCCGGTGGGCGGCAGCGCGATGAAGTGGGAATGCGCGTAGCCCCAGGCGAGGAAGGGCAGGCAGACGAGGAAGCCCGCGAGCGGACCCGCGGCGCCGATGTCCACCAGCGCGTTCCGGGTGGGGATGCGGTCCCGCACGCGGATGACGGCCCCGAGCGTCCCGAAGCCCAGGAGCGGCAGCGGGATGAAGTAAGGCAGGCTGGCGCTGACTCCGTGGCGCCGGGCCAGCACGTAGTGTCCGAGCTCGTGCGAGCCCAGGATGGTCACCACGGCAACGGTGAACTCCAGCGAGCGCACGAGCGCCCGCCGCGTGACCTCGATCGTCCCGCTGTCGGTCCACGCTCCGGCGATGATCAGCAGATACGTCCCGAAGACCGTCACCAGGGTGCAGCCGAAGAGGAGCGCCGGAAGCCATACCCGGGGCGCAGGCCGGGGAAGGGTCGCGTCCAGCGGGCTCCTCCTAGTCCTTCAGGGCCGCGGAGAGGACCTGGGCGGTGAACTGCACCAGGGGAATGACGCGCTGATAGTTCATCCGCGTCGGTCCGATGACCCCCACGGTTCCCAGCGAGCGGTCCGCCGGTCCGTAGGGGGTGGCCACCAGTGACACGTCGCCGCCGGGCGAGAGGTCGCTCTCGTGGCCGATGAAGATCTGCATCTCGCGGGCGCGCTGGACGCGGTCGAGGAGCGCCACGAGGCGAGTCTTCTCCTCCAGGGCGCGGAAGAGCGCCTTCATTCGCTCGACGTCGGCGAACTCCGGGGCGTCCAGGAAGCTCCCGGTGCCCTCGATGAACACCTTCTCGGTCGGCGTCACCCCCGTGGCCAGGAGGCCCAGCTTCAGGGCCTTGGTCACCAGCTGGTCGTAGGCGGCCTGGTCCTGCGCCAGCTCCTGCTCGATGCGGGCCCGGATCTGCTCCAGGGGCAGCTTCTCCAGCAGCTCGCTCAGGTAGTTCGAGGCGCGGACCAGCTCCTCCGGGGAGATCTCGAAGTCCAGGGCCACCGGGCGGTTGTGCACCTGCCCGTCCTGGTCGACGAGGATGGCCAGCACCCGCCCCTCTCGCAGCCGGACGAACTCGATGCGGTGGAACGTCCCGGAAGTCGGCCGGGGGGTGACCACGACCCCGGCATGCCGGGTGAGGAAGTGCAGGATCCGCCCGGCCTCCTGGAGCGATTCCTCCAGGGGGGCCCCGCTGGTGGGGATGCCCCGCTGGATGAGCTCGCGGTCCCGGGGGTTCGGGTCGCGGAGGCGGATGAGGGTGTCCACGTAGAAGCGGTACGCACGGTCGGTGGGGACGCGGCCGGCCGAGGTGTGCGGCTTTTCGAGGTAGCCGAGGTCTTCCAGGTCGGCCATCACGTTGCGGAGGGTGGCCGACGAGACCTCGAAGCTGCTGGTCCGGGCGAGCTGTTGGCTCCCCACCGGACCACCCGTGGCGATGTACTCGCGGATGATCGCGTGCAGGACCTCGCGGGCGCGGTCGGAAAGCGGCTCGGCCATGGCGGCTCGCAATGGTCAAGCGTAGGCAGGTACCGCCTCCGTTTCAATCAGGAGGGCTTACAGCGGAACTCCGCGGCGTTCCTGGGGGGCTCTCAGTCCCATTCCCTTTTGTCAGCCTCTGGGGCTTTATCCGCCAGCACACGTTTCAGAACGGATGCCGCCAGGAGGGCGCATGAAACCAAAGGATGTCCTGGGGCTCGCCAAGGACCGCGGCGCGGTGATGGTGGACCTCAAGTTCATGGACTTCGTCGGGCTGTGGCAGCACTTCACCGTCCCGCTCGGGGAGCTGAAGGAGGAGATCTTCGAGGAGGGGCTGGGATTCGACGGCTCGTCGATCCGTGGCTGGGCCGAGATTCACGCCTCGGACATGCTGGTGATGCCCGATCCGACGACCGCGGTGATGGATCCCTTCACCAAGGATCCGACGCTGAGCCTGATCTGCAACATCACCGACCCGATCACCAAGGAGCCCTACGGGCGCGACCCGCGCAACATCGCCATCAAGGCGGAGAAGTACCTGCGGTCCACCGGCATCGCCGACACCGCGTACTTCGGTCCCGAGGCGGAGTTCTTCATCTTCGACGAGGTGCGCTTCGACAGTAAGCCGAACGCCTCGTTCTACGAGATCGGCTCCAACGAGGCGGCCTGGAGCACCGGCAAGGAGGAAGGGAACCGGGGCTACAAGGTCCGTTACAAGGAGGGCTACTTCCCGGTCGCCCCGATCGACAGCCTGAATGACATCCGGACCGAGATGTGCCGGGTACTGGCCGACGTGGGCATCGAGGTGGAACGGCAGCACCACGAGGTGGCCACCGCGGGTCAGGCGGAGATCGACTTCCGCTTCAACACCCTCGTGAAGTGCGCGGACAACCTCAGCTGGTTCAAGTACATCGTGAAGAACGTCGCCTGGCGCCACGGGAAGACGGCGACCTTCATGCCGAAGCCGGTCTTTGGGGACAACGGCTCGGGGATGCACACCCACCAGTCGCTGTGGAAGAACGGAAAGCCGCTCTTCGCCGGTGACGGCTACGCGGGCCTGAGCGAGATGGCGCTCTACTACATCGGCGGCGTCCTCAAGCACGCCCGGGCGCTGGCGGCGATCTGCAACCCCACCACCAACAGCTACAAGCGGCTGGTGCCGGGGTTCGAGGCGCCGGTGAACCTGGCCTACTCCAGCCGGAACCGGAGCGCGTCGATCCGCATCCCGATGTACAGCCCGAGCCCGAAGGCGAAGCGGCTCGAGTTCCGCAGCCCCGATCCGTCCTGCAACCCCTACCTGGCCTTCGCCGCGCAGATGATGGCCGGCCTGGACGGCATCGAGAACAAGATCGACCCCGGGGATCCGCTGGACAAGGACATCTACGGGCTGTCCCCGGAGGAGCTGAAGGACGTGCCGAAGATGCCCGGCAGCCTCGAGGAGGCGCTGGATTGCCTCCGCAAGGACCACAAGTTCCTGCTCAAGGGCGACGTCTTCACCGAGGACGTCATCGACACCTGGATGAACCTCAAGATGGAGAAGGAAGTGAATCCGGTGCGGCTGCGGCCCCACCCGATGGAGTTCGCGCTCTACTTCGACATCTGAGGCAGGCGGGCAGCCTCGAGGCGGGCCGCTCGATCCCTGGCGATCGGGCGGCCCGCTGCGCTTCGGGGGTGAAGCTGCTGCTCAGCGATCGTTCGAGCCCCTGCTTCTGGGCTCGCAGACGCCCGGCACGTAATCCCCTGGCGCCCCGGTGGGAGTCTGGCTCGCGACCTGGATCTCCGCCGTCCCGAAGCTCAGCGTCACGGTCTCGACCGGGTTGTCGTCCGAGCTTCCGGCCGTGTTGTAGGAGCTGATGATGACGTCCGTCAGCTTGATCTTGAGATACTCGACCGTGCTCCCCGCCTTCCGGGCCACGAACATCGCCTGGCCCGGGCTCTTCCCGTTGCAAGAGGCCATCGCCAGCAGGGGCGAGGCCTTGTCCATGGACTTCACGACCTGGAAGTCCTGGTGCGTCCGCCCGCCGCGCGAGGTCCCCCAGCTGAAGGAGAGGACCTCGATCCAGTCCTTGTGCTTGTCGTCCTGGCTCTCGCCGGGGACTCCGTCGATCTTCAGGAAGTAGTCGACTGCCATGTGCGCCTCCGTCAGGACAGAGAGATGTCGAACACGAGCGACCGGCGAGCTCCACTGCCCGGCGCCTCTCGCACCACGCAGGTGCCGCGAGCCCCGGTGAAGCGGCCCGTGCCACCC
>DATJVY010000082.1:0-4754 GCA_035501615.1 Myxococcaceae bacterium
GCCCACTGCGGGACCATCACCTCGACCCCGGGCTTCAACTCCTGCTCGCCGATCCGACAGTGGGCCACCGTGGTGCGGCTGATCCGGTAGGCCGGCGGGTAGAGGCGCAGCCCCTCCCGAATGACCTGCTCGAGGAGCTCCTCGCCGCCACCCGCATCGAGCTGAAGGGACAGCCGCTCGGCCACCTCGGGGTGCCGCGCGAGGAGATGGAGCGTCCAGGTGAGCGCGCTCGCCGAGGTCTCGTGGCCAGCGAGGAACATGGTGACGATCTCGTCGCGGATGAGCTGGTCGTCCAGGGGAGCGTCCCCTTCGCCACGGCCGAAGAGCAGGAGCGAGAGGAGATCCTCGCCTCGTTCCCCGCGGCGCCGGCGCTCGACGAGCGCAGCCACGAATCCGTCCAGCGCCCGGACCGCCGCGCGAAAGCGCTGGGCGTAGGAGGTGGGGAGGAGCGTGGGATCCACCACGAAGTCCGGGCGTCCCAGCGCGGTTGCCACCGCGCGCACGGCCGCGAAGGCCAGGCCACCGGCCGCCCCTACCCACTGGGAATGCAGGTGGTGGAACGCATGCATTGCCTCGGCGGCCGCCCCGACCAGCGCCCGCGCCTCGGGCAGCTCCTCGCCGAACAGCGAGCGCGCGAGCACCCGGAAGCACAGCTCGGTCATGTCGTGGTGGATGTTCCGGATCTCGCCGTCGCCGAAGCCGTCCAGCAGCGCTCGGCAGGCTTCCGTCATCAGTTGGCGGTAGAGCTCCAGCTGGCGGGGATGGAAGGCGGCCTGGATCCTCCGGCGCTGGCGAAGCCACGGCTCCCGGTCGGAGGTGAGCAGGCCCTGACCGAAGGCCAGCCGCGTCGATCGAAGCCCGGCCGACTTGATGAAGCAGTGCTGCTTGCGGATCAGGACCTCCTCGACGAGCTCCGGCGCGGTGACGATGCACACCGGAAGACGCCAGACGTGCGTCCGGACGAGCCCGCCCTGCTCCTCACAGCGGCGGTAGAAGCCCAAGATGTCTCCGCGAGCATCCGGGGCCCCGCCGTGAAGCCACTCCAGCCGTCGCGGGGCGCGCACCGGCGCGGTGTTCACGAGGCTCCCTCCAGCTCGCTGTCCGCGTAGCGCCCCGGTCGGTCACGCACCGCGCTCGGCGGCTCGCGCAAGTCCCAGATGAGCCCGACGGCGCTCAGCGCCCTGAGCACCCAATAGGTCGCATCGAGCTCCCACCAAGAGAATCCGAACCTCGCGGACGATTGGCGGTGGTGGTGGTTGTTGTGCCAGCCCTCGCCCAGGGTCAGCACCGCGAGCAGCGGGAGGTTCCGCGAGTCGTCGCCGGTCACGTACCGCCTCGAGCCGACGAGGTGCGCGACGGAGTTGATGGCGAAGGTGAGATGCCAGAGAAGCACCGAGGAGACGAACGCTCCCCAGACCGCCGCCGGGACCCCGCCCAGCAGCAGCAGCGTCCCGAGCATCACCAGCGGCGGCACGAGGTGGTGCCGGTCGAGCCACCGAAGCTCGGGAAAACGCGCGAAGTCTCGGATCAGGTCGTCGTTGGCTTCGGTGAAGCGCTTGGAGAGAATCCAGCCGATGTGGCTCCAGAGGAACCCACCCTGGCGCGGCGAGTGGAGGTCCCTGGGCCCGTCGGAGTGCCGGTGGTGGTGGCGATGATTCCCGGCCCACCAGAGCACGCCTCGCTGGGCACAGGTTCCGCCGAGGAAGGCCAGCACGAACTGGAAGCCACGCCCCGTCTTGAAGCTCCGGTGGGCAAAGTAGCGGTGAAAGCCACCGGAGAGGGCGAGCATCCGCACCGCGTAGACGGCGACGGCCAGCGCGACGTACCGCCAGGCGAACGGGACGAAGAAGGGTCCGGCGATGCCGATGGCGTGGCAGAGGTACATCGGAGCGGACCGGTGGTGAGGGATTCCCAAAGCGTGCTCCTCCATTCGCGCGAGTCTCCGGAGGAAACGGAACGTCGCGGTCGTTGCGACGAACCGTGCTGGACCGGAACAGATCCCTCGCCGAGCGAGCGGTACGGATGCACCGCGGGCGAGCTCCGCCTGTCCGAGGATCGGCGTGGCACCGAGCGTGATCCGATTCGACGCGATCATCGTCGGAGGTGGACCGGCCGGCAGCGCCTGCGCGCGGGTCCTCGTACGCGGCGGGCTCCGGGTGGGAGTCCTCGATCGCCGGCGCTTCCCGCGGGTCAAACCCTGTGGCGGGTGGATCAGCGCCCCGGTGTGGGACGTCCTAGAGCTCGCGCGGCACGAGTACCCGGGCGGGGTGTGGCCCTGGCGGCGCTGCCACGTCCGGTACCGGGAGCGGACGCATACCCTCGCGGCCCGCGGTGACTTCATCCGGCGGATCGAGCTCGACGAGTTCCTGCTCCGCCGCAGCGGGGCCTCGGTCGTCGAGGGCCATCCGGTCTCGTCACTCGAGCGCCGGGACGGGGCATGGGTCGTCGACGGCGCCTACGTCGCCCCACTCCTCGTGGGCGCCGGAGGAACGCACTGCCCCGTCGCCCGGATGCTGTTCCCAGCGAAGCCCGGGCGTCCGGTGGCGGCTCGGGAACGCGAGTTCGAGTCGAGCTCGGCGGAGGTCGCCGCCGCGCGCCTCGGGGCCGACGGTGAGCCGGAGCTGCTCCTGCACGACGACCTCGGCGGCTACTCGTGGAACGTTCCCAAGGGCGTGTGGCTGAACGTCGGCACCGGCACCATCGCCGCGAGGTCCGTGCGGTCGGCGTGGGCCGCGGCCAGAGACTTCTTCCTCGGGAGCGGACATCTCCCGGCGAGCGCGCGTGGGCCGCTCGGCCAGATGGAGGGCCATACGTACCACCTGTTTCACCCGGCGCATCTCGCGGCCTCCCAGCGCGACGGCGCGTTCCTGGTCGGCGATGCTCTGGGCCTTGCTCATCCGCTGACCGCCGAGGGAATCCTCCCGGCGGTCGTCTCGGGGCGAACCTGCGCCGAGGCGATCCTCGCCGGTGAGCCGAGCTCGTACGGCGCACGCCTCGCGGCGCATCCCACGATGCGCGACTACGCACTGACCCGCGAGCTGCTGCAGGCGTTGCTCGCCCTCCGCCGGCTCCGCGGTGGATCGGGACGTGCGCCTGGACCTCTCGCGTGCTCGGCGACGGCGCGGGGCTTCGCCTGGATGTTCGGCGGCCACCCGATTCCGGCCGGGCCCCTCCTGCGCGCGGCCCTGCGTCTCCGTGGAGGATCGCGGGCATGACCGCGAGCCCTGGTGTCACGGCGCGCGTCCCGGTCGACCGGGGGGAGCGCATCGTGCGGGCCCTGCTCGAGTCCGCGGACGTTCGCGTGGGCGGAGGCAGGCCTCACGACATCCAGGTGCACGATCGCGCGTTCTACGGCCGCGTCGTTCGCGACGGGCGGCTGGGTCTCGGCGAGTCGTACGTGGACGGGCAGTGGGACACGCCGTCGCTCGACGAGCTCACCGCACGGCTGGTCCGGGCGGGAGTGAAGCGGCCGGTGCTCGGCTGGCGAAGCGGGCTTCACCTCGCCGCGGCCCGGGTGTGGAACCTCCAGAGCAAGGTGCGCGCCTGGCAGTCGGTCGAGCGCCACTACGACATCGGCAACGACCTCTACCAGGCGATGCTCGGCGAGACGCTCGCCTACACCTGTGCGTACTGGAAAGGGCCCGGGGACCTCGACCAGGCGCAGCGAGCGAAGCTCGACCTGGTCTGCCGCAAGCTCGGTTTGCAGCGGGGGATGAAGGTGCTCGACCTCGGATGCGGCTGGGGCACCTTCGCTCGCCATGCCGCGCGTGAGTACGGGGTCCAGGTCACGGGCTACACGGTCTCCCGGGAGCAGGTCGCGCTCGGGACCGAGCTGTGTCGCGGGCTCCCGGTGGACCTGCACCTGGCCGACTACCGGACGGCGAAGGGAACCTACGACGCGGTGGTCTCCATCGGGCTCATGGAGCACGTGGGCCCGAAGAACCATCGCGTCTACATGGAGACGGTGGACCGCTGCCTCCGCCCGGGCGGCATCGCCTTCGTGCACACCATCGGCAGCAACCGGAGCCAGGTGCTCATCGACGCCTGGTTCCACCGCTACGTCTTTCCCAACGCCGCCATTCCCTCGCTGGCGCAGCTCGGCGCGGCCCTGGACGGGATGTTCGTTCCGGAGGACGTCCACAACATCGGGCCTCACTACGACCGCACGCTCACGGCGTGGGCCGAGAACTTCGAGCGAGCGTGGCCGATGCTGCGGGTGCGCTACGGCGAGCGCTTCCGGCGCATCTGGCGGTACTACCTGCTCTCGTCGGCTGGAGCCTTCCGCGCCAGGTTCCTGCAGCTGTACCAGATCGTCATGACGCGGCCCGGGACGCGGCAGCCGGAGTGCCGCCTGTGCTGACGAGGCGACCGCTGCACGTCGCTTCCCGCTCCACCTCTACGTATGGTGGACACGGACACCCCGGAGGACCGGATGCTCAAGCTCAACGTCGTCGTGGTCAGCACCCGACCAGGGCGGGTCGGGCTCGCGGTAGGGCAGTGGTTCCACCGCAGGGCGGTGGAGCACGGGAACTTCGAGGTGTCGCTCGTGGACCTCCAGGACGTCGCCCTTCCGCTGCTCGACGAGCCGGAGCACCCCAAGCTGCGCAAGTACACGAAGGCGCACACCCACGCCTGGAGCAAGAGCGTCGAGGGCGCCGACGCCTTCACCTTCGTGACCCCGGAGTACAACTTCGGGCTGCCCCCCACGCTCCTCAACGCCATCGACTTCGTCTACTCGGAATGGAACTACAAGG
>DATJVY010000083.1:0-5203 GCA_035501615.1 Myxococcaceae bacterium
TCGCGCCGGATGGCGGCATCCATGTCCACCGGCCGCTTCCAGGCGCCGAGGAGCGCCCGGGCCACCAGCTTCCCCTGCCAGTCCGAGAGCGGCCAGATGCACCCCTGGGGCTGGAAGAGCCCGATGAAGAAGAGGTCCTCGAACCGGGGGTGGAACATCTTGAGGTACAGCGGCACCTCGTGCCCCGAGTAGTCGCCCACCTCCTCGGGGTCGAGGAACGGGAAGCGCGTCACGTAGCCGGTGGCGGCGATGATGACGTCGAACTCGCCCGAGGTGCCGTCGACGAAGTGCACCGTCCGGCCGTCGAGCCGGGCGATGTCCGGCCGCGGGTGCACCTCGCCGTGCCGGATGAAGTAGAGCAGCTCGGAGTTCAGCGTGGGGTGTGCCTCGAGCGGCCCGTGCTCGGGCTCGGCCAGCCCGTAGGCCGAGTTCCTTCCCTGCACCAGCCGGATGGTGAGCTTCATCGCCGCCTGGCGGATGGGCCGGGGGAGCTTCCGCATCATCCGCTCGTTCACCACGTCGCTGGGGAGCCCCATCAGGAACTTGGGGATGAACCAGTAGCCGCGGCGCATGCTGATCTCGGTCCGGGCCGACCGGCGCGACGTCTCCACCGCGATGTCGCAGGCCGAGTTGCCGCCGCCGATGACCAGCACCCGTTTCCCCGCGAAGGCCTCGGCGGTCTTGTAGGAATGGCTGTGGAGGAACGTCCCGGTGAAGGTTCCGGGATAGCTGGGCATCCGCGGATCCCAGTGGTGGCCGGAGGCGACCAGGAGCGCGTCGAACTCCTCGCGCCGTCCGTCGCCGAGCGTCAGCGTCCAGCCGCCTCCCGGGCGGCGGCGGGCCGAGCTCACCTCGGTGCCGAGCTGCAGCACCTGGTCCACGCCGAACGTCCTCGCGTAGCTCTGGAAGTAGGTCTTGAGCTGGGCGTGCCCCGGATAGTCGGGGTAGTGGTCCGGCATCGGGAAGTCCTCGTACTGCGAGAGCCGCTTCGAGGAGATGATGTGCGTGGTGTCGAAGACGCTGGAGTGGCTCTCGTCGGGGCGGAAGATCCAGTTGCCGCCCACCTCGGTGTTGCGGTCGTACACCACGACGTCCCGGAAGCCGGCGGCGAGGAGGTTCTTCGCGGCGGTGATGCCCGACGGCCCGGCGCCGATGACGCAGATCCGCGGGCGGGCGGCCACGGGCGAGGGGTCGGCGCGCGGGCTGGACCGGGGCATCTGCGGCATGACGTCCACGTTCGCACAACCGGGCGGCCGGAGGGACGACCCCGCGACGACCGGGCGGCTCCGGGCCGGGGGAATGCAGGGCCGTTCTGGTAACCTCGCCGGCCGCCTCCACTCCATGACGTCCCCGCCGCTCTCCGAGAATCCAGGGCCCGAGGAACGGGCCCGGTACCGCCTGGTGCTGGCGGAGCCGCCGCCGACTCCGCCCGGGCCGCCCTGGAAGACCTGGGCCCGGCGCGGGGCGAAGGTCCTGGCCTTCCTCGCCCTGGTGGGGCTGACCGCCGCGGTGGTGGCGAGCGCTGTCGTCTACTACGCCTTCAGCGAGGGGCTCCCCGAGATTCCCCGGGTCGCCGCCTGGGCGCCCCCGCTCCTCACCGAGGTCTACGCCGACGACCAGGTGCTGGCCGGCGAGTTCTACGACGAGCGGCGCAAGGTCGTGCCCTACGAGCGCATCCCCAAGCGCCTGGTGCAGGCCTTCATCGCCTCGGAGGACGCGAGCTTCTTCGATCACCCGGGCATCGACGCCTTCGGGACGCTGCGCGCGGCGCTCAAGACCCTGCTCAAGAAGTCCACCGGTGCGGGCAGCGTCCAGGGCGGCTCGACCCTCACCCAGCAGACGGCGAAGGCCCTGCTCATCTCGTCCGAGGGATTCGAGCGAGCCACCCGGCGGAGCGGCTCGGCGGGCCTGAAGCGCAAGGCACGCGAGGCGGTCCTCGCGCTCCGCCTGGAGAAGGCGCTGCGCAAGGAGGAGATCCTCTACCTCTACCTGAACGGGGTGTACCTCGGGCACCACGCCTACGGCGTGCAGGCCGCCGCCGAGAACTACTTCCGCAAGGACGTGCGCGACCTGACCCTGGCCGAGTCCGCGCTGATCGCCGGATTGCCCCAGGCTCCAAGCAAGTACTCCCCGTTCCTGAATCCCAAGAGCGCCCGCGCCCGGCGGGGCTACGTGCTCGGGCAGATGCGAGAGAAGGGGATGATCTCCCGCGCCGAATACGACGCGGCGATGGCCGAGGAGATCCACGTCTATCCGGTGGAGGACGTGTTCCACGAGTTCGCTCCCTACTTCGTCGAGCAGGTGCGCAAGGACGTGGTGCAACGCTACGGGAACCCCGCGCTGCTCCGCTCGGGGCTCAAGGTCTTCACCACCATGGACTCGGAGAAGCAGCGCGCCGCGCAGGAGGCGATGCTGGGCGGCCTGCTCCAGGTGGACAAGCGCCAGGGCTTCCGTGGCCCGGTGATGACCCTGGACACGCCCGAGCAGCGGAAGGCGTTCATCGACCGGAGCGAGAAGGGCCTGGAGGGCAAGCCCATCGAGAACGGCCGCTACTACGTCGCGCTGGTCGACTCGGTGGACGACACCCGGGTCGAGGTGCAGGTCGGGACGCGCAAGGGGCTCCTGCCGCTCCTGGGCATGCGCTGGGCCCGCAAGGTGAACCCCGAGGCCTACTACCCGAGCGCGATGCTCCCCTCGGCGAAGAAGGTGGTGAAGCCCGGCGACGTCATCGTCGTCCGCGCCGTCCAGGCCAAGGACCTGTACGACGACAAGGAGCAGTACGACAAGAAGCTCTTCGACGCCCTCCCCCAGAACGTGCAGCTCTACCGGCTGGAGCAGGAGCCGGAGCTCCAGGGCGCGCTGGTCTCGATCGACCCGCATCGCCAGTACCTCTCGGCGATGGTGGGCGGCTACGACTTCGACGCCAACGAGTACAACCGCGCCTTCCAGGCCTGCCGGCAGCCGGGGAGCAGCTTCAAGCCGCTGGTCTACTCGGCGGCCCTGGAGAAGCTCGACTGGACCGAGGCCCACGTCATCGTCGACAGCCCGATCGTGGAGAACGACCCCGAGCACCAGGTGCGGTGGAAGCCCGAGAACTACACCGAGGACTTCCACGGCGACGTTCTTCTCCGGACGGCGATCATCAACTCGATGAACATCCCCGCGGTGAAGACCTTCATCGCGGTGGGCATCGACCCCATGGCCCAGTGGGTGAAGAAGTTGGGCATCTCCACCCCGATGAACCGCGACTTCTCCGCCGCGCTGGGCAGCTCCTGCGTCTATCCCTTCGAGCTCGCCCAGGTGTACGCGACGTTCAACCGGCTCGGGGTGAAGAAGCCGACCTACATGCTCCGGAAGATCGAGGACCGGTACGGGCGAACGCTGGAGGACCACACCGCGTTCGACGACCCCTGGGCCTCGCTGACCGACCGCATCGCCGGCGGCTACGCGCGCCTCTACGCTCCCGGGGAGCAGGTGATGGAGCCGGCGACGGCGTGGATCCTGACCGACCTGCTCCGCGGCGTGGTGCGCGAGGGGACCGGCAGCCCCGCGCAGCGGCTGGGCAAGCCGGCGGCGGGCAAGACCGGAACGACCAACGACTCGTTCGACGCGTGGTTCGCCGGCTTCACCCGGGACCTCGTGACCGTGGCCTGGGTGGGCTACGACCTGAATCCGCATCCGCTCGCCCGTTACGAGACCGGTGGCCGAGCGGCACTCCCCATCTGGCTCAGCTACATGCAGCGGGCGCTCGACGGTCGCCCCCAGCCGGAGTTCGCACCGCCGGAGTGGCTCGAGGACGAGCTGGAGCGGAAGACCATCGATACCAAGACCGGGAAGATCGCCTCCAGCGGCAGCCACACCTCGGCACCGATGTGGTTCAAGAAGGGGACGGCGCCGGACGAGAAGACGCCGCCCAAGGACAGCGTCGACCCCTCGAAGTTCATGAGCCTGCCGAACTAGGTCGGGGCGGCCGTACTCCGCTACGACCGCCCGCCGGACTTGCCCATCACCCGGGCGACGACCGCGTCGGGAACCAGCCGACCCAGACGGGTGGCGACCACCATCGGCCAGGGGTACGCGAACTGCTTGTCGCCGCGGAGGATGGCCCGGCCCATCCGGTCGGCGGCGTCGTCGGTCTCGAGCAGGAAGGGCATCTTGAACTTGTTCTTCGCCGTCATCTCGCTCTTCACGAAGCCGGGGTTGATGCAGGTGACGGCCACGCCGACGCCTTTGAGGTCGAGGTGGAGCCCGTCGCAGTAGACCTCGAGGAACATCTTGGTCGCCGAGTAGGCGCCCATCTTCGGGGTCACGACCCAGCCGGCGAGCGACGAGATGCCCACCAGGTGCCCGCGCCCGCGCTCGGCCATCCGCGGAGCGAGGGTGGCGAGCGTCGCCGCCGCGCCGGTGACGTTGACCTGGATCATCCGCTCCACCTTGTCCCAGGTGTCCTTGCGCGGGTTGGCCTCGCCGCCGATTCCGGCATTGGCGACCGCGACGTCGAGACCGCCGTCGGCCCGGGCGTCGACGTCCGGGAGCAGCCGGCGGATGGCGCCGACGTCCGAGACGTCGAGGGCGAGCGGGACGATGGTGCCGGGCCGGGCGGTCGGATCGGCGGCGAGGGCGTCGAGCAGCTCGGTGCGGCGGGCGGCGGCCCACACCTTCGCGCCCCGCCGGGCGAACCAGAGCGCGAGCGCGCGCCCGAGGCCGCTCGAAGCTCCGGTGATCAGGACGTTGCGAGGGGAGTCGTTCACGAGGCGGCACTCTGTCCCAGAGGCGGTCCGGTCTCCAGGCCCTGGGCGGTGGCGAGGTGACATCCGACTCGTCCCGGCGGTGGGGTCAGCCCGAGCGCGCCGGGGTCTTCACCGCGGCTCTCCGGGTCCAGACGGCGTAGACCGGGAGCCCGGCCAGCACCAGGCCCAGGCCGATGAGGGTGTTGAGCGGGTAGGCCCGCGCCGTCGCGAGGACGACGAGCGCAGCGACGGTGACGAACGCCCCGGTGGTGAGCGGATGTCCGGGCACGGAGAAGTGGACAACGCGCCCGCCGATTCCCCGCCGGCGAAGGACGAAGAGCGAGGCGGCGGAGAGGCCGAAGAAGACCCAGTCCGCCGAGACGACGTAGCCGAGGATCTGCTCGTAGCGGCCCGAGAGCGCGACCACGATGCTGAGCACCGCCTGGAGCACGATGGCCACCACCGGGGCACGG
>DATJVY010000084.1:0-5832 GCA_035501615.1 Myxococcaceae bacterium
ACCTTCCAGCGAGTGGCAGATGCTGGGCTTCGGTACAACGCGTTCCACACCACCGCCCTCTGTTCTCCGACGCGTGCGGCACTCATTGCCGGCCGCAACCACCACAGCGTCGCCAGCGGGTCGATCACCGAGTTCGCGACCGGTTACCCGGGCTACGACTCGCTGGTTCCAAAGAGCGCTGGCACCGTGGCCCAGGTTCTCCGGGATCACGGGTACGGGACCTCCTGGTTCGGCAAGATGCACAACGTGCCCGACTGGATGTCGAGCCAGGCTGGACCGTTCGATCTGTGGCCGACTGGCCTCGGATTCGACTACTTCTACGGATTCATCGGAGGGGATTCCGATCAGTGGCATCCAGCCCTGTACGAGAACACCCGCCCCATCGAGCCCTACGTCGGGAATCCGAACTACATCCTCAACGATGATCTCGCCGACCAGGCGATCAGGTGGATGCGCATGCAGCACGCGCTGGCACCCCAGAAGCCCTGGCTGCTCTACTACGCGACCGGGACGGATCATGCTCCGCACCACGCCCCCAAGGAGTGGATCGCCAGGTACAAGGGTCAGTTCGACCAGGGCTGGGACAAGGTCCGGGAGGAGACCCTCGCCCGTCAGATCAAGCTGGGGATCGTCCCGGCCAACACCCAGCTGACGAAGCGTCCCGACGAGCTCGCGGCGTGGGATTCGCTGTCGGCGGATCAGAAGCGCCTGTTCGCGCGCATGATGGAGGTCTACGCCGGCGCCCTCTCACACGCAGATCACGAGATCGGCCGGATCATCGATGCAGTGCAGGACTCTGGTCAGCTCGACAACACCATCGTCATCTACATCATGGGAGACAACGGGGCGAGCGCCGAGGGGACGCTTCAGGGTACCACCAACGAGGTGGCGACCTCGGCGAACGGTGTGCAGGAGAGCATGCCCTTCCTTCTCTCGATCATCGACCAGCTCGGCGGCCCCACCACCTACAACCACTACCCGGTCGGTTGGGCACACGCGATGGATGCGCCGATGCAATGGACGAAGCAGGTGGCTTCCCATTTCGGCGGGACCCGCAACGGCATGGCCATCGCCTGGCCGGCACGGATCAAGGACAAGGGCGGCATCCGGCCCCAGTTCTGCCATGCGATCGACATCGTGCCCACCCTGTACGAGGCGATCGGGATCAAGGCGCCCACGGTGCTCGACGGGGTGAAGCAGAAGCCGATCGAGGGGACGAGCCTGGTCTACACCTGGAACAATGGAAGTGCGCCCACCAGGCACACGGTGCAGTACTTCGAGATGTTCGGGAACCGGGCGATCTACAAGGACGGATGGATGGCCTCGACGACGCCCCTCCGTCTGCCCTGGGTCACCACGGGATCGGATCCGTCGCCCGACGATTTCAAATGGGAGCTCTACAACATCAACGAGGACTTCAGTCAGGCGAAGAACCTCGTCGCTTCGAACCCCACGAAGCTGAAGGAGATGCAGGCCGCCTTCGACGTCGAGGCGAAGAAGTACAACGTCTATCCGCTCGACTCGTCCTTTGCTGAGCGCGCGGATCCAGAGATCCGACCCAGCCTGACGAGAGGGCGAACGGAGTTCACCTACTACTCGGGGATGGTGCGGATCCCTGAAGGGTCCGCGCCCAACTTCAAGAACAAGTCGTTCGCCATCGGCGCGGAGATCAACGTTCCGGCCGGCGGGGCGAACGGCGTGCTGGCGACGCTCGGCGGCAGGTACGGCGGCTGGGCCCTCCTGATCCAGGACGGGAAGCCGGAGTTCGCCTACGCCCTATCCAATCAACCTGAGCACAAGTGGCGCGTCACCTCACCCACGCCAATTGCAGCGGGTGACCACGCCGTCCGCGTCAAGTTCACGTACGACGGCGGTGGAATCGGAAAAGGCGGAACCGCCGCGCTGTTCGTCGACGGAAAGCAGGTGGCTCAGGGGCGGATCGAGAAGACCATCCCGGTGCGCTTCTCGCTGGATGAGACCCTCGACATCGGCGAGGACACCGGAACACCCGTCATCGAAACCTACGTCGACAAGATGCCGTTCAAGTTCGGCGGCACCCTGAAGAAGGTGGTGGTCGTCCTCGAGCCGGAGAAGCTGACTCTCGAGGACCGGAAGCGACTCCAGGCGGAGGAGGCGCGTGCCGCAGCGGCCATCCACTAGAGGGGAGTGCCGCGGCGAATGCCGGCCGAGCGATGAGTGAAGACAGCCGGGCTGCACCCTCGGAGCTGGGTGCGGCCCGTCTCACATCAGAGTCGAAGGAGCGAAGGCCAATGGAAGGGAACGAGCGGAGAACGCTGACCCGCCGCGCATTCCTGGTGACTGGCGCGGCGGTTGGCGCGACTGCGCTGCTCCCAGACGCCCTGGCCGCCCCGAAGGGCTTGCGGACCTTCACCATCCTGCACACCAACGACCTCCACTCCAGCCTCATCGGGATGGGGCCGTCCAGCGACTACACTCCCTTCACACTGAACGACGACAAGACCCGCGGGGGCTGGGCGCGCCTGGCCGCTGCGATCGCCAGGCGTCGCACGGCGCGGCAGGCCGAGGGGCCGGTGCTCACCCTCGATGCGGGTGACTTCAGCATGGGCACCCCTTTCGGCGCGGCCTCCCGCGAGATCGGCGCCGAGCTCAGGCTCCTGGCGCGGATGGGCTTCGACGCCACCACCTTTGGCAACCACGAGTTCGACCTCGGGCCGGACGGCCTGGCCCAGGCGATCGGCGTGGCGGCCAAGGCCGGGCGGATCCCGGTGGTCCTCCCCAGCAATACCGACCTCACGGCCACCGACCCAAAGCTGGCCGGCCTGCAGCGGTTGGCCAAGGAGGGCGTGCTCCGCCGGCACGCCATCATCGAGCGGGGTGGCCTGCGCTTCGGCCTCATCGGGCTGCTCGGCGCGGAGGCCAGCCACTACACCGGGGGGACGAAGTTCACCGACGCCATCAAGACGGCCACCGAGCTGGTGCAGGTCCTGAGGGAGCAGGAGAAGGTCGACGTCGTCATCTGCCTCAGCCACGGCGGCGTCATGAAGGGAAAGGACGGGCGCTACACCGACGGTGACGACGTGCGGGTGGCGAGGGAGGTGCCGGGGGTCGACGTGGTGATCGGCGGCCACAGCCACACCGAGCTCACCGAGGCGATCCTGGTCGACGGCCGCCCGGTGGTCCAGACCGGGAAGGAGAGCGCGAACCTGGGAGAGCTGGTGCTCGGGCTGGAGGGAGGCAAGGTGAGGGTCCAGTCCTACCGGCTCCACCCCATGGACGACACGGTGGCCGGGGACCACGCCACCGCCGAGGAGATCGAGAAACTCAAGAAGGGAGTCACCGCGACGGTATTCGCGTCCCGGGGGTACTCGGTCGACCAGCCGCTGGCAGTCGTGCCGCAGGACCTGTCCAACAAGTTCACCGACATCGCCGCGGGCACGGTCCTCGCCAACCTGGTCACCGACGCATTCCGGGCCGCCACCAGGGCGGACGTCGGCTTCACCGCCAACGGGCTGATGCGCGCCCCCCTGACTCGCGGGAAGTCCGGGGTGCAGACGGTTTACGACGTCTTCGCGGTGGCGCCGCTTGGCGCCGGGGTGGTGGACGACACCGCCGGCAGTGCGCTCGTGACCGGCTGGTTCACTGGGCAGGAGCTGAAGCACATCCTCGAGTTCCTGCTGGTGGACAACCCAACTCACCCCGGCGAGATGTTCCCGCGCACCTCGGGCCTCCGGTACCGCTACGACGCTTCGCGCCCGAAGTTCGACGTGGTGACGGCCATCGAGCTGGGAGACCTCGACCGCGGCTACCGCGCCATCGACATCACCGGGCAGGACGGACAGCTCTACAGCCTCACGACGCCCCTGTACCTGGCCCTGGTCGTGGTGGCCATCCCCAAGTACAGCAAGGGGCTGCTGCCACTCGTCCCGAAGAACAAGGAGGGGAAGCCGCTGGGGTCGAGAGTCGAGGCACTCGACACGCCTCAGGGCCCCCAGACGCCCTACCTGCTGCCGCCGGAGGGCACGGTGGACAAGGGGAGCGTCGCCGCCCGAGCCGGAAACAATGGCGTCCGCGAGATCAAGGAGTGGCAGGCCATCATGGACCACCTGCGCAAGCTGCCGGTGAAGGCGCCCGGGAAGCTGCCCATCGTGCCGGTCGATGGGCGCGCCGCCGAGGTCCGCGCCATCAAAGTGGGCTGAAGCCCTCCCCGAGCCGGGTCCACGAACCGAATGACGGCACGCGCGGCGGAAGCAATCGCCTCCGGCGCTCCCGCCCCGGGCAGTAGCCAGGTTCGGAATGTGCTCGCCACGATGGCAATGGCCTGCGCCCCGCTCGCAGGTGCCGACGAGCAGACCCCTCCTGAGCCACACCTTCGCCGGGCAAGCCTCGGGGACAGCCAACGAGGGGGGCAATCCGACCAGCCGAGGGAGGACGTCCAGCCTGCGCGGCGCCCCGTGACCGCGCGTTTCGAGCTGAAACGCTCCCTCATCACCCGGGCTCGACCGAGGAGAACACCCGGACCACTCTCCGCTCCGAGTTCCTCCTCGATGCGCCAGTGTGGCTCGTCCGCCTGGACGTTCCATTCGTCGACAAGAACAACAGCTTCAGCAGCGATGGCCTGAACGCTGGGGTGGGGCGACATGAAGGTTCGGGTCGCGTTCGGACCGCTCCGAGTCCAGGCTTCGACGTTCAGCCCGCTCGCCGACGTCATCTTTCCCACCGGGGGTCACGCGGAAGCGGAAGTACCAGGTGGCTCCTGGGGTGACCGCCTCCATCCGGCTGCCGTCCACTTGGGGCAAACCGGCGCTCTTCTGGCTGCCGTTGATCGAGCACTTCCGGTGGGTGACCGACGATCCCAGCCGGAGTGACATCAACTACACGCGGCTCGATCGGGCTCACTGGCCACCGGGCGCTCGCGGTGGGGAACTCGATCTACGTGGTGGGCGGCTTCGTCACCCGGAACCGCCTGCGCCAGGGATTCGGCGGCGTCCCGCACGTCTGGGGTACACCCCGCCCTGAGGCGTTCGGTTGTGGTGGTTGACCACCGGAAGGCCTGGGGTGACCAAACGCCTTGCCCGTCGTTCGAGAGCGCTGTTAGAAGCGCGCCTGCAATGTTGCATCGGGCGCCCTGGAGACGGTCGTGACTCCGGTCGAAGCGGCGCCGTGTTGCGCCGCAGACCTGACCCCTCACGCCGAGTGGGATGCCGGCCACACCGGCTGCGGTGAGCTCGTCCTCCTGCTGCGCAACAAGCTCCTCGCCCTTGCGCCCGGAGAACGGCTACGCCTCGTAGCGCTCGACCCAGGTGCGGTCGAGGACATCCCGGCCTGGTGCCGACTGACCGGCCATCGCCTCCTGCAGGCGAAACCTCCCCATTACCTCATCGAACGAAGGAGCACGCCATGAGCAAGCGCTTCTGTGTAAGCCTCACCTACGCCAAGAACGACACCGACAAGGCCACGGTCGCGTTCGTGGTGGCGAATGCCGCCGTCGCCTCTGACAAGGAGACGATGGTCTTCCTCAGCATCGAGGGAGTGCGTCTCTCGCAGCGAGGATACGCCGCCGACATCCACGAGCAGGGCTTTGCTCCTCTCGCCGAGCTGATGGGCAACTTCGTCAAAGCTGGAGGAAAGGTGTTCGTCTGCTCGCCCTGCTTCAAGAAGCGCGGGCTCGACGAAGCCCAGCTGGTGGAGGGAGCGACGGTCGTTGGCGGGGCCAAGCTGGTGGAGTTCCTCTCCGAGGGCAGTCCCTGCATCAGTTACTAGGGACCGCGAGCCGATGGGCCACCCCTTTCCGCCCAAGGTGAGCTTCGATGGCGGTGACCTCGACTGCGGCAGCGGGTTGTTGCTGCTGAT
>DATJVY010000085.1:0-29997 GCA_035501615.1 Myxococcaceae bacterium
TGCGCGGCGTGCGTCTCGTGGACCCAGGGGACGAAGTCCTCGATCAGGCTGAAGTCCATGAGCATCGGGCGGAACAGCTCCTCGTCCGGAGTGCGCGGATACCAGAGCGTCGCGCCCACGAACCGGGTGCCGTCGATCTCGACGACCCCCGGATCCAGCAGATGGAGGTTCGAGAAGCCCCCCACGCAGGAGGCGAGGAGGCCGGTGGCCGCACGGGGGCTGGTCTTGTAGTACTCGTGGTTTCCGGTCACGTAGACGACCTGCGGGAAGCGGTCGCAGAACCAGCCGAGCATGTTCCGGATCCGGTCCGCGCGGCGGAGCGGGAGGATGTCTCCGGCGAGCACCAGCACGTCGCCGAGGACCGGGAGCGCGCGGGCGAAGGCCTCTCCCTTGTCGGGGTCGAATTCGAGGTGGAGGTCGGAGACGGGCTGGACTCGCATCGTCAGATGTTGGTGTCCTCGGCGGGGATGATCGACGGGTCGGGCACGCCTCCTGGCGGTCCCGCGCCGGTGCGCCAGGCCGCCGCCTTCGCGTCCAGGGTGTAAGCGGCCATCGACAGCGAGCCGTACGCGTAGCCGTCGACCAGAACCTCGAGCGGCCGCTTCGCCGCCTTCGCCAGCCCGGCGATGTAGAGCAGGGGGATGAAGTGATCCGGCGTGGGGGCGCTGCGCGCGTAGTCGGGGTGACTCCGCAGCCCGGCCGCCCCGGACGGCGACCCGGTGAGCACGGCCCGCGCGGCCTCGTCGAACCGGCGGGCCCAGTCGAACCCCGAGTCGGGATGCGCCCAGTCGATCTGCCGCAGGTTGTGCACGACGTTCCCGCTTCCGACGACCAGCACGCCCCGGTCGCGAAGCGGCGCCAGTCGCGCCCCCAGCTCGAGGTGGTCGTCGAAATCGCGGAGCGCGTGAACGGAGAGCTGCACCACCGGAACGTCGGCCGCCGGGAACATGTGGACCAGGACCGACCAGGTCCCGTGGTCGATTCCCCAGGCGTCGTGATCGAGGCCCACGTGCACCGGCTTCAGCAGCTCGGCCACCTCGGCGGCGAGCTCGGGGCTGCCCGGGGCAGGGTACTGGACCGCGAACAGCTCCGCCGGGAAGCCGTAGAAGTCATGGATGGTCCGCGGGCGCGGCATCGCCGTCACCGCGGTGACGTTCACGTACCAGTGCGCCGAGACGACGAGGATGGCGCGCGGCCTCGGGATGCTCGCCCCGAAGCTCGCCCAAGCGCTCGAGTACCGGTTGGTCTCCAGCGCGTTCATCGGGCTGCCGTGCCCGAGGAACACCGCCGGCATGGGTCGATCCGCCATGGCTCCCTCGTCCAGCAGGTGACTTATCCCACCCGCGTGCCGGCCACACGCCGGCACAGGCGAGCAGGCGTCGGGGCCGCTCACCGGTGGACGTCGCGCGCGCGTGTTACACTTCACTCATGTTGCGCCCGCCGCGACTGCGTCCGGGGGACCGTGTCGCAGTGGTCGCCCCCTCCTCTCCTTTCGATCGCGAGCGCTTCGACCGGGGCATGGCCCGTCTCGCCGAGAGGTACGAGCTCGCGCCGCATCCGAGCCTCTTCGAGCGGCAGCGCTACCTCGCCGGCTCGGACGACCTGCGCACCGCAGCGCTCCTCGATGCGTTCTCCGACCCGGGCAACCGGGCGGTGGTCTGCGCGCGCGGCGGCTCGGGCGCGGGGAGGCTGCTGCCCCGGATAGACTTCGGCCGGCTGCCGCTGAAGCCGCTGGTGGGGTTCTCGGACAACGTCGCGCTGCACGCCGCGCTCCAGGCGACCGGTCGCATCTCCATCCACGGGCCGGTTGTCACTCAGCTCGCGGATCAGCCGGCGTGGGTGTCGGACCGGCTCTTCGCGTTGCTCGAGGGGCGGGTTCCCGAGCCGCTCCAGGGCTCGTCGCTGGTTCCGGGCGTGGTGGAGGGGCCGCTGCTGGGCGGGGACCTGACAGTCTTCACCACGCTGCTCGGCACCCGGTGGCTGCCGGAGATGAGCGGGGCCATCCTCCTCCTGGAGGAAGTGGGTGAGCCGCCCTACCGCATCGACCGGGCGTGGACGCACCTCCGGAACGCGGGAGTCCTCTCCCGCATCGCGGGCATCGCGCTCGGCCAGTTCCTGGAGTGCGAGCCCACCGACCGCCGGTACGATCCCCACTCCGCGCGCGAGGTCCTGGCGGACCTGGCGAACGAGGCCGGGCTCCCCTGCGTCGCCGACCTGCCCATCGGGCACGGGAACGCGAACGCGCCGGTGGCGCTCGGAGCGCGGCACCGGCTGGACGCGGACCGGGGGATGCTCCAGCCGCTCGAGGCTGCCACGGCGTGAGGGACGCCCGGACGCCGCTCCTGGTCGTCGCCCTCCTGGCGGTGGTGAGCGCGGGATGTCACGGCTTCGAGCCCACCGTGCGCCGGAGCATGTCCGCGGACCTCCGCTGCCCGGAGGAGCAGATCAAGGTCCAGCCCGAGACCGGCGGCGTCTACCAGACCGAAGGCTGCGGGAAGACCGCCACCTACGACTGCTGGTGGCCCGAGGGCGGAACGCGCACCTGCGTCCGGCGGGGGGCTCCGTCCGAGAAGCGGCTGCCCGGAACGTCCTTTTGAACGCGCGTCTTCGAGAGCTCCTCGAGGCTGGTGTCCGGGACGGCGTCTTCCCGGCGGCACAGGCGTCGGTGTTTCAGCGGGGGCAGGAGGTTGGGCACGCCGCGGTGGGTTCCGGGGAGGACACCCCGTTCGACCTCGCCTCGCTGACGAAGATCCTCTGCACCGCCCCGGCCTTCGTCGGCCTCTGGGCCGAGGGGAAGGTGGGACCCTCGACCCCGGTGTCCCGGTGGATCGACCAGAGCCCGCTGGCGAAGCACGGAGCGACGCTGGGCGATCTGCTCGCCCACCGTTCGGGGCTTCCGGCCTGGTCTCCCTTCTTCGCCGTCGTCCTCCACACCGTTCCCGAGCTCCGGCATGCGGACTGCCCGCCCGGGACGCGGCTCAGCGTGCGCAGCGAGGTGCGTGACGCCGCCGCCCGTTCGCCCCTCGACGTTCCGCCCGGGACGCGGACCCTCTACAGCGACATCGGGTTCCTGCTGGCCGGCGAGATGCTGGCCGAGGTCGCCGGCATGCCGCTCGACTCGGTCCACGGGCGACTCTCCGAGCGACTGAGCGTGTCGTCGCACTTTCACCGGCTCTCGACGCGGGGGCAGGACCCGCGCGACCCGTGCCGGGGACGGTGGGACGGGGTGCCGCCGACCGGGACGTTGCGGCCGCGTCCTCCTGCCCCCGGGCAGGAGAACCGCTGGGAGTCGCTGGCTGCCGATCCGTCACGCGCAGGCGAGGTGGACGACGACAACGCCTGGGTGATGGACGGCGTCTCCGGCCACGCGGGCCTGTTCGGCACCGCGACCGAGGTCGCCCGGTTCGGGCAGCGAGTGCTCGAGGAGCTCGACGGGGCGGGGCGGCTGGCGCCGGCCGCGCTGTGGGAACGCGCGGTGACACCCGTGCCCGGCTCGACGCGCGGGCTCGGCTTCGACACGCCATCGGGCGAGTCCAGCGCGGCGGGGCGTCTCATCGGACGGACGCCCCCGGGCGCGTTCGGGCACCTGGGCTACACCGGGTCCAGCCTCTGGGTGGACAGGGCGAGGGGACTCAGTGTTGCGCTGCTCAGCAACCGGACCGCCCTCGGTCGGGACAACCTCCGCATCCAGGAGTTTCGCCCGGCGTTCCACGACGCGGTTCTGCAGGCGCTCGGGCTGGGCTAAGTCGAGGGTATCCCCCGCCCCCTGGAGCCGCCGATGCCTGCACCGCGCGCCGTCCTCGCTGCCGCCGCTCTCGCGCTCGCCGCCTGCGCCACCACCGCGATGAGCACCGCCGCCCGGGACGCGATGGCCCGCACCAGCGGGTGCCCGGCGGACCAGGTGACGGTCCAGCAGCTTGGGGACTCGAAGTACCGCGCCGCCGGCTGCCAGAAGTCCGAGACCTACGTCTGCAAGGTGGCCGAGCACGCCGTGGTGTCGTGCGTGCCCGAGGCCTCGGTGCCGCCGCTCGGCGAGGGGAAGTGACGGGCCTCCCTGCCGGGGACCACACGCCCCGGGGAACCCGGAGCCCCGGTGAGCGACGACCCGAGGGGCTGGCCTGCCTCCGACGTCAGCCGGCGGAGAGCGCCGGCTCCGGCGTTCCTGCCGCTGCCCGCGGCGGCCAGAACAGCGCCAGCCAGCAGACGGCGAGGCCGACGAGCTGTCCGGCGAAGGCGACGATGAACTCGGTCGCGCCGGTGAGCGGCGGGGGTCCCATGATCAGGAGCCACGCGGCCACGAAGCCCACGACCCACGAGGCCCGGCCCCGGATCACCCCGGCGAGGAGGGTGAGCAGCCAGAGCATCGAGAGCGTCACGTACGGCGGAGCCAGCGGGCTGCGGAGCGCTCCGAGCGACAGCAGCGCGAGCCACGCGCGTGCCTCGGCGACCCGGCCCTCGGCCCGCCGCCCCGCGGTCCAGGCGAGCCAGAGGAGCACGAGGGTGAAGAGCCAGCCCAGGACCGCGCCGAGCTCGCGGCTCATCCCCGGCACTCCCAGGAACTGCAGCTTGGTGACCAGACCGGGGATCCCCAGGTTGCGGGAGACCACGATCGCCTCGTGCTCGTAGAACGAGAACGCCTCGCCGGAGTGGATGCGCGGCAGCTGGTAGGTCAGGAACGCCCCGAACGGGCTCCAGCCCAGGACGGCGAGGCCGACGAGCGAGAACACGGCGCAGCCGCCGAGCGTCCAGGCCACATCCTTCGGGCGTCTCCGCGCGAGCAGGTAGACCAGCAGGAAGGCCGGGAAGAGCTTGGAGACGGTCGCCACGGCGAGGAGCCCGGCGCCCACTGCGGGCCGGCGCTCCTCGAAGCAGATCATCGCAGCGACGGACAGTAGCAACGTCGCCACGTGGAACTGCCCGAACTGCAGCCCCAGCATCGTCGAGAGGGAAGCGAGGACGAGCGGTAGCAGGAGGAAGGCGAGCTGGCCGTCCCTCCCGCCGATCCACCGCGCGAGCCACGCGCCGACGACGATGAGCCCGAGGGCCTGCAGCACGAACCACCCGGCGCGGATGGTGAGGAAGTCGTCGGTCAGGGCGAGCGCGGCGCGCGGGAAGACGAGGAAGGGAGGCGGGTACTCGAAGGGGTCGTCCATCCACCTCCGGAGGTTCCGGATGTCACCCGGAGCCAGGAGCCGGGCCGCGTCCCCGGAGAAGGCGGGGTAGTAGCGCTCGTCGTAGAGGTTCGGCGTTCCACGGCGGGAGAGATCGGCGGCGACCACGTAGGCCGAGAGGCAGGCATGGTCGGCGACGACCGCGTCGGGCACCAGTGAGCCCCAGGTGCGCTCCGGATCGGCCATGAACGCCGAGAGCCGGCCCACCTGGAGTAGGGCGAGGAGCGCACCGAGCGCCCAGAGCGCAGCGACGACCGGACGGCGCTGCCACGCGCCGGAGACGGAGCCGGGAACCGAGTGCCAGACGAGCCACGCGGCCCCCGCGGCGAGCAGCAGCCCGACCGCCCCGGCCAGGAGCCCCAGCCGCGGGAGCGCCGGAAGCACCACCGCCAGGCTGACCAGCACGCCGAAGAGCCTGACCACCCCCTGCTCGAGAGCCGGACCTCGCGTCATGCGCGCCTCCGCGGAGGGGCGGGACTCTACTTCAGCCCTTGTCCCCGATCGGGGAACTCGGTACTCGTGGTGCAGATGGACCGCCAGGGCCCAGCACGCCGGGAAAGGCATCCGCGCCGGTGACCGCTCCAGCGTCGCGCGACGACGGCAACATCCTCCAGGACGTGCGGCCCGAGCAGGCCCGGCGTGTCCATCTCCTCGGCGTCGCCGGCACCGGCATGGGGAGCTTCGCCGGGATGCTCAAGGCGGTCGGCCACGTCGTCACCGGCAGCGATCAGAACGTCTACCCGCCGATGAGCGACATGCTCGCCGCGTGGGGCATCGAGGTGATGACGCCTTACCGGCCGGAGAACCTCGACCGGGCGAGGCCCGAACTGGTCGTGGTGGGCAACGTCATCCGTCGGGTCAACCCCGAGGCGGCCGCGGTCCGTGAGCGCCGGCTTCCGTCGATGAGCTTCCCCGCGGCCTTCGGCGCGCTGTTCCTCCGGGGGCGCCACCCGGTGGTGGTGGTGGGGACGCACGGGAAGACCACCACCTCGGCCCTGACCGCCCACCTGCTCGTGACCGCGGGGCTCGACCCGTCGTTCCTGGTCGGAGGCGTCACCGGCAACGCCGGTAGCAACTTCCGCGTCGGCCGGGGTCCTCACGTCGTCGTGGAAGGTGACGAGTACGACACTGCCTACTTCGACAAGGGGCCCAAGTTCCTGCACTACCAGCCGCGGACCGCCATCTTCACCAGCATGGAGCTGGACCACGCCGACATCTACCGGGACGAGGCTCACTACGCCTCGGCCTTCGAGCGCTTCGTCGCGCTGCTGCCCCCGGACGGGCTCATCGCCGTGAGCGCCGCATGGCCGGCGGCCGTGGCGCTCGCCCGAGGGGGGCGTGCCCGCGTCGTCACCTACGCGGTGGACCCGAGCCACCCCGCCGACGTGCAGGCGCAGGACCTGGCTCACCATCCCGACGGCGTTCGGTTCACCCTCCTCGAGCGCGGGAAGCGGCTCGGACCGGTCCACCTCGCCGCCCCGGGGCTCCACAACCTGGAGAACGCGCTCGGAGCCTGGGCGGTCATCGGTCCGCTCGGCGTCTCGTTCGAGGCCTTCGCCGCCGGCTGCACGTCGTTCCTGGGCGTGAAGCGCCGCCAGGAGGTCCGGGGCGAGGTGGGTGGCGTGCTCGTCGTCGACGACTTCGCTCACCACCCGACCGCGGTCCGAGAGACGATCCAGGCGCTCCGGGCTCGCTGGCCGGACCGGCGGCTGTGGGCCGTGTTCGAGCCGCGGAGCAACACCAGCCGCCGCAAGCTGCACCAGGCGGCCTACGCCGGGTCGTTCGACGGCGCGGCGCGGGTGAGCCTCAAGACGCCGGAGAAGCACGATCAGGTGCCCGAGGGCGAGGAGCTGGACATCCCTCGGCTGGTCTCCGATCTCCGTGCCCGCGGGCTCGAGGCGGACGCGGCCTCCGACGTGCCGGCCCTCGTGGCTCGGGTCGCGTCCGAGGCCCGGCCCGGTGACGTCGTCCTCGGGATGAGCAACGGGAGCTTCGGCGGATTCCATGCGGCCCTGCTGGCGGCCCTGAAGGGAAGGCGCTGGTGAGGAGGCTCGTCCGACTCTCGGTCGTGGCACTCGTCCCTGCCTGCGCCGCGACTGCGCCGGCACCGGCCTCGACCGCGACGCAGGTGCTCGCCACTCCGCTCATCGCCGGGGCGACGACGATCTCGGACCTCTCGCTCGCGACCTATCCGGATGCCGGGACGCACGACTTCTCCGCCGACCAGGGCCAGATCGTGGTGCTCGATGCCTGGGCCACCTGGTGCGGGCCGTGCACCCGCTCGCTGCCGCTGCTCCAGGCGCTGCGCCGGGACTACGCCGCCCGCGGGGTGCGGGTGTACGCGGTCAGCGTCGACGAGGACCGGGCACAGATCCCGAGGTTCCTCGCCAGCGCCAGGGTGGACCTCCCGGTCCTCCTCGATCCCGGTGGCTACGTGCTCGAGGAGAAGCTGAAGCTCAAGCTGATGCCCACCACCTGGGTCGTGGACCGCGCCGGTCAGGTGCGCTTCACCCAGGAGATGTTCGGCGGGAACCTCGACGACGTCCGGGAGCAGGTGGACGTCTTGCTGCGAGAAGCGCGGTGACGGTCTCGCTCGACATGCTGCTCGAGACCGCGGTGGAGGGCTGTCGCCGCGCGGGCCGCGTCCTGGCCGAGCGCTTCCACCAGCCGCGCACCATCAGCTTCAAGGGCGGCATCGACCTGGTCACCGACGCCGACAAGGCGAGCGAGAAGGTGCTGCTGGAGTGGCTCCGCGAGCGCCACCCGGACCACGCCATCCTCTCCGAGGAGAGCGGAGCGAGCGCCGGCTCGCGCTACCGGTGGATCATCGACCCGCTGGACGGGACGACCAACTACGCCCACCAGCTCCCGCACTTCTCGGTGAGCATCGCGGTGGAGGGCGAGGGTGGGGTGCAGGTCGGCGTCGTCTACGACCCGATGCGCGACGAGTGCTTCAGTGCGGTCCGCGGGCGCGGGGCGACGCTCAATGGCCAGCCCATCCGGCCGAGCACCATCGACCGGATGGACCGAGCGCTCCTCTGCACCGGCTTTCCGTACGACGTCCGGGAGCACCCGGAGGGGCCGGCGGGGCTCATCGCCCGGTTCCTCGGGCTGGTGCAGGGCATCCGGCGGCTGGGGAGCGCGGCGCTGGACATGGCCTACACCGCGTCCGGCCGGTACGACGGCTACTTCGAGTTCAACCTCAAGCCGTGGGACGTCGCCGCGGGAGCGCTGATCTGCTCCGAGGCAGGCGCGATCTCGAGCCGCATCGACGGCGCGCCCTACGACACCTCGGTGGTGGACATCCTCGCCGCCGCGCCGGGCATCGCTCCGGCGCTCGTCGCGGAGTGCCGGAGATTCCTCGGCGAGATCCAGTGGACCCCGAGGTCGTTCTCGTCGGGTCCGGGGGCGGGATAGGTCTCGCCTCCTCGGTCGTGGTGAGTGGTCGGGCGCCTACGCCGCGGGCGCGCGGGTCCGGTCCTCGGCGAACACCGCCACCGGCCCGGCGATCAGGGCGACGCCCAGCATGGCGAGGCCGAGGTGCGCACTGTCCGACACGAGCACCCCCGCGAACGCGGCGAAGGACAGGACGAGGATGAACACCACGCGAAGAAACCGTCCCGCGGCGACCTGGCTCGTATCGGAGGAGGAGTGCATGGGCCGCCTCCGTTGCAGGGGTCGGGCCCGACTCCAGCCTCGGGAAATGAGGAGCTTGCGACCCCGGCCGCTCCGGGCGTGGGCGGTCCCGCGCTACCGCGCGTAGCTCCCGGTGCAACAGGCCGGAGCGAGCCGCTCAGACCTTCGGAGTGAACTTCGCCAGGTCGTCGATCCCGAAGGCCTTCTCGATCCCCGTCACCTCGACGACCATCTTCTCGAAGTCGCCGAGGGGGAGCGCCTTCTCCTTCTGCTCGAAGGTGTCCATCAGGGCGTGCAGCTCCTTCTCGGACAAGAGCTCGGCGAAGGCCGGGAAGAGCACGGTGTCCTCCCGGGCCGAGTGGGGCTCGTACATCCGGATGAACTGGCGCATCGCCTTTGCCATCTCCGAGCGGTTCGCCGGTTGACCGAGCGCGGCCGGGGTCGCCAGGCGCTGGATGTTGGCGGTGAGCTTCCGGCCCGCCTGGTGCTGCTGGAGGAGCACGTCGACGAGGCCGGTCAGCTTTCCGGCCTTCTTGAAGCGGGGGAAGATGAACTCCTCCTCGTCCTTCTCGTGGTAGTCCTCGATGAAGGCGCGGATGATGGTCGCGCCTTTCGCCACCGGCTCGGCGTCCACGGGCTGCTTGGCCTCCACGCGCCGGATGACCTCGCCGTAGACCAGGAGGACGCGTCGGAGCACCCCATGCTCGCGCATCAGGTCCTCGGTGGGGGAGACCTCTTCCTCCGCCTCCTGGCGCTCGGCGGCGCTCGCGCGCACGCCGGCGGCCGCCGCCAGCACCGCCCCACCGACTCCCACCGCGTCCCTCAGGAACCGCCGGCGGGCCCGCTCGATGCTCGTGTCCATGTGCTCACTCTCCTGGAGGAGCGGCATAGTGCTCCGCGCCGAGGAAGTGGAGGGAGACGTACGGAACGTCGCCCGACACCCACGAGTCGTGGGGGACGGGCGGGATGTAGAACAGGTCGCCGGCGCGCATCTCCACGACGCGCCCATCGGCGAACGCGGCCGTGGCGGCGCCGGACAGGACGAGGCCGACGTGCTCGACGTTGCAACGCGTCTGCCCGAGGCCCGGGCCGACGTGCTCGGACCACTTCCAGCCCGGCTCGTAGGTGGCCCGGCCGATGGTCATGCCGCCGATCCGGACCAGCTCGAATCGCCCCTTGACCATCTGGCGGACCTCGTCCGGCTGGGCGAACCGCTTCAGCACCACGTCGAGCTCGGGAGTCGCGGTCATGCCGGGATGGGTAATCGCTGGCGGGGGGAAGTGCAGTCGGCACGGTCGGCTATGTGTCGGGAGTGCACGGGGCCTCGGGCGATCCTGAATGGAGCAGGCTGCTCCTGGTGGAGGGCGTGCCGGGGGTGGGGAAGTCCACGTTGCTCGATGGGCTCCTCCGGCGGCACGTGGCGGAGCGGCCTCCCCGGAAGCTCCGGACGGTGCTCCACCTCACGCAGGCGCACACCTACGGTCCGCTGGCGCCGGCGGAGGATGCAGGCACGCTTGGCCGGGCGGAGGCGCTTGCCCACCTCGAGTCCGTGGTGAGCCTCCTCGAGTGGCACGTGCGTGCACTGACCGCGGAGAGGACTCCCAAGCTCTTCGCCCTGGTGGACACGCTGCACCTCACGCACTGTCATCGTCCCGGCGTGCTGGGCTGGGACGATGTCGCCCCGCTCGATGCTCGGCTGGCGGGGATCGGCTGCAAGTTGATCTTCCTCCGCGCGGCGCGTTCGACGTTGCTCGAGCGGGGCGTCCTGGGCCGGGAAGGGACGGACTTCGCTCGGTATGCCGCACGGCGCTGGGGGGCCACGAGCGAGCAGCTCCACCGCGGGCTGGTCGAGGAGCAGAGGGCGATGGAGGCGCATCTCGGGCGGACGCGGCTCGTCCACCGGGTGCTCGACGTCGACGGCCCGCTCGAGGGTTGCGTGGAGGAGGCGTACCGGTTCTGGATCGGAGTGGGCGCGCCAGTCCGGTAGCCGGATGACGCACAGGCGTGGTCGAACCGCACCCGGTTCGCCGTCCCCTTCACCAGCCAGCCATCCCCCCCTGGCGGAACCAACCCTAGAAGATGCTCTCCGGGACGAAGACGATGTCCCCGGGCTGGAGCCGGAAGTTCTTCTCCCGCCCGGTGCCGATGTCCGCCACCGGGACTCGGATCTTCGTCTCCCGGCCCTCGACCTGGCGGGTGACGGCGATGTCGTTCTTGCTCGCCACCTTGGTGAAGCCCCCGGCCATGGTGATGGCCTGGATGATGGACATGTCCTCCTCGTAGGGGAACGTGCCCGGCTTCTGGACCTCGCCGAAGACGAAGATCTTCTTGCTGTTGTACTCGCGGAGCAGCACCGAGACCTGGGGGTGCTTCAGGTACTTCTCTCCGAGGCAGCGGGTGAGCGTATCGGCGGTGGCCGAGGTGTTGAGCCCCTGCACCTCGACCTTGCCGCAGAGCGGGAAGTCGATGGTGCCGCCCGGAGCCACCCGGTAGGGCCCGGAGAGGTCCGCCTCCTCGAAGACGCGGACCTCGATCAGGTCCCCGGGGCCGAGCGTGGTGGAGGCCGAGGCGGGGGCGGTGGCCTGGGGCACCTCGTCGGCGCGCAGCGTGGTCCCGCCGGTGCCGCGCGGACCCTTGCAGGCCAGCGACACGAGCAGCGCGGAGAGCAGGAGCGGAGCGAGACGGGATCGAGACACGAGGCGCGCTAGTACGTGAAGGTGAAGCGCAAGTACACCTCGTTCCGCGAGTAGTTCAGCGGCAGCGACTGCGTGTAATCCGACGTCCGCTTGGAGAACACGTAGCCGGCCGAGAGGATGAACCAGCGGGCGATGGCGTAGTCCGGGCCGAGGTCGACGCTGAAGAGCTGGTCGGTCTCACCGCGGCCCTGGGTGAAGCTGACGATGTCGAAGGCGAAGTTCCCGTGCAGCCCGAGCCGCCCGATCAGGAAGGTCTTGGTGTTGAGGTAGAAGCGGAGGTCGGTGGCGCTGGCGGCGCCCACCGCGTTGTTCACGTCGCGGAGCACGCCGAGCGTCAGCTGGCTCGTCTCGTTGGGCGACCAGGTGCCCTCGGCCCGGCCGATGAACGTCGAGGCCGCTCCCTTGAACCCGATGGCGTACCCCGCCTTCAGGATGGCCTGGATCTTCGGGGTGACCAGGCCCTGCATTCCTCCGAGCAGCTTGAGCATCGCGCCCGGCGGATAGACGCTCGCGTCGGGGTGGAAGTAGCTCCGGCCCTCGTAGTTGGACTCGAAGACCACCGCGGTCTGGGGCAGGAACTTCCAGTGGATGTCCAGGCCGCCAGCGTAGTTCTGGTAGTCGTTGACGCTCGGATCGGAGGGGCAGGTTCCCGGGGCGCAGGGGCCGATCCCGCCGGGGAGCCCGCTGTAGCCGCTGAAGAACTCGACGGAGTAGTCGCCGTGGGGGCGGACCTCGAAGGCCCGCCCGCCGGGGTGGATGGGCGCGGTGAGCCGGAGCTGGTTGTAGAGCGAGATGACCGCCACCCCGAGGCCGATGTCCTGGGGCCGGTCGCTTCGAGAGAAGGTGTCGCCGACGTCGAACTCCACCGCTCCCTCGCGGTTGATCTCGGCGTGCATGTCCGCGCCGGCCTCGCTCCGGGAGGCGGCGCTGCTCCCGCTGGTGAGCCAGCCCGTGTACCAGACGTAGTCGTAGAAGGCGTTCAGCCCGAACGTGACATCCGTTCCCGGAACGTCCAGACGGAAGCCGGGCCGGAAGTGGACCAGGATCTCCGGCTCCAGGTTGTACGGTGCCGCCTGGTTGTTGGCGGTGCTCGGGGTGTAGATGGCCGCCGAGTCGTAGCGGGGCTCGAGGTCGAAGTAGGGGTGGAGGCGGCCCGGGCCGAACCGGATGCCGTTGTTCTCACCCAGGCTGCTCGAGACGCCGCTCGTGTCCTGGGCGTACGCAGCCAGCCCCGCAACGAGGGTGAAGAGCTGAAGAACGCGGGCGGGGTGCGGGGACATCCGTCTCAACCGCTCCGGTCCTCCCAAGTACAGAGTCCTCTCCAATTCGGGCGGAGACGGTCCGCGTCATACCATGCAAGCCTGCGGTCGCTCCAGGAAACGGGAGGTGGGCTGCCAGGCGCAGAACGCGCCGATCCCCGAACCCGATTACAGAATCGGGCTCGCCGGAGGCGGGTTGCTCGTCGGCAGCGGAGGTGCAGGAGGGTTCGTCGGGTCCTCCGTCGGCAACCCGCTGGGAACTTCCACCTCCACCGTCAGGTTCTCGTCCGTGCGGAACGCGAGCTGTCCGATGCACTGCTCGGCCTCGGTTCGCAGCTGATCCACCTTGTTCCGGGCGATCGCGACCTTCGAGTACTCGTGCTCGGCGGCGGTGCTGTCCTTCTTCGACACCGCCTCCTGGAGGGCGACGTCCGACTGCTCCGAGATCCGGAGCAGGCCCTTCACCTGGGTGAGCTTCTCGTTCACGCAGTTGAGCTTCACCACGTCCTTGGTGGCCCGGGCCTCCTCCAGGCGCCCCAGCACCTCGGTCAGCACCGTGCGCATGCGCGCCACGGCCGCGGTGGAGCGGGTGAGCTTCTCGGCGTCCGGAACCTCGGACGCCCGCTCCAGCGTCGGAGTGGCCGGCGGAGGCTTCTGGGGGCCCTGTGCGCGCGACACCCCGGCCCCGAGCAGGACGAGGGCAGCCACCAGGGGCAGGCGGGAGGAGGCGCGCATCTGCAGGGAGCGTAGGGAGCCGCCGGTGGGGGTGTCAAACTCCGGTGTGCGCACGTTCTGCCTCATGCGCTACCCCGCCGACGTGAAGAGGAACGGGTACTGCACCGGAACTTCGTCTGGCGGCTTGAAGGGGAAGATCCAGCTGCGCATCAGCCCCTGGATGCACTGGGCCACCTCACCGCTGCCGAGGGTGTTCTCCTCGATGCGGATGTCGCCGGCCCGTCCGGCGGGGGTGATGTTGAAGCGCACCACCACCTTGCCCTTGAGGCTGGGGTTCCGCTTCAGCTCGCGTTCGTAGCAACCACGGATGGCCCCCAGCCGATCGCGGATGTAGCGGGAGAGCGCAGCGCGGTCGACGTCGGCCGAGTCCACCTCGGGCGAGGCCGCGGAGACCTGACCCGTCACCCGGGCGTCGCCCTTCCCGGCGAGCGCGACCTTCCCGCCGCCCGCGGTGCCCACGTCGCCGATGCCCGCGGTACGTCCGGCGCCTCCACCAGCCCGGGCGCCCACCGAGTCTGCCGTGGCCAGGCTCACCCCACGCGCCCCGGCGAGCGCCGCGGCCACGTCTCCCGAGCCGGTGCCGCTGCCGAGCACGTCCTGGAGCGCGCCGCTGCCGCCCGCCGAGCCGAGGATCTTGAGGAGGCCCTTGCTCGCCACCCGCTGCTGGATCACGGCCTTGCGGGCCGCGGCGTCGGACGGGAGCTCCTTCTTCTTCACGTCCTTCTTCGGTTCCTTCTTTTCCTCGGCCTGGGCGGTCTGCTCGGCCTTGGGCTGCTCGGGCTCCGGAGCCTTCGGCGGCAGGAGCACGCGGGCGAAGCGGTCCGGGAGCTCGTCGAGCGTCAGGTCGGCGTCCGGCGGCTTGGGGCTGAGCATGATGCACGCCGCGCCGGTGAAGTGGAGGAACAGCGAGGCGGCGAGGATGCCGAAGAAGAGGTGGTCGATGCTCCGCCACACCGTGCCCCGCACGTCGGGCGGAAGCTCGATGCGAGCCGGCTCGGGTGGAGGGCTCACGAACTGGAAGAGGAGCGTCACCTCGCCGAGCGACACCTTCCCCTTGGCCGACTCGTCCAGGGGGAGCGCCCAGACGCTGCCCCGCTTCTGCACCAGGTTCTTGCTCTTCAGTCCCGCGAAGTCGTTGTCCCCGGAGCGGTTCACCACCCGCCCGTTCATCCGGTCGGTGAAGAGCAGGGTGTACTGACCGGTCCGCCAGTCGAAGACCGGAAAGCTCGCCGGGAGCTCGCTCGCGGGGATGACGAAGGTGCTGGCCCCGTCCTGGCCCACGGTGACCGTGGCCGGATGGCGGATGTGGCGCTCCTCGATGATCTTCCCGTCGCGGATCACGCCGACGCGGAGGATCTTGGCGCCGCTCGAGGCAGGCTTGGAGCTGGGAAGTGCGCGTGCTCTCACGGGCTAGAACGGATCCTTCTGCGCGCTCTTCTCGATCTTCGGCACGAAGCTCTCGGTCTTCTGCAGCTCGTCGAAGTTCAGGTTCGAGCGGGGAAGCACATAGAAGGCTTCCGGTTTCTGGATTCTGCCCTCGACGGTGAGCGTGTCGAGCTTGATGACCTTCTTTCCGCCGCCCCGGGCCGGCCGTGCGGTGGCCTGCACGTCGGACCTGGCCTGCTTGGCGAGCGCGGCGGCGCGGGCCTCCTCCTTCTTCTGCGCCGCGGAGGTGTCCTGGGCCCGCGCGGGCACGCTGGCGAGGGCGGCCGCGCAGGCCACCAGACCGAGGAGCGCTGCCGGGGACGGACGGGTCACGGAGCCTTCACCTTACCGCGAGAGCTCTTCTTCTTGCTCGCCGGCGGTTGCGACGGGGTGTCGGAAGCGGGAGCGTCCGCGGGCTTGGCGTCGGCCGCGGCGGCCGGAGCCGCGGAGGCCTCGGCCTGCTTCTTCGCGTCGGCGGCGTCCTTCTCGGCCTTGCGCAGCTGGTCCTTCTTCTCGCGCTCGCGCCGGCGCTGCTCCCGGTCGATGCCCTTCGCCGCATCCTTGAGGTACTGCTCGACCCGCTCGTCCGAGCCGCCCTTGTCCTTGTAGGTGGTGAAGTAGGCGATGGCCTTGTTGTAGCGGTCGATGGTGTCGAGGCCGGGGATGTCCGAGTCGAGATGGAGGATGGCCAGGTTGTAGTAGGTGTCGGCCAGGGTGGGGTCGAGGGCCACAACTTTGTCGTACTGCTCCTTCGCCTTGGCCAGCTCGAGCTTCCCCCGGTAGGCGTTGCCCAGGTTCATCCGGGCGGGGAGCAGGTCGGGCGCGGCTCTCACCGCCTGCTCCAGCTCCTTCACCGCGCCGTCGTAGTCACCGCTGTCGACCAGCATCGCCCCGAAGTTGCTGTGCGCCTCGGCGAAGTCGGGCCGGAGCGCCGCGGCGGTCTTGAAGGAGTCGAGCGCGGCGGGCCGCTGCTTGAGCTTGAGCAGCACCGTGCCCAGCGCGTTGTGGGTCACCGGATCCTTCGGGTCCACCGCCCGGGCGTTCTCCAGCACCAGCCGGCACAGCTCGTACTTGCCCTGCCGGTAGTAGCCCTGGGCGAGGAGCTGCATCGCCCGCACGTTCTGCTCGTCCGCCTTGAGGACCTTCTTCGCCTCGGCCTCGGCCTCGGCCAGCCGGTTGGTCTCCAGCAGCACCCAGGTGAGCGCGTTGCGGGCCCCGAGCGCGTCCGGCTGCTGCTGGACGGCGCCGCGGAGGAGGGCCTCGGCCTCGCCCGCGCGCTTGGTCCGGACCAGGAGGCGGGCGAGGAAGTCCCAGGACTCGGGCGGCTCGGGGGTGGTCTGGGCGGCGCGCCGGTAGCTCGACTCGGCCTCGGTCAGGTCTCCCCGCCGCTCGGCGAGCACGCCGAGGTTCACCCAGGCCGCGCCCACGTTGGGGTTCCGGGCGACGATGTCCTGGAAGGTGCGCCGGGCGCCCTCGACGTCGCCGCTCCGGCCCTGGGCGAGCCCGCGGTCGAGCCGGGCCTGCGTCTCGGCGTCGATCGGGCCGCCCCGGACACGGCCGGCGCCCTCCTGCATCTCGGGGGTGGCGGCGGTGGAGGTGGTCAGCGGCTTGGGCGGCGGCGCGGCCACCGGGGCGTGCCCGCAGGCGGCGAGCGCGCCCACCGAGAGGAGGGGGAGGAAGATGCGCCTCACGAGCCACCTCCGCCGGATCCAGGGGCGGGGGCGCCGGGCGCTGCCGGGGCGGCCCCGGACGTCGGCGGGGGCGGTGGCGTGCCCGTCGCCGGCGGGCCGGGCGCCTTCTCCTTCGCCACCGCGGAGCTGACCAGTCCGTCGGGCCACGTGACATCAACGGCGATGGCCGGCTTTGGATCTTTCAGGACCGGGTAGTCCTTGGGACGATAACGGTTCAGCGCCTCGAGGGTCTTCTTCGTCCACTCGTTGCTGATGCGGTTCTTCCGGGCCTCGGCCAGGGTGGCGGCGTAACTCTCCACCGCCTTGTCCTCCAGCGCCGCGGTCTGCTGCTGGAGCAGGTCCTGGTAGGCGGCCACCGCCTCGCCGCCGAGCCGCTTCACGTCCGGCGGCACGGGGGTCTCGTTGATGGTCGCGCCGAAGCGCTCCAGCACGTAGCCCCGGCGGTAGAGCGCGGCCAGGGTCCACTCGATGCGCTTGTACTTGAAGACCTCGGCGTAGGAGTCCTGCACCTTCTTCACCGCGGCGCGCTTCACGGTGAAGCTCTTCTCCAGGGCCTTGCCCCGCCCGCCGATCTTCAGCTTGTCGAAGTCCTTGAGCTCCTGCTCGGACACCTGGAAGCGGGACTCGGCGGCGGCGTCGGCTCCCTGGAGCGCGGTGTCCGGCTTGAGCCCGCGGCGATCGAACTCGCGCGCGGCGGTCTCCCAGGCGCGCCGAGCGTCCTTGGGGCTGCCGGACTTCGCGTAGGCATCGCCGAGCTTCTTGTGGGCCTCGACCACCAGCTCGGCCTGGTTGGCCTTCCCTCCGAAGCGGCGGACGAACTCGTTGAGGGCCTTGATCTCGTTCTTGGTGTCGCCCTGCTTCTCGTAGACCAGCGCGGCCCGGTACTGGTTCTTGGGCGCGTCCTCGGCCTTGGGGAAGAGGTCGGCGTAGCGGGCGTACGCCGCGGCAGCCTGCGGGTACTTCTGCTGGCCTTCGAGCAGGCGGGCGGCGTTGTAGAGCGCGGCCTCGCGATCCTTGCTCGCCGGGTACTCCTTCACCAGGCGCTCGTAGCTCTGCACCGCGTGGTCGAAGTCGTACGAGTTCTCCTGGTTCACCGCCACCCGGAACAGAGCCGCGTCGGCCAGCTTGCTCTTCGGGTAGTCGCGGAAGATGCGCTCGTAGAGCTTGAGCGCGCTCTCGAAGCGGTGGTCCTTCTCGTAGCAGACCGCGGCGTTGTTCAGCGCCTTGTCGGCGAACTCGTGCTTCGGCTCCTCGTCGACCAGGGCGATGTACTTCTTGGCCGCCTCCTCCCAGGCGCCCTGGGCCATCAGCTCGTCGGCGAGCTTGAACCGGCCGGCCAGCTTGAACTTGACCAGGTCCTTGTAGAGCTCGCTCTTGGGGTCGATGACGTCGGTGTTCTGGGCCAGCCGGGCCGAGACCTCCTCCACGCTCCGCCAGTCCTTGTCGATGAGGAAGGTCTCCACCGTGAGGTTGGTGGAGTACTTGGCGACCTCGGTCTTCGGGTAGGCCTTGATGATGGCCTCGAAGCGCTGGCGCGCGTCGGGGAACTGGTTGTGGGCGTAGAGCAGCTCCGCGGCCTTGTAGGCCACGCCCGGGGCGCGCTCGTCCTTGGGCGAGAGCTGGACGAAGGCGTCCGTCGCCGCGATGAGCGACTTCTCCTCCGGAGCCAGGGGAATGCCCTGGGGCTTCTCTCCCTCCGGGCGGTCCTTGCTCCGGAGCACGGGGTACTTCGCCAGCTTCTTCTGGTCTTGCAGCTGCTCGATGAGCTTGCTCCAGGCCAGCACGGCTCCGTAGGCCGCGTCCTTCTTGTACTTGTCGTCCGCGCCCGAGTCGCGGGTAGCGTCGTAGTTCTTCGCTGCCTTGGCGAACTGGAGCGAGTTGTACTGGCACTCGGCGGCGAAGAACTGAACCTCGTAGGCCGACTTGCTGCGCGGGAAGCGCTCCAGGTAGCCCTCGTAGCCGCGGGCGGCCGACTCGAAGGTGGTCCGCGCCGCCTCCATCTTCCCCTGCTGCTTGAGGGCCAGCGCCTGCTGGTGGTGGTAGACGGCGCTCCCGTAGAGGTTGCGCTCGGCCAGCTCCTGGGTGGCGGCGATCACCTCGGGGTCGTTCTTGTGCTTCTCGTACCAGGGGGTGCCCGGGGCGTAGGCGTTGGCCAGGGCCTCGGACTCGGCGAAGGCCTCGTTCAGCTTCCGGTCTCGCTCGTAGGCCTGGACGATCTTCTGCTGGACCTTCGGCGCATCGTCCGCCAGGGGGTCCTTCTGGAGCGCCAGCCGGTAGGCGGCGATGGCGTCGGTGTGGCGGGTCTGGTCGAAGTAGACGTCGCCCATCCGCCGGTAGACCTCGGCCTCGTAGGGCCGGCCGCCCATCTTCGCGAACGTGGCCTTGGCCTTCTCCACCGAGCCCCACTTCTCGTCGGTGAAGCTGATCGCCGTGTACTGGAGGGCCTCGCCCCGCAGCTCGCCGCTGGTCTTGCCGTCCTTCTTGACCCCGGTCTTCTCGTAGTAGTCGACCAGCTGGAGGAAGCGCTGCACCGCCGGCTCGAACCGGTCCTGGCGGTAGTAGGTCCACCCCAGCTTGTAGAGCGACTTGTCGTAGAGCGGGCTCTGGGTGTCCTTGATCGCGTGCTCGTAGGCGTTCGCCGCCTGGGGGAGGGCGTCCGGGTCGTCGTAGTCGTCGAAGTAGTACTCGCCGATTCGGACCCAGGCCTCGGTGACGAACTTGCTCTTCGGATAGTCGTCGATGACGTCGTGGTAGGCCTGCTGGGCGCCCTCGAAGTCGTCCTGCTTCTCCAGGCAGTAGCCCAGGAGATAGGTGGTCGCGTCGTTGAACTTGAACTTCGGGAACTTCTCCAGGAGCTGCCGGTAGAGGCCGATGGAGGGCCGGAAGTCCACCGCCGGCTCGGGGGGAGGCTCGGCGTTGCTCGCCGGATCCAGCCGCTTGAGCTGGTCCTCGTAGGCCCGCATCGCGACCGCATGATCGTCCGCGCTGCGCTCGTAATAGAGCTCGGCCAGCCGGAACATCACGTCCGGGGTGTAGCGGGGCTCGTCCGGGTAGCGCTGGAGGAACTCCTCGAACTGGGCGATGGCGTCGAGGCGATCCTTCCGCTCGTTCACCTCCAGATCGCGGATGGCCTTCTCGTAGCTCGCGGCGAGGTCGCTCCGCTTCTCCTCGTACTTCTTCTCCACCAGCAGCTGGACGTCGTGCTTGAAGTCGCGCGCCTCGTCCTCGTAGCTGTGGAGCATCTGCTGCAGCTCGTCGAGCTGCCTCTGCTCCTCGGGGGTGCGCCCCATCCCGTCCATGCCGAGCTTCGGCTTCTGGACGGGCGCCACGTCGCGCTTCTCCGGCGCCGCGGGCGCGGCCGGCACCGCGTCCTCCGGGGCCGGGGCGGTGCTCGCCGCCGGAGCCTTGGCCTTGCCGGCCACCAGGGTGAGCGCGATGAGGAAGGGCAGCAGCATCAATCCACGTCCTTGAGGACCGGCTGGAAGTCCTGATCCAGCGCCCGCAGCTCCTCCTCCTTCTGCGAGGCGACCTTCTGGATGGCGCCGGTCTGGCCCTGCTTCCTGGTGAAGGCGGTGTCCACCACCCCCACGTCCGCCTTGAGCACCAGGTCGTAGAACTGCCGCCGCACCCGGCGGAAGCTGTCGTAGGCCATCCGGCCCACCAGCTGCTGTGCGTCGCCTGAGACGTTGCCCACGTCCTTGCCGTAGCCGTCGAGCAGGTGGGACTCGGCCACCACCTTCTCCCGGATCTCCTGACCCTTCTGCCGCACCCGGTCGGCGAGCGCGGCCTGGGCGGTGGTGGTGCGCGCGGCGAGCGTGGCGATCTGCGCCCGGAGATCCCGGGTGCGGGAGACGAACTGGCCGCCCTCGCCCGTGGCCCTCGGCTCCACCCCGGCCAGCAGCCCGCGGATCTGCGAGGAGGTGCTGGCCATCTCCTTGCGGATGGCCTGCTCACCGCTGATGGTGGTGTCCACCAGGCCCCGCTCGGCCACCAGCTGGCCCCGGAGCTTGTCCACCTCCTGGTCCAGCGCCTGGAGCGAGCGCTGCTCGGACATCAGCCGCTCGGTGAAATGCTTCTCGTCGTCCGGGCCATCGCGCCGCTGGCCCCGGGTGTCGGCCACCCACTTCTGGGTCGCGACCAGCATGGCGGTCATGCTCTGCAGCTCGGTGCCCAGACGGAACGCCTCGCGGTCCACGGCGTCCATCCGGCCCTGCATCCGGGAGCGGCGGGCAGAGACCTCCGCCGGCGTGACCGGCAGGGCGCCGAGCTTCGCGCGGTCGGCGGCGAGGCTGGCCTGGAGCCGCTGCACCTCCATCCGCTCGTCGTGGGTGAGAAGCGGGTCGAGCGCCTCGACCTCGGCCTGGTCGAGCGTGGCCTCGGCGGTGCTCAGTGCATTGGCCACCGCCTCGGCGCGGGTGGTGCCCTCCTGGAGCGAGGGGAAGGCCTCGGCGCCGCGCTCGTCCAGGGCCTTGAGGATGCGCTCGGCGATGGCCCGGCTCTCGGTGACGCCCTTCTTGCCGCCCTCGAGCGCCCCCACCACCCGCAGCGCCTGGCTCACGTCCTCCTGGGTGCTGGCCCACTTCAGCGCCAGCGGGGGGAGGAGGGTGTTCACGTCCAGGCTCTTCTCGTTCCGGGCGAGCAGGTTGTCGAAGTAGGCGACCGGATCCCTCTGCACCGCGAGCATCCGGTCGATCTCGTCGCGAACGGGGGCGTAGGTGGTGATGACGCCGTTGTAGGTCTCGGTCGCTTCCTTGTACCGCTTGAGCTTGAGGAGGAGGTGCCCCTGGAGGATCTGCGCCTCGGGGGCGAGCGGCGAGTCGGGAGCGACGAGGAGGAGGATGTCGGTCGCGTTCCGGGCGCCGGTCCAGTCCTCGGACCGGACCTTCGCCCAGGCCATCTCGTAGAGGGCTTCGGGGAACGCCGGCGACTCCTGGCTGACGGCGTTGTACTCGTCCACCGCCTCGGGGACGTGGCCGGTCTCGACCAGGAGGCGCGCGAGGCCCAGGTGCCCCAGCTCGACGATGCGCTGCTCGCGGTCGTCGGCGGGCTTGGCGGACGTGACCTCGCTGAAGCGCGTCATCGCCCCGAGGTAGTCCTGGGCCTGCACCCGGAGCACGCCGAGGAGGTAGAGGCTGGGCAGCCGGAACCGGTTCCCCTGGACGAGGAGCGGCTGGAACGCCTCGGCCGCCCGGCGCTGCCGCTCGTCGGCGGAGAGGTCGGTCCTGCGCGAGAGCCACTTGGCGTAGACGTACTGGATGTCGGGGGGGAGCTGGCCGTCCGGGCCGCGGGCCCGGGCCAGGTAGGGCTCGATGTTCCCCCAGTCGTTCAGCTTCGAGGTGACGTCGAGGTAGCGGCTCAGCGCCTCGCGGTAGCGCGGGGTGTCCTGCTTGAGGAGCTCGCGGAGGTAGAGGCGGGCGCTCCCGTAGCTCTGTTGCTGGTAGAGCGCATCGGAGAGGTACCAGAGCGCATCGGGGCGGTGCGGGCTGGCGTCGAACGCCTTGTCGGCGAGCAGGTCGTAGAAGAGGACCGAGGCGGTGGGCCAGTCCTGGAGGAGGTACTGGATCTCCCCGTCCGAGAAGCGGCGCTCGAGCACCATCTCGCCCGAGGGGTCAGCGCGGCCGGTGTACTGCGTCTCCACCACGCCCAGGTTCTCGCTCGCGTTCCGGAGCTGGGCCGCCACCTGGTCCAGCCGGGCGGCGGTGGAGCCGGAGACCCGCACGTCCTCGGCGAGGGCGCGGCCACCCAGCGCGAGCAGCGCGAGCAGCGCTGCTGCCGGACTGCGAGTCACTTCGTCTCCTTCTGCTCCGCCTGCGCCTGAGGCTTGGGCGCCACCTCGCGGTTGACCTCGACGTCGTAGCGGACCGCCGGGCGGTCCTTCAGCTCGGTGGTGATGCCGCCCTTCTCGTAGCCCACGACCTTGACCGTGGTGACCTTCCCGGGCTCGGAGGTGAAGGTGTAGCTGGAGCTGACCGTGAACTTGTAGCCCTCGAGGTAGCTGAAGACGCCGAAGCCGCGCCCCCGGTAGACGAGACGTACCGCCACCTGGTGCTGGCCGGGGACGATGCGCCCGTTGAAGATCTCGAACTCGGGCCGCTTGGCCAGGTCCCCGTCCTTGTCGGTGCGGGTCAGGATGGGCGCGCCGTCCAGCGCATAGGCGACCGACTCGAGCGCGAAGCTCCCCCCCATGTCGTTCTTGTGCACCAGCACTGCCCGGGCGCCGGAGGAGAGGTCGCCGCCGAGCACGGTCTCCTGGAGGAGGAGGAGCCGGGCCTTCGTCCGGTAGATCTTCTCCTTGAGGTCCACCACCTGCTCCTCGAGCGTCTTCACCCGTGTCTGGAAGGCCTCGTCGGAGGTGACCGGGGGGAGCGACGCCTCGGATGGCGGGGTGGCCTTGCTCGCCGCGGCTCCGGCAGGCGCGGAGGCGCCGGAGGGCGGCGTGACCTGGGTCTGCGTCGCCGTCGGTGCGTTCGCCGGAGGCGGGGGCGGCGTGGCCTGCAGATCCTTGGCGCCGGTGCGCATCGGCGCCATCTCTCCGGCGCCGGCGGCAGGGTCGGCACGGGAGTCGGGAAGCGGGGGCAGCGCGTCGCTGGATTGAGCGCGAACCCCGAAGCTCGCGAGCACGACGAGTGCTGCGAGGAGTTCAGTCTGACCTAGGCGCAAGGACGGCTCCGGGCGACGAAAATCCTGATGTTACATACCACGGACCCGCCGACTGGCCCCGTTGTGCGACGGAGCGAGCGCGTTCTCGCCTAACCGCCCTTTTTCAACTCGGTGAGGACGAGTTTGGCCACCGCCTTCAATGTGTCGAAGACACCTACCCCGGTGGGGGCGACGGCCTGGAACTCGGGGACCGATCTCGGGTTGAGCGAGGCGCGCAGCTCCTCCACCGCCACGGCGTTGGGCAGGTCGCGCTTGTTGTACTGCACCACGTTGGGAATCTTGTTCAGGTCGTAGCCCTGCTCGCCGAGGTTGGTGCGCAGGTTCTCGAACGATTCGATGTTCGCCTCCATGCGCTCGACCTGGCTGTCGGCGACGAAGACCACCCCGTCCACTCCCTTGAGGATCAGCTTCCGGCTGGCGTCGTAGAACACCTGTCCGGGCACCGTGTAGAGGTGGAACCGGGTCTTGAAGCCGCGGATCTCGCCGAGCGATAGGGGGAGGAAGTCGAAGAACAGCGTGCGGTCGGTCTCGGTGCTGAGGCTGATCAGCTTGCCCTTCGTCTCGGGATTGGTCTTGTTGTAGATGTACTGGAGGTTGGTCGTCTTTCCGCACAGCCCCGGTCCGTAATAGACGATCTTGCAGTTGATCTCGCGGGATGAGTAATTGATGAAGGACATTTCGTGACCTAGGTCTCTGTCACTCGCTGAAGAGGTTGTCGATGTCGTCGTCGGAGATCTCGGCGAAGGGCGATCCCATCCCCCCCGGGCTCTCGGTCTTCTTCACCAGCGCCTCGAAGATCTTCCCCAGCTCGTCCGAAGCCTTCTTGACCCGCAGCCGGACCAGCCCCAGCGAGGTGCGGGTGTCGAAGATCACCACCAGCACCACCCGGCTTCCGACGATGGTCATGTAGAGCGACTCGCGCGCTCCCTCGTGGATCTGGTTGGGGAACTCGTTCTCGCCGATCAGCTTGGCCAGCCCGCCCATGGCGGCGACGTTGCCGGCGGTCAGCGAGGCGAGCGAGGTGGTATCGATGTTCTGGGTCTGCCCGGAAGCGGAGATCAGTTGGCCGTTCTTGTCGACGAGGAAGACGACCTTGGCATTGGCGTCCTTGGTGAGGCGATCGCAGACGGCGTTGATGCGATTGTACTCCTCGTCATACATCACCAGTTGCGTGCCCATGGGTGTGAGCTGTCCCCTTCGGCTGCCGAGGAATCGACCCGGGTTTTCCGAGGGATTCCGCGTGACTCCGCGCCGCCGACCCCTCGTCCGGAGCCGCCGACGGTAGCAGGCGCGAACGCCGTGCGGCAAGAATCGGGAGCGAGGGCATCCGGAGCGCTTGCGCGTGCGGCCCGGCTCTGGTTTGCGCGGCACATGCTCCTACCCGCCGCGACCATCGTCCTCCTGCTCGCACAGCCCGCTCCCGGCCGCGCCGACGCCGGGAGCGCCTCAGCGCGGGTCTCGTCCATCGACGTCGCGCCGGCGCCGGGGCTGCCCCGGGTCCTGGTCAGCGGCGTCCCCGCCGTCCCGGCCGACTTCTCCGCCTGGCTCGCGCCCTACACCGAGGTGCGCCGGGCCAACCTGGCCGACCCGGGGGACGACGGACGGAGCCTCCTGGTCCTCACCCGGCTGGGCGGGAGCGTCGATCAGATCCACCGGGTGGCCGCGCCCCTGGGGATGCGCGAGCAGCTGACCTTCGGCAAGGAGCCGGTGGCCAAGGCGCTCTGGCTGCCCGGTGACCCGCGCTACGTCTTCTTCCTCCAGGACACCGGCGGAGCGGAGTTCTTCCAGCTCTACCGGCTCGACCTCCGGACCGGCGTCCGGCAGCTGCTCACCGACGGGAAGAGCCGCCACGAGAGCTTCCAGCTCTCGCGCGACGGCCGCCGGCTGGCCTACGCCGGCACCGGCCGGAACGGGACGGACACCGACGTGTACCTGGCGGAGGTCGCCAGCCCCACCACCGCGCAGCGGCTGACCGAGGAGAGCGGCAGCTGGGAGCCGATGCAGTTCTCCCCCGACGGCCAGCGGCTCCTGGTGCAGCAGCAGCGGGCGATCGACGACGTGGACCTCTGGGTGGTGGACCTGGCCACCCGGAAGCGGACCCGGGTGACGCCGGACGCCGCCACCGCGGGCAAGGCCTCGGTCCGCGAGGCGGCCTTCTCCGGCGACGGGAAATCCCTGTACCTCGTGACCGACCGTGGGGCCGAGTTCAACCAGCTGTTCCGGGTGGACCTGGCCCACCCCGACGCGTCGTGGACGCCGCTCACCGCCGACCTGCGCTGGAACGTGGAGCGGCTCGCCGTGGCCCCCGACGGTACGGTGGCCTTCGCGACCAACGAGGACGGCTACAGCAAGCTCTACGTCCTGAAGTCGGGCGGGGCGCGCCGCGCCGTTCCCCTGCCGCCGGGCGTGCTCGGGTCGATGAGCTTCCCCACCCGGACCAGCGACGTCCTGACCTTCTCCATCGACACGCCGACCTCGCCGCGCGACGTGTGGCAGGTGACGCTCAAGACCGGGAAGCTCGTCCGCTGGACACGGAGCGAGGTGGGGGGCATGGACGCCACCCGCTTCGTCGCCCCGGAGCTGGTGCGTTACCCCTCGACCGGGGGCATCGAGGTCCCGGCCTTCCTCTTCCGGCCCCGCGCGCTCCGACCGGGGAGCCGGGCGCCGGTGGTGGTGTACTGGCACGGCGGGCCGGAGAGCCAGGAGCGCCCCATCTTCTGGCCCTACGCCCAGGCGATGGTGGACCTGGGCATGGCGGTGCTGCTCCCCAACGTGCGCGGCTCGGACGGCTACGGAAAGGCCTACCTCGCGGCGGACGACGGGGTGAAGCGCGAGGAGGCGCTGAAGGACATCGGCGCGACGCTGGACTGGATCGCCCGCCAGCCGGAGCTGGACCCCGGCCGGGTCGCGGCGCTGGGCGGGAGCTACGGCGGGTACATGACCCTGGCCTCGGCGGCCTTCTACCCGGAACGCTTCCGGGCGGCGGTGGACGTGGTGGGCATCTCGCGCTTCTCGAGCTTCCTGGCCAACACCTCGCCCTACCGTCGCGAGCTGCGCCGGGTGGAGTACGGCGACGAGCGGAACGCCGACGTGCGGGCGGTGCTCGAGCGCATCTCGCCGCTCAACTCGGCGGACAAGATCCAGGCGGCGATGTTCGTGCTCCAGGGGAAGAACGACCCCCGGGTGCCCCAGAGCGAGGCCGAGCAGATCGTCCGCGCGCTCCGGGAGAAGAACCGCCCGGTGTGGTACCTGCTCGCCCTGGACGAGGGGCACGGCTTCAAGAAGAAGGAGACCGTCGACTACGGCTGGGCGGCGATGCTGTTCTTCCTCCGGGAGCAGCTGGTGGGAGGCGGGAGCGGGCCGGCCGGGGCACGCTGAGCACTGGCTTCGCTGCCCGACCTCGGGCGGGCCCGGCACTGGCGCCCGAGGCGAGGAGGCGTCAGGCTCCCCTCGGGATTGCCCCGGGGGTGCGTGATGCGCCGACTCTGCCTGTCGCTCCTCGTCGTCGCGGGCTGCGCCCACGCTCCGGTCGAATCGGCCGCGCCGTCATGGACGCTGCTCCGGGCGACGGAGGGGAGCGACGAGATCCAGCTCCGGAGCGACGTCCACATGCGGCGCGCGACGGTCACCGCCGAGAAGGTCCACGGGCCGGACCTCGAGCTCCGCCGTGCTGAGGGGAAGCTGGACGGGACGACCTACTACCGCCGGCCAGTCGAGCTGCAGCTGCGGGGCGAGAGCATCGTGGGGCAGGTGGGGGCGGAGGACTGGGACCTGAGGGTCTCGCCCGACGGATCGGAGACCCGGGTGACCGGCGTCATCGCCGGGAACCCCTCCACCTTCTGGATGAGCCCGGCCCGCGTCCGGGGAGCGCTGGGGACCTGCACGTTCGATCTGGTCTGGTCGACGGGTCTGTACGCCGGCAGCCGGACCTGCGGGCTCACGAGCGACAACATCGCGCTCCAGGTGCCGGCGGCCCTGTCCAGCTGGAGCAGTCCCGAGGTCGCCGCCCTCCTCGGGATCCTGGCGCAGCGCGAGTAGGCCGGAAGCGCGCGCGGCCGCCGTTCGACGGCGGTGGCATGCGGGGGGGCGGGAGGCATAGCGTGCGGCGCTCCCGAGCGGAGGTGTCCCATGCATCGACCATGGTGGGCAGTGCTGCTCCTTTCCGGCTGTGCGACCGCTCCGGTGCCGTCGGCCGTCCCGACCTGGACGCTGCTCAGTGCGACCCCGGACACCGAGGAGATCCAGATCCAGGGCAGCCAGCACCTGCGCCGCGCGAAGGTGACCGAGGCGGGGGCACGCGGCCCGTTCCTGAACGTGAGCCGCGTTCCCGGCAAGCTCCACGGGACGATCGGCGTGGATACCCCGCTCTCGCTCCAGCAGAACGGCACGGAGGTGCTGGGCAGCGTGGGGAGCGACGCTTACGACCTCACCCTGATGCCGGACGGGGAGGAGACCCGCGCCCAGGGCCAGGTGGCGGGCCTGCCCACGACCTTCTGGATGAGCCCGGCGAAGATCCGGGGCTCGGTCGGCCCGTGCCGGTTCGAGTTCGTCTGGGGCTCGGGCCGTTACACCGGTGGACGGACCTGCGGGCCGCAGAGCGACACGGTGAGCGTGCTGCTCCCGGCGGCGATGGCCTCGTGGAGCGATCCGGAGGCCGCGGCGCTCCTGACCCTGATGCTCATGCCCCGTTCCGGAGGGTGAGGCCGGCGGAGCGCGCTCAGGGTGGAAGGCCGCCGCGGCTCGTGGCGACCAGCTCGTAGTCGCGGGTCTCGACGTCGGTCAGCAGCCGGGTGGAGAGCACGCGGGCGAACTGGACCGAGCCGCTGGCGGTGCGCTGGTGCTCGGCTGCATCCTCGTCCTCGGACATGACGACGGTCACGTAGACGTTGGGGTTCCGCCGGTCGCGGTAGGTGGTCCAGGTGGAGTCCTCGAGCTCGAGGCCGACGTAGAGGGCGTACTCGCGCATGGCCTGCTCGATGTCGCCGCGGGAGTCGGGGCGGACCGCGAAGCGCGAGATGCGGAACACGGGCATGACTGGGCTGAAGTCTCACGGCTGGCGGGGCCCGCGGCAGGGCGTTGCTGCCTTCGGGTGCCATTCCGCAGGGAAGCGGCGCCCCCCGTCCCGGGCCTCCCGCCGGGGGGCGGAGCATCCTGTGCTCGCTCTGCTGCACGCTCGTGCGCGTCCGCTGCGGGGGTCCGGGACCACCCCGCCCGGGACCGCCGGGCTACAGCTCGCGCCGTCCCGAGAGCGCCCGGGCGAGCGTCGCCTGGTCGGCGAACTCGAGGTCGCCACCCATGGGGAGGCCCTGGGCGAGCCGCGTGACGCGGATGCCCATCGGCTTGAGGAGCTTCATGAGGTACAGCGCGGTCGCCTCGCCCTCGACGTCGGGATTGGTGGCGACGATGACCTCCTCCACCTTGCCGTCCTCGAGCCGGACGAGCAGCTCCTGGATCCGGAGCTGCTCCGGGCCGATGCCCTCGAGCGGGGAGAGGACCCCGTGGAGGACGTGGTAGCGGCCCTTGAACTCGCGGGTCTTCTCCAGGGCCATGAGGTCGGCGATTCCCTCGACCACGCAGAGGAGCCGATCGTCGCGGCGCGGGTCGGTGCAGAAGCCGCACAGTTGCCCCTCGGTGAGGGAGAAGCAGCGGCTGCAGAGCCGGACCTTGCGCTTCACCTCCTGGAGGGCGGTGACCAGCTCCTCGGCGTACTCGGGCGGCGCCCGCAGGATGTGGAAGGCCAGCCGCTGGGCGGTCTTCTCGCCGATGCCGGGGAGCTTGCTGAGCTGGGCGACGAGGCGGTTGAGGGGGTCCGGGGTCATCCGGTGATTCCGGGAATCTTCAGGCCGCCGGAGATCTTCCCGAGCTCGCGCTCGCTGAGCTCGCGGGCCTGGGTGAGGGCAGCGTTGACCGCAGCTGCGATGAGGTCCTCCATCATCTCCACGTCGCCGGCGGCGAGGACCTCGGGGGCGATCTTGATCGAGCGGACGTTTCCGGAGCCGGTGGCGACCACCTTGACGCGGCCGTCGCCGGCCTGACCCTCGACCGTCTCGTCGGCCAGCTCCTTCTTTCGCTGCTCGAGCTTCTCGGTCAGCTTGCTGGCCTGGCGCATGAAGTAGTTGAGGTCGACTCCGGGCATGGCGTGCTCCTGGTCAGGGCTGCTCGTCGACGACGTCGCTGCCGGGGGCCCCGGTGCGCTCGCGCTCGAGGACCTGGATGTGCTCCAGCTCGCCGCCGAGGATGCGCAGGGTGGCGAGGATGGCGGGGTGGTTGCGGACCGACTCTCCGGTGGCGCGCTCGTGCTCGGCGCGGGCCTCGGCGTCGATGTCGGCGAGCGTCTTGCCGCCGGCGCCCGCGCCCGGGCTCTCGTCGAGGATCAGGCGAATGGGGCGGCCGAAGTGCGTGGAGAGGAGTCGCTCCACGACCGGGCGGCCGCTCTGGCCGGTGACGGTGGTGCGGTGGAAGCCGGCGTCGGCCCGGAAGGCGATGCCGACCTCGCCCTCGCGGAGGTAGAGGAGCCGCGCGTTCTTGAGCGAGGCGGAGTGGCGGGGGGACTCGGCGGCGACGGTGTCGAGCGCGGCGCGCCAGCGGTCGAGGAGGGGGCGGGCAGGGTCGTCGCGGCCGCGGCGGGCGGCGGGCCCGGGGAGGCACTCGCCGGTGGCGCATCCACCGGGGCTGGTGTCGACCGGGAGCGTGGCGCTCGCGCCGGCGGCCGGGGGCGCGGAGA
>DATJVY010000086.1:0-3295 GCA_035501615.1 Myxococcaceae bacterium
CCGCCCTCGGGCATCGTCTTCCTCGAGGACGACTACCGGGGAGCGCTGGCCAGGGCCCGGGCCGAGCAGAAGCCGCTGTTCCTCGACAGCTGGGCCACCTGGTGCCACTCCTGCCTCTCGATGCGCGCCTTCGTGTTCCCCGACGCGGGGCTGCGGGCAGCCAAGGACGCGGTGGTGTGGCTGGCCGTGGAGACCGAGGCGGAGAGGAACCGCGAGGTCGTGGAGAAGTTCCCCGCCGACGGGCTCCCCACCTTCCTCCTCGTCGATCCGAACAACGAGCAGGTGATCGGCCGCTGGCTGGGGACCTCGAGCGTGAACGAGATGCGCCAGTTCGTCCTGGACACGGCGAGCGCCTGGCAGGCGGCGCGCAAGGGCGGAAAGGTCTCGGAGGCGGTCCGGGCCGAGCAGGACGGGCACGCCGCGCAGCAGAAGGGTGACCACGCCACGGCCGCCGCGGCGTACCGGCGTGCCCTCGCGCACACCGCGAAGGGCGATCCGCGCCGCCCGCAGCGGGTGAGTCTGCTGATCGCCGCGCTGGTCCACCAGCGCACGCCGGACGCGCTTCGGGAATGCGTCGCGCTCGGCCGTGCGGAGCTGGGACGGATGCCGGCGAGCCCCCCGGGCGCGGACTTCAGCGTCAGCGCCGCGCAGTGCGCCGCCGCAGCGAAGGACGTCCCGGACTCGGAGGCTCTGCTCTCCGCGGCCATGGCGCGGATGGAGAAGCTGGCCGGTGACCCGAAGGCCGCGCTCTCGGTCGACGACCGGAGCGACCTCTACGCCAACCTGGCCGACCAGCTGGACGACCTGAAGCGCCACGACCGGGCGGTGGCCGCGATGCGCAAGCGCGCGGCGCTGCTCGAGGCGGCTGCGGCCTCGGCGCCGGACGCCGCCACCGCGGCCACCTTCGACGCTCACCGGACCGAGACCTACCTCTACCTGGGCGAGCCGCAGAAGGCCGAGGCGCTGCTCGCCGCGCGAGAGAAGGAGATGCCCGCGGACTACAACCCGCCGGCGCGTCTGGCCCGGGTGCTGCTCGAGGAGAAGCGCCCCGCCGAGGCGGAGGCCGCGGTGAACCGGGCGCTGGCGCTGATGCCCCAGGGCCCGCGCAAGGTCGGAATCCTTGGTCTGAAGGGCCGCATCCTCGCCGCCCAGGGCAAGGACAAGGCTCCGGTGCTCCGCGAGCAGCTCGCGCTCCTCAAGACGTTGCCCGCCACCCAGCGAAACCCCGAGACGGAGCAACGGATCGAGGCGGAGCTGAAGGCGCTCGAGGGACAGCCGCACGCCAAGCTCTGAGCGCCCCGGCTCCCGGGTGCGGCGTGACCTCGTCGTGCCGCTTTCAACGCATCGGTTGCAGGAGACACGCGACGACTCCGACCATCTCGTCGACAGACCGTCGAAAAGACACGTTCTTTCGACGCGTTGGACGCGATGGCGGGTTTCTCTTCGTTCCTGCGCAATGTTCGGCGCGGGGCTGGTCCGGCGCCGACCGGAACGGCCCATTCGCCCCCTCGGGCGAGAGGAGAGGACAGATGCGGAAGCTGTTTCTGGCGGGAGTGGTCGTGGTTCTCGCCTGCGGCGGGAGCAACAGCAACAACAACAACAACGGGACGCCCGGTCTCAAGACTTTCAGCTACGGAAGTCCCCAGGCGCCGACGGCCGCGCAGCAGAGCGCAGCCAACAACGCCCAGACGCAGATGCAGGACGCGGTGAGTGCGTCGGTGAACGGCCAGATCGCCAACGCCTCCAGCCTTCCGTACTTGACCGAGACGCTGACCGGGGCGCTGGGAAGCCTCGTCGCCACGCCCGGCGATCCGGAATCGCCGGAGTCGAGGATCGGAGGAGCGGCGGCGCTGCTCGGGAACCGGACCGGGGCGCTGCAGCAGGGCTGCTACACCTTCACGTCCTCGAGCATCACCTACAACAACTGCACCATCTCGAGCAGCGCGGGCAGCGAGACGATCAACGGGTCGCTCACGGCGACCAGCTCCAGCGTCACCTGGAACCTCACGGTGACCTACAACTTCAGCGCCGGGGGTGCCACCGAGACCGGATCCTTCAACTGGACCGGGCAGATCACGGTCACCGCGAACACCATCGTCGGCCAGGGGCGGGATACCTTCAGCGGGCACTACACGGGCAACGGGACGACGTTCGACTACGCGTACACCGCGGGCTTCGACGCCAACCTCACGTACGAGACGAGCCCCTCGTACTGCATCACCGGAGGGACGCTGGAGATCCGCCGGACCGTGAACTCGACGAGCAATGCCGGCGCCACGCCGATCACCAACAAGGGCATCAAGATCACCTGGACGGGCTGCGGCGCCTACACGGTGCAGATCGGAAGCTAGAGGCTCTCCGGACGACGTTGGCGCGACGTTCAACCGCGGAGCCGCGTTGCTAGACTCCGCGGCATGTCCGTCGCGGTCCTGGGATTCGGTCGATTTGGAAGAGCGCTGGGCTCGCTCCTGGACGAGGCCCAGGTCCCGTACCGCGCACTCGACCCGGGTGCGGAGGTCCCGCTTCCGGTTCGGGCCGTCGGGCTCCCCGACCTGGTGGCCGGAGCGAGCTTCGTCGTGCTGGCGGTGCCGGTGCCACGCATGCGCGAGGCGCTCGAGGCGGTGCGGCCTCACCTCACGCGAGACCAGATCGTCCTCGACGTCGGGAGCGTGAAGGTCCATCCAGCTGCGGATCTGGAGGCCGTGCTGGGCCGCGACCTCCCCTGGGTGGCGACCCACCCGCTCTTCGGTCCGGTGAGCCTCGCCCTCGCCGAGCGCCCCTTGCGAGTGGTGATCTGCCCTTCGCCCCACCACCACGAGGCCGCGGTGCGGGTGGCCGGGCTCTACCGGCGCATCGGCTGCGAGGTCATCGAGCAGACCCCGGAGAGTCATGACCGGGTGATGGCCCACACCCACGCGCTCACCTTCTTCGTCGCCAAGGGGATGCTCGACGCCGGGGCGGGGATGAACGTCCCCTTCGCCCCTCCCTCGTTCCAGGCCATCTCGCGCACCATCGAGACGGTGCGCTCGGACGCGGGCCACCTGTTCGCCGCCATCCAGCGCGAGAACCCCTTCGCCGCCGAGGCACGCCACCAGCTCCTGGCCGCGCTGGCGGAGATCGACCGGGCCCTGGAGGAGGCCCCGGCGGCGATTCCCGACCCGGCGCGCTTCGCCATCCCCGATCTCGGGACGCGGTCCCCCGAGCTGCAGGAGGCGAGGGAGCTCATCGATGCGGTGGACCACGAGCTGGTCGGCCTCCTCGCCCGGCGCGCCACGCTCGCCCAGAGGGCGGGGAG
>DATJVY010000087.1:0-36544 GCA_035501615.1 Myxococcaceae bacterium
GGAGTTCGCCGCAATCTTCGAGGTGGTCGAGCGACTGCACACCGACGGGGATTCCTACGTTCGCGAGGCGGCGACGATCGGCCTGCTCGAAGGACTCCAGAACCTCGCCTTGAGCGCGGGACTTGATCCGGCGGTGTTCGAGCCGCACCTCGGCCCGGAGTCGGCCAGGTGGTGGGCGGAGCTCAGTGGGTTCTGGGACGGCACGCGTCCGTACGTGGGCGCCGGGCTGAAGGGCGGATCGTAGCCAGGCTCAAGGGACTGTGGTCCTGAGTTTCGGCCGGTGAGCAACGACGCTGAGCGGCCTACCAGACCTGCATTGCGGCAACATCCAGGCATCCGGCAGAGTGCGACGGGACGAACTGCGCGGCCTCCGGGTCCGTCCGGCTTGCTTGCGAGAGTGGGACGGTGAGCCGGTGGCCCAGGTTGGTTCGCAGCTCGATCCGGTCCTCGGCGTGAACGCCTGCCGCAACAACCTCACCCGATGAGTGAGCACAGCGCGTCGCGCGATCCCGGCTCGGGAAAGGTGAAGATCCACCCGGACGGCACCGGGTCGATCCTAGGTGCGTGCTCGTGCTGGTCCACGGGGGGGGGGCGGCATCTCGGCAGAGTGGCTGCTACGGCCTTCCGACTGCAGGGATGTTGACGGGGTGAGTGGCCGTCCTGCCCTTGGTGAAGGCGTGCCGGGGCTGCGCTGGTTCAAAGTAGCGGGCGCCCGCCCGTCAGCACGGAGTCACGCACTGCCGACCGCGGTGAGTGCATCGGACTCGACGAAATCCGGACCAATCGTCACTCGTCCGAGCGGTCAGGCGAGACTGTGGCTCCGGTGGAAGGGGAGGAAGCGTCCGTCCTCCGAGATCGCAGAAACGCTCTCACGTCCTCCGCTGCAATCCGGATCGCGTTGCTAACCCGGATGTGCACGAGCTGTCCCCGCTCGCAAAGCCCGTACACGGTCGATGGATGGACCCGCAGCAGCGACGCCACCTCGTGAACGCTGAGGAGACCGTCGACTACACCGCCGGGATCCTCAGATTTCTTTCTGGGACCCTTTCTGGCGTCGCCAGGGGAGGGTGAAGCAGAGCCCGGAGACAGCGCCGATTTCCGCCGTCCATCCGGGCCGTTACGAAGCGAGGAGTACGGGACTTGAACCCGTGACCTCCGGCGTGACAGGCCGGCGTTCTAACCAGCTGAACTAACTCCCCGGAACGACGCGTCCTCGAATGGGCGGAACAGGGATCGAACCTGTGACCCTCGCCTTGTAAGGGCGATGCTCTACCGCTGAGCTATCCGCCCGGTCCCGGCTCCGCTCCTCGACGACGGGGGCGCTTGTACGGTCCCGGTTCCAGCTGTGTCAAGGACGACGGTCGGCAAGTGTGCCTACTCCACGCCGCCTCGCCGGGAGCAGTCTACACCCACCATGGACCCCCGCACCGCCGCGCCGCGCTTCCGAGAGCTCCACCACGGTCCGAGACCGCTTCTCCTTCCGAACGCCTGGGACGCGGGCAGCGCCCGCATCGTCGAGGCCACCGGCGCCCAGGCCATCGCCACCACCAGCGCCGGCCTCGCCTGGGCCCACGGCTACGCCGACGGCGGCGCGCTCCCGGCCGCGGTTCTCCTCGATGCGGTGCGGGAGATCGCGCGGGTCCTCTCCGTCCCCCTCACGGTGGACATGGAGGCGGGCTACTCGAACGACCTCTCGGTCATCGCGGAGAACGCGCACGCCCTCGTCTCCGCCGGAGCCGTGGGGGTGAACCTCGAGGACGGCACCGACCGGCCCGAGGTCCTCTGCCAGCGCATCGCCGCGGCCAAGCGCGGAGCCGCCCGCGCAGGGGTCGACCTCTTCGTGAACGCCCGGACCGACGTGTACCTGCGCGCGCTCACCACCAACGAGCGCGCCGAGGAGGAGACCATCGCCCGCGGCCTCAAGTACCGCGAGGCCGGGGCGGACGGATTCTTCGTCCCCGCGCTCGTCGACCTCGTCGCCATCCGGCGGGTCACCGCTGCGGTCCCACTTCCGCTGAACGTCCTGGTGCGCGCGGGGCTTCCGCCCGTGGCCGAGCTCGCCCAGGTGGGCGTGCGGCGGATCTCCGCCGGCTCGGGCATCGCCGGCGCCGTGCACGGGCTCACCCGCCGCGCTGCACGACAGTTCCTCGACGGCGCGGGCTACGCGGCGATGCTCGAGGGCGCCGTCCCGTACGCCGAGCTGAACGCGCTCTTCACCCGCCGACCATGAGCCCCGGCGACCTGCTGCTCCGGCCGGTCGGCGTGGTCCGCTCCACGCTCCGGGACCGGACGCTCGCGCCGATGCAGGGGCACGAGGGCGCGCCGGACGCGTGGATCGAGCTCGTCCCCGAGGTGGCCGCCGCCGCGTCGGGTCTCTCGGTCGGAGACGCGGTCCTGGTGCTCACCTGGTTCCACGAGGCCGACCGCGCCGTCCTCGAGGTGCACCCGCGCGGCGACCCGGCGAACCCGCTCACCGGCGTCTTCGCCACCCGCTCGCCGGACCGGCCGAATCCCATCGGCCTCCACCCGGTCCGGGTCCTCGCCATCGAGGGCTCGCGCTTCAAGGTCGGTCCGCTGGAGGCCATCGACGGAACGCCGGTGCTCGACGTGAAGCCCGTGCTCCGGGGCGATCCAGCTCGGTCCGGGCCGAGGCGGCGCCCCCCGCGCGGCCGGAGGACGAGGCGGTAGCGACCGCCACGCTCGCCAGGGCCGGGGCGTTCCTGCTACGTCCACCGGCCGTGAACGACCGTCTCCTCCGGGCCGCGCGGCGGCAACCCGTCGACGTGACGCCGGTGTGGATCATGCGCCAGGCGGGCCGCTACCTCCCGGAGTACCGAGCGGTGCGGGAGAAGATCGAGTTCCTCCCGCTCTGCAAGACGCCCGACCTCGCCGCCGAGGTGACCGTCCAGCCGGTGCGCAGGCTGGGCGTCGACGCGGCGATCATCTTCTCCGACATCCTCATCCCCACCGAGGCGATGGGGATGGAGCTCGAGCTCGGCGACCGTGGCCCGCACTTCCCCTCGCCGCTCCGCACCGGGGCGGACATCGAGAGGCTCGCCGTCCCGGACCCGGTGGAGAGGACCGGCTTCGTGGCCGAGGCCATCCGCCGGACCCGGGCCGCGCTCCACGACGTGGTTCCGGTCATCGGCTTCGCGGGCGCTCCCTTCACCCTCGCCGCCTACATGGTCGAGGGCGGCGGCTCGAAGAGCTTCATCCTCATCAAGCGGCTCCTCTTCGAGCAGCCCGCGGTCGCCCACGCCCTGTTCGACAAGCTCACCCGCAGCCTCATCCCCTACCTCGAGATGCAGGTGGAGGCCGGCGCGCGCATCGTCCAGATCTTCGACAGCTGGGGCGGCGAGCTGAGCCCACGGGACTTCGAGACCTTCTCGCTGCCCTACCTCACCCGCATGGTGCAGGCGGTCCAGGCGAAGGGTGTCCCGGTCATCGTCTTCGGCACGGCGATGTCCACCCACCTGCCGCTCCTCCGGAAGACCGGGGCCGACGTCCTGGGCTGCGACTGGCGCATCGAGATCGACCAGGCGCGAGCGCTCGCCGGTCCGGACGTGGCGCTGCAGGGAAACCTCGATCCGCTGGCGCTCTTCCTGCCGCCGGCCGAGGTCGAACAGCGCGTGGCGGACATCCTCCGGCGCGCCGGGCCGGTGGGACACATCTTCAACCTCGGCCACGGGATCCTGCCGCCGACCTCACCGGAGGCGGCGAAGCACCTGGTGGAGACGGTGCACCGGCTCGGCTGTCACGTCACACCGCCCCCGACGCCATAGCGGCTCGGACCATCCCGTCGAGGACGGTGCGCAGGGCGGTGTCGACCAGCGGCTCGGTGGGCGTGACGGGGAATCCGGGGCAGGTGAGCTTCAGGCTGACGATGCCGTGCACCACGGCCCAGAGCGTGTCGGCGAGCGCCTGGACGTCGGCGCCCGGCTGGAAGCGCCCGGTCCGCTGGAGCTCCTCGAGCGGATCGACCAGGGCCCGGTAGGCTTGCTGGCCGGGCTCGCCGCCCGCTCCCTCGAACACCGCGGTCGTGAGCTGTGGGTCCTCCATGAAGATGAGGCGGTAGGTCTCGGGGTTCTCCATTCCGAAGCGGACGTAGGCATGGCCGATGGCCTCGAGGCGGCTGAGCGGGTCGGCGATGGCCTCCGCCGGGGCGAGGGCCTCGAGGAGCTTCCGGAATCCCTCGGAGGAGAGCTCGCGAGCGATGGCGTCGCGGTTCTCGAAGTAGAGGTAGAGGGTTCCCGGGGCGTACTCGACGGCGTCGGCGATCTTGCGGACCGTGAGCCCGCCGAAGCCCTCGCGCTTCACGATCTCGCGGGCGGCGTCGAGGATCCGCCCCCGGAGCTCCGTCTTCGCGCGCTCGCGCCGTTGCACCGACCCCACGGGCCGTTCTTAGCGCTTGACAGCCGGAACGTCCATCTGCAAGTGAACGATGTTCACAGAACATTGTTCATGGACCGCTCAAAAGTTCATTAGAGGCGGTCGTCGTCGAGCGAATCGGACTGGTCGGAGCGGCAGGTCGGCCCCATCGACCCCCGCATGACCGGGCTCAGAGCTTCGGCGCAGGCGGAGCGTCGTCGCTCCACGCATCGACCACGCACTTCCACGCCCCGTCCGGCCCCTTCCGCCACACGGTCAGCGACTTCGCCGGAAGGGTCATCGGCTTGCCATCCGGCCCGGTGAGCGTCGTCGTCGTCCGGCCGAAGGCATAGGCCATCTCGGCGTGGGGCGAGACCGCGACCCCCGTCGTCTCCCAGCGGATTCCGAAGCCCGGAATCCTGAAGCTCTCGGTGACGAAGCGGCGGATGGCGTCCTTCCCGACCACCGCCCGCTGGGCGGGAGGCATCACGACGGCGTCCTCGGCCCAGAACGAGAGCGACTTCTCCACGTCCTTCGCGGCGATCGCCTCCTGCCACGGCCTGTCGGTCGCCAGGATGGCGGCGCGCTCCGCCGCGAGGTCCACCCGCGAGCAACCCGACAGCCCCAAGAGCACCGCGCAGACCGAAGCCCATCCTCGCGTCATCGGCGAGCCCTCCCCGGGCGGCCATTCGCTCATGGTCGAGCGTGCCCGACAAGCAGCGGGCGCGTGCCGGCGCGGGTTGACGCGTCCGTCGGTCTCTGATGGAACGCTGCGTCATGGCGCAGCTGCTCGGTCAACCCGGGACGTCGCGCGCCGTCGTGGTGAAGGGGCTCCGCACCCCCTTCGTCAAGGCCGGCGGCGTCTTCCACTCCCTCACCTCGCTCGACCTCGGAGCGGCCGTCGTCCGCGAGCTCGTCGAGCGCTCGGACGTCGACCCGGCGGAGATCGACCAGATCGTCTTCGGCCAGGCCATCCCCACGCTCCTCGCTCCGAGCATCGCTCGCGAGGTGGGCCTCGCCTCGGCCCTCCCTCGCGGCGTCGAGGCCCACACGGTGAGCCGCGCCTGCGCGACGTCCGTCCAGGCCTTCACCGACGTCGCCTCCGCGATGGCGCTCGGGGTGAGCCAGGTGGCCATCGCCGGCGGCACCGAGTCGATGAGCGACGTGCCCATCTTCGCCAGCCGGCCGCTGTCCCGAGCGCTGGTCAAGGCCAGCCGGGCCCGAACCCTGCCCGAGCGGGTCCGCGCCTTCGCCGGCGTCGCTCCCCGCGACCTGGTCCCGGTCCCCCCGGCCATCGCCGAGTACTCCACCGGCCTCACCATGGGTCAGAGCGCCGAGAAGATGGCCAAGGAGAACCACGTCTCCCGGACCTGGCAGGACGAGATCGCGCTCGCCTCGCACCAGCGTGCGGCCGCCGCCTGGAAGGCCGGGGTGTTCGAGGCCCAGGTGATGCACGTCCCGGTGCCGCCCGGCTACACGGCCACCGGCGCGACCGACGACATCGTCCGCCAGGACACCTCGCTCGAGGCCCTCTCGAAGCTCAAGCCGGTCTTCGACAAGGTGCACGGCTCGGTCACCGCGGGCAACAGCTCGCCGCTGACCGACGGTGCGGCCGCGCTGCTGGTGATGCGCGAGGACCGGGCGAGGGCGCTCGGCCTCCAGCCGCTCGGCGCGCTCCGGGCCTTCGCCTACGCGGCGACGGACCCGGCGGACCAGCTCCTCCAGGGGCCGGCCTACGCCGCACCCATCGCGCTCGACCGGGCGGGGATGAGCCTTCGCGACATCGACCTGGTCGAGATGCACGAGGCCTTCGCCGCACAGGTGGCGAGCAACCTCCAGGCGTTCGCCAGCGCCGAGTTCGCGAAGAAGCTCGGCCGCTCCTCGCCGCTGGGCGAGGTGGACCCCGAGCGCCTCAACGTCCACGGAGGTTCGATCGCCCTCGGCCATCCCTTCGGCGCCACGGGCGCCCGCATCGTCTTGCAGGCGCTCGATGCGCTGGCCCGGCGCGGCAAGCGCACCGCCCTCTGCACCGTCTGCGCCGCCGGCGGCCTTGGCGCGGCCATCGTCCTGGAGCGCGTCTGATGGGCGCCTTCCGAACGGAGATCCGGGACGACGTCGCGATCGTCACCTTCGACCTGCCCGGCGAGCCGGTGAACACGCTCTCGCCCGCCGTCGGGGCCGAGTTCGCCGAGGAGCTGGAGCGGCTCGGTACGAACGACGCGGTGAAGGCCGTCGTCTTCGCCTCGGCCAAGCAGGATTTCGTGGTGGGCGCCGACGTGAGGTGGCTGGGCTCGCTCCGAACCGCGGCCGACGGCGAGCGCGCCTCGCGCGAGGGGCAGCACGGATTCGACCGGCTGGCCTTCTTCCCCAAGCCAGTGGTCGCCGCCATCCACGGCGCCTGCCTCGGCGGCGGCCTCGAGTGGGCGCTGGCCTGCCGGGGCCGGGTGGCCTCCGACGCGCCGCGGACGCAGCTCGGGCTCCCGGAGGTGCAGCTCGGCCTGCTCCCCGGCGCCGGAGGCACGCAGCGCCTTCCCCGGCTCATCGGCGTCCAGGCGGCGCTGGACCTCGTCCTCACCGGGAAGGGAGTGCGTGCGGCCAAGGCGCGCAAGCTCGGCCTGGTCGACGAGGTGGTCCCCCAGGCCATCCTGATCGACGTCGCCATCGAGCACGCGCGGGCGCTGGTCTCGGGCGCGGGTCGACCGCACGGCGGCCCGCACCGGAGCCCGCGCGAGACCGTCACCCGCGCCGCGCTGGAGGGCAACCCGCTCGGGCGCCGGCTACTCTTCGCCGAGGCGCGGAAGCAGCTGCTCCGCAAGACCGGAGGCCACTACCCGGCGCCGGAGCGCGCGCTGGAGGTGGTGCGCGAGGGGCTGGACCGGGGATTCGAGGCCGGGCAGCGCGCCGAGGCCCGCGCCTTCGGCGACCTGCTGATGACCGACGTCAGTGCCCGCCTCCGCGAGCTCTTCTTCGCCACCACCGCGCTCAAGAAGGACAGCGGGGTGGATGGATCGGCAAAGGCCCGGCCGGTGCACAAGGTCGCGGTGCTGGGTGGCGGGCTGATGGGCGGAGGCATCGCCTTCGTCACCGCCGAGAAGGCCGAGCTGCCGGTCCGGATCAAGGAGCGCGACGACGCCTCCGCCGGCCGCGCGCTCTCCCACGTCCGGGGCCTGCTCGATCAGCGGGTCCGCCGCCGCCGGCTCGACCGCCGGGGGCTGGAGCGCATCCTCGCCCGGGTCACCACCACCAGCGATCTCTCCGGCTTCCATCGCGCCGACGTCGTCATCGAGGCGGTGTTCGAGGACCTCGCCCTCAAGCGCCGGATGCTCGCCGAGATCGAAGCCGCGACTCCCGACGGGACCATCTTCGCCTCCAACACGAGCTCCATCCCCATCGCTCGCCTGTCCGAGGGAAGCCGCCGCCCGGGCAACGTCATCGGGATGCACTACTTCAGCCCGGTGGAGAGGATGCCGCTGCTCGAGGTCATCACCCACCACGGCACCGACCCCTCGGTCGTCGCCACCTGCGTCGAGCTGGGCAAGAAGCAGGGGAAGACGGTCGTCGTCGTCCGCGACGGCCCGGGCTTCTACACCTCGCGGGTGCTCGCGCCCTACCTCAACGAGGCGGCCCACCTGCTCGTCGAGGGCGCGGAGATCGCCGCGGTGGACGGCGCGCTCCGGGCCTACGGGTTCCCGGTGGGCCCGTTCCAGCTCCTCGACGAGGTCGGCATCGACGTGGGCGAGAAGGTGAGCCACGTCCTCCACGACGCCTTCGGGGAGCGGATGACCCCGCCCGGAACCATGGCCTTGCTGGTGAAGGAGGGGCGCCTGGGCCGCAAGGCGAAGAAGGGCTTCTACCGCTACGACGTGAAGGGCAAGCCGGTGGACCCGAGCGTCTACGCCGCGCTTCCGGGCGGCGCGACCCGGGTCGCCTTCCCGGCGGAGGAGCTGGCCGAGCGCCCGGTGCTGCTCTTCCTCAACGAGGCGATCCGCTGCCTGGAGGAGGGCATCCTCCGGAGCGCACGCGACGGCGACATCGGGGCGGTGTTCGGCCTCGGCTTCCCGCCGTTCCGGGGCGGACCCTTCCGCGCCGCGGACGCGATGGGCGCGGCCGAGCTGCTCCGCCGCCTCGAGCACTGGCGGGAGCGGAAGGGTGCACGGTTCGAGCCCGCGCCCCTGCTCCGCCGGATGGCCGAGCGCGGCGAGCGCTTCCACCCCGCCGGCTGAAGCCGGGTCAGGCCGCGGCGGCCGCCGACGATCCCGGGGCCTCCTCCAGCAGGCGCACCGGGAGCACCATGGCGTTCAGCCCGGCGAACTGGAGCCGGCGCTGGATCTGGTACGCGGTCTCGTTGTGGAGCACGCGCTGGTACCAGCGCTCCTGCTCGAAGACCAGCTTCCCGGCGAAGAAGAGCGCTCGTGGGAACTCGCGCGCGACCTCCCGGCAGAGCTGGGTCGCCGTCTCCACCGCCTCGGTCCCCAGCGCCATCCGGGCGGTCGCCGCCAGCCCCAGCCCCTGCGCGAGGGCCACGTACTGGTCGAGCGCGGCGCGGGTCCGCTCCTTCACCTCCACCACCTCGGCGATGTCCCGGAAGGTCGCCGAGTCGATCACCCCGACCGAGAGGAAGACGAAGTTCTGGTAGTAGTTGGGGAAGAGCCGCTGGATGGTCAGGAGCGAGTGCACGCCGAGCCCGGCGTACCCGCCGACCATCAGCACCGCGGTGGGCTTCCTCGGATCGAGCTCGCGGACCGGCGCCTTCGTCTGCGGCATCGAGGGGAGGATGTCGTCGAGACGCCGGAGGCTCTGCTGTACCTTGCGGTAGTGGGCGCGGGTCCAGACGAACACGCCCACCACGGCGCCGGTGACGACGATGGTCACCCAGGCCCCCTCGCGGAACTTCTCGTAGACGTTCACCAGGAGGATGGAGAGGCAGAGCACGAGCCCGACGACGTGGATGGAGATGCGCCGCCTCCAGTCGGCGCGGGCCCGGCGCTCCCTCCACCAGAAGCGGCACATCGAGGCCTGGCTGAGGGAGAAGGTGATGAAGACGTTGATCGCGTACAGGGTCACCAGCGTGGTGATGTCCCCCTTCGTGTAGAGGAGCGCGAGCAGCGACGAGCCGCCCATCAGCAGCACGCCGTTCTGCATCGTCAGCCGGTCCGAGAGCTGGGCGAAGCGGTGCGGCGCCCAGCTGTCCACCGCCATGTTGGCCAGCACCCGGGGCCCGTCGATGAAGCCGGCCTGTGCGGCGACGAAGAGGAGCAGGGTTTCGGAGAGCAGGGTGATCCAGACGAACCACTGACCGACGGGCAGCCCCGCCAGCTGGAACGCGCCGGCGAACCGGCTCGCGAGGACGGCGTTCATCGTCTGGCCGGCCACCGGGGTGACGTGCAGCAGGAGGTAGGCGAAGGTGATGCCTCCTGCCGTGAGCGCGAGCGAGATGGCCATCAGCACCATGGTCCGCTTCGCGGTCTCCACCTTTGGCTCGCGCATGATCTGCAGGCCGTTGCTGACCGCCTCGATGCCGGTGTAGGTGCCCGCGCCCATCGAGTAGGCGCGCAGGAAGAGCGCGAACATCCCGCCGAGGCCTAGCGTCGCGACCCCCGTCGACAGCCCGCCCCGAACCTGCTCGGTCACGACGTGCACCTCGTCGACCCGGCTCAGCACCGAGCCGCCGATGAGCACGGCGTGCGTCAGCAGGAAGACCGCGAAGATGGGCGCGAGCACCGTGACCGACTCGCGCACCCCGCGGAGGTTGAGCAGGACCAGCACACCGATGGCCACCACCTCGACGGCGAAGCTCTGGCTGTGGAGCTGCGGTGGAAGGAAGCTGAAGATCGCCTCCGCCCCCGCGGCGACCGAGGTGGTGATGGTGAGCACGTAGTCCACCATCAGCGCGCTTCCGGAGACGACGCCGGCCCCCGGCCCCAGCAGGCGCGTGGCGACGATGTAGCCGCCGCCCCCGAACGGGAAGTGCTCGATGATCCGCGAGTACGCCGCGGCGATGATGATGACGGTGAAGGCGGTGGCGAGCGCCAGGAACGGCGCCAGCGCCACCTGCGACCCGAGCGCCTTGAAGGACTCCTCCGGGCCGTAGGACGAGGAGGACAGCCCGTCCGCGCCGAGCCCCACCCAGGCGAGGAAGGCCACCAGCGACAGATGGTGGAAGACGCCCGGGTCCTCGACGCTCCTGGGTCTCCCCACGAGCCATCTCCGCACCTTTCGCCTGAGCGGGGCCGGTTCCGGCGGAGGGACGGCAGGCGGCTCTGCGCGGCTGGGGTCCACGGTCGGGGGCGGCATGGGTCTAGTCCCGGCTCCCCACGGGGTGCAAACGCCCCTTCCGTTCCGCGGGGTTGCGCGGCACCCGGGTGGCCGCCGAGGCACCGGGCAGGGACGCGTCGGTCTGCTAGCCTCTTCTTTCACCCCCGAATGAACCTCTGGCTCGTCACCGCACAGGACGGCACCGCCAGCACGCTGGCCCGTGGACTGGAGGAGGCCGGCTGGAGCTGCACCCGCTTCGCGGAGGGCAGCGCGGTGGACGCCGCCGAGGGCGAGCTGCCCGACGCGCTGGTGCTCGTCGAGCCCTGTCCTCCCTGGGGCGCGGCGGGACTGCTCTCGCGGCTGCGGGCGAAGGAGCGGAACGGGAACCGGCCGGTGCTGGTGCTCGGCGTGGATGACGTCGAGTGGCGCACCCGGCTCCTCGACCTCGGTGCCGACGACGTGCTCCCGGCGAGCGTCCGCCTCGAGGAGCTGCTCGCGCGGCTTCGCCGGCGGACGGCGGTGTTCCGGCAAGCGGCGCCCCAGACCCAGGGCCCGGAGGACCGGGCCTCGGTGACGGATGCGCTCACCGAGGTGCACAACCGCCGCTACTTCCTCCTCCGCCTCGAGGACGAGTTCCGGCGCGCCCAGCGCTACGACAATCCGCTGGCGCTGGTCCTGGTGGACCTCGACCAGTTCCGGGGCATCAACGAGTCCTTCGGGCACCTGGTGGGCGACGGGGTGCTCCGGGCGGTCGCCCAGTGCCTCCTCGCCGCCGTCCGGGAGACCGACACCGTCGCCCGGACCGGCGGCGACGAGTTCGCCTGCATCCTCCCCCAGACCCACCTCGCCGGAGCGCTCACGGTGGCGGAGCGGATCCGCCGCGACGTCGCCGCCTTGCGCACCGGGCCGGCCGCCGACGTGCTCCTCACCGCGAGCGTGGGCGTCGGCAGTCACCCGGCGGTCGCCGTGCAGACCCCCGAGGAGCTGATCGGCGCCGCCGATGGCTGCCTCGCCCGGGCCAAGCGGGAGGGGCGCAACCGGGTGTGCCTGGCCGACCCGGGCCTCGGGGCCCTCCCGCGCGGGGTGGGGACGACCTGAGGCGGAAGGACCCGGAGCAGCGGGCCGTTCGCCTGCGCGCCTGGGTCGTCAGCGACCACAAGCACCCGTGGTGGGTATACAATGACCCCGGGTCCCCGCCCCGCACAGGGTGAAACGGACCTGATCCCCGGGGGTTGGGGTGGCCAGGCGGGTGGCCGACCGGTTGCAACTCCCTGACATTCACTGGAAGCCCGTCAGATGGAGCCTGCGCTCAGGATGTCGCCTGCACAGGGGCGGCTGCTCGTGGTGGACGACGAGGAAAACATCCTCAAGTCGCTCCGTCGCGTGCTCCGCGGCGGTGACTGGGAGATTCGCACCGCGCTCGACGGCGAGCGGGGGCTGAAGGTCCTCGACCAATTCACCCCCGAGGTCGTCATCTCGGACTTCCGGCTCCCGGGCATGAACGGGGCCGATTTCCTAGCCCAGGTGAAGCAACGCATCCCGCTCGCGCAGCGGATCATGCTCACCGGCCACGCCGACCAGCGGGCCATCGAGGAGGCCATCAACCGCTCCGAGATCTTCCGCTTCATCGCCAAGCCCTGGAACGACTCGGCGCTGCTCCTCACCGTCCAGAGCGCCTTCGAGCAGTACAAGGTCCAGGCCGAGAACGCCCACCTCCAGGAGGTCACCCGGGCGCAGAACGAGGAGCTCCGGGCCCTCAACGCCGAGCTGGAGGAGCGGGTGCAGCAGCGGACCCGGCTCCTCGTCGTCGCCAAGCGCGAGTGGGAGCTCTCCTTCGACTCGCTGGACCTTCCCCTGGCGGTGGTGCGGGGCGCGGACCACAGCGTCCGCCGGGCGAACGTCGCCTATGCCCGCGTCGCCGGCCGGCCGGTCCAGGGCGTGAGCCAGAACCCGCCGTGCCACCAGTTCCTGTTCGGGCGCGAGACCCCCTGCACCGGCTGCCCGCTGAAGAAGGCCATCTCCAGCGGCAAGGAGGGGCGGGCGGAGATCGAGCACAAGGGAAGAATCTACGTCCTCGACGTCTACCCCATGGCGGAGGAGGGGCAGGCGGTGTGTGCCTACCGGGACGTCACCGACGAGCGGACCATGACCGCGCGCCTGGTCGAGACCGAGAAGATGGCCGCGGTGGGGCAGCTGGCCGGAGGCGTGGCCCACGAGATCAACAACCCGCTGGCCGGCATCCTCACCTTCGCCCAGCTGATGAAGCGCGACGCGGGCCGGGCGAAGGGCGACCTCGACTCGCTGCAGCTCATCGAGGAGTCGGCGCTCCGCTGCAAGCGCATCGTCGAGAGCCTCCTGCAGTTCAGCCGCCGCTCCCAGGAGGGCGACCGCCGTCCCTTCGACCTGAACCGCTGCGTGGAGGACGCGGCGTTCCTCTTCCAGGCCCAGCTCAAGAAGCTGCCCGAGGCCACCATCGAGGTGCTCACCGCCGCCGACCTGCCCGAGGTGATCGGCGACACGAGCCAGATGGGGCAAGTGCTCCTGAACCTCCTCCAGAACGGGCTCTACGCGCTGGACAGGAGGCGCGGCGCGCTGACCGTCACCACCGGCCGGCGGGACACCCACGTCTTCTTCAGCGTGCGCGACACCGGCACCGGCATCGAGGCCTCGGTGCTGCCCCGCATCTTCGAGCCTTCCTTCACCACCAAGCCGCCCGGTGAGGGCACGGGACTCGGTCTCGCGATCGCATACCGGATCGTCCAGGACCACGGCGGCCGGTTCGAGGTTCAGAGCATTCCCGGTGAGGGGTCGACCTTCACCGTTCTTCTCCCCATCCCACCCACGTCTTTCCCGTCTGTGAGGAACTGATGAGCAAGCGCCCTGGCAAGATTCTGGTCGTGGATGACGACAAGGTCGTCCTCCGGGCCGTCACCGAGATACTTCAGCGAGAGGGCTACACCGTCGTGGCGATCGACGATGCGGTGGAAGGCCTCGCCGCCTCCAAGGACCCCACGGTCGACGTGGCGGTGCTCGACATCCGGATGCCGCACCTGTCCGGCATGGACCTGCTCCGGGCCATCAAGCAGGCCCGCCCCGACGTGGAGGTGGTGATGATGACCGCCTTCGCCACGGTGGAGACGGCGGTCGAGGCGGTGAAGGCCGGCGCCTACGACTACCTGACCAAGCCCTTCTCCAACATCGACGAGGTCAGCCTCACCGTCGCCAAGGCGCTGGAGCGGAAGCAGCTCAAGGACCGCACCCGGGTCCTCGAGGAGCAGCTCAGCGTCAAGGGCCAGTTCGAGGACCTCATCGGCCAGTCGTCCCAGATGCGGGCGGTGTTCAAGCTGGTCGAGACGGTCAGCTACTCCAGCGCCACCGTCCTCATCCAGGGCGAGAGCGGCACCGGCAAGGAGCTGGTCGCTCGGGCCATCCACTACCGGAGCCCCCGGAAGGACAAGCCCTTCATTGCGGTGAACTGCTCGGCCCTGACCGACACCCTGCTCGAGTCCGAGCTCTTCGGCCACGTGAAGGGGAGCTTCACCGGCGCCACCGCCAACAAGAAGGGTCTCTTCGAGGCGGCCGACGGCGGGACCATCTTCCTCGACGAGATCGGCGACGTGCCGCCGGCCACCCAGGTCCGCCTCCTCCGCGTCCTCCAGGAGGGCGAGGTCAAGCGGGTGGGCGCGAACGACACCATCAAGGTGGACGTCCGCGTCATCGCCGCGAGCAACGTGGACCTCGCCCGGGCCAAGGACCAGGGCAAGTTCCGCGAGGACCTCTTCTACCGGCTCAACGTCATCACCGTCTCGCTCCCGCCGCTGCGCGATCGTCCCGAGGACGTCCCGCTCCTGGCCGGCCACTTCCTCCGGATGTACGCGGGGAAGATGGGCAAGAAGGTGACCGGCATCTCGCCGCAGGCGATGGAGGCCCTGGTCTGCCACCGCTGGATGGGCAACGTCCGCGAGCTGGAGAACGTCATCGAGCGCGCGGTGGTGCTCACCTCGCGCGAGGTGGTGGACGTGGAGGACCTGCCGCAGCAGCTGCGCGAGTCGCCGGGCGGCGGCGGGGACGTCGAGGTGCTCAGCCTCGCCCACCTCCCCTACGCGGAGGCCAAGCGGCTGGCGATGCGGGCCTTCGAGCGGCGATACCTCTCGGCGCTGCTGGAGAAGAGCGGGCACAACGTCTCCAGCGCGGCGCGCGCCGCCGGCGTCGACCGGAGCAACTTCCGCCGCCTCCTCAAGCAGTACGAGGTGGTCCGCGGGCCGCTCCAGCAGCCGCTTCCGAAGTCCAAGCCGGAGCCGATGAGCGCCTGAGGCGCGGGCCCCGGAGACTCCATCCGGAGGGCCGCCCTCCCGGGCACCGCGTCCCGGGGTGCGTCCCTGACGGGAAAGAAGAGGGCCCGCCCGGCGCCTGCCTCTGGCACGCGCCCGGGTGGGCCCTCGGTTTTTTCGGGCGGCTCTGGCAAGGTCCGCCGCCCGGGATGGGTGGGCAGCTGCGCAGATGGCTTCCGAGGGCGCTCTGGCTCGCGACCGGGGTCGTCGTGCTCGCGGTCTTCGTCGTCCTCTGGCGGACCTCGACCGTCTGGCCGGCGCACCTGCTCCGGCGAGACCTGGAGGCCAGGGGGACCGCCCGCTTCGCGCGCCCGCCGCACGTCCAGCCGCCCGGGCCGGGGACGTTCGGCGCGCAGGCCGGCGAGGCCTGGGACGCGCTCGCCCTGCTCGAGGCGGGCTCGGCGGACGTCGAGCTCTGCCGGGCGGTGCGCGAGGGCGAGCAACCGCTGACCGCGCTCTCGCCTTCCTGCCGGCGCGAGGGCGCCGCGGCGGCCGGGGCGCTGGACCGGCTCCTCCGGGCGACCCATGCCGCCGAGGCGGGGCCCCCGCCGGGCCTCGGGACGCTCGACGTCCCCACGCCCGAGGGTCGTCCCCGGGGATGGTCCACGCTCCCCTACGCGGGGAAGCTCGGAGCGCTGCGCCTTCGCCAGCTGTTCTCCGAGGGAGACCTGGCCGGGGCGGTGCGGGTGTGCGTGGATCTCCAGGCGCTGGCCCGGGACGCCTCCTGGGGCACCGGGCTCGCCGGGCGGCTCCCGGCGCTCGCGGTGGAGGAGGTCTCCTTCCGCCCCTGCGTGGCGGCGCTCGACGTCGCCCCGACGGCGGTGAAGCGGACCGTCGAGGTGGAGCTCGGCCGGGTGGAGGAGGGAACCCCGAGCTACTCCGACGTCGTCGCCGAGTATGCGCTCGGCGTGCGCGCGCAGGCATTCGGGCAGTACCTCGGCATCGCCCGCTGGGCGCAGGAGGGTGGCCCGCCGCGGCGGATGGACTGGCGCTCCACGCTCGAGCTCGGGGATGCCTGGCACCGCATCGACGCGCGGCTGGCCGAGGCGGTGAAGGCCGCGGCGCTGCCCATGCCCGGACGGGCGGACCGGCTGGACCTCCTGGCCTCGGGCGAGCGGCCCCTGCTCAACCCGCGGGCCGCCTACGCGCTGCCCCAGCTGGGGCGCGCGGCGCGCTCCGATGCCCGCGCCCGTTCCCAGCTGCACCTGCTCCGCGGCGTCGTCGCGGCCGACCTCCTTCGCACCGAGCGGGGCCGCTGGCCGTCGGCGGAGGAGCTCGCGGCGGCGCTGGGCGACGGCTCCGGCCCGCGGCTCCGCGTGGAGCCGAACGGGCCCCTGCTCACGCTCGTCGACCCCTCCGTTCCCCGCGGCGAGCTGGTCGTCACCATCCGCCCGGACCCCTGAGCCGCCCCCGCCGCCCGTGCCGGCCGCGCATGGGAGGGTTGCCGTGCACGCCGTCGGGGGAAGGGGTACTGCGGAGCCCATGAGCGACTTCAAGGACCACTTCTCGTCGACCGCCACCGGCTATGCGGCGCACCGCCCCGTCTACCCGCGCGCCGTCGCCGAGGCGCTCGCCGAGCGTTCGCCGGGACGGGGCCTGGCCTGGGATGCGGGGTGCGGGTCCGGACAGCTCTCGGTGGTGCTGGGCGAGGTGTTCGGAGAGGTGGCGGCCACCGACGCCAGCGCCGCGCAGATCGCCGCCGCCACGCCGCATCCGCACGTTCGCTACGCGGTCGCCCCGGCCGAGAGGAGCGGGCTTCCCGGGGGGAGCGTGGACTGCGCCGTGGCCGCCCAGGCGGCGCACTGGTTCGACCTCGACGCCTACTACCGCGAGGTGCGCCGGGTGGGCCGGCCCGGCGCGCTGGTGGCCCTGGTCACCTACGCAGTGATGCAGGTCGACCCCGCGGTGGAGGACGTCGTCGCCCACTTCTACTGGAAGACGCTGGAGGGCCACTGGCCGGCGGAGCGACGGCTGGTGGAGGAAGGCTACCGGTCGCTGCCCTTTCCCTTCGACCCGGTGGAGGCGCCGCCGCTCGCGCTCGAGCACCGCTGGAGCGCCGAGCAGCTCCTCGGCTACGTGGGCACCTGGTCCGCCGTCCAGTCGCTGAGGAAGGCCGGCCGGGGGAGCGAGCTCGAGCGGTTCGGCCAGGAGGTCCGGAAGGCGTGGGGCGATCCGGCGACGCCCCGGATCATCCGCTGGCCCCTGTCCCTGCGTCTCGGCCGCGTCACCTCCCGGGCGGCCTGAGCGTGTCAGCTCTCCGGGCTCCGCGCTCGCGACCAGGCCCGCGCGCCCGCCCCGACGAGCACCGCTCCGAGCAACGCGGCGACGATCCACCGCCCGCGGGCCCACGGCCCCTCCGGGCGGGGGACCACCTCGGAGTCGCCGAGGAGCAGGTAAGGGGCCCAGCTCGCCGGGGGAGCGCCGGCCTCGCGCCTGGCGCGCTTGGCGGAGGCGAGGGCCCGGCCCACGGACTCGCCGCGATCGAGGTGAGCGTAGAAGACCTCGAAGAGCTGGGCCGACTCGTCGTCGCGGACGCTCTGGAGGCTGGCCACCACGGTGCTGGCCCCCGCCTCGAAGAACGCACGGGCGAGGCTGAGCGTCCCCTCTCCGCGGAGCACCACGCCTCCCGAGGCCCGGCAGGCGGAGAGGACCACCGTCGTGCCGCCCAGGCCGAGCCGGGAGATCTCCCCGACCGTCAACCGCCCGTCCTCCGCTCCCTCGGGCCGGAGCAGCACCGCGGAGCGCTCGGGGTCTCCCAGGTCGAGCACGGCGTGCGTCGCCAGGTGAATCACCGAGTAGGGGGCCGCCGCGGCTCTCTTGAAGCGCTCCTCGGTCGCGCCCTCGCCCGAGAGGAGCACCCGGGAGCCCGGAGCACGTTCCAGCGCGCGGGCCGCCTCGCTCCGGCTCCCGGGGAGGCCCAGCTCTCCATGTACGCCCGCCCGGGAGAGGTCCTGCCGCATCGCCTCGGGTAGCACCGGATCGGCGACCGCCAGCGTGCCACCACCGCCTCCACGCCGGCCGGTCCGGAGCCGCAGCCAGACCGCGCCGGAGGGGACGACGGCCACCCGGTAGGTGTCGGCCAGGAAGGGGCCGCCGGCCCCGACGCGGAGCGCCTCCAGGGGAAGGCGGTGGAGGATTCCGTCCGGCACCACCACCAGCGAGTGAATGCCCGGCGGGAGGAGGCGAGCCACCGGCGCGAAGAGACGCTCGTACAGAATCGCCCCGCCCTCGGCGTCCGAGCCGTCCCTCCGCTCGAGGAGCGAGAGCCAGAGCGAGACCGGGGCCTCGAGCTCGGCCGCGCCGGGGATGGGCACCGCGCGGACCTGCTCGCGGGTGAGCACCACCACCCAGGAGGGCCCTTCCGGATAGGGCGCACGCAGCTCGGGGACGGAGCTCCACTGCTGGAAGGACACCAGGGCCTCGTCCGGCCGCAACGCCGCCTGCAGCGCTTCCACGGAGGGCGGCTCCGGAGCCACCTCCGGCTGGCGGTCGAGGGTCCGCTGCCGCTCCATCCGGCGCAGGCGGGGGGCGAGCTCGCACCGCTCGGCCCGCGAGACCGTGGGGTCGAGCAGCGTCCGGTGCACGGCGCGAATGGCGTCCTCGGATGCGTCCGCGGGCCGGGTCTCGGGCCGGACAAGCTCCTCGAGGAGGGCCTGGGCCCGGAACCGCTCCATGGTGACCAGCGCCTCGACGACCTGAGCGCGCCCCGGGTCCGGCGCCGCGGCGGCGAGCAGCTGCCCGGCCACGAGCTCGTAGGCGAAGGCCTGCGCGTCCTGGTAGCGCATGCGGGTCCGGACGTCGGTCTGCGCGCGCCGGAGCGTGCCCAGCCGCTCGAGTGCGGCGAGGGCGTCTTCCCGCGCCCGTGCTGGCTCGCCGGAGCGCCAGCGCACCCAGGCCCGCAGGAGCAGGCTGTGCGCCACCTCCCATGCGTTGTCCCCGGCCTCGGCCCGAGCGAGCGCCGCGTCGGCCAGCGCGAGCGCCTCCGCGCTCCGGGGAGCCGGGCCTTCCGCCAGGTCGCGCGCCATGAGCCACTCGGCGTACCAGGGGTAGCTCCACCCCTTCCGTCGGCGGTACCCCTCCAGCGCCTCGGTGAGCAGACGCCGGCCCTCGTCCGAGGGGCCAAGCAGGAGCGCGAGCTCGACCCGCGTGGCGAGCGCGCCCGCGGCCACGTCGCTGATCGCGACCTCGAGCCCCAGCCGGTCCTGCTCGCGCAGCGCCGCTCGCAGGAGGCGCTCGGCATCACCGCGGTCGAACCTTCCGTGGAGGGTGAGGTCGGTGGCGGCCGCAGCCTGGCCCGCCAGCGTCGTCGCGCGGAGGGGCGAGCCGGGCTCGGCCAGGTCGAGCAGCTCGGTCAGCACGGCGAGCCTCCGCTCGTTCGCCCCGAGCATGCCGGCGAGGAAGGCCCGCTGGGCGTGGAGGAGAGAGCGCATCCAGCGGGGGTCCTCCCCGCCGAGCCGGTCCAGCCTCTCCAGTGCGCGCTCCGCCTTGGCGAGGTCGTCGGTCTTGGTGGACCAGCGGAGCCACCAGAGCTGGGCCAGGCGGCGGAGGTGCAGATCGTCCCCGCACTCGGCGACCTGCTCGGCCTCCTCGACCAGCTGGAGCGAGGTCTCGTCACAGCGTGACTCGCTCATGCAGCGCTGCCCCAGTCGGCTGAGGAGCGCCGCGACCAGACCTGCCGGGTCGGGCGACCGGCGAAACAGATCGACGGCCCGCGCATACTGCGCCTCGGGCACGTACTCGCCGGCGAACGAGCGGTGGAGCCCCTGGTACAGGAGAGCGTAGGGATCCTCCGGTCGGGCACGGAGCCGGCGGTCCAGGAACGACTGCACCGAGGGGCTCGCACCGGGCCCGAGAGCGAAGAGGCAGAGGTAGCCCTCGTCCGAGGCCGGGCTCCGGTCGAGCACCGCCTCGCACTTCCGGAGCGCAGGGGACCGCCCGTCGGCGGCGGCGCCCGACCCCGGCGCGAGCGCGAGGGCGACCAGGAGCCAGCGCGCGTGGAGACAGGGCCGCACGGCAGCGACGTTAGCCGTGGTGCCCGGATGTGGTTAACTCGGCGCCCGTGAACGGAAACTCCCGCGCCAGTTCGCGGGGCGGGAGCGGGCCGGCCGAGATTCGCGCCCTCCTCCTCCGGGCCGTCGCCCGCCATTGCCCGCGGGAGCTCCACAGCCAGCAGGAGGACCTGGTTCACACCGCGTGGCTGCGGATCGTCGAGCGGGAGGGGGGTGAGGATTTCACCCGCCTCGAGCCGTCCTACTTCTGGAGGGTCGCTTTCACGGTGGTCATCGACGAGATTCGCAGGAGGGGCGCCCGGGCCACCCAGGCCCGCGCGCTCGAGGCGCTCCCGGGCGCGGTCGCCCCCGGGCCCGATCTGGGCGCGGAGATCCGCGACTGCGTGGAGAAGCTTCCGGCCTCCCGCCAGCTCCCGGTCATCCTCCACCTCCAGGGCTTCCGGAACATCGAGGTGGCACGTGCCTGCCAGTGGACGGAGAAGCGGGCCGAGAACCTCGTCTACCGGGGGCTGGAGCAGCTCCGGCGATGCCTGGAGGCCAAGGGGCTCGACGCGCCATGACCCTCGATGCCGAGAGGCTGCGCTCCGAGTTCCAGTCCGCGGAGGGAACCGCCCCGGGTGAGACCTGCCCCGCGCCCGAGCTGTTCTGGCAGCTGGTCCGGGGAGAGCCCCCCGCCCGCCAGCTGGGCTCGCTCGTCCGGCACACGCTCCGCTGCAGCGCGTGCGGCTCGGCCCTGCGGCTGGCGCGGGACCTCGAGACGAACGTCGAGGGACCGGTGGTCGTCTCCCCACGACCGCTCGGGCGGACCCGGCTCTGGCTCGGTCTCGCCGCCGGCCTCGGCGTGGCCTCGGCGCTGGCGGTCCTCGTGCGCGCCCCGGCTCCGTCCGGGCGCACCGGCATGGTGCTCGAGCGGGGACCGGCCGCGGGAGCGATGCGCTCGCTGGTCCCGGCCGGGCCACGGCCGCGCACCGGGCTGGTGCTGGCCTGGACCCCGTTCCCCGGCGCGCTTCGCTACGTGGTGACGCTGGCCTCGCCGAAGCTCGAGGTGCTCTACAAGCAGGCCGGGGTCCGGGAGACCGAGCTCCGGGTGCCGCCGGAGGTCCTGGCCAAGCTTCCGGCCGGAGCGCGGCTGGTCTGGAAGGTCGAGGCCGTGCTCGGCGACGGCGAGGTCCAGGAGTCGCCGGCGTTCGATCTCGTTCTCGAGTGACAGGGGGGAATCATTCCAGCTCGGTCGGGCGCTCCCCGCAGTCCGGGCACATTCCCGCAGCGTCCCGCTCGAGCTCCTCCTCCAGGGCGAAGCGCATCTCCCACACGTCCGGGCAGCCGTATTCCTCCTCTGCTTGCCACCGGGTCTTTTCGGGCCCCCTGGATTGGCGGGGGAAGGGGCGGCCGTTCGCGTTCCGCCAGTAGGCCGCCGGGGTGATCCCCAGCTCCTCCTTGAACGCGCGACAGAAGCTCGGCCGGCTCCGGTATCCCGTCACGTGTGCGACCCGGGCCAGGTCCGTCTCTCCCTCCCGGAGCAGCCTCGCCGCTCGTCGGATGCGCGTCCGCCGGACGTGATCCGATGGCGTCGACCCCGCGAATTGCTGGAACCGCGCTCCGAAGCGGCGGTGGGACCGGCCACCCGCCCTCGCCAGTTCCGGGATCGCTCGGGTCTCCGAGCCCTCACCGCAGGCTGCATTGAGCCCGGATCTCACGACGGGGTCCGCGAGCGCGCGCAGAAGACCAGTCTCGTTCCATTCGATGGAGGCGAGGTGGAAGCGCAACGCCTCGATGAACAGGCCCTCGCAGAGGCGAGTCGCCAGTCCCTCCCGCCCCAGCAGCGGGAGCGTCAGCTCCGCGAGCAAAGCATCGAGCAGGGGGCCGAAGGACCTCGGACCTCGACCCGACGGTGCGGCCTGGATGACGCGGGGAAGGGCCTCGAGAAGAGGGTGCCCATGTGGTGCCTCGAAGTCGATTCGGACGGAGAAGACCGACGGGGCAGAGGCCGGTTCGCTCACTTCCTGGAGCGCGCCGCCGACGCCTCGGTTGACGACCAGAACCTCCCCTCGCTCGGAGGGATGCAGCCATGTCGGCTCGTCGACGTCGATGCGAAACAGGCCCTCGAGGGGGACGTGCAGCGTGACCGCGGTCGTCGGGAACTGCCTACGCCACGGACGGGCGGTCTCCTCGAACGTCATGGGAGCGCAGCGGAACCGGAGCTCGGTGAGCGCGTCGTCCAGCGCATCGGGGCCCTCGGCCATCGAGAAGAGCGGAAGCAAGAAGGAGACCGCGTCCAGGTTTGATCCCCAAGTCCCTCTCGGGTAGCCGCCCCGGACGGTCCGGGGCGAGGGGGGAGTCGGTGCCCCGAAAAGCGTCCAGAAATGATCCCCAAGAGCTTGCATGGGGATCACCCACGGACCGCCGTGCCCGGGTACCCGCGGACGAACGTCTCCGCGCCTGGACGGCTCGCATCCGGGACGACCCGCCCAGGCGCCGGGGCAAGGTGCAAGGTGCGAAGGTCGGCTCGTCCTCGAGGTACGACCGTGCAGTCGCGCGGCGATTCGCCCCGATCCATGTCCGCTCCCGGACGGGCTGGCATCCGGGGGCGACGTTGGCGCGCCCAGGCGCCGCGGCCAGGTGCAAGATGCGGAGGTCGGCTCCTCCTCGAGGTGCGACGGTGCAGTCACCCGGCGACTCGGCCCGATGCATGCCCCCGGAGGGCGCTCCGAGGATGCGCTCGTCGCCTCTCCGACAGCACGCCCGACGCGGCAAACCCCGACCCCCGCCGCCCTTCGCGACCGCGGACGAGAATGGACCGACGGTCGGCCCGTCCAGAATTGTTCCGCGTTCCTGCCCCGGGGATCCTTTCGAGACGCTCTTCGGGGCGCGCACGCCCCCCTCCCCCAGGACCGTCCGGAAATGATCCGCATCCCCGACTTGGGGATCCGCGTGCGTCGACCGTGAGGCCCCTGACCGCGTCGGGCGCGAGCGAGGTCGCCGTCGTGCCGGCTGGGTCGCCCCTCGCCCGCCGGTGGTACCGTCCGCGCGCTGGTCGTCGAGGTTGCCCGGAGCGCGGGTGAGCGTGAATGCTCACCCCTCGCTGCCCGGCTCCTCCTCCTGCTCGCGGGCCCGCAGCTCCTCGAGGCGCTTCTTGAGCTGGTTCTCGGCGCCGCTGTCGCCCGGCGCGTAGAACCGTCGGCCCACCAGCGCATCGGGGAGGTACTGCTGCCGGACCCAGTGGCCCTCGAACTCGTGCGGGTACTGGTACGCGCTCCCGAACCCCATCTTCTTCATCAGCGGCGTCGGCGCCGGGCGGAGGTGCGGCGGAACGGGCAGGGTGCCGGTCTCGTCCACCGCCTCCTTCGCCTTCCCCCAGGAGCTGATCACCGTGTTCGACTTCGGGGCCATCGACAGGTACGTCACCGCCTGCGTGAGCGGGAGCGTCCCCTCGGGTAGGCCGACGAGCTCGTAGGCCTGGAGCGCGGACACCGCCACCACCAGCGCCTGGGGGTCGGCGTTCCCCACGTCCTCGGAGGCGAAGATCACCATCCGGCGGAGCACGAAGCGCGGATCCTCACCGGCCTCGAGCATCCGGGCCATCCAGTACAGCGCGGCGTCGGGGTCCGAACCCCGCATCGACTTGATGAACGCGGAGATGACCGCGTAGTGCTCGTCGCCCGCGCGGTCGTAGAGCAGCACCTTCCGCTGGAGCGCCTCCTCGGCGACTCCGACGGTGATCCTGCCTCCGCCGGATGCCGCGACCTCGAGCGCGGTCAGGGCCCGCCGCGCGTCGCCCCCGGCCGTTCGGGCGATGAAGCGGAGGGCGTCCTCGTCGGCCTCCACCTTCCCCGCGAGCCCCTGCGGGGCGGCCAGAGCGCGGCGGAGCAGCTCGAGGAGCTCGTCCTCCTCCAGCGGCCGGAGCGTCACCACCCGGGTGCGGCTGAGCAGGGCCGAGTTCACCTCGAAGCTCGGGTTCTCGGTCGTGGCTCCGAGCAGCGTGACGGTCCCCTTCTCCACGTGGGGCAGGAGCGCGTCCTGCTGCGCCTTGTTGAAGCGGTGGATCTCGTCCAGGAAGAGCACCGTCCGCTGGCCGTGGAGCCGCGCGCGCTCCTCGGCCGCCGCCACCGCCTCGCGGATGTCCTTCACCCCCGCCGCCACCGCCGACATCTGGACGAAGGCCGCCTCCGTGGCCCCTGCCAGGAGACGGGCCAGCGTCGTCTTCCCCGTGCCGGGAGGCCCCCAGAGGATGAGCGAGGGTAGCGCGCCTCCCTCCACCGCCCGCCGGAGGAGCCGCCCGGGCGCGGTCAGGTGCTCCTGGCCGACGAGCTCCTCCAGCGCCTTGGGGCGCATCCGCTCGGCGAGCGGGCCGCGCGACGCCGCCTCTCGCTCGCTGGCATGGGCGAACAGGTCCATGGTGGCCGCTCCTTGTAGTAAGAGCCCCGGGCCAAGGTGAAGACGGTCGCCGTGGTGGTGAAGAGGGGGAGCGCCGAGGCAGTGGCGCTCGCCCGGGAAGTGCGAGCCCGGTTCCCCGAGCTGGATCTGCTCGCCGAGCCAGGGCTCGCCGCGGCCACCGGCTGGCCCGCCACGCCGGCCGAGGAGATCGCCCGTCGCGCCGAGCTGATCCTGGTCCTCGGGGGGGACGGTACCCTCATCCATGCCGCGCGCATGGTCCGGGGAAGGGCGGTCCCCATCCTGGGGGTGAACCTCGGGTCGCTGGGCTTCCTCACCGAGGTGCCGAAGACGGAGCTGTTCCCACGCCTGGCCGAGGTGCTCGCGGGGAAGGCCCGGCTCCACACCCGGATGAAGCTCGCCTGCCGGCTCCACCGCGCGGACAGCGTCATCGCCGAGGACGAGGTCCTCAACGACGTGGTCATCAACAAGGGTGCCCTGGCCCGCATCGCGGACCACGAGGTGAGCCTCGACGGGCAGTTCATGACCACCTTCAAGTCGGACGGGGTGATCATCGCCACCCCCACCGGCTCCACCGCCTACGCGCTGGCCGCGGGCGGGCCCATCCTCCACCCGGCCCTGGAGTGCGCGGTGGTGGCGCCCATCTGCCCGCACGCGCTCACCCAGCGGCCGTTCGTCGTCCCCGGCGACCAGGTGGTGAACGTGGTGCTCCGCTCGGAGGTGGCCGACGTGTACCTCACCCTCGACGGGCAGACCGGCCACGCGCTCCAGCAGGGAGACCGGCTCGAGGTGCGCCGGTCCCCGAACCGGACCGTGCTGGTGAGCAACCCCAACATCGACTACTTCGGCATCCTCCGGCAGAAGCTCCACTGGGGCGAGCGTTGAGTGTCCACGCGCTGCCGCCGCGGGCCTGGCTCGCGGTGGCGGTGACGACGCTCGGGGTGGCGCTCGGCTTCCACAACGGACACCTCGACCCGGCGGCCCTGGCCTTCCTCGTCCTGACCTGGGGCGCGGTCGTCGCCGCGTTCGTCTCCCGGACGCCGGACGGCGATCGGCCGGTCGAGCGCGTCCTCGGGGTGGGCGTGGTGGTGCAGCTCGCCTTCTCGGTGGCCCGCCCACCCGGGGACGCCATCGTCCCGACGCACGAGCTCCTCGCCGGGGTGTACCCGGTTGCCCAGACGCTGATGGCGATGTGCGCGGTGTCGATCCTCCTCGAACGCCCGCTCCTCGGACGCTCGACGTTCGGCGCCGTCGTCGCGCTCTTCGGGCTCAGCGCGGCGTGGATGCTGGTGGCCTCGCCGCACCCGGTGGTCGACGTCGTGGACTTCGAGCGGCAGGCGGTCCAGGCGCTCCTCCAGGGCCGGAATCCCTACGCCGACCTCCACCTCGCCAACCCCTATGGACACACCCGGTTCTTCGGCCCGGGGTTCGCCACCGACCGGACCATCGAGGTGGGATGGGTCTATCCGCCGCTGAGCCTCCTGCTCCTCGCCCCTGCCGAGGCGCTGGTCCACGACGCGCGGGCGGCGCTCGCGGTCGCGCTGGTCCTCTCCGCGCTGCTCATCGACCGGATGGGCGGCCGCACCGCCCGCCTCGCGGCGCTGCTCTTCGTCTCCAGCCCGCGGCAGCTGTTCGTCCTCGAGCAGGGGTGGACCGAGCCGCTCCTCGTGGCCTGCTTCGCCCTCGTGGTCCTGCTCGTCCGGAGGAGCCCGGCGGGCACGGCGGTGGCCCTCGGGGCGCTGCTGGCCCTGAAGCAGGTCTCGGTCCTCTTCCTCCCGCTCACCCCGCTGCTGGTGGGCGAGCTCCGGCCCCGCCGGAGCGTGGCCCTGGTGGCGGTGGCGCTCGGCGTGGCAGCGCTCGTCGTCGGCCCGTTCCTCCTCCGGGACCCGGAGGCGTACCTGCGCTCGACGGTGCTCTTCCACGCGGCCCAGCCGTTCCGGGACGACAGCCTGAACTTCGCCGCGTTCTGGGCGTGGGCCCGCGGAGGCGTGGCGCCCCCCACCTCCCTGCCCAGCCTCGCGCTGGCCGGCGGAGCGCTCCTGGTGGCGCTCTGGCGCTGCCGGCCCACCCCGGCCGGATTCGCGGCCGGCTGCGGGCTGGTGCTGCTCGCGATGCTCGCCTGGTTCAAGCAGGCGCACTGCAACTACTACTTCCTGGTGATCGGGCTGTTGCTCTGCTCGGTGGCGGCCACCGTGCCCCGGTCGACCGTGGCGGACGGGGGCCGGACCGTCGGATGAGGCGTCCGGAGCGGCCCGGGCGAGCCCTGGGCCCCGGGCCCCGCTTCGCCACCTTGGCACAGCGAGCGGCGGAGGCCCGTGTTAGGCGTGAAGTTTCGCCCGTGGATCCCCTTCCTCAGCCGGACGCCGCCCCCGACAGAGCTGGCCAGCTCCTGATCGACGCGCTCCGTGCGGAGGTCCAGCCCACCAGCTTCAAGAAGGGCAGGGACGTCGCGCGGGAGGGACGGGTGCAGCGCTGGGCTGACGAGCCCGACGGCATCCGCCGGGGCGAGGTCGCCGGCAGCTCGGGCGAGGTCTACCAGGTGGAGGTGGGACTGAACCCCGACCGCACGGCGAAGTCGCGGTGCAGCTGTCCTGCCTGGGGCGAGTACGGGCCGCACTGCAAGCACGCCGTCGCGCTGGCCTACGCCGACCGCACCGAGGAGCTCGGCCCGCCGCGCCCCTCCGAGGCCGAGCGGCCGGGCGAGGTGGTGGCCCTCCCCGCGCTGGCGAAGCTCGAGTCCTGGCTGGGGGTGTCCGCCGCCGGCGAGCCCTCCTTCGTCTACCGGCTCGCGCCGGCGCATCCCCGCGCCTCGGGCAGGGCCTGGCTGTTCGACGTCCGCCGCCGCGACGCGAAGGACGGGGGACCGCTGTCGGTGAAGCGATTCCTCTCCGGCGGCACCCGGCTGTCCCCGGCCGACGAGCGGCTGTTCAGCGAGCTGGCCCGTCATGAGAGCCGCTTCGATGGCAAGTTCGTCCTCAGCGACGACGACGTCGCGGACCTCCTCCCGCTGCTCCGCAGCCGCCGGGTGGTGTATCGGGGCACGGCGCTGCAGTTCTCCTCGGAACCGGCGCGCCCGCAGATCCACCTCTCCTCCACGTCGGCCGGAGCGCGGGCGCGGATCGAGTTCCAGCTCCCGGACGGCCGGACCACGGGGTTCGACACCTCGCTGCTCCTCGTCGGCCGGCGGAGCACCGTGCTGCTCGAGGGGCAGACCGCCTACGCGCTCGACCCCGATCTTCCGGCGCGCATGTGGCGGGCCTGGATGCGCGAGCCGAGCATGTCCTTCCCCGCCGCGCAGGTGGAGCGGGTGCTGTCGTTCTTCGCCGCGCACCTGCCCCGCATCGACCTGCGGCTCCGGGCGGACGGGCTGGAGGTGGTGGAGGACAGCCGCCCGGTCTTCGTGCTGACCCTGGAGGGGTCCGCGGAGGACGTACGCGCCCAGCTCGCGGCTCGCTACGGGACGGCGACGGTGCCGGTCTCGCCCACGGCGGTGCACCTGGGCTACGCCGCTTCCCCGGGGAGCCAGGGGCGCACGCTCTACCGCCGGCAGGAGTCCGCCGAGCGCGAGGCAGGCCAGGCGCTGCTCGCCCTCGGCTTCAAGTACGAGCCGCAGTCGAGCGCCTTCGAGGCGGCCGGCGACGCGGCGGTGGGGTTCTGGAGCACGGGGCTGGCCTCCCTTCCCGGGGGCTGGGAGCGGTTCCTCGCGCGGGCCCCGAAGGTCCGGGTGCGCAAGCGACTCAAGCCTCGGGTGGCGGTCTCGATGCTCGGCAACGGCTGGTTCGAGCTGGACGCGCGGTTCGAGGCCGAGGGTCAGGCGGTGGACCTCGGGGCGGTGCGCCTCTGGCTCCGCTCCGGCCGCCGCTACATCCCGCTACCCGACGGTAGCTACGCCGAGGCGGACCGGGACGAGCTCACCCAGGCCGCGGACCTGCTCGAGGAAGCTGGCGCGCTGCCCGGCAAGGAGCGCACCGAGCTGCCCCCCTACCAGGCCGGGGCGCTGGACGCCCTTGGCGCGATGGGCGGCGCCGCGCGCTTCGAGGGCCGCGCCCGCGCCGCCATCGCCGAGTTCAAGGAGCTGTCGCGCATCCCCCCGGTGCCCCCGCCCGACGGCCTCACCGCGACGCTCCGGCACTACCAGGAGGACGGGCTGTCCTGGCTGTGGTTCCTCCACCGTCACGGGCTCGGGGGAATCCTGGCCGACGACATGGGCCTCGGGAAGACGGTCCAGGCGCTGGCGCTGCTCCAGCAGGCGCGCAACGAGGAAGGACTCGGGTCGTCGCTGGTGGTCGCGCCGACGAGCGTCCTGCCCAACTGGCAGCGCGAGGCGGAGCGCTTCACTCCCGGGCTCCGGGTGTTCGTCTGGCACGGACAGGACCGGCGCGAGCGGGTGGAGGACCTGGCCGGGGCGGACCTCGTCCTGACCTCGTACGCGCTCGCCCGCCGCGACCGGGACGAGCTGCAGAAGACGCGCTGGCGGTACGTGCTGCTCGACGAGGCGCAGAACATCAAGAACGCCGGCTCGGCGACGGCGCAGGCCTGCAAGGCGCTGCCCGCGGAGCACCGGCTCGCGCTCACCGGGACGCCGCTGGAGAACCGGCTCAGCGAGCTGTGGAGCATCTTCGACTTCCTGATGCCGGGGTTCCTCGGCGCCGAGGAGGACTTCGCGGAGCGCTACGAGCAGCCCATCGAGGTGGGCCAGGACGTCGGAGCGCGCGAGCGGCTGCGGCGCCGGGTCCAGCCCTTCTTGCTCCGCCGCCTCAAGACCGAGGTGGCGAAGGACCTGCCGCCGAAGACCGAGACCGTCGCCTACTGCGAGATGGAGCCGGCCCAGGCGGCCCTCTACCGCGAGGTGCTCGAGGAGAGCCGGGCGAAGGTGCAGGAGAGCATCCAGAAGGTCGGCTTCAGGCGGGCCCGGGTGTCGATCCTCGCCGCGCTGCTCCGACTCCGGCAGGTGTGCAACGACCCGCGGCTCCTGAAGCTGCCGGGTGCCGCGCTTGCGCCGTCGGCGAAGCTGCAGCGGTTCGACGAGCTGATCGACGACCTGCTGGCCGAGGGACACCGTGCGCTGGTCTTCAGCCAGTTCACCGAGATGCTGCGGCTCCTCGAGGCGCACGCATCCGAGCGGAAAGTGGCGTTCCTCTCGCTCGACGGGCGCACGCGGGACCGGATGGCGCGGGTCGACGCCTTCAACCGCGAGGATGGGCCGCCCATCTTCTTCATCAGCCTGAAGGCGGGCGGGACGGGGCTGAACCTGACCGCCGCGGACTACGTCATCCACTACGACCCCTGGTGGAACCCGGCGGTGGAGGACCAGGCAACCGACCGGACCCACCGCATCGGGCAGACGCGGGCGGTCATCGCCTACAAGCTCATCACCCGCGGCACGGTGGAGGAGAAGATCCTCGCGCTGCAGCACCGGAAGCGGGAGCTCGCCCAGGGCATCCTCGGCCCGGGCGGCGGGCTGTCCGAGGGGCTGACCGAGCAGGACATCGAGACGCTGTTCGCCGACGACTGACCGGGGCCGGTGGCCCCGGTGGCTGCCCCCCGAGCGACGGTGCCGAGGAAGCGAGACGCGGCTGGAAATCTCGAGACTGAAAGCTTGAGCAGTGTCGGGGTCTGGGGGTAGGGTCCGATACGGAACGGAGGTTCAGTACCCATGCTCCTGGTGCTCAGGATCGAGAACTTCACCGTCGTGGAGGAGGTCGAGGTCGGCTTCGGTCCCGGGCTGACGGTCCTGACGGGCGAGACGGGGGCCGGGAAGAGCATCCTCGTCGATGCGCTGGGCCTGCTCCTGGGCACCCGGGCCGACGCCGACTGCGTCCGCTCGGGTGCCGAGGAGGCGGTGGTCGAGGCCGTGTTCCAGCGCACGCCCGGGCTCGCGCTGCGCCTCGAGTCGCTCGGCCTCCCCGACCACGGCGACGAGGTCGTCCTCCGCCGGGTGGTCGGACGGGCAGGGCGGAGCAAGGTCCACGTCAACGGGGCGCTCGCGTCGGTGGGCGTCCTCGGCCAGCTCATGCGGGGCGAGCTGGACATCGCGGGCCAGCACGCCCACGTGGGCCTCTTCGAGCCGGCCACCCATCGCGCGCTGCTGGACCGCTGGGAGGGAGTGCCGCCCGTGCTCGAGGCCTACCGCGCCGCGCATGCTCCGCTCGTGGCGCTGGAGGCGGAGCGGCAGTCGCTCGGCGGCGATGCCGCGGCTCAGGAGGCCCGGGCCGAGTTCGCGCGCTTCCAGCTCGACGAGCTGGAGCGGCTGGCCCCCGCGCCGGGTGAGGAGACCGCGCTCGAGGCCGAGCGGAGGCGGCTCGCCGCGGTGGAGCGGCTCCGGGCGGCCGCGCTCGAGTCCGAGGCCCTCCTGGGCGGAGACGAGGGCGGGGTCTGCACGGTCACCGGACGTGCCTCGCGGATGCTCGAGGAGGCTGCCCGCACCGACCCGAACCTCGGGCTGGCCGCCTCCTCGGTCCTGTCCGCCGCGTCGGCGCTCGACGACGCCGTCCGGGGTCTCCGCCGCTACCTCGACGGGCTCGAGGCGGATCCGGAGCGGCTGGCCATCGTGGAGGAGCGGCTCGATGCGCTCCGGCGGCTCGCGCGCAAGCACGCGACCGACGTGTCCGGGCTTCCAGCGCGGCTCGAGGCGCTGCGCATCGAGTGCGCCCGGCTCGAGGGCCGCCGGGAGCGCCTCCAGAGCCTCGAGGCCGAGCGGTCGGCCGCGGAGGCCCGGGCCTGGGCGGCGGCCCGGGCGCTGCGGCGGGAGCGCGAGCGCGCCGCGCGGCAGCTCGAGCGCGCCGTGCTCTCCGAGCTGGGGCGGCTGGCGCTCCCCCGCGCTGCGTTCGGCGTCCAGCTCGCCCCACGGGACGTGCTCCGCGCCGATGGTGCGGACGAGGTGGAGCTCCTCTTCTCCGCCAACCCCGGCGAGCCGGTGCGCCCGCTGGCTCGCGTCGCGTCCGGAGGCGAGGCGTCGCGGCTGTGGCTCGCCCTCAAGCGAACCCTCATGGCACGGGGAGGCGCCGACGAGGCGGGCACGGTGGTGCTCGACGAGGCCGATGCCGGCGTCAGCGGCGCGGTCGCCGACGTGGTGGGGCGGATGGTGCGCTCGGTCGCCTCGGGCCGGCAGGTGCTGTGCATCACCCACCTGCCGCAGGTCGCAGCACATGCCGACGCGCACCTCGTGGTCGAGAAGAGCTCGGCCCGCGGGAGGACCTGGTCGAGCGTGCGCGCGCTCGAGGAGAGCGCCTCGCGCACCCGGGAGCTCGCGCGGATGATGTCAGGTGCGGTTGTCACCTCCGAGGCCCTCGCCGCCGCCGAGGCGCTGGTGCGGGCCGCGCGCGAGACGGACGCTCCGGCTCCCACCCGGCCGGTCTCTCGCGCGCGACGGGTGGCCTGACACCGCCACGCCTACTCCGGCGCCGGCTGCATACGCCCGCGCACTCTCCTTGCTCGCCCCGGAGCGCCGCCTGTACCATCCTCGGTCAGCGTGCCCCCGCCCGAGCCACCTCCGGTCCGGTTGAAGATCGTCACCGCTGGGCTGACCGATGTGGGCAAGAAGCGCGACCACAACGAGGACAGCTTCCTCATCGACGAGGAGCTCAAGCTGTTCGTGGTCGCGGACGGGATGGGGGGCCACGCCGGCGGCGGCACCGCCTCTCGCATCGCGGTGGAGACCATCGACCGCGAGCTCCGCCAGGCCCGCGCCACGCAGGGCTCGGCCCTGGAGGCGCGCACCGCGCTTCAGGATTCGCCCGTCCCCGAGGCCATCCGCGCCGCGGTGGAGCGAGCGTGCATCGCCATCTATAGCAAGGCCCAGGAGGATCCCCGGCTCGCGGGGATGGGCACCACCGTCATCTCCCTCCTCCTGAAGGACGACCAGGCCTTCTTCGCCCACGTCGGCGACAGCCGGGCGTACCTCGTGCGCGGTGACCTCATCCAGCAGATCAGCGAGGACCACAGCCTGGTCAACGAGCAGATCAAGGCCGGGATGATCACCCCCGAGGAGGCAAAGCACTCCCGGTACAAGAACATCATCACCCGCTCGGTGGGCTTCGAGGAGGAGGTCCAGGTGGACGTGATGGGGCTCCTCGCCGAACCCGGGGACGTCTTCGTCCTCTGCTCGGACGGGATGGCGAACATGATGGAGGACCCCGAGATCCTCCAGGTGGTGCGCCACTTCCCGCTGAGCGAGGTCCCGCAGAAGCTCATCGACCTGGCCAACGAGCGCGGCGGCGACGACAACATCACCGTCATCGCCGTGCAGGTGCAGGGCGAGGCCACGGCGCCGAAGGCCGCCGAGACCGGCGAGCACGCGTCGGTCTAGGTGTGCGCGATTCACCTCTGTTGCGCTCGCCGGCCCGGTCCCTCTTTTCTTGACAGCGTCGAAATCGACGGGCTACGAGGCCGCCCCGGACGGATGGGGGGCGAGCATGCTGGAATACGGCTTGCTTGGGTACCTGGACTGCCTGGAAGAGCGCTGTCACCGGAGCGAGCCCACCGTTGGCCAAGAAGACCCTCACGCTGATCGTCGTCCCGGACCACGACGCGCCGGTGCGCCGGTTCCAGCTCGAGAAGAGCCTGCTCCGCCATGCCGCGCTCGGCGCGGGGGCCGCCGGCCTGGTCCTGCTGGCCGCCGTCATCCACTACTTCGCCCTCGTGCGGGAGGCCTCCGAGAACCGGCTCCTGCGTGACGAGAACCTCACGCTCCGCACGCAGCTGAAGAGCATCCGCGAGCGGATGGAGCACATCGGGGCGACCCTGGAGCGCGTCGAGCGCTTCGACCAGAAGCTCCGGGCCGTGACGCTCCTCTCCGACCCGCAGCGCAACCTCGCCCTCGGTCCCACTGCGGGAGAGCCCGGTGTCACCCCGACCCCCAGCTCGGAGACCGAGTTCACCCGGCCCGGGTCGGCCAGCGAGACGCCGCGGAACCTGACCTCGAAGCTCGACAAGCTGACCGAGTCCGCAACCCGGCAAGAAAAGAGCCTTCAGGAGCTCCAGTCCTATTTCCTGGACCAGAAGAGCCGGCTGGCCTCGACGCCGTCGATCTGGCCGTCCCGGGGATGGGTCACCTCCGACTTCGGGCAGCGTCTCGACCCGTATACGGCTGAGCGCGTGATGCACGAAGGTCTCGACATCGCCGCACCTCACGGCAAGGAGGTGCTCGCCCCCTCGGACGGGACGGTCATCTTCGCCGGACTGGAGGGCGGGTACGGAAACGTCCTCGTCATCGACCACGGCTACGGGGTGAAGACCCGCTTCGGCCACCTGAGCAAGATCGAGGTCAAGACCGGGGACCGCGTGAAGCGGGGCCAGCTGGTCGGCGCGGTGGGCAACACCGGCCGCTCCACGGGTCCTCACCTGCACTACGAGGTGCGGGTGAACGGCATCCCCGAGAACCCGCGGAAATTCATCCTCGAGGAGTAGGCGCGCCGCCCGAGCCGGGGGCGTGCGCTCTCCGGAGCCGGGGCGACGGCAGGGCCACGGGCGGCTGCTGGCATCCCGGGGAAGGCTCCGCTAGAGGAGATGTTTCCCGTTGCCGGCAGGGCGCCTCGGGGACTTGTAGGCGCCGCCGGGCTGGTTACATCCACACTGGAACGTCATGATCGAGTGGACGCTGAAGAAGATCATCGGGACCAAGAACGAGCGCGAGCTCAAGCGCGCCTGGCCCAAGGTCGCCCGGATCAACGCGCTCGAGCCCCGGATGCGGGATCTCGCCGACGGTGACTTCGCGCGCGAGACGGCGCGGCTGAAGCAGGAGGTGGCGAACGGCCGTTCCCTGGACGACGCGCTCTTCGAGGCCTTCGCCCTGACCCGCGAGGCGGCCCGGCGGACCATCGGGCAGCGCCACTTCGACGTCCAACTCATCGGCGGGATGTTCCTCCACCAGGGCTGCATCGCCGAGATGCGCACCGGCGAGGGCAAGACGCTCACCGCCACCCTCCCGAGCTACCTCAACGCGCTGAGCGGCCGCGGCGTCCACATCGTCACGGTGAACGACTACCTCGCCCGCCGCGACGCCGAGTGGATGGGGCGGATCCACAACTTCCTCGGGCTCACCGTGGGCTGCATCGTCCACGACCTCGAAGACGCCGAGCGCCAGACCGCCTACCGGAGCGACATCACTTACGGCCAGAACAACGAGTTCGGGTTCGACTACCTCCGCGACAACATGAAGTTCCGGCTCAGCGACTACGTCCAGCGCGAGCTGAACTTCGCCATCGTCGACGAGGTGGACAGCATCCTCATCGACGAGGCGCGGACGCCGCTCATCATCTCCGGCCCCACCGAGGAGAACACCGACGAGTACTTCCGGATCGACCGGGTCATCCCCGGCCTCCTCCCGGACCAGGACTACGCCCTCGACGAGAAGACCCGCAGCGTGAACCTCACCGACGAGGGGGTGGAGAAGGTCCAGCGGCGGCTGGGCATCTCCAACCTCTACGACCCGAGCGAGGTGGAGACGCTGCATCACGTGGAGCAGGCCCTCCGGTCGCACACCCTCTACCGGCGGGACCGGGACTACGTGGTGAAGGACGGTGAGGTCATCATCGTCGACGAGTTCACCGGCCGCCTCATGCCGGGCCGCCGCTGGAGCGACGGGCTCCACCAGGCGGTGGAGGCCAAGGAAGGGGTCAAGATCGAGAACGAGACCCAGACCCTGGCCACCATCTCCTTCCAGAACTACTTCCGCATGTACTCGAAGCTCTCGGGCATGACCGGCACGGCCGACACCGAGGCCGAGGAGTTCGCGAAGATCTACAACCTCGACGTCCGAGTCGTTCCCACCAACCGTCCGATGATCCGCAAGGACGTGAACGACGTGGTCTACAAGACCGAGCGCGAGAAGTTCGAGGCGGTGGTGCAGGAGATCAAGGAGCTCCACGAGAGGGGCCAGCCGGTCCTGGTGGGCACGGTCTCCATCGCCAAGAGCGAGGTGGTCTCCAACTTCCTCAAGAAGAAGGGCGTCGCCCACCACGTTCTGAACGCCAAGCAGCACCAGCGCGAGGCGGAGATCGTCGCCCAGGCAGGCCGGAAGGGCGCGGTCACCATCTCCACCAACATGGCCGGCCGCGGCACCGACATCCTCCTCGGCGGCAACCCCGAGGCGCTGGCGCGGGCGGAGGTGGGCGTCCCCCCCGAGCTCCCCCCCAGCGTGGACGGCGTCCCACCCGACGCCGAGGCGCACCGGGCGGCGGTGGTGGACTGGGAGAAGCGGCTGGAGAAGGCGGTGGAGAAGTACCGGGGGGAGACCGCACGCGAGAAGGAGGAGGTCCTCGCTGCCGGAGGCCTCTTCATCCTCGGCACCGAGCGGCACGAGTCACGCCGCATCGACAACCAGCTGCGCGGCCGGTCGGCTCGCCAGGGTGACCCTGGCGTCAGCAAGTTCTTCCTGTCCCTCGAGGACGATCTGATGCGGATCTTCGGGTCGGAGCGCATCTCCGGCCTGATGGAGCGCATGGGGATGCAGGAGGGGGAGGTCATCGAGCACAAGTTCCTCTCCAAGGCCATCGAGAACGCGCAGAAGCGGGTCGAGGGCCACAACTTCGACATCCGGAAGAACCTGCTCGAATACGACGACGTGATGAACCAGCAGCGGCGCACGATCTACAAGCTGCGCCGCCGGGTGCTGGCCGCGGGCGCGGGCGTGGCGCTGGTCGAGTACGACGAGGACAAGAAGACCAAGGCCAAGATCCGCAGCGAGCACACCATCACCTGGGACGACTTCCGGGAGATGCTCTTCGATGCGCTCGAGGACGTGGTGCTGGCGATCACCGGGACCTGGGCGGGGACGAAGAATCCCGATACCTGGGACGTGCCGGCGCTGACCCGAGCGGTGAAGGACAACCTGAACCTCGAGATGGGGTTCCAGGGGTCGCACGACCCGGAGGAGCTGCAGCAGCAGATCTACCAGGCCGCCGAGAAGGTGCTGAAGGCGCGCGAGGAGGAGTTCGGGGACGACTTCCGCGTCTTCGCCCGGAACCGGTACCTCGCCACCATCGACCAGCTGTGGAAGGACCACCTCCTGGCGATGGACCACCTGCGCCAGGGCATCGGGCTCCGGGCCTACGGCCAGCGCGACCCGAAGCAGGCCTACAAGAAGGAAGGGTACGAGGGCTTCATGCAGATGCTCTCGGCCATCAACCACCAGCTGATCAGCCAGCTGATGCGGGTGCAGGGCCGGGCCCAGGCCGAGGAGGCCGCCCG
>DATJVY010000088.1:0-75115 GCA_035501615.1 Myxococcaceae bacterium
TAGCGCCTCGTCCTCAGGCGGCGCGGATCTCGTCCGTCGCCTTTGCGGACGGAGAGGTTCCCCGCACCGGACGGATGCGGGCGCGCCGGCGGGCCAGGTGCCGGGCGACCACCGGGGCGGCGGGTGTGGCTCCGCAGACGAAGCGAAACAGCGGCCCGAAAGCGTAGGCCGACAGCGGCCCGACGAAGTACAGCCCGGGGAGCGTCGACTCGAAGTGCCGCGAGAGCCGCGGCGCGAGTCCGGCGATGCGGCCGAGGGAGGCGAGGAGCGCGGGCTCGAGGAAGGGCAGGCGCTCCACCGAGTGACGGAACCCGGTCCCGCACACCACGTGGGCGAAGGCGCGTTCCTGCACGGCGCCGCCCGCGACCGAGAAGCGCAGGACGACCGACTCGCCGCGCTCCGCCGCCGAGTGAAAGGCCGCCGGCGCGAGCACCGGCACGCGTCCCTCGAAACGGTCGCGCAGCCACCAGGCGCCGGACGGGCCGAGGTAGCCGCGGGCGAAGCGCACCCGGCGCTCCTCGGGCGCGTGGCGCACCAGCCAGGGCAGGTGCTCGAGCACCCAGTTGAGGCGGCCCGCACCGAGCACGGTCAGCGGCTCGCGGACCCGCTCGGTCCAGGGGCGGTTGCGCGCCGTCCGGCCGTGGAAGAGGGGCGGGTGCTGCGCGATCAGTACCGGGTGGGCGCCGACCTCCTGGAGGAGCACCGAGACCTCGAGCGCCGACTGGCCGGCGCCGATGACCGCCACTTCCTTCCCCGCCCAGCGGCGGAAGTCGTACTGGCCGAAGGTGTGTGAGACCAGCGCCGCGGGTAGCGGGGCGAGCAGCTCGGGCAGGTGCTGGAGCCAGTGCAGCCCGGTGGCCACCACCACGCGGGCGGCCCGGACCAGCTGCCCGTCGGCGAGGACGAGCTCGTAACCCCCACCCCGGGCGCGCCGGAGCGAGCTCACGTCGACGGGCTCGACGTCCGGGACGCAGCGCTGCTGCACCCAGAGCCCGTAGTCGGTGAAGTCGGCGTAGGAGATGGGCTCGAGGGTCTCCAGGCCGCGCTGGGCCAGCCACCCGGGAAAGTCGTACCCCCGGCCAGGCACCGCGATGCTGGTCGCGAATCCGAGCGACTTGAGGCACAGGCTCCTGGGCATCGGACGCCAGGTCCGCATCGGCTGACCGAAGATGCGGAACGGAACGGCGCGGGCACCGAGCTGCGCGGCCACGGAAAGCCCGTAGGGCCCCGCACCGATGATCGCCACCTCCACCGGGCTGCTGACCAACTCGACCTCCCTCACCACGCCGCTGAAAGGCGCCGGAGCATACGACGCGACCACGGCGTTCGCTCGGGGGGATCAGGACGGAGAGGGCGCCGCCGGGGGGTGTGTCGACTCGTACCCGGATCGGGACCACGACCAGGCTCCGCGCGCGATGCAGATCTTCCCCACCAGGGCGTATCCGGTGGCGACGGTGAACACCGAGCCCCAGTCTCCGAATCCGAGATCGCCGTACCCCTGGGTGAGGTAGCAGACCTGCGAGGCCAGCGCCCCGAGCGCGGTCACCCGCTCGAGGGGGGTCCCCGCCCAGCGGTACGCGCGGACGGTGAAGAACATCCCCACCGGGAAGATCATCCACAGGAGCGCGAAGCCGACGAGCCCGGTGAAGGCCCACAGGCCGAGCACGCTGTTGTGGGGAATGTACGGCTCGAGCTCGTACGCGGCGGTGACGTCGGGGAGCTTCACGACCTCCTTCATCGGGTGTCCGAAGCCGGACCCGAGCACGGGATGGTCGAGGTAGGTCGACACCAGATTGAAGTTCTCCATGTCCCGCCACAGCGTGGAGGCATCGGCCTTGCTGTCGACCATCGAACGGATCTTCTGCACCGGCCCGAAGGGGAAGCCCTGGCGGTGCCATCCGACGGTGCCGTAGAGCAGGAGCGGGACGAGCGCGAGCATCCCCAGCCGGGCGAGGACGCGCTTCACCGGGCGCCAGGGAGTGACCAGCCAGAAGCAGAGGAAGGCCAGCGCGAGCTCGGTGTAGACCAGGCGCCGGTTGTTGGCCTGCATCGCCCACACGTACACGGGGAGCAGCAGGAGCGAGATCTTGAACGTGCGACGGCTGGGCATCTCCAGCGCCATGGCGGCGAGGATCGCCACGCAGGTGGCGAACAGCACCGAGTCCATGTGGGTCGTGGCGTAGGACACCACCGACGCCGAGGGGTACATGCGCCGGACGACGATGGCCTCCACCGCGCGGACCAGACCGACCCCGAGGATGATCTTGCCGACCGTCGGAGCGTCCTGCGTGCCGCGCAGGCCCTGGCGCATCAGGGCGTAGACCAGGGGGACGTAGATCCACTTGATCGACTGCCAGAGCACGAAGCGGAACGCTCCACCCCGGGCCATCCCCCAGGCGCAGAGCCAGAGCACGGCCAGGAGGGAGACCCAGGCGAACGCGCCCAGCGGAGCGGGGGTGTCCACCCAGCCGGTGCGATCCAGGGGCGAGCGCTGGACGAGCCGGACGATCAGCACCCCGAAGAGCAGGAGCGCGAGGAGGTCGAACCCGGTGAACACCAGCGGAGGCACCGGCAGGACCAGGTTCAGCTTCGACCACAGGACCCGGCCGATCGGGAGCCATGGGGGCTTGACCTTTCCGGACCCGAACTCGGCCCCCGGCGCCTCCACCAGCCAGGAGAGCGCCAGCAGCAGGAGCAGGGTGTACCGGGTGGGAGTGGCCCAGAGGGCCCAGAGGAAGAGGGCGATCAGGGTCGGGGCGAGCGCGAGCGCCAGGTTCCCGTTGCCGGCGACCACCGCCACCACCGTGGCGCCCGCCACCAGCACCGGGACCAGGTGAGGCGGAGAGGACCCTGGCCAGCGGGCCGGTCGGTCCGGGGTGACGCTGGAGGCGACGAGGGGGCGCATGCTGAGCTACAGACGCGGATAGACGGAGTAGAGGAGGACGGCGTAGGCAAGCTCCGCGAGAAGCATCGTCGTCAGGAGCGAGCCGAGCGCCTGGCGCGGAGACCTCACCCGGGCAGCGAGCGCGGGGAGGACGAACGTCGCGAGCAGGATGGAGAGGAGCAGCAGCTTCTGCACGGCAAGACCATAGCAACTCACCGGCCGCTGCTCGCGGCCCGCCGCCACCCGAGGGCCGCGCCGGCACGGCAGTACGACCTGGCCGTGGTGGGCGAGGTCGTCCTCCAGGTCCTGCGCTCCACCCTCCGCCACCGGTGGCTCTTCCTCGGCCTGTGGGTGGGAGTGGTCGCCGTCTCGGTGGGGCTGGTGGCCGGCCTTCCCCGGACCTACCAGGTGGAGACCACCCTCGGCGCCGCGCGGGCGCAGGTCATCCCGGCCCTGACCGGTACGGGCCGCTCCGAGGAGATCGACGCACCGACCAGGGCCGCGGCGGACATCGTGCTCCGGCACGACAACCTGGTGGCGATGATCCGCCGCACCCGCCTCATCCAGCGCTGGCCCTCGACCCGGGCCCCGCTCCCGAAGCTCAAGGACTGGGTCTGGAAGAAGCTCTTCAAGCAGGCCACCGACGAGGAGAAGCTGCAAAGCTTCGTGGAGCTGCTGGAGAAGCGGCTCTGGGTCGGCTCCCGCGAGGGCGCGGTGACCATCGGCATCGAGTTCCCCGACCCCGATCTGGCCTACGAGCTGGTCGACGCCGCGCTCCAGAGCTTCCTCGAGGCGCGGACCGAGGTGGAGATCTCCAGCGTGACCGAGGCCGTGGGCATCCTCGAGGCGCGGGCCGACACCGCCCACGGCGCTCTCGAGACCGCGCTTCAGGAGTTGGAGAAGCTCCGCAAGGCGCGCGCCTCCCGGCTGGGGATCCGTCCCCGCTCCGGGGCGGCCCGGGTCGCGAGCTTCTCGCTCAACGACGTGGAGACCGCCAAGCTCGTGGAGACCGTGCAGGGCAAGCGGCGCGTGCTCGCCGACCTCGAGGCGTTCCGCCGCCGCCGGGTGACCGAGCTCGAGACCCGGCTCGAGGAGCAGCGGGCGCAGTACTCCGAGCCCCACCCGGTGGTGCTGGACATCCACCGGAGCCTCGAGGAGGCGAGGCGCGAGGCTCCCGAGGCGGCGGCGATCCGTCTCGAGCTCGGTCCGCTCGAGTCCGAGCTGCGACGGCGGGGCGTGGTGCTCGACTCGGCCCAGGGGCTCGAGCGGCGCGAGCTGCTGATGGAGGCCACCGCGCTGGAGTCGGCCGACCCGCGCGAGGACGAGGACCCGGACATCGACTACGCCAAGTCCCAGGTGCGTCACGCGATGGGGCGGTACAACGATCTGCTGGACCGGATCGAGACCGCGCGGCTGGACCAGGATGCCGCCCGCGCGGCCTTCAAGTACCGCTACGTCATCATCCGCCCCGCCCGCCGTCCGACGGCCCCCCTGCGCCCCAAGAAGGCGTTGGTCCTGCTGGCCAGCGTCGTCGCGGGCCTCTTCGTCGCCACGCTGGGCACGGCGATGGCCGACGTCCGCTCGGGGAAGGTGATCGAGCCCTGGCACGTGGAGCGGCTCCTCGGCGCGGGAGTTCTCGCCACGATGCGCCAGGGCCAGCCCTTCCCGGCGATCGAGCTCTGGAAGCTCCTCCTCGCTCGCAGCTGGGGAACGCTGGGGCTGGTCCCCGTCGACCAGGCCCCGGGCGCAGGCGCGCTGGCCGAGGGGCTCTCGACGGGCATCGGCCCCGACCATCCCCGACCGCTCCGGCTCCTCGACGCCCGGGGGGATGGGGTGGCACAGGTGGCCTCGTTCTCGGATGCGCTGCGCTCCGCCCCCGAGGCCGACGGGCCCCGTCCGGAGGCGCTGGTGCTCCTCGACTCGCCCCTCGTCGTGCCGGCAGTGGTGGACGCGCTCGCGCGCTGTGACCTGCTCCTCCTCCTCGTCGACCTGGACCGGACCCGGCTCACCGATGCCCGGCAGGTGCTGCGCTGGGTTCCCCCGGAGCGGCTCCTCGGCGTCGTCCTCCGGGCCGGCTGACGCGTGCCCATGCGCCGTTCGTTCCGGGTCGTGCTGCTCGTCCTCGCCGGCGGCCTCGTGGTCGTCGCCGCGCTGGTAGCCGGTCCCTTCCGCGGCCAGGTCAAGCGCCTCGGGGCGAAGGTGCTGGGCCGGATCCGCCGCACCGAGCGACGCCGGATGCCCCCCGAGCCCCCGTTCTTCTCCTCGGTCGCGCTCTCGCAGGTTGGGTACGCGCCGGCGATGCGCAAGGAGTTCACCGCCCCCGGGGAGGCGCGCGGCTTCGCGATCGAGGACGCCCGTGACGGCCGCCGGGTGTTCGAGGGCCGCACCCTCCGCACGCTGGAGTCGCCGCTGCTCGGGCCCGGCCGGAAGGCCACGCAGGGAGACTTCACGTCACTGCGCACGCCGGGCCGCTACCGGGTGGTGATGGAGGACGGCCGGACCAGCCCTCCCTTCGACGTCGGGCCGGGCGTCTTCGATGCGCCGCTCCGGGCGGTGCAGCGCTGGTTCTACTTCCAGCGCGCGTTCTCTCCCGTCGTCCCCGAGCACGCCGAGGGCCCCTGGGTCCACGGGAGCGATGCCGCGCTCGCGCCGCCGGGAGTGCGCGGAGGCTGGCACGACGCCGGGGACTTCTCGCTCTACAGCGCACCGACCAACGCCGCGCTGTTCTGGCTGCTGCTCGCGGCGGCGGACTTCCCCGGCGCCCCGGACGACACCAACATCCCCGAGTCGGGAAACGGCGTCCCGGATCTGCTGGACGAGGCACGCTGGGGACTGGAGTGGCTCCTCTCCGTCCAGGAGCCGGCCTCGGGCGGCTTCCGCAACACCACCTGTCAGACCGCCTACGGGCCCTACGGCACCAACTTCCCCGAGCGGATGGCTCCCTACCGCGCCGGCGAGGTGGGCACGCAGGCCACGGCGCGGGCGGTGGGCACGCTCGGCTTCGCCGCGAGCGTCTTCCAGAAGGTGGACCCCGCCTTCGCCGCACGCTGTCTCGCCGCCGCGCGCGCGGGCCAGGCCTACCTCGACGCCAGGCCCGGCGAGGCGACCGACGGCCCCACCTGCTCCTCGGCCCGCGCCGACGGGGACCTCGAGGTGGGGCGCCGTGCCCGGAGCTACGCCGCCGCGGGCATGCTCCTCGCCACCTCGGAGGCTCGCTACCGGCAGGACTTCGACCGAACCCACGCCGAGCCGCAGGTGGACCCGGGCTTCCTCCACCTCGAGTCGCATGCCGCGCTCCTCTACCTCCGGGCGCCGGCCGCCGACCCCGCGCGGGCCCGGGCGCTGCGAGCACGCCTGGACGACGCCGCCCTCGAGGTGCGGGCCCGGGGGCGCGCCCAGCCGTTCGGATGGGCCACCCTCTACCACTGGGGCTCGGTGGGCGCGGGCTTCCTCCGCTCGGGGCTCTTCAGCGCCCGGCGCTGCCGCGAGGATCCCACTGGCGCCGCCGAGGACTGCGACCAGGCGCTGGCCAACCTCCACGTGGTGCTCGGACGGAACGGCCTCGGCGTCTGCTTCGTGAGCGGGCTTCCAGGGGTGACGCGGGCAGTGACCGGCGGGTTCCACCACTGGCTCGCCGCGCTGCGGGCGGTCCCGCGCGACATGCCGGGGCTCATCCCCGGGGGGCCGAACGAGCTTCCCCGGCCGGACGACCTCACGGTGGCCCACGCCCGCCCCATCCCCATCTGGGGCTACTGGGACGACCCGGCCTTCCCCCGCGACGGGCGGACGCCGGTGGAGGGGAGGTGGACCGACAACGACAGCTGGTCCACCAACGAGCCCTCCATCGAGTGGGAGGCCGAGGCGGTGTACCACCTCGCCCTCGCGCGCTGGCTGGCCCGCCGCGTGCCCTGAGCCGGCGAGGGCTCAGCCCGCGCGGGCGCGGGCGCTCCCCCGGTCGACCAGCTGGACGAGCAGCTCCTCCAGCCGCCGGGCGGCCGCCTCCCAGGAGTAGCGCTCCTCGACCAGGGTCCGCCCCGCCGCGCCGAGGCGCGTGCCGAGCGCCGGGTCGTCGAGCACCCGGCCCACCGCGGCGGCGAACGCCTCGGGAGTATCCCCGAGGAGGAGGTGCCGGCCGGGCTCGGCGTCGAGCCCCTCGGCGCCGAGCGTCGTCGAGACCACCGGGCGGGCCATGGCCATGGCCTCGAGGATCTTGAACCGGGTGCCGCCGCCGATCCGCAGCGGGGCGATGGTGACCGCGGCCTCGGCCAGGTGGGGCCGCAGGTCCGCGACCCGTCCGGTCACCTCGACGCGGGGCCCGCGCTGGGCGAGGAGCTCGGGGGTCGGTGCCTGGCCGACGACCTTCAGCCGCGCCGCGGGGTGGCTCCGGAGGAGCAGCGGCCACACGTCGCGGAAGAAGAACCGGAGCCCGTCGACGTTGGGGAAGTAGTTGATGGCCCCGAAGAAGAGCACCGTCCGTCCGTCCGGAGGCGGATCGCCGGGGCGGGGGCGGAACTCCTCGACGTCCACGGCGTTGGGCACCACCGCACCGCGGAGACCCGGAACCAGCGCCCGGGCCCGGGCGAGGTCGGCCTCGCTGCAGAACGAGACCCCGTCGAACGAGCGCCAGGCCTCGATCTCCTCGCGCTGCAGCTTGGGCCAGTTCGCCGCGTTGTGCAGCCGGCGGAGCAGACCGTGCTCCGTCCTGGCCTGCTGCCGGGCGAGGTCGAACTCGATGTTGTGCTCGTCGAGCACCCGCACCGGACGGGGGACGCGGCCCGGAGGGCGGGTGAGCTCCTCGCTGGCGAGGAACGGGAAGGAGACCAGGAGCGCATCGAAGCGTCCCCTGGCGAGCACCTCTTGCACCGTGCGCCGCACCGCCGGGAGCGCGTAGGCCCGCCGCTCGTAGCTGCGCTGCCCGGCCAGGGACAGCAGCTGCAGCGCTCGCTTTCGCCTGCCTTCCAGCGCCCGAAGGGGCACGAGCGCCACCTCCCGGCAATAGCTCCGCATCGCGTGCTCCACCTCGGCGCGGTCCAGATCCGGGGTGAGAAGTGACACCGCGGAAACCTCGTGGCGGCGGGCGAGCGCGGCGAGCAGCCCCTGCATCCGGCGTTGAGCGCCGAACGAGGGAGGGCTGGGCGGGAACTGCGAGAGGAAGAGGAGGCGGAGCAGGGCGGGGAGCGTGGTGTAGCATGCGCGGCTCTTCGATGTGCGGGATCGCGGGCATCCTCGGGCGGCTCGACGCGCGGAACCGGGCCGCGCTGGACCGGATGAGCCGCGCCATGCAGCACCGGGGGCCCGACGACGAGGGAAGCTGGGAGTCCACGCCGGGGCCGGACGGAGCGGGGGCGCTGCTCGCCTTCCGCCGGCTCTCCATCCTCGACCTCTCCCCCACCGGCCACCAGCCGATGGTCGACGGACAGACCGGCCAGGTGATGGTCTTCAACGGGGAGATCTACAGCTACCGCGCCCTGCGCGAATCGCTCCTCGCGAAGGGACACACCTTTCGCTCCACCGGTGACGCCGAGGTGCTGCTGCGGGCGCTCGCCATCGGCGGACCGGAGGCGCTCGGCAGCGTCCGCGGGATGTGGGGTCTCGGGGTGTGGGACCCGGGCGCGCGGACGCTGCTCCTCGCACGGGATCCGTTGGGCATCAAGCCGCTCTACGTCGCGCGGGCGACGGGGCCGGATGCCGGCTGGACGGTCGCCTTCGCCTCCGAGCTGAGGGCGCTCCTCGCCTCGGGCCTGCTCGGGACGCCGAGGCTCGACCCCCATGCCGCTGCGTCGGTGGCCTGGAACGGCTTCGTGGTCGGGCCGCGGACGGCGGTGCAAGGCATCGAGTCGCTCCTCCCGGGCGAGTGGAGGCTGGTCGGCACGGACGGAGCGGAGCGGCGCTCGGGCATCAGCTGGTCGCTCCCGCCCCCGGGCCCACCGGCGGGCGACGAGGCGTCCATCGCCGAGGCGGTCGAGACCTCGGTCCGGCTCCACCTCGATTCCGACGTCCCCCTCGGCGTCTTCCTCTCCGGGGGCATCGACTCCTCGGCGGTGGCCAACCTGGCCCAGCGGGCCGTCGGGAAGGTCCACACCTTCACCCTGACCTTCGAGGAGCCGGAGTACGACGAGGGCGCGGTCGCCCGCGCCGTGGCCCGGGCCATCGGAACCGAGCACCGGGAGGTGGTGCTCACCGAATCCGACTTCACCGGTCAGCTCGAGCCCGCGCTGGACAGCCTCGACCAGCCCACCTTCGATGGCCTCAACGCGTACTTCATGTCCCGCGCCGTGCGGCAGGCGGGCTTCACCGTGGCCCTGGTGGGCACCGGAGGCGACGAGCTGTTCGGCGGCTACACCAGCTTCCGGGACCTGCCCACGCTCCACGGCTGGTCGCGGCGGCTGGGCTGGCTTCCGCGGGACGTGCTGGTCCGCGGCGCCGCGCTGGCCGTCAGCGCGCTCGGGCGAAGGGCCGCGGAGCTCCCGCCCCAGACCCGGTGGGCCAAGCTCCCGGAGATGGTGCGGCGGGGAGAGGACCTGCTCGCGCTCTACCAGCTCGCCTACGCGCTGTTCCTGCCCGAGTTCCAGCGGCAGCTGCTCGGAGCGGCCACTGCCGCCGCCCTGGTGGACGGGCTCCCCTCCGAGTTCCGGGCCCGGCTGGATGGCGAGGTGCGGGGCCGCTCGGACCTCGCGGCGATCAGCGTGCTCGAGCAGCGGCTCTTCCTCGGCGAGCGGCTCCTCCGGGACAACGACGCGGCGAGCATGGCCGCGTCCATCGAGCAGCGCCTCCCGCTGGTGGACGCAATGCTGCTCGCCGAGGTGATGCAGCTCCCCGACGCGCTCCGCTACCAGCCGCTCCGGCGCAAGGCGCTGCTCCGCCGGGTGGGGCTGCGGGGGCTGGACCCGGCGCTGTTCGAGCGCCCCAAGCGGGGCTTCGTCCTCCCCTACGACCGGTGGATCCGCAGCGGGCTCACCGCCGGCATCGACCGGACCCTCCGCGACGAGGACGCGGTGCGCGCCACCGGCCTCGACCCGGCCGCCGTCGGCCGGCTGTGGCGCGCCTTCCTCGACGGGGCGCCGGGGCTCTACTGGTCCCGGGTCTGGGCGCTCTACGTCTGGGTGCGGTGGTGCCTCCGCCACGGGGTTCGCCAGTGAGCGGCCGCCGCTACCTCCTGATCACTCCCTGCCGGGACGAGGCCCGGTTCGCTCGCCGCACCCTCGCCGCGGTGCTGGCGCAGACCGAGGCACCGGCGCTCTGGGTGGTGGTGGACGACGGCTCGAGGGACGAGACGCCGGCCCTGGTGGAGGAGGCGAGGGCGCGGGCGCCGTGGATCCGCCTCGTCCGGCGGCCGGACCGCGGGGTGCGGAAGGTGGGCGGCGGGGTCATCGAGGCCTTCGACGCCGGACTGGCCACCGTGGACCTGGGCCAGTTCGACTACGTCTGCAAGCTCGACCTCGACCTGGACCTGCCCCCCGGGTACTTCGCGGGCCTGATGGACCGGATGGAGCGGGACCCGCGGATCGGCACCTGCTCCGGCAAGCCCTGGTTCCTCCCCCCGGGCACGCCCGAGGAGCGGATCCGCTTCCCCCTCGACACCGCCGGGTTCGTCTCCGAGCTCACCGGCGACGAGAACTCGGTGGGGATGACCAAGTTCTACCGGACCGCCTGCTTCCGGCAGATCGGCGGCTTCGTCCGCGAGGTGATGTGGGACGGCATCGACGGCCACCGCTGCCGCCAGCTCGGGTGGATCGCCGTCTCCTGGGACGACCCCGAGCTCCGCTTCGTCCACCTCCGGCCCATGGGGACCAGCCACAAGGGATGGTGGACCGGGCGCAAGCGCCACGGCTTCGGTCAGTGGTTCATGGGCACGACGCCGGTCTACATGCTGGCGAGCGCGGTGTTCCGCATGGCCCGCCCGCCGCTGGTCGTCGGGGGCCTGGGGATGGCCACCGGGTACTTCGAGAGCATGTTCCGCGGCCGGCCGCGCTACGGGGACGACGAGTTCCGCCGCTTCCTCCGTCGCTACCAGTGGGCCTGCCTGTTCAGGGGGAAGCGCCGGGCGACGGCCGAGCTGAATGCCCGCCAGGCACGGGTGTGGTCGCCGCCGGCCTGAGCGCGGCGCTCTCCGAGAGCGGCATCCCGAAGTCCGGCCGGTCGCGCTCGCCCAGGACCCAGCGGTAGACCTCCGCCACCTGGGCGGCCTTCACCTCCCAGGTGAAGAGCGACTCGACGCGGTGGCGCCCGCGCTCTCCCATCGCCGCCACCCGCGGGCGATCGCCGGCGAGCGACTCCAGCACCCGCGCGAGCCCGGCGACGATCTCCGCGCGGGGCCCGAGCGGGACGCGGACGCCGGTCTCGTCGCTCAGGAGCTCCCTCGGCCCGCCGTGGTCCACCACCACCGGCACCACGCCCAGCGCCATGGCCTCCAGCACCACGCCGCCCCCGAACTCGCGGATGCTCGGAAAGCCCAGCACGTCCGCCCGGGCGATGCGCTGGATGACCTCCCGCTGGTCGATCCAGCCGGGGAGGCTGACCGCCGGGCCGACGTCCGCCGCCGCGATCCGTGCCCGGAGCGCCGGCATCTCCGGGCCGTCGCCCACCACGTCCAGGCTGGCGGCGCCAGAGCGGAGAAGCGGGACGGCCGCCTCGATCAGCATGTCCACGCCCTTGAGGGGGACCAGCCGGCCGACGAAGACGATGCGCAGCGGTCCCCCCGGGCGCGGCCGGGTGACGCCGCGGAAGCGCTCGGGGTCGATGGCGTTCTCGGGCAGGTAGACGGTTCGCGCCCGGTACGGCGCGAGGTCCTCCCAGACGTAGGACGAGCCGGCGAGCAGCGCCGCGGCGGCGCTCCGGGTGCTCCGGTAGCCGGGAAGGAGCTTGCGGGCGCCGCGCACGTAGGAGAGCCACTCGCCCTCGCGGCGCATCGCCTCGCGGAACTCGCGCGGCCAGGGCACGCCACCGTTCACCGGCCCGAGCACGAACGGGACGCCGGCCCGGCGGCAGCGGGCGGCGAGCGTGCTCGGCACCGCCGGGCTCACCGGGGTGATGCGGTGGACGACGTCCCACCTCCGCGCGCGGATCTCCTCGCCGAAGCGCCGCCAGGCGAGCGCCTCGAACCAGTAGTAGGCCAGGGTGGAGAACGCGGTGGTCCAGGTCCAGCCGAGGCGGGTCACCCTCCGGATGCCCTCGCCCACGCGGGTGACCGGGCCCTCGACGGCCGACGGATCGAGCGCGGTGAAGTCCCGCCCCTCCACCCAGCCCGCGTGCTCGAGCCCCTCGCGGTTGCGGGCGTGGGTGACCAAGTGCACCTCCGCCCGGTCGCGCAGCGCCCGGGTCAGGCTCCAGCCCACCAGCGAGGCGCTGGACCACTCGGGGTTCGCCGAGTCGGCCAGCACCAGGACCCGCGGACGGCGAGGGCTCTCGGGTGGACGTTCGGGCATCGGCGCGGGGGCCGACTGTACCAGCGGCCCGTCCGGGCGCTCAGGGGTACTTCGAGGCGTGGGTCGCGTCGAACCGCACCTTCGCCGGGAGCACGCCGATCCGGTCCGCATCGGTGGCCGCGGTGGAGTCGACCCAGGGCCAGCGGTTGCTGCCGAAGAAGGCGGGCTTGCCGGCGAGATAGAGCGAGGCGGGGAGGGTCCGGTTCGCGTTCGACGGGTCCCAGTGCACGCTGCCCGAGGCGTAGTCGAAGTTGCCGTGCCGGTAGGTCCGGGCGAGCACCAGCGGGTCCGCCGTGTCCGGCCAGTTCGTGCCGTCGTAACCGAGCTGCCACATCGCGACCGACGAGTCGTCGTTGAGATTGTTGGGGTCCGACTGGTAGATGAACCGGAGCTGGGCGAAGTCGTTGCCGTCGACGTCGGTCCCGGACAGCAGCGGCATCCCCGGGAAGCCCAGCACGTCACCCAGGAACGAGTACCACCAGCCGCCCACCTGCACTCCGACCGCGCGCCGGTTCCAGGCGTCGAGAAGGTCCAGCGGCGCCGCCGAGCGCCGAAGCCCGGTCCAGTGGTTGCGGAAGGACGTCGCGTAGATGGCGTTGCCCCAGTACGACTCGCTGTCGAAGTTGAAGCCCTCGTTCCCCTCGAAGAGCTCCATGTGCGCGCCGGCGTAGTGGTTGGGGCCGGCGCCGATCTCGACGATGTCCGGGTAGGTCTCGCCGTAGCCGTCGGTGAAGTAGTTGTAGCCGAAGACGTTTCCGCCGCCCGAGGCGCGGCCGAGGGTCATCTTGTTGAAGTCCCAGACCACGTTGTTCTCGTAGAGGTTGTCCGAGGCGTACTGGGTGAGGCCGATGCCGTAGCCTGCGCCGCCGGGATTGGGATCCAGCGTCTCGTGGAAGTACGAGTCACGGACCTCGGAGCGGAAGGTCCCCTCGAGGTTGCAGCTGTGGCCGATGCTGTGGGCGCTGTCCACGTTCCTCACCCACGAGTACGCGGTGGCGAAGAGATGGATGTTGCCTCCGCCGTCGCCCCCGTCGCCGTTCTCCACCGCCAGGTCCTCGATGCCCGAGTACCTCACCGCGTCGATCGGGTCCCCTCCTGGCTGGTCGGTGATCCGCACCACGTGGGCCGAGAGCGCGGTCTCGAAGTCGATGTGGATGGGGGTGGTGAGCGTGAGGGTGTTGCCCTGGATGGAGGCGATCTCCAGCGCCTGCCCGATGGGCCGGTTGTACTCGCAGAACCAGCCCCGCTCCGGCCCTCCGGGGAGCGCGTTCGTTCCCCAGTACACCTTGCGCACCGGAGGCACGGTGTCCGAGCGGGTGTCGTCCGCCAGCTGGTTCAGGTAGACGAGCTCGCCCACCTTGTAGCCGGGGTTGCTGGTGAGCGTGATGCTGGTGCTTCCCTTGGGCGCGTCCTGGGAGAGGGGCACCCCGGGGGTGAGCTCGAACCAGCGCAGCCCGATGATGATGACCGGCATCCCGGTGTTGAGTGGCTTGGTGAGGAGAGTGCCCCCGGGCATGCTCGAGCCGCTGCCCCGCAGCACCACGTTGGAGCGGGTGATGGACAGCCCGTCGCCGGTGATCTGGAAGGTGCCCGGGGCGAGCTTCACCACCTGGTTCTCGGGACAGCTGTCGAGCGCGTCCTGGATGGCCTGGGTGTCGTCCCCGCCGCTCGGAGTGAGCGTCTTGTAGACGGTGGTCCGGGTGGGGATGCCGCCGACCGCGTTGAGCCCCGGGTTCCAGACGGTGGCCCTGTCCGCCGGGAGCACGCCGTTCCAGCTCGGAGAGCCGCCACCCGGACCGCCGCTCGTGCCCGTCCCCGGGACCGACCCGCTGCTGCAGGCGGCGAGCGCTCCGACGAGGAGGATGGGAACGAGGCGAGCCATCACGACCACTCCGACGACCGGCGGAACCGGCGCCGATGGCCCTCCCTCCACCACGCTTCGGGCCGCGAAGACAATGGCGTCTTCGCCTGGGTGGGGCGCGACCCGGGCGCGCTCTGATAAGCCCCGGGCGGTGAGCGTGGCTGCGCCGGTCGAGGATCCCGAGCCGACGGAGGCGGACGTCGCGGTGGTCGGCGCCGGCGTGGTGGGCCTCGCGGTGGCGCGGGCGGTGGCGGCGCGCGGACGCGAGGTGTTCGTGCTCGATGCCGAGCGCTTCGTGGGCTTCCACACCAGCTCGCGGAGCTCCGAGGTCATCCACGCCGGCCTCTACTACCCCCCGGGCTCGTGGAAGGCGCGGCTCTGCGTCGAAGGGAAGGAGGCGCTCTACGCCTACTGCACCGCGCGCGGCATTCCCCACGCCCGTCTCGGCAAGCTGGTGGTCGCCTCCCGGGCGGAGGAGATCCCGGCGCTGGAGCGCATCGCCGCCACCGCGCTCCAGAACGGGGTCGGAGATCTGGAATGGCTCTCCGGCGAGCAGGTCCGCGCGCTCGAGCCGGCGGTGTCCGCGGTGCGGGGCTTCCTCTCGCCGTCGACCGGCATCGTCGACAGCCACGCCCTGCTGTCCGCGCTGAGGAGCGACGCCGAGGCCCACGGCGCGCAGGTGGTGCTCCGGACGCCGGTCGTCGGTGGGAGGGTGGAGGACGGCCGGGTGCTGCTCCGGCTCGGTGGCGACGAGCCGGGCGCCTTTCGCTTCCGGGCGGTGGTGAACTCGGCCGGCCCGTGGGCGCAGACGCTCGCCCGGTCCGTGGAGGGGCTTCCGCCCGCGACCATCCCCCCGCAGCACTTCGCCAAGGGGCACTACTTCGTGCTCCGCGGCGCCTCGCCCGTGCGCCGGCTGGTCTATCCGGTTCCGGTTCCGGGCGGGCTCGGGACCCACGTCACGCTCGACCTCGAGGGGCGGGCACGCTTCGGCCCCGACGTGGCCTGGATCCCGGAGGTCGACTACTCCTTCGACGAGGGGCGGGCCGCGGAGTTCGCGCGGTCCATCCAGCGCTACCTCCCGGGAGTGAAGGAGGAGGACCTCCAGCCCGGATACACCGGCGTGCGGCCGAAGCTCACCGGTCCGGGAGAGCCGGCGGCGGACTTCCTGCTCCAGGGGCCGGCGCAGCACGGCGTCCACGGCCTGGTGAACCTCTACGGCATCGAGTCGCCGGGGATGACGGCGGCGCTGGCCCTCGCCGAGGTGGTGGCGGACTGGGTGACTGCCTAGCGGGGCGCGACGAGGAGTCCCGCGCCGTCGAGCGCCCTCGCCGCCCGGCGCACCTCGGTGAAGCGGAGGCCCGAGCGCTCGGCGACGTCGAGCAGCGAGTGCCGTCCGTCGGAGAGGTTGAGCACCCAGAGCATCGCCATCTGCTCGGCCCGTGCGTGGCTCTTCCCGCCCACCGAGCCGTAGAGCCCTCGCCGCCCGAGCTGCGGCTCCCCGAACGGCGCGGTGTTCACCCAGGTCCCGTTCCCCTCCAGGACCTCCAGCACCTCGAGGTAGCGGCGGAGCGTATCCACCATGCTCTCCGGGCGCACCAGCGCCGGGGTGTCTCCGGAGGTGTGGTACTCGGGGTACTCGCCGTACGGCGTGCGGGTGAGCGAGCCGACCGGAAGGTCGAACCCGGGCGAGCAGTACTGCCGCTCGTCGTAGCCGTAGGGGGTGAAGTCGCGGACCTCGTGGTCGACGCCGGCGTGCCGCAGGACGTGGAGGGCGGCGCGGTCCACGTCGGCCGTCCCCCGGCGGCTCCGCTTGTAGGTGAGGCGTCCGGCGTCCCCCACGCAGGCCGCGACCAGCCCGCCGGCCACCCGCGCCGTGCGCTCGCGGTTCCGGGCGAGCCAGGTGATGGCCCCGATGGTGCCAGGGACGAAGAGGAACCGGTGGGTGCGCCGGGGCCGGAGCGCCCCGACGATGCGGGCCAGCACCGCGACCATCGCCATGCCGGCGCAGTTGTCGTTCGCCAGCGAGGGGTGGCAGACGTGGGTGGAGATCAGCACCTCCTCGTCGGTCGCGCCGGGCACCACCGCCTCGCCGTAGGTCAGCGAACCCTCGGCGAGCGTGGTGTCGATCTCCACGCCGTACCGGCCGGGTCGGAGCGCGCTCCGCACCGCGTGGGGAAGACAGAAGCCCCACTCCTCGCGGTAGTAGCTCGTCCGGTAGGGCACGAGGGCCGGGGCCTCGGGGAGGGAGTGGAGGTGCGGCTCGAGCTCCTCGAGGCTCACCGTCCCCCGGAAGGGCGCGCTGTAGTTCAGCACCTCGAGGTTCAGCCGGGCCGCATCCGCCACCACCTGGCCGTCGGGGCCGAGGAGGCGCGCCGAGCGGAGGGTCCACTCCTTCGGCACCACCCAGTCCAGCACGGCCGTTCCGCTGGGGACCTCGTGGAGGGCGATGGGCGCGAGGCCCTGGAGCAGGCGGAGCGACTGGCGCACTCCCTCACCCGTGATGGAGCGACAGAGGGGGTAGAGCGCGCGCACCTGGGCGTGCAGCTCCGCCCCGAGCGCGGCGGCGTCGAGCCCGTCGGCTGCCTCGCGCAGCGCCTCGGCGGCGCCGTCCATGGGGAGCCGGTCGCTCAACCGAGGCCCCGCAGCTCCTCGAGCTGCTCCACGGTCACCAGAGGATAGTCCCGGTCGCGCGCCGAGATGACCGCGGGGGCCCCCGGCCAGCGGACGCCGAGGAGCGGATCGTCGAAGCGCACGCCGCGCGCGGCCTCCGGCGTGTAGGGTGCGGAGATGAGGTACTCGACCTCGGTGGCGTCGGCCAGGGTGTAGAAGCCGTGCGCGCACCCGGTGGGGATGTAGAGCGCCCGCCCGTTGTCCGGGGTGAGCTCCACGGCCAGGTGGCGGAGAAAGGTCGGCGAGTCGGGACGGAGATCCACCGCCACGTCCACGAGGCCGCCCCGGAGGCAGCGGACGACCTTCACCTCGGCGAAGGGTGGGGCCTGGTAGTGGAGACCGCGGAGCGTGCCCCTGCGGTGGTTGAACGAGACGCTGCACTGGGAGAGGGCGGCCTCGAGCCCGCGGGCGCCCAGCTCGCTCGCGCACCAGGTCCGGGCGAAGTACCCCCGCTCGTCGGCGTGCCGCTCCTGCTCCAGCACCACCACGCCCCGGACCTCGGTCTCGACGAATCGCATGGCGCCCGGGGCTCCCGCGCGGGTTCCCTGTCCCTCAGTCCAGGACGCGAACGCCGGGGATGGGCACCACGAAGCGCCCACCCCAGCTGCGCACGTCGGCCATCTGCTTGACGATCTCGTCCTTGAAGTTCCAGGGGAGGATGAGCACGTAGTCCGGCCGCGTCTCGCGGATGCGGTCCGGCGCGTGGATGGGGATCCGCGAGCCGGGGAGGAACTTCCCCTGCTTGTACGGGCTCCGGTCCACCGTGTAGTCGATGAAGTCGGTGCCGATGCCGCAGTAGTTGAGGAGGGTGTTGCCCTTCCCCGGGGCGCCGTAGCCCACCACGGTCTTCCCCGCCCGCTTCACCCCGATCAGGAACTCGAGCAGCTTCCGCTTCGTCTCCTTCACCTGCTCGCCGAAGCCACCGTAGGTCTCGATCCGGAGCAGCCCCCCGTCCACCTCGCGCTGGCGGAGCTCGCGGGCGCGCTCGGTGACCGGACGGGTGAGGTCGTCGACGTGCCGGGCGTAGATGCGGAGCGAGCCGCCGTGGGTGGGCACCTCCTCCACGTCGAAGAGGGTGAGCCCGTGCGCGGCGAAGAGCGTCTCGGCGCTGAGGAAGGAGAAGTACGAGAAATGCTCGTGGTAGATGGTGTCGAACTGGTTCTCGGCCATCAGCCGCATCAGGTGGGGGAACTCGATGGTCACCACGCCCCGGGGGGCGAGGAGGATCTCCAGCCCCTGGACGAAGTCGTTGGGGTCGGGCACCTGCGCCAGCACGTTCGCCCCGGCCACCAGATCTGCCCGTCCTCGCTCGGCCACCACCTCGCGCGCGGTGCGCTCGCCGAAGAACTTCACCAGGGTGGGCACGCCCTTCTCGACCGCCACCTTCGCCACGTTGGCCGCGGGCTCGATCCCCAGCACCGGGATGCCCATCTTCACGAAGTGCTGGAGGAGGTAGCCGTCGTTGCTGGCCACCTCGACCACGAAGCTCGACTTCGAGAGCCCGAGCCGCTCCACGATGGCCTCGGCGTAGCGGCGCATGTGCTCCACCCAGCTGTCGGCGTAGGAGGAGAAGTAGGCGTACTCGGTGAAGATGTGCTCGGGGCTGACGAACTCCTCCAGCTGCACGAGGAAGCAGCCGTCGCAGACGTAGGTGTGGAGCGGGTAGAAGGGCTCCATCTGGTTCAGCCTGTCGGCGGGGACGTAGCTCTCGCAGAGCGGGGACATCCCGAGGTCGACGAAGGTGTGCCGGAGCGGCCGGCCGCAGAACAGGCAGCCGCGCCCCCGGCCAGCGCCCGCTTCCCGGAGAGGCTCGGTCATGCGGCCACCGGCTCGCGCTTCCACCGCAGGTCGGTTCCCAGGCTCCCCTCGGCGATGAGCTGCTTGATCTGATCGATGCGCCGGAAGCGCGGGCCCTCGAAGTCCTCCAGCTTCAGCCCCACCGCGCGGTAGGCGGCGAGCAGCTCGGCCGCGCCACGCGGGGCGTCCCACTCGGGCCGGAACTCGGGCAGCACCCGGGCGATCTTCGAGAAGTCGGCGCGGTAGTTGCGCTTGTCGGGTCCGGCCCCCTCGGCGAACGAGACCTCGCAGCCGGGCACGGTGCGCCGGACGATCTCGGCGATCTCGCGGATGCGGTAGTTCTGGTCGTTCCTCCCCACGTTCAGGGCCAGGGCGTGCACCCGCTCCCGGGGAACGGAGAGGACGGCCAGGAACGCCCGGCTGATGTCCTCGATGTGGACGATGGGACGCCAGGGCGTTCCGTCGGACTTGAGGAGGACCTTCCCGGAGGTGAACGCCCAGGCCACCAGGTTGTTGAGGACGATGTCGAAGCGCAGGCGGGGCGAGACGCCGTATGCCGTCGCGCAGCGCAGGAAGGTGGGGGAGAAGTCGTCGTTCGCGAGCTGGCTCACGTCCCGCTCCACCCGCACCTTCGACTCGCCGTAGGGCGTGACCGGGTTCAGCTCCGAGTCCTCGTTCACCGGGGCGTCGCCCGCCGCGCCGTAGTTGCTGCACGAGCTGGCGAAGGCGAAGCGCCGGACGCCGGCGGCCCGGGCCGACTCGGCGAGGCGGACCGAGGCGCGGTGGTTGATCTCGTAGGTGAGCTCGGGGTTGAGGTCGCCGAGCGGATCGTTGGAGAGCGCGGCGAGGTGCACCACGGCGTCGAACCCGGAGAGGTCCGCCGGGGTGACCGCCCGCAGGTCCATCACCCGCGTGGGCACCGATTCCTTCCACGGTCCGAAGGTCGACCGGCGGTAGAGGTCCGCGTCGACGCCCACGACCTCGTGGCCCGCCTTCTGGAGGAACGGGCCCATGACCGTTCCGATGTACCCACGACTTCCCGTGAGGAGAATCTTCATTCGTCCCGCCCCGTGTGCCGGCGACGCACCATAGCGAAGAACCACCCTCGGCCCACAGACGTGCGAGGCAGGTGGGTCGGGGCCGCCCTCAGCGGCGTGGCTTTCCGGCGACCGTGACGAAGGCGGAGTTCCGGTCGACCCCCCCGCGTCCGTCGGAGACGGTGACCGTCACCACGCAGACCGTTCCCGGGGCGAGTCCCTGGGAGGCGAGGACGGCGCTGGCTCCCTTGCCGGCGATGCTTCCCGCGGTGGTGGCCCAGGCGTACTGGAGCGGGTCGCCGTCGAGGTCGGCGGCCTCGACTGACAAGGTCAACGGCTGTCCCGCCGGGACGCTCGACGCGGCCGGCATCGGGCCACGCAGGATCTGCGGGGGCAGGTTTCCCGTGCCTCGGGCGGATGCCCCATGGGCCTCGATCTCCGCGAGCCCCGGGTTGTAGCCCTCGGATCGATCGATGGTGAAGCGCACCCAGGTCACGGTGCGGGGGGAGAAGGTGACCGGAAGCGGCTTGCCGGTCGGCGGGAGCGCCGGGACCTCGACCGTGCTCCCGTCCGAGAAGGACAGCGTCCCGGCGAGGACGTTGTCGTGCCGATCGAGCCGGTCCCAGAGCCTCACCAGCCCGAGGCGCACCGGCTCGGGCCAGTCGAGCTGCACCCAGGCGCCGTGGGCATCCCCGCTCTTCCACTCGTGCTCGATGTCCGCAAATCCGTCGACGGCGTGCTCCCGCCCGCCGTCTCCCTCGGAGGACTCGCTGGACACCGAGACCCGGGCCAGCGGGGTGAGGTCGGTGGGCTCCTCCCGGACCCAGAAGAACTCGTCCCTCCGGACGAACGAGGCGAGGAAGTCGCTGAACTGGGAGTGATACGCGACGAGCACGCGGTGCTTGAGGTTCCGGGACGGCTCGGGCGCGAGCATCTCCGGCGGGACCGGGAAGCGGCGGACCTGGCTCCAGTCGAGCGCGGTGTCGTCGACGATGCAGGGGGGCGGGGGGAAGGGCGGGTAGGGCAGGGGCCCCTTGTCCCGGCCGGGCCACGGGCGCTCGGTGCAGTCGCCGTTGGCATAGGGCGCCCAGACCGCCGACTCGAACACCCGCGGGATGGGCCCCTTCCCGGCTCGCTCGAGCTCCACCAGCGCCTGATGGAGGAAGCGCGCCGTGCCGGCGTGGTCGCCGTGGTTGTCCCGGTCGCTCACCGTGTAGACCTCGTCGGGGCGGAAGCGGGTGATGAGCGTCTGGAAATCCTCCAGCACCGAGCGGCGGGTGTAGGGGGCAGGCCGCCCGGTCACCGCGGAATGGAAGTCCTTTCCCCCGAAGCCCCGCTCACCGTAGGTGGCGCTCTGCTTCGCCGGGGAGGTGACCACCTTGTCAGGGTCGGTGGAGGTCCAGAGCGGATGCAGGGTCTGGTCCCCGTAGCCCAGGAACACCACCGCGCTCTCGGGGACTCCGAGGAGATCGGCAGCGCTCACCGACTCGCCCTCGCGGTTCAGCCCCACCGATTTCCCGTCCAGGTCTCCGTTGGTGACCACCACCAGGTGCACCGTGTCCCCGGCGAGGACGGCGGACCGGACCCGCCCGGCGGCGATGAGGGCCTCGTCGTCGGGATGCGGCCCGATGACCAGGATGGACCGCCCCTTGGCACCGGCTGCGCCCGGAGCCAGGAGGACGAGCAACAGCGAGACCAGGATGCGGGATCCACCGGTGCCGGACATGGACGAGGGCGCCCACCATAGAGGAGTGGCGGAGCCGTTGCGTGCGTCGTCTCGAAGTCAGCTGGGACCCACGGCAGCTCGAGATGCATTTCGTTCGCGACGGGGTGGACGGAAGAGAGAGAGAATGGCAAAGGCTCTCCGGAGCCAGGGGAATGAAACGATGAAGGTCGTCCTGTTCTGTGGTGGCCTCGGGACCCGTCTTCGGGAGCTCACCGGGGAGATCCCCAAGCCGATGGTGAAGATCGGCTACCGCCCCATCCTCTGGCACCTGATGAAGTACTACGCCCACTTCGGGCACAAGGACTTCATCCTCTGCCTCGGCTACAAGGCCGACGTCATCAAGCAGTTCTTCCTCGAGTACGAGGAGTGGATCTCCAACGACTTCACGCTCTCCCGTGGTGGGAAGGACCTGCGGCTGGAGCGGAGCGACATCGAGGACTGGAACATCACCTTCGTCGACACCGGGCTGCACGCCAACATCGGGCAGCGCCTGATGGCGGTGAGGAAGTACGTGGAGGACGACGAGATCTTCCTCGCCAACTACTCCGACGGGCTCACCGACCTCGACCTGGACAAGATGGTCCGGACCTTCCGCGAGTCGCGCCACGTGGCCTCGTTCCTGGCGGTCCAGCCCTCGCAGAGCTTCCACCTGGTGACCATGGCCGGGGATGGGCTGGTGAGTTCGATCCGATCGGTGAAGGACTCGGATCTGCTGATCAACGGCGGCTTCTTCGTTCTCCGCCGGGAGATCTTCGACTACATGCGCCCCGGGGACGAGCTGGTGCTTGCGCCATTCGAGCGCCTGATCGCCGAGCGGAAGCTCCTCGGCTACCGCTGCGAGCGCTTCTGGTGCATGGACACCTTCAAGGAGCAGCAGGAGCTCACCGACCTCTACAACTCCGGTCGGGCGCCCTGGGAGGTGTGGAAGTCCGCACCCTCCCGCCTGGCGAGCGCCGGCTGATGCTGAGCCTGGGGCTGGAGCGGGCCCGGGCCGGCGGCCACGAGCTGCTGTGTCTCGGCGCCCACAGCGACGACCTGGAGATCGGCTGCGGGGGCACGCTCCTGCGCCTGCTCGCCGAGGAGCGCATCGCCCGGGTGACCTGGGTGGTCTTCTCCGGGAACGCCGAGCGGGCGAAGGAGGCGCGGCGCGCCGCGCGGCAGCTGCTCGGGCGGCGGAGCGGGGTTCGCCTGGTCCAGCACGCCTTCCGCGACGGCTTCTTTCCCTACCAGGCGGTGCCGATCAAGGAGGCCTTCGAGCAACTCAAGCGCGAGGTCAGTCCGGATCTGGTCCTCACCCACTACCGCGAGGACCGGCACCAGGACCACCGACTGATCTCCGACCTCACCTACAACACCTTCCGCGACCACCTGATCCTCGAGTACGAGATCTTCAAGACCGACGGCGACCTCGGTCGTCCCAACGTCTACGTGCCGCTCTCGGCGGCGACGGTGAAGCGCAAGCTCTCGTTGCTCGAGCGCTGCTTCGGCTCGCAGCGGGACCGGCGCTGGTTCAGCGAGGACGTGTTCCGTGCCCTGCTGCGCCTGCGCGGGGTGGAGGGCGGGGCGAGCGAGGGCTTCGCCGAGGCGTTCCACGGACGGAAGCTGGTCATCTAGAGACAGGTCCATGAAGAGCATGAGATTCGAGGCATCACGCCGGCTCCGGGAGAAGGCCCACCGCCTCATCCCGGGCGGCGCCCACACCTACGCCAAGGGGGACGACCAGTACCCCGAGGACGCGCCGGGGTTCATCGCCCGCGGCGCGGGGGCGCGGGTCTGGGACGTGGACGGCAACGAGTTCGTCGAGTACGGCGCGGGACTGCGCTCGGTCGGCCTGGGCCATGCCCACCCCCGCGTCATCGAGGCGGCCCTGCGGGCGATGCGGGATGGCACCAACTTCGTCCGCCCCTCGCCGCTGGAGGTGGAGCTGGCCGAGCAGTTCCTGGCCCTCTTCCCCGCGGCCGAGATGGTGAAGTTCGCCAAGAACGGCTCGGACGTCACCACCGCCGCGGTGAAGCTGGCCCGCGCCCACACCGGCCGGGACGAGGTGGCCATCTGCGCGCAGCACCCCTTCTTCTCCACCGACGACTGGTTCATCGGCACCACCCCGATGAACGCCGGCATCCCCGAGGGCATCTCCTCGCTCACCCACAAGTTCAACTTCAACGACCTCGACTCGCTGCGGAAGCTGTTCGCCGAGCGTCGGGGGCGGATCGCCTGCGTGATGATGGAGGCGGCCACCACCGTCGAGCCGGCGCCGGGGTTCCTCCAGGCGGTCATCGATCTCTGCCATGCCGAGGGCGCGCTGTTCGTGCTCGACGAGATGATCACTGGCTTCCGCTGGCACCTCGGCGGGGCCCAGGCCGCCTACGGCATCCGCCCCGATCTCTCGACCTTCGGCAAGGCGATCGCCAACGGCTTCGCGCTGGCGGCGCTGGTCGGCCGGCGCGAGATCATGGAACTCGGCGGCTTGCGGACGAGGGCGAAGCGGGTCTTCCTCCTCTCCACGACCCACGGCGCCGAGACCCACGCCCTGGCGGCGGGCCTCGCGGCGCTGGCCATCTACCGCGAGGAGGACGTGGTGGGGCAGCTCCGCGCCGCCGGAGAGCGACTCCGGTCCGGGCTCGGCGAGGCCGCGGCCGCGCACGGCCTCTCGCGCCAGTTCGAGGTGCTCGGGAACCCGGCCAACCTCGTCTACGCGACGCGCGATGCCTCCGGCGCCCCCTCGCAGCCGTTTCGGACGCTCTTCCTGCAGGAGACCATCCGCCGGGGCCTGCTCATGCCCTCGCTGGTGGTGAACCAGGCCCACGGCCCGGCGGAGATCCAGCAGACGCTGGAGGGAGTCGCCGAGGCGCTGGGAACCTACCGCCGGGCGGTGGACGACGGCGTCGAGCGGCACCTGGTGGGGCGGAGCGTGAAGCCGGTCTTCCGCACCTTCGTCTGATGCGCATCGCCTTCTGGGGTAACTTCGGGACCCGGAACCTCGGGAACGAGTGCACGCTCTCCGCGCTGGCGCAGGCCGCCCGGGCGCGGCTGCCCGGGGCGGAGCTGCTCTGCATCTGCAACGAGCCCGGCGACGTGCGCGAGCGCCACGGGCTGGTGGCCTTTCCCATCCTCGACGCCTCGCACCGGGCCGCTCCCGGGCGCGGCACCGCCGGCCGGATCCGCGCCGAGCTCGGCGCGTGGCAGGAAGCCTTCCGGCGCATGGCCGGGGTGGATCTGCTGGTGATGACCGGCACGGGGATGGTGACCGACGAGGGCGAGAGCGTCCTCGGCTTCCCCTACGACATCTTCCGCTGGGCGCTGGCGGCCCGCCTCCGGGGCGCCGAGGTGGCCTTCGCCAGCGTGGGAGTCGAGGAGCTCGGGCGCCCGGTGACCCGCTGGCTGGTCCGCGGAGCGCTCCGCCTCGCGCGGAGGCGCTCCTATCGCGACGCCCGCTCGCGCGAGCGGCTGGTCCAGGCCGGGTTCCACTCGGAGGCGGACACCGTGGCCCCGGACCTGGCCTTCGCGCTCCCCGAGGCCTCGCTCCCCCGGACGCGTCCCTCCGGGGCCACGGGGACGGTCGCCGTGGGCGTGTATCCGGTCCGGCATCGCGGACTGCGAGGCGGAGAGGATGCCCGGCTGTACCGCGACTACCTGGAGAGGCTGCGGGCCGTCGTGCGCGGCGTGGAGCGGAGCGGGCGGCGCGTCCGGCTGGTGGTGGGCGACAACGCCTGGGACGAGACGGTGCTGGGGGATCTGCTCGGCGACGACCCCGCGGCGCGGGCCGCGCACCCGCCGGCGCGAAGCTTCGAGGAGCTGCTCGGGCAGCTCGCCGGCTGCGAGCTGGTGATCGCCAGCCGCTTCCACAACGTGCTGCTCGCGCTCCTCCTCGGCCGGCCGGTGGTCTCCCTGTCCTACGAGGCGAAGAACGACGCCCTGATGGCGGATTTCGGGCTCGCGCAGTTCTGCCAGCCGGTCGAGTCGTTCGAGGTCGGGTGGGTGCTCGCCCGGCTGGAGGAGCTGGCCCGGGACCGGGACGTCCGGAGCGCGCAGATCCTCGCCGAGGCGGCGCGCAAGCGTGCGGCGCTGGAGGGCGAGCTCGCCCAGCTCCTCCGCGAGCGCTAGGCCGTCGCGATGCGGGGGGCCTGGGCCCGCACGGCGTCCGCGGCGGCCGCGAGGCGTCGCTGCCGCTCCAGCATCTGGAGCGAGGGGCGCATCCCCGCGGCCTCCAGCACCACCCGCAGCCGGTGGGACCAGTCGTGGCGGAGGAGCGACTGGACCACCCCCTCGGTGCGGATGGCGTTCACCCGCACCGGATCCGCGTCGAGCGCCTTCACCGTCTCGCCGATGTCGGGGGCGTGGAAGGGGGTCTGCACCACCGCGTCCGGCCAGTCGAACTGGCGGCGGAAGTCGTCGGTGTCCGGAGGCTCGCCGAGCATGACCGCACCTGCCGCCGCGCCCTCGTAGAAGCGCGAGGCGATCTCGTCCTTCCCCCCGGTGAGCGAGGGCTGATCCGCCCAGGCCCGGTTGGCGATGAAGTACCGGCTCCGCTTCAGGAGGTTGGCGAAGAGCAGCCGGTGCTCGCGGGGGTCGATGACGCGGAAGGTCAGCGTGCCCTTCCCGCGGCCGCGCTGGATGGTGTCGTAGTAGTAGAAGAGGCCCTCCGACTCGGCGTGGGCCAGCAGCGCAGCGTGGGTGATGGGCGAGCGCCGCCCGATCCCGCAGAGGTCGATGGTCCTCGGCCAGGGCCCGGGGGGCGGCGCGAAGCGGAGGGTGTTCGTCGCCATCGGCAGGTAGGTGGTGGGGCGCCCGGTGATGCGGGCCACTGCCTTGCACGCCCCCTCGACCCCGAGGAAGACATGGTCGAAGCCGCGGAGCAGCTCCAGGAGGTAGCCGGGCAGCAGCGACTCCCAGGCCTCGCACACGTAGCAGGCGGCGAAGCGAGCCGACTCGCGCCAGCCCCGGAGCGCCTCGAGCGCGAAGAGCTCGTGGGGATGGTTGAACACCGCGAGGAACAGCTCCCGTCTCCCGCCGGCACGAAGCGTTCCCGCCGCCGGGCTGACCAGGCTCGCCAGCCGGGAGGAGCCGGTGCCGAACCGGAGCAGCTTGTACGCCCTGCGCACCCGCTCGATGCGCTCGAAGTCGGTGGGGCAGACCAGCTCGGCTCCGAGCAGCTCCACCATCAGGTCCTCGAACTCGTACATCGCGACGTAGCCCACGACGTCGGCGATGCGCCGCATGGAGAGGACCAGCACCTCGGGGCTCTTTCCGCCGCTCACGGTGGAGGCAGGGTGATGCAGCCCACGAACCGCTGCGGGCCGACGATCTGCACCGTTTCCCGGGCGGCCTCGATGGAGGTCCTTCCCATCTCCACGCAGAGCAGCGCGGCGTCGGCGGCGACCGCCACCGGGATGGCCGCGGGCTGCGAGAGGACCGACTCGATGGCCACCAGCACCCGCTCGTTCCAGGTGGTGCCGCTCGCCCGGGGACCGGCACCGGACATGTCCAGGATCAGCGGGGCGATGCCTCCGATCTTGCTCTCCCGCGCGTCGAGGAGGCGCAGCCGGTCGCCCATCGCCAGGTGGCCCACCTCGTACAGGGGGCGGGCGAAGTCCATCGAGGACAGCCCGGGTCCGCCGGGAACGAGCACCAGCGAGGCCCACTCCATCCGCTGGAGCGTGAACCACAGCTGCTGCATCGCCAGTGAGGGACGGAGCCCTTGCGTCGGCTCGGTCGCCGACGCAGGGTCGGCGAGCTTGAAGGGAACGGCCGCGCTCATCCGCCCTCCAGCAGGGTCGGCGGCGAACGGGGGACGCCACCCAGCACCTCGAGACCGAGCAGGCGCTCCACCTGCCAGGTCTCGAGCACTTGGCCGGAGCGCACGTCGGCCAGGGTGGTGACGCCGATCGCCGCCAGGAGCGAGAAGAGGAAGCCGGCCACCGCCGCGAGCGGCAGGTTCGGCTTCTCGGGGCGCTTGGGGAGCGTGGGCGGACGGATGACGCTGTAGCGATACTTGAACGCCGCCCGCGCGGTCTCCAGCTCGATCCGGGCGCTGTCGATCCGCTCGAGGATCGAGTCGTACTTGGCCATCGCGAAGCGGAGCCGGGTCCGGGCCATCTCCCCGCTCGCGTCTTCGACCGGGATGAGCGGGACGATGCGCCGGAGGGATTCGGAGGCAGGGCTGGGGGCCGCCACGGCGCCGGGCCGCGACTTCGCCACCCGGTCGTAGTCTGCCTGGAGCCGCTTCTCTTCGGCCCGCATCGAGGCGAGCTGGGGTGAGTCCTCCTGCAGCGAGGCGATGCTCTGCAGGACGGTCATCACCGCGGGGTGGGCATCGGCGTAGACCGCCCGCTTCTGGACAAGCTCGGACTGGAGCTCCGCCAGGCGGCGGCGCCGGAACTCCTCCAGCTCGTTGATCGCCCGCCGCTTGGTATCGAGGAGGACCTTCACCTCCGCCGCCTCGGCCCGGGCGGCCTCGTCCGCCGGATCCCGCCGCACCACCGGCGCTGCCGGGCCGGGACGGGCGACCCGTCCGGGCTTGGTGGCCTGGACCCGGTTCAGGTCCTCCATCGCGGCGTCGATGGACTCCTTGAGCGAGGCGGCGTGCCCCTCGAGGATGGTGATGGTCTCGGCGATGGCCGAGACCTCCACCCCGTGCCGCTGCTCGAGGAAGTTCTGCTGGGCGGCATCCACCAGCCGGTAGGCCAGATCGCGGTTGGGCCAGTCGATGGCGATGGTCACCGTGCTCTCGGCGGTGGTGACCTTGAGCATCTTCTCCAGGTACTCGAGCACCGCGGTGGTCCGCTCCTCCTCGGTGGGCGGGCCGAACAGCAGGGTGACCAGCTTGTCCTTGAGCTTCAGATGGGGGAGCCGGGTGAGGTCCCACTGCCGCATGAGGTCGGTCTGCTTCATCAGCGAGACCAGGTTGTCGCGGCGCAGCACCGTCTCCGGGGCCGCGCGGGTGGGCGCATCGGCGTCGGAGGGCACCGTCCGCCCCGGGTTACCCAGGGCCGGCATCAGGGAGTTCTTCTGGGCGAGGAGCTGGGTCTCCACGTGGTACGTCCGGGGGAGCATCGCGATCACCCCGACGGAGAGCGCGCCCGCGACCGCGAAGGCCAGGAGGCCCAGCTTCCGCCTCCGCCGCGTCGAGCGGAGGACGAACCCCGCCCACTCCCGGACCCGCTGCCAGTCGATGAGCTGGAAATCGTCCTCGACGTCGACGACCCGCTCGGGCGCGCCCGGCGAGGTCACCGCGCTGGCCCTTCCATGCTCTCCAGCCGGGTGATGCAGGCGTTCACCGCCCGGCTGAAGTCGCTCCGCTTGAACGGCTTGACCAGGTACGCGGTGGCCCCCACCTCCTCCGCGAAGGCGCGGTCCATCGGCTTGGCACGCGCGCTCATGACGAGGATCGGCACGTCGCGCAGCTCGGGGTGGGAGCGCATGAACTCGCACACCTCGAAGCCGCTCAGCTCGGGAAGCATCAGATCGAGACAGACCAGGTCCGGCCGCGACTTCTCCAGCGCCCTGATCGCCGAGCGGCCCTCGGCGACGTCCACCACCTCGATCCCCATGGCCACCAGGTAGGTCCGCACCAGCGCTCGCGCGTCCGGATGATCCTCGACCAACAGTGCCTTTCGCGGCAGGCGCATCTCACCCTCGACGTTGAACACTGCAAGCAGACAACGAAGTGAAGTCGGCACTCAAGCGACGGCGGTGAGCATCTTGCCACCGTTGCGGTCTCTCATAGATCGGACCCGAGGAAGGCCGCGATGTCGAGGAAACCGGTCCACCCGAACGACCATTGCGAGGCGGGAGCCCCCAGCAGGTTCGAGCCCTTGACCCAGGCCGCCCGGCTTCCCAGGGAGGCCTCGAACTCGCGGCCGATGAGGTAGGTGACCCGCCCCTCCAGGCGCGCCTCCCGCTGGAGGCTGTCCTGGGTGGCGGTCCCCTCTCCGCTCACCGTGAAGGACCAGCGCTCGCCGATCCCGAGCCTGCTGAACAGGAGGCCCCCGAACGTCTGGTGGACGATGCCCGTCAGCCGGTCGGCTCCGGGGGTGATCCGCGCCTGCAGCTCGTTGTGCCAGGTGGTCCCTCTCCCGTCCAGGCTCAGCCCGATGACCATGGCCGCGGCCGGGCGCACGCCGTCGCTGGGTGGGAGCGGGTTCCCCGTCGGGTCACGCAGTCCGGTGACGTGGAAACCCGAGACGCCTCCGGCGAGGGTGGTCACGAACCCGGGCGACCACCCCCGGGTCCAGCTCGCCACCAGGTCGCCCACGGTGGAGCTGGGGAGGGGGGTGGTGCCGGGCGCGCCCGTGAAGCGCAGGTGCGAGACGCTGAGGATGGGCTCCAGCCGATCACGGGGCGACACGGTCCAGTGCAGCCGCGTCTGCGCGATGGGACCCTGCTGCAGCGGCAGCGTCGCCCGGTCCTCGGGCCGCAGCCCGCCGCTGGCCTGGTAGCCGGCGGAGGCGGTCCAGTCCAGCGGCTGCGCGATGTTGTAGGTGAATCCCACGCTGCCCTCGGACTCGACGTAGTCGATGAAGCGGACGTCCGGCAGCGTGCCGGCGCTGGGTGGCACGGTGCCCGTTCCGGTGGTCGGCGTCCCGGCCGGAGGCACCGGAACTCCAGTCGTGGGCGGGCTGCCTCCCACGCCGACCAGGGGGCTGAAGTCGTTCTGGCCGAAGCTGCCCCGGGCGTTGAGGAACAGCGACATCCGGGGCGAGGTCTTCACGTCCGAGTTCAGCCGGAGCCGGTGCAGGTAGAAGGCCTTCTGCGTCCCGTAACTGCTGAGGAAGATCCTCGGCTCGTAGGCCACCGTGATCCCGCCGGTGCGGCCGAGGTAGCGCAGGGCGAAGATCGGATCGATCGTGAGATCGGTGCTGGCTCCGGGGTTCTGCACCTCGAGTGGCTGCCCGGCGCGCAGCTCGGTGCGGGCGCCGAACTCGCCGGCCAGCGGTGCGCCCTGGGGAGGCTTGACCTGGAAGGCCTCGCCCTCCGGGACGCTGACGGTGAGGGTGGGGTCGATCGCGCCGGTGTCCGGAGAGGGCTCGGCCGCCAGGGCGAGCCACAGTGCGAGCCCGAGCGAGGAAGGGACCATCCGGCGCTCACTCCACGACGACGGTGTCCCCGGGCCGCAGCCGGAAGGTCGCAGCCTTCCCCTCGGCCAGGGTGAGCCCGTCGTAGGTGAAGCGAATGCGAGCGCGGGTGGGGATGTCCCGGACCACGAAGATCCGGTCGCGCGAGGCGTAGAGGCCGAAGCCCCCCGCCGCAGCGAGGGCCTGCATCACCCCCGAGTTGGGGGCCACGGCGTAGACCCCGGGCTTCGACACCTCGCCCATCACCGCGACCGAGAAGGGGCGGGCCTCCTCGAGCGAGACGGTGACCACCGGGGCGTTGATGAACTCCTTCAGCCGGGTCTGGAGCTGCTGGGCCAAGGCGTTGGGGGTGAAGCCCGACGCCACCACGTCGTTGAGGAAGGGAACCGAGATCTTCCCGTCTTCTCGGACCTTCGCCCGGGCGGACATGTCCGGCTGATTGAAGACGCGGATCTGCAGCACGTCTCCCGGCTGGATGATGTAGCCGGCCTGGGTCGGGGCCGGCGGCTCGACGTAATCGTTCACCCAGACGAAGGGGCCGGTGGTCGCACAGGCCAGCACGGCGGCGGTCAATCCCCCCAGGGCGAGCACACGACGCGGTTGCGTTCCCATCGCTGCTGGCGTCTCCTCCACGCTCCCCCCTCTCGGTCGTGTCGGGGAGGAGCGGGACGTACCATGTGGAACTCTCACCCGGCAACGGAAGCGCAGAGGCGCGTGGACACGTGGGAAAGGTCAGTCTCGACTCACTGCGCCGAGGGCCGGGCTTGTCGGTGACGTCGCGGTTTCAAGTGGGTCAGATCCGGGCCGACGTCGTCGACCTCTCCGGGGCGGTGGAGCGGATCGAGGCGCTCGTCTCCGCCGGGGCCGGGGGCGCCATCTTCACCCCCAACGTGGATCACGTGGTGAACGCCGAGCGCGTGCCGGCGCTGGCCCGGGCCTACGCCCGCGTCGAGCTCAGTCTCGCCGACGGGATGCCGCTGGTCTGGGCCTCGCGGGTGCTCGGTCCCGCCCTCCCCCAGCGGGTGGCGGGCTCGGACCTGGCCGATCCGCTGCTGGCGCGTGCTGCGGCACGGGGCTGGCCGGTGTTCCTGCTCGGCGGCCGCCCGGGAGCGGCGGAGAAGGCCGCCCGGGAGCTCCAGGGGAGGGGAGTGACTGTGGTGGGAGCGGAAGGCCCGCCGATCGACGCAGACGGAAGGGTGGATCCGGCGGTGCTGGAGCGGCTCCGTGGCGCATCGGCCGCCCTGCTCCTGGTGGGCCTCGGTTCACCGAAGCAGGAGCTGTTCATCGACCGGTACCGGGATCTCCTGGGCCGGACGGTGTGCTTCGCGTGCGGAGCGGTGATCGATTTTCTTGCCGGAGAGTTGCCCCGTGCACCGCGATGGATGGCGCGCTCCGGTCTCGAATGGGCGTACCGGCTGGGACGCGAACCTCGCCGACTGTGGCGTCGATACCTCATCAACGATCCCGCCTTCCTGCGCATCCTCGCCCGCGACTGGAGTGCGCGACGCTTCGGGTGAACGCCGGGGGGAAGGGGCACGCGCGACCCAGGGTGTGGAGCAACCTCCTCTGACGCCACACAAAAGCCGTTTGTGTGTTCCACGGTGGTGAGGTTCACTCCGCTTCCGTCGCCTGTACGCGTGGCGGCGTCGAAGCGTCGGAGCAGATCGCCGGCGCGAAATTACCCGGGAGCTCGAGTGGCACTGAGCATCAATCGTTTCGCGCCCACGCCGGTGGCGAAGCTGGGGCTGGGGCTCGATCTCGCTGCGCTCGTCGTCGCGGTGGTGCTCGCGACGCCCGGGCCGGAGTGGCGGCAGCTTCTCTGGGCGGCCTGCGCCGTCGGCGTGTTCTGGAGCACCAGCTCGGTCGCGCGGCACTACGCGTACACCGCGGAGCGAGCTCCGTGGGAGGACGTGGTTCTCTCGCTCGTCATCCTGCTCTCGGTGGCCACGGTGCTGTTCCTCGGCGAGCGGCTGCTCGGCCACGACCGTCCCGACGTGGCGCTGATGCTGGCGATCGCGCTGCCGCTCCAGATCCTGCTGCGGCTCACCGTCTTCGCCTTCGTGCGGGCGCAGACCCGTCCGCCGCGCAACGTGCTCATCGTCGGCACCGGCCCGCTGGGGCGGATCACCGGAGAGGACCTCTCGAGGGCTCGCACCCAGTGCAGCTACCTCAGCTGGCCGGGTGAGACCATCCCCGAGCCTCTCCGCGGTGCGTACCTCGGCGATGCCGAGGGCCTGCCGGTGACGCTCGCCGAGCACTGCTTCGACGAGATCTACCTCTGCGGCCTTCCCACCACCCACGGGCGCTCGCTCCAGGCGGCGGTCGCGATGTGCGAGACGTTCGGGGTGCCTTTCGCGCTGCCGGCGTACTCCGTGCGCCTCGGCCGGGCCGAGCCGGTGGAACGCAAGGCGGTCGCCGACGGCTTCCTCCACTACGTGACCGGCGGCGCGAACCGCGGCCACCGGGTCCTCAAGCGGTTCCTGGACATCGCCGGCGCCTCGGCCGCGCTGTGGGTCCTCTTCCCGGGGCTCCTGCTCATCGCCGCGCTGGTGAAGCTGACCTCGCCGGGCCCGGTGTTCTTCCGGCAGCAGCGCGTGGGTCTGCACGGGAAGAAGTTCCCGATGCTCAAGTTCCGGTCGATGGTCGTCAACGCCGAGGAGCTGAAGGTGAAGCTCCTGGCGCTCAACGAGCAGAGCGGCCCGGTCTTCAAGATGAAGGCCGATCCGCGGGTGACGCGACTGGGACGGTTCCTCCGCCGGTACAGCCTCGACGAGCTGCCGCAGCTGGTGAACGTGCTCCGCGGAGACATGACGCTCGTGGGTCCGCGCCCGCCGGTGCCCCAGGAGGTCGCCCAGTACGAGCCGTGGCAGCGGCGCCGGCTGTCGGTGCCTCCGGGCCTGACCTGTCTCTGGCAGGTGAGCGGCCGGAACGAGGTGGAGTTCCAGGACTGGATGTACCTCGACCTCCAGTACATCGATCACTGGAACCTGAGGGGCGACATCAACCTGCTCCTCAAGACCGTGCCGGTGGTCGTCACCGGCAAGGGCAGCCACTGACGCTCGGCCGGGCCCGGGCGAGCACCGCCGCCCGGTCGCCCTCACCGTCCCCGCTCGCTCCGGGGATCTGCCGTCACCTCACTGCGATGCCCAGGAGAGGACTCGAACCTCCATGCCTCGCGGCGCTAGACCCTGAATCTAGTGTGTCTACCAATTCCACCACCTGGGCGGTGTGGAGCCCGCGGCTTATACGGGGGAGCCCCCGCGCGTTTCAAGGCCCTTCCCGCCGGCCGGCCACGACCGCGGCCTGGTCCGGCTCGAGGACCAGCACCCAGTCGGCCTCGCCGGCGGCGTTGAGGCCGGGAGTGACGACCTCGAGCAGGTTGCCCGCGGAGGAAGTCACCGAGGTGAGCGAGGAGATCCCCGCCGTGGGATCGAACCAGCGTGCCCGGATGGGGCCCGTGCGCGCGGGATCCGGACCTCGCAGCTGGAGCCGGCGGGCCGCGCTCCCGCGCCCGGGGACGTAGGCGACGAGCCAGCGGCGGTCCGGCGAGGCCGCGGCTGCCACGTCTCCGCCCGCCGCCGCGTCGTCCCGACCGGCGAGCGGCTCGTTCCCGCGGAGGGCGCCGAGCCCCGACGGCACGAGCTCCCACCAGGGCATCGAGTCGAACAGCCTCGCCAGGTGGCGCATGTCTCGCGCGCCGTCGCTCTCCAGGGACTCGACCCAGTGGGGGCCGAAGTTCCAGACCTCCCCGTTCCCGAAGACCACGCCTCCGATGAGCGAGAGCTGCGTCTGGTACATGCGGCGCCGGACCTCCCCTGCGCTCATCGGCACCGGGATCGGCTGGCGGAGGGCGCTCTTGAGCGCGTACCAGCCCATCTTCAGCCACCGCCCCGGGCCCGTGCGAGGGAGGCCGCCCGAGGTCTCGTACTCGGTCTCGATGAGGAAGGCGGGGCGCGGATCGCTCCCCTGTCCGGCGGCCTCGTAGCCGCGCCGGGCCTGGACCAGCACCTGGCCATCGTGGTGCTGCCCGTAGGTGTAGACGGCCTGGAGCTGGAGATCGGGCGCGAAGTCCGGCTCGTCGGTGGCCAGGTGCTCCTCGCTCCAGTGGGCGGTCTGCAGCTGGAGCGCCCCGCCCTCGCGCAGCCCCTCCATGACCGCGTGGGCGCGGGCCTCCCCCTCGGACCCGAAGGGAGGCAGGTAGTCACCGCCCTCCACCCAGATGAGGTTCGGCCGATCCCGCAGCCCGCCGAATGCGCCGCCGTTGCCCCGGGCGAGGTACCGGCCGAACTGCTGGCAGACCGCGCGGGTGTTGACCGACTGGTTGAGCTCCCCCCACCAGCCCTCGTCGCCGCCGTTGAGCCCGAGGTACATCGGGGTGGCGAGCACCAGCAGCCCGTGCGCGCGCGCCCGATCGATCACCCAGGCGACCCGCTGGAAGTAGGCATCGTTCGGGGTGGAGAAGTCGCCCGGACGCAGCAGTGGCGAGAGCCCGTCGCGGGACACCGGCGCGTGCGAGGAGGGCACCCAGCGCTTGTGCTCGAGGAAGAGCAGGAGCACGGTGTTGAAGCCCTGGCGGGCGCGGGTCTCGAGGTACCGCTCGATGTCGGCGGGGGAAAGCTGCACCACGATGTCCCATCCCGCGTCGCCGGTGATCCGAAACGGACGTCCCTGCGCATCCACCAGGTACCGGCCGGAGCCGTGCACCCGCAGCGGGAATCGCTCGCCCCCCGCCCGGGTCAGGGGACCGAGCGGGGGCGCCTCCACCCAGGCCTCGTCGGGACCGAGCGAGGCGTGGCCGAGCCTGTGCCACCCCGGAAGCGGGACGCCGGTCCGGAACCACTCCCGGCCGTAGGGGAAGTCATCGAGCGACTGTCGATCGAGCACCGCAACGTCCGGTGCGCGGAGGTCGAGGTAGCGCGAGGCGTCCCGGCCGCCGGTCCACGGGAGGGGCTGGAGGACCGCCCCGGCATAGAAGGCGACCGTGGGGTCCACGTCGGCGAGCCGGGCCCGCCAGGGCAGCTCCCTCCGCAGGTCGGACCCGAGGACGCGCTCGCCGATCCGCCGCCCGTTCCAGGCCTCGCTGACCTCGTCTGCGCGGCGGAGCCCCCACAGGGCGGCGAGAGCGAGGAGGGTCACGGCGACCGCGGGCGTCCGTCTCGCGAGGGCGTGGGAGAGCCGCAGGCCTCGCCATCCCCGCTCGGCGAACCCGGGCAGCGCCGTCAGGCCTGCGCCGGCCCAGACCACCCCCGGCGCGAGCAGCGGGAAGATGAACCGTTCGTGAAAGTACGGCCAGGCGGTGAAGGTGATGAGGTTGAAGGACGCCAGGGCGAGGAGCGGTGCGCTCCGCCAGGCGAGGCCGCGCGTCCAGCGGACGGAGGCCAGTCCCAGCACCGCGAGCAGGAACAGCACCGGGTTTCCCAGCGACGGTCGGGCGACGACGTAGAGGAGGAACTTGGGCAGGTTCCGCCGGGCCGAGCGCGCGCCGATGTCGATCCGCTCGGCGAGCGAGGGTGGCGAGAGCCGCAGCAGCTCGAGATTCGAGATGTTGGACAGACCCGTGTCGCGGAGCTGGGAGTCGATGGAGCTGTAGATCTGCTGATCGGTCTGGCCAACCGCGGACCGCCGGGAGAAGGCAGTCCCGTCCGGCGTCTTGGCCTCGAAGCGGACGGCACCCACGTGGAGCGAGAGCGGCACCGCGTACCCGAGCCCGAGGAAGGCGGTCGTCAGCCCCAGCATCACCCCCCGGGCGAGCGCCGGCCGTGGGGCCGGCCTCCGGGAGAGCACGATCAGCCCGGCGCACGCTCCAGAGATGAGAAGACCCTCGGGCCGGGTGAAGTAGGCCAGCGCCCCGAGGACGCCCCCGGCGAGCGCATCGCGACGCCGTCCATCGGGGTCCATCGCCCGGGTGGCGAACAGGACGGCGGCCAGGATGAGCGTCAGGTACGTCGCCTCGGTGAGGACCGCGCCCGAGAGCGCGATCAGCAGCGGGTGCACTGCCGCCAGCCAGCCGCCGGCGAGTCCGGCCCGCTCTCCGTAGAGGCGCCGGCCCAGGGCGAGCACCAGCAGCGGGAACACCGAGCCGAAGATCAGCGAGGCGGACCGGCCGGCAGTCTCGGGCGTGAGCCCCAGCCAGGTGCCGGCGGCGATGAGGCAGGGATAGAGCGGGGGATAGAGCAGCTGGAGGCCGGCCTCGCGCAGGCCGATGTAGCCCCGCCCGAGCGCGAGGTTCTCGCCGACCCGCGCGTAGTACGAGCCCTCGCTCTCGATGACCCGGGGCACGAACAGCACCCAGAGCAGACGCAGCCCGATGGCGACGAGCAGCAGGGTGAGTACCGTGCGACGACCCGTCGCGGTGTGCGTGCTCTCTGCGGCGTCCGCCACGGACTCCGTTCTACCATCCCCAGCGGTCCGCTCAGCGCTTGAGCGGCCACTTCCCCTCGGCCTCGAGGCGATGCCGGAGGTCGGGGTTCTCGTCGAGGAAGGCCTGCAGCGACTCCTGGGTGATGTCGACGTCGACGTCCTCGCTGCCCACGAGCGACTGACAGGAGAGGCGCGAGTAGGGGCGGACGTCGAACGCCTGGTCCAGCCGGTCGGCCTCGGAGTCCTCCTGCTCCGAGAGCGACTCCAGTCCCTTGCGGACCCAGACGTGGCAGGTGGAGCAGGCGCAGACCCCGCCGCACGCGTGGCCCACGGTCGCGCCGCACTGCTCGGCCGCCTCGAGCAGGCTCGTGCCCTCGGGAACCTCGACCGTCACCTCGTCGAACGGGCTCCGGAAGCGGACGCGAGGCATTCAGTGCTCCGACCGGGCCGTGGTGAGCACTCTAGACCTCGTCGACCCGCCGGCCCTCGAGCAGCGTCCCCACCGCGCGGTTCATGATCCGCTCGACGAAGGGACGGCAGACGTCGTCGAGCGCGTGGATCGCGTCGGCGAGAACGCGGGAATCGGTCGCCGTCCTGCGGAGGTGATCGACGCGCGCGATGGCGGCCTCGACCGCCAGACGCTCGTCCTCGGCGAGGAGGTCCGAGAACTCGCCGAGCTGCTTCCGCGCGTCGTGGAGGATGCGCTCGGCCTCGACCTGCTGCTCTCGCAGCTGGCGGACGTGGATGTCCTCCTCGGCGTGCTCGATGGAGTCGAGCAGCATCCGCTCGATCTCCTCGTCGGTCAGCCCGTGGGTTGGCTTGACGGTGATCGCCTGGCTCACCCCGGTGCTCAGCTCCTTCGCGGAGACCGAGAGGATACCGTCGGCGTTCACCTCGAACCGCACCTCGACGCGGGCCATGCCCGCCGGCAGGGGCGGGATGCCCGAGAGCCGGAAGCGCGCCAGCGAGCGGTTGTCGGTCACCAGCTCCCGCTCGCCCTGCACCACGTGCACGTCCAGCGCGTTCTGGCCGTCCTGGAAGGTGGTGAAGACCTGCGCCGCCGCGGTGGGGATGGCGCTGTTCCTCGGGACGAGCTTCTCCACCACCCCGCCCATGGTCTCCAGCCCGAGCGAGAGGGGAATGACGTCGAGGAGCAGCACCTCGTCCGCCCGATCGCGGTTGGTCAGGAGGTCCGCCTGCACCGCGGCCCCCAGCGCCACCACCTGGTCGGGGTCGATGTCCCCGAGCGGCTCCCGGGCGAAGAGCTGGGCCACGAAGCGCCGAACCGCCGGCACGCGGGTGCTTCCCCCGACGAGGATGACCCCGTCGAGCTCCTCGCGGCCGATGCCGGCGTCCTTCAGCGCCCGCCGGCAGGCCACGCCGGTCCGGGCGAGGAGCGGGGAGATCCACGACTCGACTTCTCCGCGGGTGAGGGGGAAGGTGCGCCCCAGGGCCGACAGCTCGGTGGTCTCGTCCCGGGTGAGCGCCTCCTTGGCCCTCCGAGCGGCGGCGAGCAGCTCGGTCACCGCCGCCGGGTCGGGGCTCGCCAGCCCGTGCGCCTCCAGGAAGCGGGTGGCGATGGCCCGGTCGAAGTCGTCCCCGCCCAGGGCCGAGTCGCCCCCGGTGGACTTCACCTGGAACACGCCTTCCACCAGCTGGAGGATGGAGACGTCGAAGGTTCCGCCGCCGAGGTCGTAGACCGCGAACGTTCCCTGGCTGCCCTTGTCCAGGCCGTAGGCCAGCGCCGCGGCGGTCGGCTCGTTGAGGAGCCGGAGCACCTCGAGGCCGGCGAGCCGTCCCGCGTCGCGGGTGGCCTGTCGCTGCGCATCGTCGAAGTAGGCCGGTACGGTGATGACCGCCTGCTCCACCTTTCCGGTGAGCGCGGCCTCGGCCCGGCGCTTGAGGGTCCGGAGGATCTCCGCCGAGACCTCGATCGGCGTCACCGGCGGCCCGCCCTTGACCTCGAAGCGGACCACCGGTCCGCCCTTGACGAACCGGTACGCGCCGAGCGCCCGGGTCTCGGCGTCCTCGGGGCCCTTGCCCATGAAGCGCTTCACCGAGGCGATGGTGCTCGTGGGCTCGGCCGCGGCGAGCGCCCGGGCCCGTGCACCCACCACCACCGCACCGTCGCTCGTGTAGGTCACCACCGACGGCAGGAGGAGCGCGCCGTCCTCGTCCACCGGGAACGCCCGAGGCTTCCCGTCGATGACCGCCGCCACCAGCGAGTTGGTGGTGCCGAGGTCGATCCCCACGGCGTGGCCGCGCGGCTTCAGGGGATCGTGGATCTGGAGGAGCCCGCCTGCCATGGCGCTACGGGTCCCCCTCGTCCGAGCCCTCGGCGGCCTCGAGGAAGCGGTGGTGGTAGCGGAGCCGTGCCAGCGCCTGCGCGGCCTCCTCGCGCGCGGCGGCGTCGGCCGGAGCACGCTCCAGCCGCCGCAGCGCCGACTGGGCGGTGGAGAGGGTGGCCGCCGACTGCACGCGCACCCGGTCGGAGAGGCTGTTCACCAGCTCGTCGTCGCCCGATGCCCTGGCCGAGTCGAGCTGCTCGCGCAGGTCGAGCACCTCCTCCAGCACCTTCGGCGGCACGGTGATCGCCCGGGCCTCCTCCTTCTGGAGGTCCAGCCCGTGGAGCTTCAGCAGGTAGAAGGCGCGGGGCTCGGGCGCACGCAGGGTCTTGTACGCCTCGTTGAGGAGGGCGGTCCGCTCGAGCGAGAGCCTCCGCTCGCGCGGGTCCTCCTTGCCGGCTCGGTCGGGATGGAGGCGGAGTGACCGCTCGCGGTAGGCGCGCTCCAGCTCGGCCCGGTCAACGTCCACCCCGCGTGGCAGCCCGAGCACGTCGAAGAGCGTGGTGCCCGGCGCGACCGGCTGCACCTTCCCGCACGCCGGGCAGACGTCCGCCGCCGCCACCTCCGACTGGCAATTCCAGCAACGCACCGGCGCTCCCCTCAGACCGTGAAGCTCTCGCCACACCCGCAGGCGGTCTTCACGTTGGGGTTCTCCAGCTTGAAGCCGGAGGCCATCAGCGTCTCCTCGTACCGGAGCTCCGAGCCCATGAGGTAGAGGTAGCTCTTGGGGTCCACGAAGACGCGGATCCCGGCCTTCTCGAAGATCTTGTCCCGCTCGCGCGGCGCCTCGGCCCACTCGATCGCGTAGGCCAGACCCGAGCAGCCGCCACCGCGCACCGCGACCCTGAGCCCCGCGTCCGGCGTGTTCCGCTGGGCGAGCAGGGTCTTGATCCGCGCCGCCGCCGCATCGGAGACGGAGAACGTTCTCGGGGCGGGGCGGGGCGGGGCGGAAGCCGGGGGGGCGGCGCTGGGGGCGGGAGCGGTCATCAGCTCGTCGAGGCCCTCGCCGTGGGCTGACGCTCGGCCCGCTTCTTCCTGAAGTCCTCGACGGCGGCCTTGATCGCGTCCTCGGCCAGCACCGAGCAGTGGATCTTCACCGGAGGGAGCGACAGCTCCTTGGCGATCTCCTTGTTGGTGATCTTCGTCGCCTCGTCCACCGTCTTGCCCTTGACCCACTCGGTCACGAGGGAGCTCGAGGCGATGGCCGAGCCGCAGCCGAAGGTCTTGAACTTGGCATCCTGGATGATTCCCTCGTCGGAGATCCGGAGCTGCAGCCGCATCACGTCGCCGCAGGCTGGAGCCCCGACCAGGCCGGTCCCCACGTTCGGGTCGCTCTTGTCCAGCGTCCCGACGTTCCGGGGATTCTCGTAGTGGTCGACGACCTTGTCGCTGTAGGCCATGGCAGAACCTCTAGTGCGCCGTCCAGGCGATGGACTTGATGTCCACGCCCTCGCGGGCCATCTCATACAAAGGACTCATCTCGCGCAGCTTCTTCACCTTGTCCACCACCAACCGCGCCACCGTGTCCACCTGGGCCTCGGTGTTGAACCGTCCGAGCCCGAAGCGGATCGACGAGTGCGCCATGTCCTCCTCCACCCCCAGCGCCCGGAGCACGTAGGACGGCTCGAGCGAGGCCGAGGTGCAGGCCGAGCCGGAGCTCACCGCCACGTCCTTGATCGCCATCATCAGGGCCTCGCCCTCGACGTAGGCGAAGGAGATGTTGAGGTTGCCCGGCAGCCGGTGCTCGAGCGAGCCGTTGACCGTCACCATGTCCAGCTCGGACATGAGCTTCGCGCGGAGCCGCTCGCGCAGCGCCAGGATGCGCGCCGACTCGGCCGCCATCTCCGTCCGGGCGATCTCCGCGGCCTTTCCGAAGCCCACGATGCCGGCGACGTTGAGGGTCCCCGAGCGCATCCCCCGCTCGTGGCCGCCGCCGTCGATGATCGGGGCGATGCGCACCCGGGGCTTGCGGCGCACGTACAGCGCGCCGATGCCCTTGGGGCCGTAGATCTTGTGCGCGGTGACCGAGGCCAGATCGATCTTCATCGACTCGACGTCGAAGGGGACCTTGCCCACGCCCTGCACGGCGTCGGAGTGGAAGAGCACCCCGCGCGAGCGGCAGAGCTTGCCGATCTCCGCCAGCGGCTGGACGGTGCCGATCTCGTTGTTGGCCAGCATCACCGAGACGAGGATGGTCCGGTCGGTGATGGCCGCGGCGAGCGTGTCGAGGTTCACCCGGCCGTCGTGCTCGACGTCCAGGTAAGTGACCCGGGCTCCGGTGCGGACCGTCGCCATCCACCGCTGAAGGACCGGGTCCTGGTCCAGCTTGTACTGGACCGAAAGCGCGTCGACGTCCTCGGGCTTCACCTCGTCGGCGATGAGCTCCATCAGCCGGAGCAGCTTCAGCTCGTCGAGCCGCTCCTGACGCATGTGCTCCAGGCGCTTGCCGGAGTCGAGGATGGCCTTGTGCTCGGTCTTCAGGGTGATGATGTGGTCGCCCTTGGACCGGTAGAACTCGGCCACGCCCTTCAGGGCGAGGTTGTCCGACTCGGTGGCACCGCTGGTGAAGACGATCTCGTTGGGCTGGGCGCCGATGAGCGCCGCCACCTGGGCGCGGGCCTGCTCGACCGCCGCCTCTGCCCGCCAGCCGAACGCATGGTTCCGAGAAGCGGCGTTCCCGAAATCCTCCCGCAAGAAGGGGAGCATGGCCTCGAGCACGCGCGGGTCGAGCGCGGTCGTGGCATGGTTATCCATGTAGATCGGGAGGTTCATCGGTTCGATCCGGCCCGATACCTACATTGGCCTACCAATGTGGACCGGTCAGGTCGATTATAACGACAGGGGTCCTGACATCAAGGTGGAAGCCCGCGGACCTCGTGGGCGTTTCCTCTCCGGACCCCGGAGCTGAACTTTGCAGAAGAACGCATCGATGCGCGCTGTCTTGGTGCTCGGGCTGGCGCTGGTCGCCGCCCTGGCGCTCGTCCTCGTCCCCGCCGCCTTGCCCACCGGCCCGTCGGCCAACCTCGACGCCGCCGGAGCGCTCGGGACGGGACGGCTCGGCGCCGGTGCGCTCCTCGTCTTCCTCGGCGGGCTGCTCACCGCGCTGACCCCTTGCGTCTATCCGCTCATCCCCATCACCGTCGGCGTGTTCGGCGCGCGGCCGGGCGTCGGGCGCGGCAAGGCGGTGCTCCTCACCTCCAGCTACGTCGTGGGGATGGGCGTGGTGTTCGCGGTGCTCGGCGTCGTCGCGGCGCGGACCGGCGCGGCCTTCGGCCAGCTGCTCGGGCATCCGGCGGTGGCCATCGGGCTCGCGGTGTTCCTCCTCGTCCTGGCGGCCAGCATGTTCGGCGCCTTCGAGCTGACGCTTCCCGAGGGGCTCGCGCTCCGGCTGAACTCGGTGGGCGGGGCGGGCCTCGCCGGCGCCTTCCTCATGGGCAGCGTGGCCGGCTTCCTCGCCGCGCCCTGCACCGGCCCGGTCCTGACTGGCCTGCTCACCTTCGTGGCCACCAGCCGGAGCACCGCGCTCGGGGCGGGCCTTCTCTTCGTCTACGCGCTCGGCATCGGCGTGCCGTTCTTCCTCATCGGCGTCTTCGCGGTGCGGTTGCCAAAGTCCGGGGCGTGGATGGACTGGGTGAAGAGCGCGCTCGGCATCCTCCTGGTGGCGCTCGCCGCGACCTACGTCCGGGACGCCTTCCCGGCGCTGCGCGGCGCCGCCGCGTCGGCAGCGCGCGCCTGGGGTCCGAGCGGTGGGGTGTGGCTCGCGGCCGGGCTCGCCGCGGTGGGCGTGCTCCTCGGCGCGGTGAATCGCCAGTTCGGAGCGGGCGTCCGCGATGCGGCGCTGAAGGGCGCCGGGGTGGCGCTGGTCGCCGGCGCGGTTCTCCTCCGGCTGTCGGCCCTCAACGTCGGCGTGGAGAGCACTGGCCTTCTCTGGAACCTGCGCTACGCGGGTGAGGGGGCGAGCCCCTCGCCGGTGGACGCCGCGCTCGCCCGGGCAGCTGCGGAGCACCGTCCGGTGATGATCGACTTCTTCGCCGAGTGGTGCGCGGCCTGCAAGGAGCTGGACCGCGAGACGTACGTCGCTCCCGCGGTCGTCCAGGAGGCGGAGCGCTTCGTGCGCATCAAGGTGGACGGCACCAACGCGGTGGATCCGGTCGACGCGCTGTACCAGCGGTTCGGCGTCAACGGCCTGCCGACGGTGGCCTTCGTCTCCTCGGAGGGAAAGGTCCTGGATGACCCCCGGGTCACGGGATTCCTAGGGCCGGAGAAGTTCGCAGAAGCGATGCGCCAGGTCCGGTAGCCCTCGCCACAGCTCTGTCGCTCGCTTCCCGGGGGAGGAGGCGGGCGCATAGACTCTCACTCCTGAGGACACGGTGCGGAACGCGCCGACGTCCTCGCGAGGCGGGGAGCCCGAGCGCGGATGGCGGTCTCGCAAGAGAGGACACTCACGCCGGTGCCGGTCGCACCGCGCGGACCTGCCATCGCCGCCCGGCGCGTGCTGGTCGTCGAGCCCCACGCCTCCACGCGGGGGCTCATGCAGTTCGGGCTGGTCCGGGGCGGCTTCCAGGTCACCTCGGTGCGCACCGCCGAGGAGGCCGAGCGTTCCCTCGCCCAGGGGCCCGTGCCGGCGCTGGTGGTCTGCGAGACGCGCCTCCCCGGGCTCGACGGCGTGACGTTCTGCGCCCGGCTCCGCCGCTCGTCGCTGGCCGAGGTGCCGGTCCTCCTCCTGACGTCGCAGCCTTCCGAGGCCACCACCGCGCATGCGGTCTCCGCGGGCGCCCACGACGTCCTCGGCAAGCCGCTCTTCGTCGAGGACCTGGTGACGCTGGCCCGGCTCGAGTCCTCGCGGGCGCCGGGCAGCCCGACGCTCGTCGCCTCCACCCGCGAGGTCTCCATCGCCGCGGCGCTCCGGGCGCTCCTCGCCGGCTCCCGCAGCGGCCGGCTCGTGCTCGGCACCAGCGCGGAGCTCCTGTTCCGGGCGGGGCAGGTGGTCTCAGCGCAGGTCCGCAGCATCCAGGGCGAGCGTGCGCTCCGGCGGATGCTCTTCCTCGGCGAGGGGGCGTACGCCGTCCACCTCGGACCGGTGCGGACCCGCGGCGAGCTCGCGGTCGACCTCCGCGCCCTCTGCGGTCCGTGGGCGGAGGCGCTCGCGGAGTGGCGCTCGCTGGTGCGGGTGAGCATCCCGCTCGAGGCCGTCCTCTGCCCGGACCTCCGCGCGCTCCTCGCCCAGATCGCCCAGCTCCCCGAGGAGGTCGAGCCGGTCGTCCGGCTGTTCGACGGCGAGCGGACCGTGCGCGCGGTGGTGCTCGAGTCGTCGCTCCCGGAGTCGCTGGTCCTGCAGGTCACCAACCGGCTCTATGCCTCGGGCGCCCTGCTCCCGGCGCGGGTGGCGCGCGCCCGGGGCCTCGAGCCCATGCCTCTCCGGGTCCGCAGCGGCTGGGACGACCCCGTTCCCCGGAGCGTCACCCCCGGACCGGTTCCGGCGGTGCCCTGGGCCACCGGGCAGACGCCCGCCCCGACCCCGACGCTCGCGCCCACCGTCGCCGTCTCGACGCTTCCTCCCACCGTGGCGCAGTCGGTGATCGATCCCTTCGCCGCCGACCGGCCTCCCACCGGGCCGATGTCCGTTCCAGCCGACCTGCCGGTGGTGCCCGGCTGGGAGACCACCTCGGCGGTGGGCGAGATGGAGCGGGCGATGCGCTCGGTGCCGCTCGGGCTCGAGCCGCTGCCGCCCGCGCCGCCGCGCACCGAGACGCCGGCCCCCGTGCCTGCCACTCCGCGGAGCGCCGCCGCCGCCACGACGGCGCCCCCGCTGCACCGGCCGCCCACGCCTCCGAGCAGCCCGGTGGCGCTGCATGCCGAGGAGGAATCGCCGCTCGCGGTGGCGGCGCGCGAGGTGGCGCTGGCCCAGGCCCCCTCGGGCCGATCCGGATGGACCCGCGGGCTGTCGCTCGCCGGGCTGGCGGTGGTCGTCGTCGCGTTCCTCGCGACCACGGTCTGGGTGCGGACCGCCGCGCCTCCGGGGCCGGCCCACCCGGCGCCCGCCACCCCCGCCTTCGAGACCGAGGTGGACCGCCTGCTCGCCCGGGCGAGGGAGCGGATTGACGCCCGCGACGACACCGGGGCAGAAGAGGCCGCGATGAGAGCGGCCGCCGTCGACCCCTCGGACGCCCGGGCCTACCTGCTCCTCGGCCGGATGTACCTCCGGCGAGGACGGGTGGACGCCGCCCGGTCCTCCCTGAACCGCGTCCTGTCCCTGGAGGCCGTGGGCCCCCGGGCGGACGAGGCACGGATGCTGCTCTCGACCATCCCGTAAGGGCGAGGGCCATGTCCGGTCACAACCGTTGGACCAAGATCAAGCGCCAGAAGGAGGCGATGGGCGCGAGCAAGGGGAAGCTCTTCACCAAGCTCATCAAGGAGATCACCGTCGCTGCCCGCCTCGGCGGAGGAGACCCGGCCGGCAACGCCCGGCTGCGTGCCGCGATGCTGGCCGCCCGCGAGGCCAACATGCCGGGGGACAACATCACCCGGGCGGTGAAGAAGGGCACCGGTGAGCTGGAGGGCGTCCACTACGACGAGGTCACCTACGAGGGCTACGCCCCGGGCGGGGTGGCGGTCCTGGTGGAGGTGCTGACCGACAACCGCAACCGCACGGCGGGCGACATCCGCGCGACCTTCAGCAAGGGCGGAGGCAACCTCGCCACCGAGGGAGCGGTGGCCTGGAACTTCCAGCGCAAGGGCAGCATCGTGGTGAAGCCCGGCCCGAGCGAGGACCGGGTCATGGAGGCGGCGCTCGAGGCGGGGGCCGACGACGTCGTGGCCCAGGGCGCCGACGGCTTCGAGGTGCGGACCGAGCCCGGGCTCCTCCACCAGGTGTCGGGCGCTCTCGAGAAGTCGGGCCTCCAGCTCGGCGAGCAGCGCTGGGTCTACCTCCCCCAGAACACGGTGAAGGTCGAGGGCGAGGCGGCCCGGAAGGTGGTCCGCCTGCTCGAGTCGCTGGAGGACAACGACGACGTGCAGAGCGTCTGGGCCAACGCCGACATCCCCGATCGCGAACTGGAGCAGATGGGAGCGTAGTGCTACACATCCGTTCCGTGCTCGGTCCGACGCGCGTCCTCGGCATCGACCCCGGCAGCCGGGTGGTGGGGTGGGGCGTCGTCGAGCGGAGGGGCTCCGGGCTGGGCCACGTCGCCCACGGCGTCCTCGCCCTGGACGTCTCGGCGCCGCTCGAGCTCCGGCTGGTGGAGCTCTTCGCGCGGCTGAGCGAGACCGTCCTTCGCCACGCTCCGAGCGCGGTCGCGGTGGAGGGCGTGTTCACCTTCCGGAACGCCCGGAGCGCGCTGGTGCTCGGCCAGGCCCGGGGCGTGGCGCTGCTGGTGGCGGCCCGGGCGGGGCTCCCGGTCCACGAGTACGCGCCGGCCATCGTGAAGCGCTCGGTGGGCGTGGGAGGCGCGGGAGCGAAGGAGGCGGTGGCCCGCGCGGTGTCGGCCTTCCTCGGTCTGTCCGGCTCGCCCCGGCGCGACGCGACCGACGCCCTGGCGATCGCGGTGTGTCATCTCCACCGGATGGGCTCGCCCTTCCTGCCGGTGCGCGCCCGCCGTGCTGCGGCGGACCTCGGCACACGGCTCCGCCCTGCGGTGAGCAGGCCGGCCGGGTCCGGGACGTGATCGCCGCGCTGCACGGCACCGTGCTCGAGAAGTCCGAGGAGGAGGCCATCATCGAGGTGGCCGGCGTGGGATACCGGGTGGCGTTCTCGGTCCTCACCCTGGCCCGGCTCCCGCCCGCCGGAGACGCCGTCCGGATCCGCGTCCGGACCGTGGTGCGTGAGGACGCCCTGGAGCTCTTCGGATTCCTCAGCCCGGTCGAGGAGTCGATGTTCGTGCTCCTCACCACGGTGTCCCACGTCGGCCCCCGGCTGGCGATGACGGTGCTCTCCGGCCTCGAGGTGGACGCGCTCGCCAGCGCCATCGAGCGCGGCGAGGTGGCGCGCCTGACCCGCATCCACGGGGTGGGGAAGAAGACCGCCGAGCGGCTGGTGCTGGAACTCCGAGAAAAGGTGAAGGCGCTCCCCCGCCGTCAGGCCGCGCCGCCGGTCGCGGCCACCGCCGACGAGGGGGCCCGCGCCGACCTGGTCTCTGCCCTGGCGAACCTCGGGTACCGGCCCTCGCAGGCCGAGGCCGCCGCGGACGAGGCGCTCGAGTCGCTCGGTGCCGCGAGCCTCGAGGCGCTCCTCCGCGAGGCGCTTCGCACCCTGCGCACGCCGTCCTAGCCGGTGGTACCCTCGTCCGTGCCGCTCGCTCCGCCCATGTCCCGCGCGCCTCCCGAAGTCGCCAGCCCCGACGAAAAGCGCCTGGAAGCCTCGCTCCGGCCGCGCAACTTCGCGCAGTACGTCGGGCAGACCGCGGTGGTGGAGAAGCTCAAGGTCTACGTCGCCGCGGCCCGGGCGCGGGGCGAGGCCCTGGACCACTGCCTGTTCTCCGGACCGCCGGGCCTCGGCAAGACGTCGCTCGCCCACATCCTCGCGGCCGAGCTCGGGGTGGGGCTGCACGTCACCTCCGGGCCGGCGCTGGAGCGGAAGGGGGACCTCACCGGGCTCCTGATCAATCTCCAGCCGCGGGACATCCTCTTCATCGACGAGATCCACCGGCTGCCCGCGCCGGTCGAGGAGTACCTCTACCCGGCGATGGAGGACTTCCGGCTGGACATCACCATCGACTCGGGGCCCGCCGCCCGGGCGATGAAGATCGACCTGACGCCCTTCACGCTGGTCGGCGCGACGACCCGCACCGGCCTCCTCACCTCGCCGCTGCGCGACCGCTTCCAGATCCAGGAGCGGCTCGACTACTACACTCCCGAGGACCTGGAGGCGATCCTCGGCCGGAGCGCGGGCATCCTCGGGGTGCAGCTCGCCGAGGACGGGGCGCGGGAGATCGCCACCCGCTCGCGCGGCACCCCGCGGATCGCCAACCGCCTGCTGCGCCGCATCCGCGACTTCGCCGAGGTGGCCGGGGTACGCCGGATCGGCCGCGACGTCGCCTCCGCCTCCCTGGAGCGGCTGGAGGTGGACCGGAGCGGGCTCGATCCGATGGACCGGCGGATCCTCCTCACCATCCTCGAGAAGTTCGGCGGAGGCCCGGTGGGGCTGGACACCATCGCCGCCAGCGTGGGTGAGCAGCGCGAGACGGTGGAGGACGTCTACGAGCCGTTCCTCATGCAGGAGGGCTTCCTCCACCGGACCCCGCGCGGGCGCATCGCCACCGCCCGGTGCTGGCGTTACTTCGACAAGCCGCCGCCGGCGGACCTGCAGGGGGCGCTGTTTTGACCGCCCCCGCGGATCCCCCCTCGCCGGCCATCCGGCTCCCGCGCCTCGGGCCCGGGGGCGAGGTGCGGCTGGCCCGCGACTACTTCCACGACCTGGTCCGGGACAGCCAGCCCCACCCCGGCCTCTCCGCCGAGCGCGAGCGCTGGCTCCGGAACTGCCGGGTGGAGGGCCGCGAGGAGCGCCTCTTCGAGTTCGAGATGCTCCTCCGGGGGATGGAGCGGTACTTCAAGCTCCACAACCTGCCCATCGACTCGGTGGCGCGTCCGGTGGTCACCCGCGACTTCTCGGTCGAGCTGCGCGACGTGCGCGACGCGCTGGGGCAGGCGATCCGGCTCGCCCGGCGGCTGCTCGATCCCGGCGAGGACCAGCGGATGATGTTTCGCCGCTACGTCCAGGACCAGCTGGTGGACGATCGTGCCCGCCGCGCGCTCCTCGACGAGGAGCTGGAGGAGGACACGCCACAGGAGAGCCTCTTCCTCCTGCGCCAGAGCTTCGAGTCGCTCCGCACCGTCATCGACTCGCTGCTCAAGCTGGAGACGGTGAGCTTCCGGGTCTTCCACGAGGTGGGAAACCTCGTGCTCCGCGCCATCCTCCACAACCAGTACTTCCGGCCCTTCCGACCGCTGGAGTTCTGCCTCGAGTTCGACCGGGTGAAGTCGGTCCCGGTGCTGGACGCGCTGAGGAAGCTGGGTGACCCCGAGCGGCGGCTCTTCACCACCGTGTTCCTCGGGCTCTTCCGGCTCCTCCACTACCTGGCTTACGTGAAGTCCACCCCCCGCGGGGTCGAGCGGCGGGCGCGGGTGGTGCTGGCCCTCGTGCGCAGCGAGGCGCTCACCCTCGTCGGCTACCTCCGGACCGAGCTCGCGCCGCGGGTGGGGCTCCGCCGGCACCAGGGGGCGGGGCTCCGCATCGCCCGTGATCTCTCGCGCCTCGCCGACGAGCTCGGCCGCCGCCTCCGGCAGGAGTCGGAGGATCCGGAGCGGGTGCTCGACATCGCCGCCGGCGCCGCCGAGCAGCTCAAGGCGCAGGTGGTCCGGCTGGCCGCCGCCGTCGAGGCCCGGCTCCCGCAGGACGAGAGCTTCACCCGGCTGGTCTCGCCGGTCATCCTCGCCCAGCGACTCCGCAACGACCTCTGGGTGTTCGCCCAGCTGGCCCGCGCCGCGGACGAGGCGCTCGCCTCCCCAGCCGAGGGAGCGGTCGCGGCCCTCGACGCCCTCGGGGCCTTCCTCTCTTACTTCCAGGACGTCAGCTACCAGCTGCTCCGCTACGGAGACCTCCAGCCCTTCGATCAGTTCACCGCCATCCTCCGCGAGGCCGGCGCCATCCCCGCCGGCCCCATGGCGCGGACCCGCCTCGCCGAGGAATGCCGGGCATTCGCCGAGGCCGCCGAGGGTTGCTTCGTCGCCGTCGGGCGCCGCTCGGACGTGGCCGGGCGCAAGTTCGACGAGTCCCACGCGAAAGCAGTGTTGAAGCGCTTCCAGCAGGTGTAGAAAAGTACCCCGGTGGGACCCAACTGCAGAAAAGTCCCACAAGACGGATGGTTGCACGATCGTCCGCCTGTGGGTTAAGTGTGCGGACGTTGGCACGTTGCGGCATGCGGGGGGAATTCCCGGCCGTGCACAACTTCGAAACCGGATCGGTGTCCATCACCCAGAGCTCATGAGCGACGCGTCCTTCCACCAGCGAACCCTGGAGAAACCCGTCGCCACCCGCGGGGTGGGACTCCACTCCGGCGCCCAGGTCAACCTCACGCTCCGTCCGGCGCCCGCCGACCACGGCATCGTCTTCCACCGCATCGACCTGCCCGGCGCGCCCGGCATCCCGGCGACCGCGGCCCACGTGGTCGACAGCGCGCTGGCCACCAACCTCGGCAACGGCGAGGCCCGGGTGGGCACGGTCGAGCACCTGCTCGCGGCGCTGAGCGGCCTCGGCATCGACAACGTCCGGGTCGAGGTGGACGGCCCCGAGGTGCCCATCCTCGATGGAAGCTCGGGCCCGTTCCTCTACCTGGTCCGCTCGGCCGGCATCCGGATCCTCGAGGAGCCGAAGTCGTTCGTCGTCATCCGGCGGCCGGTGACGCTGCGCGAGGGCGATCGCCAGGCGTCGATCGGCCCCTGCAACCGGCTCCGCATCGACTGCGCCATCGACTTCCACCATCCGCTGGTGCCGGGCCAGTCGCTGTCCGTCGACTTCTCCGGCAGCAGCTTCAGCCGCGAGCTCGCCCGGGCGCGGACCTTCGGCTTCCTCAAGGACGTGGAGCGGCTGAAGGCTGCCGGCCTCGCCCGCGGAGGCTCCCTGGAGAACGCGATCGTCGTGGACGAGTTCAGCATCCTCAACCCCGAGGGGCTGCGCTATCCGGACGAGTTCGTGCGCCACAAGATGCTCGACGCGCTCGGCGACCTCGCCCTCTTCGGGCATCCGGTCATCGGTCACCTCCGGGTGAAGAAGAGCGGCCATGCGCTGCACCACCGGCTGGTCAGCCGGGTGCTCGCCGACGCCTCGTCTCACGCGGTCGTTCGCGCCCGCCGGCGCGAGCTGGAGCGGCTCGACGTGCGGCTCCCCGATTTCGGGCTGGCGCTCGAGTCGATCTGAGACCACTCCGTCCCCCTCCGGCGGCTGCGCGGGAAGGGCTGCGGCCCCTCCCGGGTTCCTTGCCGGATCGGCCCTTGCGCCGCGATGTCCATTGCTGAAAAGGTGCGCCTCCCCATGAACGTTCTCCGGTCCTTTGCCCCCGCGGCGCTCGCCGCCTTCGTGCTGGCCTGCGCCTGTACCAAGCAGGCTTCCACCGCCACGGCCGCCTCCGGAGGAGTCGCTCCGGACAAGGTCGTCGCCACCTACAACGGGGGGAAGATCACCGCCGGCGAGCTGGAGAAGGAGGCCCGGCCCCAGATCGCCGAGCTGGAGAACAAGATGTTCCAGACCCGGAAGCAGGTCCTGGAGCAGATGGCGATGGAGCGCATCGTCAAGGCCGAGGCGGCCAAGGCCAGCCTCAGCGAGCAGGACTACATCCGGAAGCGCGTCGATGAGGCGCCGGTCCAGCCGCCCACCGAGGCGCAGGAGCGCCAGTTCTACGATCGGCTGAAGAGCGGCGGCCAGATTCCGCCCGACGCGACCTTCGAGTCTCTCAAGGAGCGCATCGGCCAGGCGCTGGTGAACCAGCAGCGGCAGGGCCAGATGCAGAAGGTGATCGCCGAGCTCCAGAAGCAGGCCAACCTCAAGATCGACCTCCCGCAGCCGCGCGTGCAGGTCGCGGCCGAGGGGCCGGCCCGCGGGCCCAAGGACGCTCCGGTCACCATCGTGGAGTTCTCGGACTTCGAGTGCCCGTACTGCGGCGCGGCGCACGACACCGTCGAGCAGGTGATGAACACCTACGCCGGCAAGGTTCGGCTCGTGTACCGGCAGTTCCCGCTGAGCTTCCATCCCCACGCGGCGAAGGCGGCCGAGGCCTCGCTCTGCGCCGCGGACCAGGGGAAGTTCTGGGAGTACCACGACGTGCTGTTCAAGGATCAGAAGAAGCTCGAGCCCACCGACCTCAAGGCGCACGCCAGCGAGGTCGGCATGGACGCCCAGAAGTTCGGCCAGTGCCTCGACTCGGGCGAGAAGAAGAAGGCGGTCGACGCCGACCAGGCGGCCGGTCTGCAGGCCGGGGTCGGGGGAACGCCGGCCTTCTTCATCAACGGCATCTTCCTGAACGGCGCGCAGCCCCTCGACGAGTTCAAGAAGGTGATCGACGGGGAGCTCGCCTCGCGGTGAACGAGGCCCGCGAGCGCATCGCCTGGGCGGCGGACCTGCCGCTCGACGACGCGCTCCGGCTGTGGCCGCTGCTCTCCCCGGTCGTGGGAGTGGTGAAGGTGGGGCTCTCGCTCTTCGTCGAGCACGGCCCCAGAGCCGTCGAGGCCTTCCGCACGCAGGGCGCGGCGGTGTTCCTGGATCTCAAGCTGCACGACATCCCGAACACGGTGGAGAGCGCCGCCGAGGCCGCGGGAGGGCTCGGTGCGGGGTACCTCACGGTGCACGCCTCCGGCGGCGAGGAGATGCTCCGCGCGGCGGTGCGCGGCGCGGAGCGCGGGGCCGGGCGGGCGAAGGTGGCGGCGCCACGCATCCTGGCGGTGACCGCGCTCACCTCCCTCTCGGACGCGGACGTCGGCGGGCTCGGCTTCGGTCCGTCGGTGGGAGCGATGGCGGCGCGGCTCGCGGAGGTGGCGGTGCGCGCCGGCGCAGGGGGCCTGGTCTGCTCGGCCCGCGAGGTCCCCGCGCTCCGGGCGCGCCACCCCGAGCTGTTCCTCTGCACTCCGGGAATCCGCCCGGCGGGCGCGGAGGTGGGAGACCAGGCCCGGGTGGAGACGCCGGCCGCGGCCATCGCTGCCGGGTCGAGCCTGCTGGTCGTGGGCCGGCCGCTGCACGGCGCCCCCGACCCGGCCGCGGCCGCACGGGCGCTGAACGCCGAGGTCGCCCGGGCGCTCGGCTGAGCGGTGGGACTCACCGGCGCTGACTCCAGCGCCAGGTCTTCTCCACCGTGACGCTTCGGTTGGCTCCGAAGCATCGGAGCGGGGAGGGCGGGCAGCGTGGCAACATGTCCCGACTCGTCCCGCACCGTCCGCACGCCGTCCTCCAGGACGACGACCTCGCCTACGTCCGTCGGTCCTACCTCCCGCTCGACGAGGTTGCCCGGAAGGAGGGCCTCGGCCCCGATGCGCTGAGGCGCTGGATCGAGGCGAGGCAGCTGCCAGGCCCCGCCTACCTGCTCCCCGACGGGACACCGATGTTCCCGGCCGACCTCCTCGCGCTCGTGCGCTCGGCGGGTGGGTTCGACGCGGTGGAGCAGCACTTCGCCACCCGGACCGAGATCGCCGCGCAGATGGCGGGCATCGCCCCCGGCACGCGCGAGGAGGACTGGGAGGACTACCTCTCCGGCGAGTATGGCATCTGCCTCCGCCAGGTCACCCCCGAGACGCTGGTGGTCAAGGAGATGCTGGTCGAGCGCATCGGGCACGCGCTCGAGCACCCCACTCCGGGAGATCCGCGCTGGCGCCGGGCCCTGGCGTTCCAGATCGACGGCCTCGATGCGCTCCTGCGTCCGTTCGCGCGGGTGGATCGGATGCGGTTCGGGCGACCCACCTCGCGCGAGCGCCTCGTCGAGGCCCCGAGACGACGCTGGCCCTGGCTCGCTGGCGGTGCGCCGGCGGATCAGCCCGCGACCCGCGCCCTCTGCGCGAGGAACTCGGCGAGCGTCCGAACGCCGATGCCCGTGGCGCCCTTGGCCATGTATCCCCGCTCGCGCGGCGCCTGAGAGGGGCCGGCGATGTCGAGGTGGGCCCACGGAGTGTCGCCCACGAACTCCCGGAGGAAGACCGCGGCGGTGATCGCCCCGCCCCAGCGCTCCCCGGAGTTCTTCATGTCCGCGACGTCGGAGCGGAGGGTCTCCTTCTGGAGGTCCACCAGGGGAAGCCGCCAGAAGGCCTCGCCGGCGCGCGCCGCCGCGCCGAGCAGCTCGCTGGCCAGACCGTCGCTGTTGGTGAACAGCCCTCCGACCCAGCTCCCCAGCGCCACCACGCAGGCACCGGTCAGGGTCGCCACGTCGACGAGGGCAGCGGGCTTCTGTTCCACGGCGTAGGCCAGCACGTCTCCGAGCACGAGGCGTCCCTCGGCGTCGGTGTTGGTCACCTCCACCGTCTTCCCCAGCCGGGAGATCAGGATGTCGCCGGGGCGGTAGGCCGTGCCGCTGGGCATGTTCTCCGCCGCCCCGAGGTACCCGTACACCGGGAAGGGCAGCTCGAGCTCGGCGGCGATCTGCATCGCCCCCAGCACCGCGGCGCTCCCGGCCATGTCGGTCTTCATGTCGGCCATGTTCTCGACCGACTTCAGCGACAGCCCCCCCGAGTCGAAGGTGATGGCCTTGCCCACCAGGGCCACCGGCCGAGCGCGGGACGCCGCCGTCTTCCGCGGGCGGTACACCAGCTCGACCATCCGGGGCGTGTTCTGGCTCCCCTGGCCCACCGCGGAGAACATCCCCATCCGGAGCCGCTTCAGCTCCTTCGGGCCGCTCACCTTCACCTCCAGCCGGTGCGCCCTCGCCATCCGGGAGGCTTCCTCGGCCAGCATCTCGGGCGTGAGGTGACCCGCGGGCTCGTTCACCAGCGTCCGGGCGAAGTTGGCCGCCTCCGCGATCCGGAGCGCCCTCTCCAGCGTCGCCCCGAGCGAGCGCCCACCGCCCGAGTCGTCGGGGAGCAGGAAGCGGACGGAGTCGAGCTCCACCCGCTCGTCCTGGCCGTCGGTGCGGTAGCGGTCGAAGCGGTACGCCCCGAGTGCCGCGCCCTCGGCCACCGGCCCCAGCGTGGTCGCGGGGTCTCCGGGAAGCGCCATCGCGACCGAGCGCGCCCGGGCCCGCTGGGCGGCCTTCACCCCGCGCCCGGCGGCCTGACGGAGCGACTCGGCGTCGATGCGGTCCCCCGGCCCGGTTCCCACCAGCACCACCCGCGCCGAGGGGAGCTTCCCCTGCGAGTGGAGAACGAAGGTCTGATCGGGCTTGCCCCGGAAGCCCTCCTCGGCGGCGGCGCGGAGCAGCTGGCCGCCCAGCGCGCGGTCCACCACCGAGACCGGTCCGCCGGGCTTCGCGGACTCGGGGACGAAGAGCACCAGCACGTCGGCGCGGGTACCGGCAGGCACCCCGGAGGCCAGGGCGAATCGAGGACCGGGAAGGTCGGGCATAGGGAGTTCAGTCGCCGTCGCGCCGGCGCCGCGATGCAGCGTCCTTGCCGGCCTCGTGGACCAGGAGCGGGGAGAAGAAGCAGTCCTTCTTCGTGTACTCGTCGAAGGCGAAGGCGAAGCGGTAGCTCGCCGCCGCGCGCTGGTTGCAGTCGGTGCGCTCGCAGAACCGGCAGCTGATTCCGGTCTGCACCGCGTCGCGCCGCAGGTCGGTGGTGGGGAGCCCGTAGGCGAGGAACTGCGAGTTCTCGGCGTGCGTCCCCAGCCCGATGCTGTAGGCGGTTCCGTGGACGATGGAGCCGCCGATGGGCTGCAGCTGGACCTTGGCGAAGCAGAAGTAGGTCGTCCCGTCCGGCATCATCGAGTACTGGCGGGTGAGCTGGGACGGGTTGAGGAAGGCGAGGTGCACCGCCCACTTCCCGCACGAGCCGCTGGACGCGAACTTGAGCCCGGTCCCGCTGTAGCGCTTGCTGATGTTCCCAGCGAGATCGGCCCGCAGGAAGTGGAACGGCACGCCGAGGCGCTTGGGGTCGCTCAGGTTGCAGAGGCGGTGGGCGACCGTCTCGTAGGTGGTGCCGAACACCTGGCTCAGGAGCTCGACGTCGTAGCGGCTGCGCTGCACCTCCCGGAAGAAGTCACCGTAGGGGAGGAGGAGCGCGCCGGCGAAGTAGTTGGCGAGGTTGACCTTGATGAGCTTGGGGGTCTCGGCGTGGCGGGTCCGCGTCCCTCCGAGGATGGAGTCCAGCAGCCGGTCCTGGTCCATCAGGAGGAGCCCGATGGAGGTGGCCAGCTGGAACTTGAGGGGCTGCTCCGTCAGCGTGGGGGAGAGGGTGAGCGTGCGCCGCTCGGGGTCGAGACGGCGGACGACGGAGCTGCCCGCAGGCGCGGGCGCGACCTCCACCCGGTATGCGAAGTGCTCCTCGACCAGCTGGATGAGCTGGTGCGAGGTCACCTGCCGGTCCTCGGCGAAGTCGCGGCGCAACCGCTCGGCCTGCTCCTCCAGCTCGGGGAACCAGTTGCGCTTGGCCTGGAGGAAGTCCGACACCTCGTCGAAGGGCGAGTAATCCAGCTGGACCTCGGCGCCTCCCACCGGTGCCGTGGCGCCGCTCCCGGAGGTCTGCTGGGTGGTGACCTTCTCCAGCTGGGTGCGGGTGTTCTTGTAGAGGTTGAAGAGCGCGGCGACGGTGCCGGCGAGCTTCGGCTCGGCGGAGAGGTGCTCCAGGTCCTCGGGGTCGATCTCCAGCGACTTGAGGAGCGGCTCGTCGAGGAGCTTGGCCAGGGTCTCGTCCACCGGCCCTGGGCCCAGCGAGCCCATGAACTGCTCGGGGTCCTGGTCGAAGTAGCGGAGCGCCTTCCAGAGGAGGGGGAAGGGCATCACCCGCTTCCCCTTCTCGATGAGGTTCAGGTACGCCGGGGACACCCCGAGGTCGCGCGCGGCGTCCGACTGCTTCACGTGGCGCTGGAGCCGGAGCGTCCGGAGCTTGAGCCCGACGCTGGTGTTGAGGCTGCTCTCGTTCATCCTACCCACGCCCCGGGAGGCCGGGTCCGTCTCGGCTGTAGCAGCGGCCGGCCAGATTTACAAACGAATCCACTGGGAAGGCGCAGGCTTACGGCGCCTTGCGTCGAGAATTTACAATCCTTGCCCCGGGGGGAGGCGGCACACCTCGCCCTGGAGCCCCCAGCGGCGAATCCAGTCGGCCGCGGCCGTGTCGAGCCGCGCCCGGTCGGCCGGGCCCCGGACGAGACAGTCCTCGAGCCCCCAGCCGGGAGGCAGGTTGCCCGAGTAGCCGTTGAGGGTGGGGACGCCCGAGGCGTCGGTGGCCCAGACGGCGTCGATCTGGCTCCTCCAGGCCGGCCAGCCATCCGGCGCGGGCGTGTAGACGAAGGCGGCGCAGCGGGGCACGACGGCGGCGGCGAGGCGGTCCACCCGCCCCCGCTCCTCGGCGGGCGAGAAGTGGGCGAACGACACTCCCTGCTCGAGGAGACAGCCGAGCCCGAGGAGCGCGGCAGCCCACCACCCGCGGCGCCGGGCGGCGTCTACCGCCAGGGCGAGCCCCGCGGCCCAGGCCAGGAGGACCAGCAGTCCGAGCCGGGGGACGGCACGGATGGCCGCGGCCCCGGGGAGGAGCGCCGCGACGGCGTTCCAGGGCGAGGCGCCGCGCCACGGGCCGAGCTGCGTTCCGAGAACGACGAGCAGTGCCGCCGTGACCGCGAGCACCCGCGCGACCGGGCGATGTCTCGCCCACCACAGCCCGGCCAGAGCCACCCCGGTGGTGACCAGGCCCACGCCGAGCTCCTGCTCGCCGGTCTGGGTCCGCAGCCCGGGGAGCCGCCGGACCAGCGCCCCGTACCACCAGCTGTCGGGGCCGGGGTTGAGCCAGGACTGTCCGCGGGCGAGGAAGACGTTCTGCACCGGCCGGAGCCCCACCACCTGTGCCACCTGCCACCAGGTGTGCAGGAGCGGGAAGAGGAGGAGCGCGGAGAGCAGCGCTGCGCAGCCGATGGCGCGTCCGTCTTGCCGGAGCGCCTCCCCGAGCACGCCCCGCGTTCTCCGCCCGGCGAGCGCGACCGCGGCGGCCACCCCGAGCCCGAGGCCGAGAAACCACCAGAGGTAGTAGCTCGACCAGGCCTGGGCGGCGAAGGCGAGGCCCGCCCCGAGCCACGCCAGCCGCGCCCGCACCGTGCCCGGCGCCCGGAGCGCACCCGCCACGAGGCCGAGCACCAGGAGGAGCCACGCTGCCCCGACCAGCTGCGGGTGGTTGAGGACGTGGATGCGTGGCGCGCCCGCCGCGAGCAGCACCGCTCCCATCGCGGCCGCGACGCGGCCCACCCCGAGGACCGTTCGCAGCGCCCAGGTGCCCACGGCAGCGTTGAGCGCGGTGGTGGTGAGGAGCCACAGCGCGTAGGCCCGGTCCGGACCTGCGCCGAGGGCCCGGAAGAGCCAGTAGGGCGGGGCGACCCCGAGCAGCACGTCGCTGTAGGCCCCGACGTCCGGGGCGGGATGGAAGAAGGGTAGCTCCCAGAAGCGGCGGTGGAGCGGATGGCCCACCAGCCAGACCCAGGTGTGCTCGATGCAGTAGTGCACGAAGCGCACGTCGCCGGCGTCCCCCGGCACCCGGGCGAGCCCGCTCGCGAGGAGCCGGTGGTGCGCGAGCAGGAGCGACGCGACGACCGCGAGGGCCGGGGCGAGAAAGAGGCCGGCGTCCGCCGCCGGGCGCCGGTGTAGAAGCGGAGCCGGTTCCACGTGCGCGCGCGCTTTTCGCTGAGTTCCGGGCGGACCACAACGGCCGTGGCGCTGCTGGCCATGGTGGCCGTCGTGCTCTGGCGGTCGCTGCCCTTCCTCGGCCCGGTGCCGCCCGAGGGGCTCTACAACTCCGACAGCGCGCTCCCGGTGCTGATGGCCAACCTCGCCACCGGGGCCCCGGTGGACTGGCTCCTCTGGGGGCAGGACCGGTTCGGGAGCTGGCCCTTCCTGCTCGCCCGGGGCGGTGGAGCCGCCCTCGGACGGGCGTGGACGCCGCACGGGATGCACGTGGCGCGCGTGCTGTGGATGACCGCGGCCCTCGTGCCCTGGCTCGCGCTCGCCGGCCGCGCCCGGCTCGTGGCGGCGGCGGCGTGGCTCCTGCTCCCCGTGCTCAACCCGCTCCTCGGACGCGTGCTGGTGGATCTCGGGACGGTGGACGGGTGGCAGCTGCCGGCGCTGCTCTGGGCCTGGTGGGGCCTGCGGGAGGCGGCCGTCACCCCACGGCCGGGGAGGTGGCTCGCCCTGGCGACGGTGGCCGGCGCGCTCGCGACGTGGACGTCGCTGATCAGCGCGCCACTCCTCCTCGTGCTCGCGGCGGTCGAGGGGACGGGGCGCGGCCTCGGCCGGGCGCGCGCGGCGCTGCTCGTGCTGCCCGCGCTGGCGGGGGTGGTGCTCGAGTCGGTGGTGCGGGCTTCATGGCATGAAGCCGTGCGGGGCCGGGGCTGGCCCGACCTGCGCACCCCGGCCCGGCTGGACACCGGCCACCTCCTCGAGAACGTGCGACAGGTGGCCTCGGTCGCCTGGGGCGTGGGTGCGGTGCCGTGGCTGGTCGCCGCGCTCGCCGGGACGCTCGTCGTGGTGCTCGCCGGGCCCCGGCGCGAGGAGCCCGAGCGGCGCACCGTGCTCGGGGCCACGGGAGCGGCCCTCGTGGCGCTCGGGGTGGTGGTCGCGGTCAAGCACGTCCGCGACAACGGCTACAACCCGCGCTACCTCGGGGTGGGCCTGGGGCTGGCGGTGCTCTCGGTCGCCGTCGCGGCCGGTCTCGTGGTCCGGCAGGCACTCGCGCGGAGGTGGCCGCGGGCCGAGCGGGCCGTGCCGGCGGCCGCCGCCCTCGGGGCGGTGGTGCTGCTCGCGCCGGTCGCCGGGCCGGACGCGCGCGAGACGGCGCTCCGTCCCGGGGCGCAGGAGATCGCCTCCTGCCATCGGGGCGCGGCGCTGGTCGCGGGCTACTGGCGCACCTACGCCCTGGCCGCCCTCCTGCCACCGGGGACGGTGGTGCCCGTGCCCCGCGCCGGGGACTGGAACCGGCGGCCGGACTGGGTCGCAGCCCTCGGCGACGGGCGCCCGGTCCTGGTGGGACGTCCGGACTCCGGGGTGGCCGCGCCGGAGCAACTCGTCGAGCGCGGCGTCCCGCTTCTCCTCGTCTCCCCGGACGTCCTCCTCCTGCCGCCATTCCCCGGGGAGTCGGCCGGTGAACGGCTCTCGGTCTACCGTCCGGCGGCCGTCCGCCGCTGACACCGGGGGCCCCGGCCGCGCGAGCGCCCTGCTAGAAGCGAGTGCGACCGATGCCTCTCCTCGCCCCGTTCCGTGCGCTCCGGCCTCCACCGGAGCTGGCCCCCTCCATCGCCGCGCCTCCCTACGACGTCGTGAGCTCGGACGAGGCCCGTGCGCTCTCCCGGGGGAACCCGAGGAGCTTCTTCCGCATCAGCCGGCCCGAGGTGGATCTGCCACCCGAGGTGGACGAGCACTCGGACCCGGTGCACGCCCACGGCCGGAAGGCGCTCGACGAGTTCCGCCGCAACGGCTGGCTGGTGCTGGACGACGCCCCGCGCTTCTCGCTCTATCGCCAGCAGATGGGGACCCACGTCCAGACCGGCCTCGTCGCGTGCGCGAGCGTGGACGCCTACCGGCGCGGCGACATCAAGCGGCACGAGCTCACCCGTCCGGACAAGGAGGACGACCGCACCCGGCACATCGACCTGCTCGACGCCAACGACGAGCCGGTCTTCCTCGCCTACCGGGCGCGCGGGTCGGTGGACGCGGTCATCCGCCGCGGCGCGGAGCGGTCACCGGACGTACGCTTCCGGAGCGACGACGGGGTGGAGCACACGGTGTGGGTGCTTCCCCCATCGGAGAACGCGGCCATCCAGACCGCGCTCTCCGAGCTGGACGCGCTCTACATCGCGGACGGCCACCACCGGAGCGCCGCGGCGGCGCGGGTGGAGGCGCTGCGGCGTGAGCGAGGGCGGGGCGGGAGGGAGGAGGGCTGGTTCCTCGCCGTCGTCTTCTCGCACGAGGCTCTGCAGATCCTCCCCTACAACCGTCTGGTGAAGGACCTGGGCCCGGGCGGAGGCGCGGCGCTGCTCGAGAATCTCCGAGGCCGCTTCGAGGTCGCCCCGGCGGCGGCGCCCGAGCCCGAGGGCCCGCACCGCTTCGGCCTCTACCTCGATGGCCGGTGGTGGCGCCTCGTCGCGAAGCCGGGGACGGTGCCCACCGACCCGCTCCGCGCGCTGGACGTCTCCGTCCTGCAGGACGCGGTGCTCGGGCCCCTGCTCGGCATCCAGGACCCCCGGCGGGATCCGCGGCTCGAGTTCGTCGGCGGCATCCGCGGAACGAAGGAGCTACAGGCCCGGGTGGACCGGGGCGAGGCCCGGGCCGCGTTCGCGCTCTGGCCTACCTCGCTGGCGGAGCTCCTCACCATCAGCGACGCCGGGCAGATCATGCCGCCCAAGTCGACCTGGTTCGAGCCGAAGCTCCGGTCGGGGCTCTTCTTGCACCCCTTCTGACACGCAGCAACTAGAGCCGGTAGCGCAGCTGCACCATCCCCGAGGCGAAGGTCCGCGAGGACTCGAGGGTGAGCCGGTGCGTCCCGGGGCTGGTGGCGAAGAGGCGGATGCCCTCGCCCAGCACCACCGGGACGACCGTCACCACCAGCGCGTCGAGGCACCGCGCGGCGAGGAGCTGGGTCACCACCTCCCCGCCGTCGGCGTACACGTGCCGGGCGCCCAGGGCCGCGAGGGCAGCGAGCACCGTGCGCGGCTCGCCGGAGAGGAAGCGCTCGTTGAAGCGCGGCGTCCGCTGGCTCCGGCTCAGCACCGCCACCCGCTTGTCCGCGAACGGCCAGGCATCGAACCCGAGCACCGTCTCGTAGGTCCTCCGGCCCATCAGCAGGGTGTCCACCGTGGCGTAGAACCCACGGTACCCGTTGTCCTCCTGCTCGAACGGCTTCAGGAAGGCGAAGCCGCCGTCCGGCTCGGCGATGAAGCCATCCAGGCTCGTCCCGAGGAACGCGGAGACCTTCGGACGATCCATGCGGACTGTGCTTCTACCTCCAGGGGCCCCCGGTGGTACAAGGCGCGGCATGCGCGCCATCAACTTCAATGCAGGCCCGGCTGGCCTCCCCCTCCCGGCGCTGGAGCGCGCCCGGGACGAGTTCGTCGACTACCAGGGAACCGGGATGTCGATCCTCGAGCACAGCCACCGGGGCAAGGAGTACGAGGCCGTCCACGACGAGGCGATGGCCCTCTTCACGCGGTTGCTCGGCATCCCCGAGGGCTACCAGGTCCTCTTCCTCCAGGGCGGCGCCTCGCATCAGTTCGCGATGGTGCCGATGAACTTCCTGCCCAGGGACGGAAGCGCGGACTACATCGTCACCGGCACCTGGAGCGAGAAGGCCCTCGACGAGGCGAAGCTGGTGGGGACTCCGCGGGCGGCGGCGACGACCGTCGGCCCGGACAAGCGCTACACCCGCATCCCGAAGCAGGCCGAGCTGCAGCTCGATCCGAAGGCGGCCTACGTCCACATCACCAGCAACAACACCATCTTCGGCACCCAGTGGCACGCCTGGCCCGAGGTCGGGTCGGTCCCGATGGTGGCGGACATGTCGTCGGACTTCCTCTGGCGGCCGACCGACGTCTCCCGCTTCGCGCTGATCTACGCCGGGGCGCAGAAGAACCTCGGACCCTCCGGGGTGACGGTGGTGCTGGCCCGGAAGGATTTCCTGGCCCGGGGGCGCAAGGACATCCCGAAGATCCTCCGCTACACCACGTTCGCGGAGAACAACTCGCTCTACAACACGCCGCCCACCTTCGCGATCTACCTGATGCGCAACGTGCTGGCCTGGATCGACGCCCAGGGCGGACTGACCGCGATGGAGCGGCGCAACACCGAGAAGGCCGAGATCCTCTACGGCGCGCTCGACCGGCTGAGCGGCTTCTACCGGGCGCCGGTGGAGCGGGCCGCCCGCAGCACGATGAACATCGTGTTCCGGCTCCCCAGCGAGGAGCTCGACGACCGCTTCGTCGCCGAGGCGAAGAAGCAGCGGATGGTCGGGCTCAAGGGGCACCGGAGCGCGGGCGGGATCCGGGTCAGCGCTTACAACGCGGTCAGCGCCGACGACATCCGCACCCTGGTCACGTTCATGGAATCCTTCGCCAGGGCCAACGGCTGACACACCCACGGGAGGAGACGACGATGTCTGGAACGCTGCGCATCGCTGTGCTCGTGCTGTGCTCTCTGGTCGCGCTCCCGGCCGTCGCCAAGGACGTGGAGGGGACTCAGGTCCCGGACTCGATCAACTCCGACGGAAAGACGCTCCAGCTCATCGGGGGCGGGATCCGGACCAAGTGGATGTTCAGCGTCTACGTGGGCGCGCTCTACGCCGAGAAGCCCACCTTCAACGCCGCCAACCTGATCAAGTCCGAGCAGGCGAAGCGGATGGATCTCCATCTCCTCCGCGACGTGGGGAAGGACAAGATCGTCGAGTCGATCCGCGAGGGGTTCGAGAAGCAGTCCAAGGCGCAGATGCCGGCGCTCCAGGGCCGCCTCGACCAGCTGGCGGCCGCGGTGCCGGACCTCAAGAAGGGCGACGTCCTCAGCCTGACCTACGTCCCGGACAAGGGCGTCGTGGTGGCCGGGGCGGCGAAGGAGACCGTCATCCCCGGGAAGGACTTCGCCGATGCGCTGTTCTCGGTGTGGCTGGGCCCAGACCCGGTGGACTCGGATCTGAAGCGGAAGCTGCTCGGCGGCTGAGCCCGACCGGGCGATTTTCCGCTAGGGTGCCGGCCCCCCAATCTCCAGGAGCTGCACAGGCACCGTGAAGAGACTCCTCGTTCCCGTCCTCCTTGCCGCGGGCTGCGCCTCCACGCCCGTTCCCACCCCGTCCAGTCCCGCGCCGAAGCCTGCCGCCGCTGCCGCTGCGCCGACCCCGCCGCCGATGCCGGCGGGGCTCGATGCAGCGTCGATGGATCCCTCGACTGCTCCCTGCGACGACTTCTACCAGTACGCGTGCGGCGGCTGGCTGAAGGCCACGCCCATCCCGCCCGACCGGGCCCGCTGGGGACGGGGGTTCAACGTCATCGAGGAGCGGAACCAGCAGATCCTCAAGGAGATCCTCGAGGCGGCCGCCGACGGCAAGGCGCCCACCGGCACCCCGTACGCCAAGGAGCTCGGCGACTACTACGCCACGTGCATGGACGAGTCGAGGCTCGAGGGCGCGCTGCCCGAGCTGCGCACCGCGCTCCGTCGCATCGACCGGGCGAGCACGTCGAAGCAGCTGGCGGCCGAGCTGGCGCGCCTTCACCAGGCCGGGGCGAGGGCGCTCTTTCTCTACGACTCGGGGCAGGACTTCAAGGACGCGGGCCGGGTCATCGGCATCGTGACCCAGGGCGGGCTGGGGATGCCGGATCGCGAGTACTACCTGAGCGACTCGCCGAAGATGAAGGAGACCCGCGAGGGCTACCGCGCCTACGTGGCCCAGATGTTCGGCCTGCTCGGGGACGCTCCGGCGGTCGCCGCGAAGAAGGCGGACCAGGTGATGGATCTGGAGACTCGCCTGGCCCAGGCGAGCCTGGACCGCGTGTCACGCCGCGATCCCAACAAGGTCTACCACCCCACCGATCCCAAGGGCCTCGCCCGGTCCGCGCCGGGGTTCGACTGGGCGACCTACTTCCGGACGGTGGGAACGCCGGACGTCGAGTCGCTCAACGTGACCCATCCACCCTTCGCCGCCGAGGTCGGCCAGCTGGTCCGCCGGGCGCCCCGGTCCGCGGTCCGGACCTACCTCGGTTGGAGGCTCGTCGCCGCCCAGGTCATCGCGCTACCGAAACCCTTCGCCGACGCGACCTTCGCCTTCGAGAGCAAGTACCTCAGCGGGGCCAAGGAGGACCTGCCCCGGTGGAAGAAGTGCGTGACCGCGACCGATCGGGCCCTGGGCGAGGCGCTGGCGGTGCCGTTCATCGATCAGACCTTCGGCGCCGACGGCAAGAAGGTGACCCGGTCGATGGTCGAGCAGATCGAGGAGGCCTTCCAGGCCAACCTCGACGGGCTGCAGTGGATGGACGCCGCCACGAAGGAGCGGGCCCGCGAGAAGGCGAAGGCGGTCTTCGACAAGATCGGCTACCCCGACAAGTGGAAGACCTACGACGGTCTGGTCACCGACCGCGGGACGTTCCTCGGCAACCGCATGCGCTCGGAGGCCTACGAGAGCGCGCGCGACCTCAAGAAGATCGGCAAGCCGCTGGACCGGGGGCTGTGGGTGATGACCCCGCCGACGGTCAACGCCTACTACGAGGCCTCGCTCAACGAGATCGTGTTCCCGGCCGGCATCCTCCAGCCTCCCTTCTTCAACAAGGAGGCCACCGATCCGGTGAACTTCGGGTCGATGGGCATGGTGGTGGGCCACGAGCTGACCCACGGCTTCGACGACCGGGGCCGCAAGTTCGACGCGAAGGGCAACCTCGTCGACTGGTGGACTCCCGAGTCGGGCAAGGCGTTCGTGGAGCGCACCGACTGCGTCAAGAGGCAGTTCGACGGGTACGTGGCGGTCGACGACGTCCATCTGAACGGCGCGCTCACCCTCGGGGAGAACACGGCCGACCTCGGAGGGCTGAAGCTGGCCTTCGCGGCGATGGAGGCCTACGCGCAGGCGCACCCCGACCGCGCGCCCCCGCCGAGCCGCTTCACGTCCCAGCAGCAGTTCTTCCTCGGCGCCGCGCAGGCCTGGTGCACCAACACCCGCCCCGAGGAGGCGCGCCGGCGGGCGACGGTGGACCCCCACTCCTCGCCGCAGTACCGGGTGAACGGGCCGCTCTCCAACCTCCCCCAGTTCCAGCAGGCCTTCGGGTGCAAGGCCGGAGACCGGATGGTGGCCCAGAACCGCTGCGAGGTCTGGTAGCGGCTCAGCCCAGAGGCAGGGCCCAGTGGACCCGGTCCAGGGCGCGGAATCCCGCCCGGGCGTAGAGGTTCGCGGCCCGGGCGTGACTTCCCTCCACCTCGAGCTCGACGGCGCGGCAGCCCCGGGCCCGGGCGACCTCGAGGCAGGCCTCGAGGAGCCGCTGGCCGATGCCCTGGCCGCGCCGCTCGGGGACGACGTACAGCTCCTCGAGCCACACCACCCGGCCGCCGTACTCGAGCGTCAGCTGGAACGAGAGGTAGGCGACGCCGACGGGGTGTTCGCCGTCCCGCGCCAGGAGGACGAGGGCCCGGCCATCGTCGAGGAGCGCGCTCGCGACGGTCTCCTCCAGCAGGGCGCGCTCAAGGGGGATGGCGTGCTCGTCCAGCTGCGCCGCGAGGAGCGCGGTGACGGCGGGGGACTCGTCCGGGCGGGCCGGGGTCGGTGGCTCGATGGGCATGGGAGAGAGAGCCCCGGCGGCGCCGGGGCGTGACGGATAACGCCCGGGCGGACCCGCTCCGACCGCGCCTGCTCGGAGCTCAGAGCAGCGCGAGCTGGTCGCCCGGGCGTGCAGGCCGCCGGAAGGTGTCGGGCCGTCCCTCCTCCGGCCAGCGGGCGTCGAGTCCGACCTTCCGGGCCTGGGCCGCAAAGAGGGCGGCGATGGCGTCGGCGTACTGCCCGTCGCCCCGCTGCCGGAGCCCCCAGCTCGAGTCGTACATCTTGCCGCCCCGAGTCTCCTGGATGCGGTGGAGGACCTTCTCCGCCTGGAGGGGGAGCGCCTCGCGGAGCCGCTGCTCGAAGACCGGCCGGACCGATCCGGGGAGCCGCAGGAGGACGTATCCGGCGAACCGCGCACCGGCGCTCGCGGCGTCGGCGAGCACCCGCGACATGCCCTCGTCGAGCCCGGGGATGACCGGGGCGATGCTCACGCCGACGGGGACTCCCGCTGCCGCGAGCCGCTCGATGACCTGGAGGCGGCGGCGTGGTGTCGCGACGCCCGGCTCGAGCGCGCGGGCGACGTCCTGGTCGTGGAAGGGGAGGCTGACGGCGACGCTCAGGCTCGCCTCCCGGTGGAGCTGCTGGAGGAGGTCGATGTCGCGCTCAATGATCGGCGACTTGGTGATGACCCCGACCGGGTTCCGGAACTCTGCGCACACCTCGAGGCAGCCGCGGGTGAGGCGCAGCGACGCCTCGAGCGGCTGGTAGCAGTCGGTCACGCCGCTGAAGACCACCAGCTCGCCCTTCCAGCTCGGCTTCCAGAACGCCTCGCGGAGCAGCTCGGGCGCGCGCCGCTTCACGACGACCTGGGTGTCGAAGTCGGTGCCGGCGCCGAAGCCCAGGTACTCGTGGCCGGGCCGGGCGTAGCAGTAGGCGCAGCCGTGCATGCAGCCCCGGTAGGGGTTGACGCTGAAGCGGAAGCCGACGTCGGGGCTGTCGTTGGTGGCGAGGACGTTCTTCGTCGTGTCGTCCCAGACGTGAACGCCGGCCCGGGGATGGTCCTCCTCGAGGTACTCGAGCGCCGTGGGCGCGAACGGGTTCGGCGGATTGGACCAGGGGCGAGGCTTCACCCCGGCGACTCTGGACGTGAACGGGCGTTCAGGTCAAGCGGGCACGACCGACCGTTTCTCGCCGGGCGCGCGGTCAACGGCTGCGACGGTCGTCATCGCGCTCGCCGCCGTCGAACCGAAGCGCGGCGTCCTCGCATGGAGGGTGCCCTCCACACGAGCGTCCGCTAGTCCCCCGGCGGGATGAAGCTGTCCTGGTACCCCGGGTCCTCGACGGAGAGCGCCGCGGCGGTCGTGCTCAGCGGAAGCGTGGTGTCGAGCATCACCGCCAGCTCGTCCGTCCGACCGTGCCCGATGCTGCCCTCGTACGCGCCGGGGTGCGGCCCGTGCTGCACGCCCGCCGGGTGGTGGCTCACGCTGCCCGGGCCGACGCCGCGCCGGCTGGTGAAGTTCCCTCGCGCGTAGAAGAGGAACTCGTCGCAGTCGATCGATGCATGTGGGTAGGGGCAGGGAATCGCCTCGGGATGGAAGTCCACCACCCGCGGGACGAAGCTGCAGATCAGCGCTCCTCGCGCGGCGAAGGTGCCGTGCCACGTCGGCGGCAGGTGCACGAGTCCGGCGCGCGGCTGGAAGTTCAGGATGGGGAACGCCCACGGATAGACGGTTCCGTCCCACCCCACGATGTCCAGCGGCGAGTGGCGGTACCGGAAGCCGTGGAAGGCGCCGCTCTTCTTCACCACCAGGTCGCGGATGTCCTCGTCCATCGGACCCTTGAACTCGGGCCGCTTGAAGTCGCGGTGGCTGTAGGGCGCGTCCATCCGGAGCTGGCCCACCTCGTTCCGCCACTGCCGCGGTAGGTGGAGGCCGCCGTTGAGCTCCATCCACAGCCAGGACTGAGGACCGGCGTCGGGAATCAGCCGGTGGAGCAGCCCGCGGGGAACGAAGACGTAGTCGTCCGCGCCGAAGCGGACGTCGCCGAGCGCGGTCCGGACCGTGCCCCCGCCCTGCTGGATCCAGAAGAGCTCGTCGCCGTCGGCGTTGCTCACGTAGACCGGGTCAGGCTTGTCGGGAAACGCCATCCCCAGCGTCACGTCGGCGTTGAAGAGCAGCGGGGTGCGGGCGTTGACCGGCGCTCCGCCCTTGCGCGGCATGTCCTGCGTCTTGTAGTGCCGCTTCGCCAGCCGGCGGCCCTCGGCGGCGTTCACCGGCTGCGCCCAGCCGTGCTTGGCCTCGGCCAGCCGCTGGGTGTGCGGCGCGCGCTGGTGGTAGGCGATGGTATACGGCCCCTCGAAGCCCTCCTGGGTGAAGCACTCCTCGAAGGCGAGCGCTCCGCCCTCGAGCCGGAGCTGGATGTGGTGCTTCCGGGGGATGGTTCCGAAGCTCAGCCGCTCGATCATCGCCTGCTCCCTAGGCCCTGCCGGCGGCCTTCTGCTCGCGCTCGATGCTCTCGAACAGCGAGCGGAAGTTCCCGGCTCCGAATCCCTTGTCACCCTTGCGCTGGATGACCTCGTAGAAGAACGGCCCGGCCTCGCGCTCGCTGTAGAGGCTGGCCGCGTCCTTCATGAAGATCTGGAGCAGGTAGCTGTGCTCCTTGTTGCCGTCGATGAGGATCCGTAGCCGGCGCAGATCCTCCGGCTTCTCGTCGATGCGCTTGATTCCGAGGACCTCCAGCCTCTTCGGCAGCTGATCGTAGTAGCTGTCCGGCGTGTCCATGAACTGGACGGCCCGGGTCTTCAGCATCCCCTCCACTGCCGGGATGATGGTCTCCACGCCCAGCGCCAGGTGCTGGATGCCCTCTCCGCGGTTGTCCTCGACGAAGATGTTGATCTGCGAGCCGCGGAAGTTGGGGCGAGCAGGCTCGTTGTTGGCGAACTTCACCCCCGACTCGGGGTCCCACATCACGGTCGAGCGCAGGCCCGAGCCCTTCTCCAGCTTGTCCTTCGCGTCGTCGGTGTGGAACTCGATCTTCCAGAAGGGCTGCAGTCCGAGCACCTGCTCCATCCACATGATCGCCGGCATCAGGGTCCGGAAGTTGGAGGTGACGTGATCGATCCGGTTGAACCCGAACCGGTTCTGACCGCCGGTGAGCTTCTCGTGGAAGATCATCCCCGGGAAGAGCGGCCGGTATCCGTCGCGCTGGGCGAAGCGGAAGGTGGTGTCTCCGAAGGGCGTCGTGATCGAGAACCAGCTCAGCTTGCCTCCGCGGTTGTCGCGGACGGTCTGGATGTCCTCCATGATCGTCGCGCCGCGGCGATCGAGGAGCTGGAACGCCTTCTCCACGTCCTTCACCGCGAAGGTCAGGGTCCCGACGCCGTCGGGGTGCTTGGCCAGCCACCGCGAGGCACGGCCCCCCTCTCCCCGGGGCTGGCTGACCACCAGGACGACGTCGCCGGCCTGGAAGACCAGGCTCTGCTGCTTGCCGCGGGCGGTGAGGTCGGGGTCGCTGCCGCCGATCTCCTTGAAGTCCATGCCACCGGTGTAGAAGCGGCGGCTCCGCTCCAGGTCGCGCACGTACCAGTGTGCGGATTCGATTCCGAGCAGCCCGAGGGATTCGGTCTTGGCCATGACGTGGTCTTCCTTTAGCGCGGAGCGTGCACCGCATCCGCTTGACGATCGGGATGGGCAGCCTGGAAGGCGGGCAAGGCCTCGCATGCCGCCTCGATGCGGGTGAGGGTGGGGAACGGAGAGAGGTCGAACTTCCAGCGGCGGCAGGCGTAGAGCTGCGGCACGAGGCAGCAGTCGGCGAACGACGGCGCGTCGCCCACGGAGAAGCGCCCCGCCGTCCGGGAGGTCTCCTCCTCGAGCGCGGTGAGCCCGCGCCGGTAGAAGAACTCCACCCAGGGCTTCTCCTCGCCGCCGAGGGCCTTCACCTGGCCGAGCACCGCCGGCGTCTGGAAGGGCTGGATGCCCGAGTTCACCATCTCCGCGAGCTGGCGGGCGCGCGCCCGGAGCCACGGATCGGTGGGGAGGAGCGGCGGGGAGGGGTACCGCTGCTCGAGGTGATCGAGGATGGCGAGGCTCTGCGCGAGCCGGCGGACCGCCTCGCCCTCGTGCCACTCGAGCAGGGGGACCGACTGCATGAGGTTCAGCGCCTTGTAGGGCTCGTCGTGCTGCTTCCCCTCGAGGAGGTTCACCGGCTGGTACTCGTAGGCGATCCCCTTCCAGGCCAGGGCGATCCGCACCCGCCAGGTGGCGCCCGAGCGCCAGTAGCCGTAGAGCTTCATCGCGGCGCGCTCACCGTCTGCGCGATGCGGCCGAAGAGGCTCCGGCCCTCGGCGTCGAAGGTCTCGATCTCGATCCGATCACCGGCGGCCATGAACGGCGTCGTCGCCTTGCCCTGCTCGATGGTCTCGATCATCCGCTGCTCGGCGAGGCAGCTGATGCCGCGAGCGCGGTCCTCGTTGCTCACCGTGCCGCTGCCGAGGAGCGTCCCGGCGGTGAAGGCGCGGGTCCGCGCCACGTGCTCCAGCAGCTGGAAGAAGGAGAAATGCATCTCCGGGCCGGCGTCGGTGTCTCCGACCACGCGGCCGTTCAGCGTCGAGCGGACCCGGACCCGTGCCCGCCCTCCGCGCCAGGCGGACCCGAGCTCGTCGGGCGTCACGGCAAACGGGCCGAAGGCGGTGGCCGGCTTGCTCTGGAAGAAGCCGAAGCCCTTGGCCAGCTCGGAGGGGATGAGGTTCCGCAGGCTCACGTCGTTGCACTGGGTGATGAGCCGCACGTACTTCCCGGCAACGTCGGCGCGGGTTCCCAGGGGCACGTCGCCGAGGATCACGACGATCTCCGACTCGAAGTCGAGGCCCCAGGCGGAGTCGGGCAGGACGAGGTCGTCGGTGGGACCGAGGAGGACTCCCGAGCCGCCCTGGTACACGAGCGGGTCGGTCTCGAGCGTGGGCGGAGGCTCGGCGCCGCGCGCCTTGCGCACCAGCCGAACGTGGTTGAGGTACGCGGAGCCGTCGACCCACTCGTAGGCGCGGGGGAGCGGGGCGTGGAGCTGGCGGACGTCGAGCGGTTCACCGTCCAGCGCGCCACGGTCGAGCCGGTCCGAGAGCGCTCGCAGCCCAGGCTCGGTGGAGTCCCAGGCATCGAGCGCGGACTGGAGGGTGCGCGCGACGTCGTGGGCGCGAGCGAACGCAGCCCCGTCGCGGCGCACGACCACCAGCGCGCCATCCCGGGTTCCGTCTCGCAGGGTCGCCAGCTTCATGGGGTGGCCCCGGGCTTTCGTCCATCGGTGGCAGGGGTGTCAAGGCGCATCGTTTCTCCCAGCGCCGCACGAAGCGCGAGGGCGTCGTGGACCGCGTGGCCGCCGAGGTCGTTGTTGAAGAAGACGTAGGCATCCATTCCCCGGCGCCGGGTCCGGAGGAGGTCACGCGCGACCGGGGCCAGCGCGGCAGGTCCGTACCGACCGCCGTAGCGCGCGCCCGCGCCGTGAAAGCGGAGGTAGCGAAAGCCGCCGGTGAGCCGGGGCGGGGAGAGCGGGAGGAGGTCGTGCTCGCAGAAGGCGGCGCGGTGCGAGTCCAGCACTGCACAGGTCTCGGGGAGGTACCAGCTGGGCTCGCGGAACTCGACTGCGTGTCGGATCCGGCGAGGCAGGGCGGCGAGGAACGCGTCCAGTCGAGGAAGCGCGTCCACCTCGAAGCGCGGTGGGAGCTGCCAGAGGACCACCGCGAGCTTGGGCCCCAGGGGCTCGAGCGGAGCGAAGAAGCGCTCCAGCGCCTCGGCCGGGTCCTTCAGCTTCTTCATGTGCGTGACGTACCGGCTGCCCTTGGCGGCGAAGACGAAGCCCGGCGGGGTGCTCATCTCCCAGCGGGTGGCGGCGCGGGCGGTGGCGAGCCGGTAGAAGGTGGCGTTGAGCTCCACCGCGGGGAACACGCTCGCGTAGCGCTCGAGCCAGCGTCCGGTGCCGAGCCCCGGCGGGTAGAGAACCTTCCGCCAGTGCGGGTACTGGTATCCGCTGGTCCCGACCAGGATGCGCGACATCGGTGCGGAGTACGGTACGCACGGACCAGGCACCCTGAAACCGCCTTGAACCGGCGGGCCGGTCGTAGTACCTCGATCGGGCCGCACGCGGGAGTAGCTCAGCGGTAGAGCATCGGCTTCCCAAGCCGAGGGTCGCGGGTTCGACCCCCGTCTCCCGCTCTCTGGAAGGCCCTGGTGGCGCTCGCGATTTCGGTGGGTGCTGCCGGGGCCTTCGAGTCTCCCGCGTCGGGTGAAGCAAGCGGTGAAGCAAGGAAATCCCGACCGACGGCCTCCTCGGGGGCGATGCCGAGCTTGAGCTTGTCGATCTCCCGGAGGACGTAGTCGGGCCCGAGGTGGCCGTAGACGTCCATGGTGATGCGAGGGTCCCGGTGGCGCATCACACGCTGGACAACCAGCACCTCGGCTACTGCTTCGAGCTGGAACGACATCAACGCTTCATTCGTGCAGAAGACTGTGGAGGATCTGGCCGCCGCGCAGATCATGTATCTGTGCCTTCCCAAGCCCGCACCTCCTCCACCCGAACTCGGGCCTCCTCCAGGTCCGGATGCCTCGGATGCGTTCAAGAAGCGATACGAATCGCGGGCAGCGGAAGCGAGGAGGTACCAACCACCACCTCCCGTCTCGCCCGAGGACTGCCCACCGGAAGGCACGCCCAAGGCTCAAAGCATCTAGCGGGACCGACCTCTGGCCGTCGTCCGAGGTCCTATGAACTGTCCTTGCAGGCGCACCCCGGCGGCTTGTGGCAGACCTTGTCGCAGGCGATGCACGAGTCGCCGCACGGGCAGCTCGTCGCGCAGTGCTTGCAGCAGCCCGAGCCCTTCGGGGCGGCGGCTGGCGCGGAGTCGGGGACCGACATGAGGCCCTGAGCAGGCGCGACCTCGGGGACTGGCTCTTTCGTTGGACGGGGCGTACTCCGAGGAGCTGACCATGGGCAGGTCGAGCAATTCAGCTCCCAGCCGTCCTTCGCCTTCGCGTCCGCGTTCGTCTGCCATTGCATGTTGCTCGGGTCGTCCCGGCCACAACACGCCAGCGGGCAGACGTGATCGATCGTGTATCCGTAGCAACGGCCGGTCGTCTTGCCGGTGCGCGGACACGGGTGAGTTGCCCTGAAAGCGGCCCTCGCGCTCGGGTCCCGGACGATGCGGCCGTCGGCGTCTCGACGCGGGTGACAGCTCGGCGGCGTCAGGAGCAGTGCGCCGATGAGGACGATGAGCACCGTCGCAAGCGTAGGGCGAACGACTCAGGCGCGGCGTAGGCTCACTCCAGACATGGAGGTGTCCGACGCATACGCAGCCGCGTGGCGACGATTGAGGGCCGTCCGCGCGGTCCTGCTCTCGATCCTGTTCGGGGGAGTCCCGGTTGGCGTGGTTCTCCTGCTCCTTCACGTCCATCCGGCGTTGTTCTTCATTCCGTGGGCAACTGCGGTCTTCGTCGCGATTGCCTTCGTCGGTCTCGTACGGTGTCCCCGGTGCGGCTACAGCTTCACGGCTCCCCGGGTCCGCGAGTATCCGTTCACGAATCGTTGCGTTCAGTGCGGCCTGCGGGTCGGCAGCCCTGAGCCGTGAAGTCGGGATCGAAAAGCACGGACGGGCCACGCGCCCACGGGAGCGACTAGGGAGGCGGCAACTCACCCGCGTCCGGGAAAACAACGGTAGTCGTCGTGCGGATCAGTTCCAGATTGAAGGTGACGGACGCGGGCTGCTCGCCGGCGTCGAGACCCTCGCTCGGTTCTGTAAGTGTTGCCGCTCCGATCAGATGCCCGCCATCGAGCGTCGCGGTGACATTCGCCGTCGATGCTTGCAGGCTCACATCGTTGGCATGCCGCACACCGCTCAACACGTCGATGGTGTGAAAGTAGTCCGGTTGATCGGGATCGTTCATGGCCTCGAAGCCCGAGAGGGTTCCGGCGTCCTCCACCAGAGTGAATCGGAGCTTCGCGAGACGACTTCCCGCGTCGAAGCCGCCCTCCCAGACACCGGTCAGAGAGTCATAAGTCGGGCCGCGCGCGGGAGTGGGTTGAGGCGACTTCGTGCATCCCGCTGCGAGGACTCCGGCGAGCAGGAACACGCACTTCGTCCGAGCACCTAGAGGCAGCACTGGCAACCACCCTTCTGCGCTGAGTCATAAGCATTGTTCGCAATCGCGGTCGCAAGTACCAGTCGTCCAAACTTCTGAGCCGAGGTCCGGCATCCCCAACGGTCCCCAAAATCGGTGACACGGTTGAACCGACTCACGCAGATGGCATCCATGGCTGAGAGCAGTTGATCATCGCAGGACTGCTTCGCCCTGGGACACGTTCCATAGCAAGTGTCATGGTCGTTGCACGCTGGCGTGAAGTCCGCCTTCCCCCAATTACTCGGCAGCCGGTGTTCGCTCGTCCCGCATCCGTTCACGGGGACGATGTAGTTTGGTCTGCTGATCCGGTCGGGAAAGTCGGCGAGGTTCGCGATAGGCGTCTTCGCAACTGGGGCTCCGGTCGCCCCGCAGCATTGAGTTACACCGTCGAAGGCGACACCGCCGCAGATCGCCGGAAGGCACCAAGCGTCGAAGCCTCCACGCCCCTCCACGTTCTTGAAGATGTGGCACGTCGTGCCGCTATTGCAGCAGTGAAGGTATCCCGCTGCTTCGGACCCGGGACAACAGATTGTCCCGGAAGGACAGCAGTACGCACCTCCGCCGTTGGTCGGTTCCGTCCCCGGAGGGACGCAGCATGCGATCGTCTGAGGAAGCGGAGGTGGGCTTCCGAGGTTGCAGTAGTACTGGGTGGCGGAGAGCAGAGACCCGGCGTCGGCGGAGCACGAGAGATCGAGAGCCTGTTGCTTGGTCTCAAGATCGAGCCCTAGGCCGCAACCCAGAAAGAGGAGCGTCAGCGCGGCTAGAACGCATCTCACAACCTCCGCAGCAAGATGACGAGGGCGGCGAGATGGAGGAGGCCGAGGTAGTTCTCGGCCTTCGACTCGTAGCGGGTGACCAGGCGCCTGAAACACATCAGCCATGCGAAGAGGCGCTCGACGT
>DATJVY010000089.1:0-15063 GCA_035501615.1 Myxococcaceae bacterium
AGCGCGGGTCCGTGGCGCATCGGAGCGCGACGCGGTTCGACGCAGGCCGGGAGCTCATCGGGAGGGCGTCCTACCGCGAGCGCAGCGCGCCGTCACGGGAGACGCCCGGGGTCAGGGGAGCAGGGCCTCGCGAACGAGGGAGGGTTCGACCCGGACGGGCGCATGGGGTAACCGGTCGAGGGCGAAGCGGGGAACCAGCTCGTCCAGCGCCACGGGCGTGCCACTGCCGAGACCGGCCCACCCCGCGAGGAGGCCGACGAGGCGCGCGGGAGGAACGCGGCGCTCGCGGAGCTCGGTGAGGCCAGGCGTGCCGGCACGCTTGGCGAGCCGCTTGCCATCGGGTCCGAGCAGGAGCGGGACGTGGGCGTACACTGGGACGGGGAGGCCGAGCGCCTGACACAGCTGCACCTGCCGCGGGGTGGAGGTGAGCAGATCGTCGCCCCGGAGAACGTGGGTGATTCCCATCTCCGCGTCGTCGACCACGACGGCGAGCTGGTAGCCAGGCACGCCGTCGTTCCGGAACACCACGAAGTCGCCGACGTCGCGGACGACGTCCTGGACGAAGGGGCCGTGCATCAGATCACGCACCTCGATGAGTCCCTCGTGGGGTCGGAAGCGCCATGCCGGAGGGCGGGTCCGGGAGCGTTCGGCGCTCTCCGCCTCCGAGAGTGCGAGGCACGTGCCGGGATAGCGAGGCCCGTCGTCGCCGGGGCCGTGGGGAGCGGCGACGGCACGGGCGATCTCGCTCCGGGTGCAGTGGCAGGGATAGACGCGGCCCGCGGCGCGGAGGCGCTCGAAGGCGGCGCGGTACAGAGGTAGCCGGCGGCTCTGGAAGACGGGAGGCCCGTCGAAGGTCAGCCCCATCCAGCCGAGGTCGGCGAGGAGCGCGTCGGTCAGCTCGGCGCGTGACCGGGAGGCGTCGAGGTCCTCGGTCCGGAGGAGAAACTCGCCGCGTTGTGCCCGGGCCCAGAGCCAGCCGAGCATCGCCGCCCAGGCGTTGCCGAGGTGGAGCTGTCCCGTGGGGCTGGGGGCGAACCGCCCGCGATGGGTGACCGTCACGTGCCGGCAGACCTGCCACAGGGGCGTCGCCCCGGCAATCTTGCTAAGAGCCCGGCGCCCGATGCGGTTCCTTCACTTCTCGGACGTCCACGTCACGGCGGACTACGGCTGGCACTCGCTTCTCCGGCTGGGGTGGCGCCGGTGGATCGCGCTCGGCGAGTTGACGCTCGGTGGCCGTGCACGCGCGTTCGCCCACGCGCCCGAATCCATCCGGCGCATCGTGGGTGACGCCTCCGCACTGGGGGTCGATCACCTCGTCCTGTCGGGCGACGTGACCGCATACTCGTTGCCGGACGAGTTCGAAGGTGCGCGCGAGGCTCTGGGCACCTGGGGCGACGACCCGCGCCGCTGCACGGTCATCCCGGGAAATCACGATCGTTACACCCCGGGAGCGCACCGGACGATGCGGTTCGAGCGGAGTTTCGGTCAGCTCCTGGTGTCCGACCTGCCGGGAGTGGCCGTCGAGGAAGGGTTCCCGTTCGTCCGCCTCCTGGGCCAGCAGGACGCAGTGATCGGGCTCCAGTCGGCGCGGGTTCCGTACTTCCCCGGTCTGTCCTACGGGGTGGTGGGACGGAAGCAGCGCGAGGCGCTGGCAGGCCTCCTTCGCCGGCCCGAGCTGGAGGGGCGCGCCGTGCTGGTGATCGTGCACCACGCGCCCTTGGGGGCGAACGGAAGGCCGGACCGGCTGCTCCACGGGCTGCTCGACGCACGGGAGCTCCTCGCGCTCCTCCCCGGGGAACGCTTCGCGGTGCTCCACGGGCACATCCACAAGCGCTACCACTTCGACGCCACCCCGGAGCGCCCGCACATCTTCGGCGCGGGGTCGTCGACGCAGGCGGGGCACGAGGGCTACTGGCTGATCGAGACGGCAGGCGGGCGGATCACCCGCTGGGAGAAGCGCGGCCTGGCAGCCTGAGGTGCGCTCGGGCAGGCACGTCGTGGCTCCCCGAGCGCATCACGAGGGCACGACGAGGTGTCTGACACCTCAAAAAGTGTAACGAGAACAAACACTTAAGTCCCCCTTCGGTCTTCGACCGAGCAGCAGCCGTTCCCGAATGACGAGACGTCTGACACCTCGTTGCGTCGCCTCGTTGGGGCGGTCAGGCGGCCGAGGAGGGGGCGCCCGCGGAGGGTGCGGGGGCCGGCGCGATGGTGTCGGCGAGGGCCAGCGACTCCCGTACGCAGTCGGCAATGCCGGGTCCGCGGAGCGAGTTGCCCGCCAGCACCAGCCGTGGATGCGCTCGGAGCGCGGACGCGATCGCATCGAGCCGCCCGTGGTGCCCGACCTCGTACTGGGGAATGGCATCCGTCCAGCGGACGATCCGCACCAGGTCGGGGGGGCGGTCGATGCCGATCATCGTCCGGAGCTCGTCACGGACCAGCGCCACCAGCTCGGCGTCCGGAAGAGCCGCCCACCCTGCACCGCGCGCACCCCCCACCAGCGTGGTCAGGAGCGTCCCTCCGCCGGGGGCGCGGAAGGGGTACGCCGAGGAGACGAAGATCACGCCGAGGACTCGCCGGTGTTCCCGCGCCGGCACCAGCACGCCGAACCCGGTCGGCTCGGGCGCCAGCGCCGGTCGCCATCCGAGGTGCACGACCGAGATCGGGACGGTCCGGATGGCCTGGAGCGCGGTCGCGACACTCGCGTCCAGCGGACGGAGCAGCTCCGCCGCCGTCCGAGCCGGCACCGCGAGCACGACGCGGTCGAACTGCTCGCCCCCGCCGTCCCAGCGGACCTGCCAGCCCGTACCGGACGGCTCGACGGACCGGACCCGGACGCCGAGCCTCACCGCATCCCCGAGCGCCGAGCCGAGCACCCGGGGCAACGTCTCGAGCCCTCCCTCGAACGAGCCGAGGCGAGCGGGAACGGCTCCCCGGGATGCACCCCGCATCGCCCGGGCGGCGAGCATCAGGCTGCGGTGGCTGCGCTCCATCTGGTGGAGCCGGGGAAACGCCGCCCGGAGGCTCAGCCGCTCCGAGTCCCCACCGAAGATGCCGGTCTGCACCGCGTCGAGCAGGGTCTCGGTGACGTGGCGGCCGAGATGACGTCGACCGAACTGGGCGAGACTCTCGTCGACACCTGCCGGCCCCCGGCGGCTGAACGGCTCGAGCAGGAGCCGCAGCTTCGCCCACCAGGGCACGATGTCCGATCTGAGGAACTCCGGCGGCTTCACCGGGAGCCACCGGACCTTGCCCCGGACGAAGATGGCGCGCCGGTCCGCCGCTGCCGAGGTGGGGCGAAGGCGGTCGGCGATCCCCAGCTGCTGGGCGACGCGCGCCACCGCACCGTCACGGTCGAGAAATCCGTTCGGCCCGGCCTCGAGCACGAAGCCGTCGTCGAGCCAGGAGCGAATCTGACCGCCGACACGACCGGACCCCTCCAGCACCACCACCGGCGTGCCGCGCGTGCGCAGGGCCCAGCCGAGCGTGAGCCCCGAGATGCCAGCTCCGACGACGGCGGTGCGCAGGTTGGGCACGGTCTCCTCGGTTTCTCTCGCCCCTCGCCTGGGCGGTGCTTATGTCACGGCAATGCGCTTCGTCGTGACTGGTGCGAACAGGGGTATCGGACTCGAGTTCGTCAGGCAACTCACGGCGCGCGGCGAGGACGTGGACGCCACAGCCCGGGACCCGGAGCAGGCGCAGGAGCTCCAGGCCCTGAGCCGTCCCGGCGGGCGGCTCCGCGTCTATCGGCTCGATGTGGCGGACGACGCGAGCGTGGCCGCGTTCGCCGAGCAGCTCGCCCCGGGGCCCGTGGACGTACTCATCAACAATGCGGGCGTCTCGGGCATCAAGGGAGGTGAGGCCATCGATCCACCGGACATCCTCCGCGTCTTCAACGTGAACGCCGCAGGCACGCTCCGGGTGGTCCGAGCGCTCCTGCCCCGGCTGCGGGCCGGGAAGGGTCGGAAGATCGTCAACGTCACGAGCCACCTGGGGAGCATCGCCGACGCGACCGGTGGCCGGTTCGCCTACCGGTTGAGCAAGTCGGCACTCAACATGGCGACCCGGGTCCTGGCCGAGGACCTACGCGGCGAAGGGTTCCGCACCGTGGCCCTCCATCCGGGCTGGGTGCAAACGCGCATGGGCGGCAGCGGCGCGCCGGTGACGCCGGAGCAGTCCGTGCGGGGAATGCTCCGCATCGTCGATGGACTGACCGCGGAGCAGAGCGGCAAGGTCTTCGAGTTCCAGGGCCGCCAGCTTCCCTGGTAACAGCGCCGGCGGCTCAGGGGTAGAGCCGCTCCACCGTCCAGGGCGCGTCAGGCGACGTGCGCCGGAAGACCTCCCGGTCGTGCAGGCGGAACTCGCCCGCCTTCCAGAACTCGATGCGGTCGGGCGCGAGCCGGAAGCCGGACCAGAACGGCGGGCGGGGCACCTCGCGGCCGGCGTAGCGGGCCTCGACCTCCCGGACGGCGGCCTCGAGCGTGGCACGGGCGGAGAGGGGCTCGCTCTGCTTCGAGGCCCAGGCGCCGATCTGGCTTCCGCGCGGCCGGGTGGCGAAGTAGGCATCCGCCTCTTGATCCGCGACCTGCTTCACCTGCCCCTCGATCCGCACCTGGCGCCCGAGGGGCTTCCAGTGGAAGTTGAGCGACGCCCAGGGGTGCTGGCGCAGCTCACGACCCTTCCGCGATTGCAGGTTCCCGTAGAACACGAAGCCGTCCCGGTCGAAGCCCTTCAAGAGCACCACCCGCGAGCTCGGCCGCCCATTCGCGCCCACGGTGGAGAGCACCATTGCGTTGGGGTCCACCGGGACGGCGGTCTCGGCCTCCCGGAACCACTCCGCGAACTGCTGGAACGGGTCCGTCATGCTGGTCTCCATAGCAGAGCCAGGGCGCACTCGGGCGTTGACGCGTCGCCAGCAGTGGGCATGGTGGGCCGATGAAGATTCTCTACGTGGCCTCGGAGGTCGCGCCCTACAGCAAGTCGGGCGGCCTCGGAGACGTGGCGCATGCGCTCCCCCGCGCGCTGTCCGCGCGAGGCCACGAGGTCCGCGTCGTGACCCCGCTATACGCGTCGGCGCGGGTGACCAACGCCGAGGGCTCGGGCCACTCCATCCGCCTCCGGTTTCCGTTCGGTGAGCAGCGGGCGGCGATCCGGGTGGCTCGGCCGGCCCCTCGCCACGAGGTCTGGTTCCTCGATCACCCCGGCTTCTACGGACGACCGGGCCTCTACGGAGACGCGTCGGGCGATTACGGCGACAACCATCGCCGGTTCGGGTTCCTCTCGGTGGGCGCGCTGGCCGCGGCGCAGGCGATGCGGTTCGCACCGGACCTGGTGCACCTCAACGACTGGCAGACCGGGCTCGGCGCGCTGGCGCTGGCCCGCGGGTTCCGGGGAACCTCGGTGGGAGAGGCACGGAGCCTCTTCACAATCCACAACCTCGCCTACCAGGGGGTCTTCCCCAAGGCGGTGATGGGAGACCTGGGGCTACCCTGGGACGTGTTCACGGCCGGGGGGCTCGAGTTCTACGACCAGGTGAACTTCATGAAGGCCGGCCTCGCGTTCGCCGATGCGCTGAGCACGGTGAGCCCCACGTACGCTCAGGAGGTCCAGACCGAGGCCTACGGCTGCATGCTCGAGGGCACCCTCCGCCAGCGGGCGCACGACCTGCACGGGATCCTGAACGGCATCGACGTCCACGAGTGGGATCCGCGCGCCGACCCGCATCTGCCCGCGCCGTTCGATGCCGAGGACCTCGCCGGGAAGGCGATCTGCAAGGCGGAGCTGCGCCATCGCTTCGGCCTGCCCGATCCGGAGGTGGTTTCCGAGGCGCCGCTGTTCGGTGTGGTGTCGAGGCTCGCGGCGCAGAAGGGCATCGCGCTCCTGCTCGAGGCGTTGCCGACACTGCTCGACAACGGCGCCGAGGTGGTGCTGCTCGGGAACGGCGAACGCTGGTACGAGGAGGGGTTCCGGGGACTCGCCGCGTCGCGACCCCATCAGTGCCGGGCCTTCATCGGCTTCGACCCGGCACTCTCGCACCTGGTGGAAGGGGGCTCCGATTTCTTCCTGATGCCCTCGCTGTACGAGCCCTGTGGCCTCAACCAGATGTACTCGCTCCGTTACGGAACGGTGCCGGTGGTGCGGGCCACCGGTGGGCTGGAGGACACGGTGCGGGACGCCGACCTGCCGGACGGCACGGGGTTCAAGTTTCGCGACTTCGACGTCGGTGGGCTGCTCTGGGCGAGTGGCCGGGCGCTGGACTGGTGGTGGAACCGCCGCGGAGCGCTCGATGCGCTGCGGCGGCGGGGGATGGCGCAGGACTGGTCGTGGGAGGTCTCGGCGGCGGCCTACGAGCGGCTATACGCCTCGCTCGCCGGCTGATACGAGTCCCTCCCCGTATGACTCGCCCGGACGCATTCTGGCAGGGAGCGAAGCCGTCGAGTTCCCGTTCGGACGCTCTGGTGTTCTTCGGCGCCACCGGTGACCTGGCCTACAAGAAGATCTTCCCCGCGCTGCAGTCGATGGTGGAGCGGGGCGTACTCGAGTGTCCGGTCATCGGCGTGGCGAAGGCCGGCTGGACGCTGGAGCAGCTGAAGGCGCGGGCGCGCGAGAGCGTGGAGAAGAACGGGCCCGGCGTGCACGAGCCGGCGTTCTCGAAGCTGATGTCGCAGCTGCGGTACGTGGACGGCGACTACGGCGACCCGAAGACGTTCACTCAGCTCAAGACGCTGCTCGATGGTGCGCGCGCTGCGACGCACTACCTGGCGATCCCGCCGATGCTCTTTGCCACCGTGGTGGAGGCGCTGGCCACCTCCGGGTGTGCCCAGGGCGCCCGGGTGGTGATCGAGAAGCCCTTTGGACACGATCTGAAGTCGGCGGTCGAGCTGAACCGGATCCTTCACCAGGTCTTCCCCGAGCAGTCGGTGTTCCGCATCGACCACTACCTGGGCAAGGACGCGGTGGAGAACCTCCTCGTGTTCCGCTTTGGGAACACCTTCCTCGAGCCGATCTGGAACCGGAACTACGTGGAGAGCGTCCAGATCACCATGGCCGAGAGCTTCGGTGTGCAGGGGCGCGGCAAGTTCTACGACGAGACCGGCTGCATCCGGGACGTGCTGCAGAATCACCTGCTCCAGGTCATCGGTTTCCTCGCGATGGAGCCCCCATCGGACCTGTACTGGGAATCGGTGCGGAACGAGGTGGCGGATGTGTTCCGGGCCATCCCGCCCATCCGACCGGAGGACGTGGTGCGGGGGCAGTTCGTGGGTTACCGCCAGGAGCCGGGAGTGGCGCCGGCATCGCAGGTCGAGACGTCCGCGGCGGTCCGGCTGCAGATCTCGTCGTGGCGGTGGGACGGGGTGCCGTTCTTGATCCGCTCGGGCAAGTGCATGCCCGTGACGGCGACGGAGGTGGTGGTGAAGCTTCGGCGACCACCGCTGCGGAAGCTGTCGCGACAGGACGCGAACACGTTCCGGTTCCGGCTTGGGCCGGAGGTGGCGCTGTCGCTGAGCGCGCGGGTGAAGAGGCCGGGGCCGGAGATGGTGGGGACGACGGTCGAGCTCGCGGCGGTGAGGCAGGAAAGCAGCGACGAGGCGGACCCTTACGAGCGGCTGCTCACCGATGCGATGAACGGCGACGCCACGCTCTTCGTGCGTCAGGACGCCGTGGAGGCGGCGTGGGCGGTGGTCGAGCCCATCCTCGGGAACGTCACGCCGCTGCACTTCTACGAGCCCGGGAGCTGGGGTCCGCGGGAGGCCGAGCGCCTCGCGGCCGACCTCGGCGGCTGGGACGACCCCGTGGCCACGCCCCGCGGCTGAACTCGATGACGAGGTGTCTGACACCTCGTAAGAGCCCTTGGAGATGAGCCGCTTAGCCCTGGGTCAGTGACCCGATCGGGTCCGCGCGCTGGGTCCCGTCCAGTGAGGCACCGGCCCGTCCACGACGAGGTGTCGGAAACCTCGTAGCAGCCGCGATGCCGCAGGCAGTGGGTGTTCAGGGACGCCCCCCGGTGTTCAGTAGCCGGCGTTCCGGTCCGGGACGGAGGCGATCATGGCGCCTGTGAAGACGACCCCGCCGGCGTTGCCTGCGGCAAGGAGAAACCCCCACCAGACCGGATAGAACATCTGGCCCGCTGGCGCGAAGTAGGGCGTGAGCAGGCCGCCGATGGCGCCGCCGAAGAGCCCCAGTCCGGTCGAGGCGAACGTCGAGAGCGGTACGCCTCGCGCCCCGAAGAGTCTCCAGAGCGGGAAGAGCAGGACCGGGCCGAGCAGCCCGATCACGCCTCCGATTGCGGTGAAGAGCAGTGCTCCAATGCCCGACACGAGTTCCGGCGTGAAGACCATCCCATCTCCTCTTCCGAGCTGCGCACAATGCGTCGATCGCGCCCCGATTTCCACAGGAACCGGCGGGAGCGCCGGGGGCGCTGGTAGAATCGCGGGCCGTGGCGCTGGAGCGGGAGCTCGGAGGCTACGAGATCGTCGGTCGCCTCGCAGTGGGCGGCATGGCGGAGGTCTACCAGGCCCGGCCGCTTCCAACGACGACCCCGGCCGCAGGCGAGGGCCCTGAGGTGGTCCTCAAGCGACTGCTCCCCGCGTACCGGAACGACGGTGCGCACGTGAAGCACTTCATCGACGAAGCGAAGATCGCCGTACGCCTGCAGCACCGTCACGTGGTGCGAACCTTCCGTTGCTTCAAGTCGGGCTCGGACTACCTGATGGTCCAGGAGCTGGTTCCAGGACGAACGCTGGGCTACTTCCTCGAGCTTCTCGTCCAGGCGGGAACCCCGATGCCGTTGCCGGCTGCGAACTACATCGGCTGGTGCCTGCTCGACGCGCTGACCTATCTGCACAGCGGCATCGGCGCGACCCCTGCGGTCCCCTTGGTACACCGGGACGTGAACCCCTCCAACGTCCTGCTCTCGGTGTCCGGGGACGTGAAGCTCACCGATTTCGGCATCGCCGAGTTCGACGGATTCCCGCGATCCGAACAGGGCGCGCTTCAGGGGACGGTGGCGTACATGAGCCCGGAGCAGGTCGTCGGTGAGGCGATCGACATCCGGAGCGATCTGTACTCGGTTGGCGTGATTCTCTGGGAGCTCATCGCCAACCGGCACCTCTTCGCCAGGTCAAGCGAGCTGGACCTCCTGCAGCACGTCCGGGACGCCCAGATCCCGCTCATCGACACGGTACGCCCTGGTGTGCCGGAGTATCTCGCCCGCGTCGTTCGCCAGGCGACCTTCGCCGACCGCGAAAAGCGCTTCCAGACCGCCTCCGAGTTCGCGCGGGCCCTCCAGCTCGCCGCCCAGCGGAACGGCTGGCCGCTGACCGTCGAGGCGCTCAACCCGTTGCTCGGGCGCTGAAGTTCCCCTCTCGGTGTGCGAGGTGTCAGACACCTCGTAATTGACGCCTCGTAGTTCGTCTATCCCACCGTGACTCCGAGGGTATTCCCCGCACCGCGGTCGAGGTGGGTTCACGAGGTCGCGGTGCTCTGCTGCGCTCCCTCGCGCGAGGCGGCGGACGGGGCCTTCAGCCGGGTCATCCGGACGCGACCGAGCCGCGGCCCCTGCTTCGAGGCGACGGTGAATTGCCAGCCATCGTAGGTGAAGCGGTCGCCTACTTCGGGGATGCTCCCCGACAGCGAGCTGAGGTACCCGCCCAGCGTCTCGTACTCGCCTTCCGGCAGAGGCAGCCCGAACGCCTCGGCGAACTCGTCCACCTCGAGCATCGCGTCGACCAGGAACGAGCCGTCGGGCTGCTTCTCGATGAGCGACTCGGGCTGCTCGAACTCGTCGGCGATGTCCCCGACGATCTCCCGCAGGATGTCCTCGAGCGTGACGACGCCCATGAAGCCGCCGTACTCGTCGGTCACCATCGCCATGTGGATGCGCCGCCGCTGCATCTCACGCAGCAGGTCCCCCACCGGCTTGATCCAAGGCACGAACACCGCCGGGCGAATCACGTCGGCGAGGACGATCAGCTCCGGGTGCTGAAGGAAAGGGATCAGGTCCCGGGCGTGCAGCACGCCAACGATGTGGTCGATGTCGTCGCGGTAGACCGGGATGCGGCTGTGGCTCTCCTCGGCGAGGAGGCGGAGGATCTCGGTCGAGGGGGTGGAGATCTCCACCGCCACGACCTCGGTCCGCGGCACCATCACGTCCTTGCAACGCTTGTCCGAAAGCTCGAACACGCTGCGGATCAGTTCGGGGGCGCTGGCATCCACCTTCTGGTCCGCGGCCTGCGCGGCGAGCATCCGCTCCAGCTCCTCCAGAGGAGGCGGCGGCGGTTCGAACCGTGCCCGAATCTTGAACGGCCGAAGCACCAGGTTCACGCCCGCGAGCAGCACCCGCGCGAACGGCCCCAGCACCGCCGCGAGCAGCCCCGCCAGCCACGAGAGCCGGAGGGCCGCCGTCTCGGGATCGGTGCTCGCGACGGCCCGGGCGGTCACGTCGGCCAGCGCGGCGAGGAGACCCACGAAGAGCACGCCTGCCAGCGGGGCCGCCAGCGCCCCCCCGAAGCCGCCCATCCGAGAGACGTCGAACTGCACCATCGCGGGGGGAGCCAGCGCCCCCACCCCGGCGGCCAGGAACCCGCTCAGCACCATCCCGATCCGGAGCGAGGAGGCCGTGGTCTCCCGCTGGGTGCGCAGCCGGAGCACACGCCGGCCGGCCCGCCCGTACTGGGTCGCGAGCTCCTTGGCTTTCAGCTCGGAGACGCCCGAGAGCGCCGACTCCGCCGCGCCCATCAGGGCCCGGAGCAGCAGAAGGCTGACGCACCCGAGCCACAGCGCCCAGGACTGCATCTAGAAACCGTTAGCACGGAGGACCCAACTGTGCTGGCTGACACTCTAAGCCCGCGTTAGGACACGGGTGGACGCCTCCTCGGACGGCTGATAGAGGCGGCGCCGACGCCCCGCGGCAGCCCGCGGGTGTCCCACCGGAGGAGACATGGTCGCACGGGTGTACGTGACGCTGAAGCCTGGGGTGCTCGACCCGGCCGGGAAGGCGGTGGAGGGCAGCCTGCACGCCCTCGGCTTCGGCCAGGTCTCCGGCGTCCGGCTGGGCAAGTACATCGAGCTCCAACTCCCCGACGGCAGCGGCCCGGAAGCCCGCGTCCAGGTGGAGGAGATGTGCCGGAGGCTCCTCGCCAACACGGTGGTGGAGAACTTCCGGGTGGAGATCGGATGAAGGTCGGGATCGTCGTCTTCCCGGGCAGCAACTGCGACGAGGACGCCTTCCATGTGGCGGGGAACGTCCTCGGACACCAGCCCCGGATGCTGTGGCACAAGGACCACGACCTCCAGGGGAGCGAGCTGGTCATCCTCCCCGGTGGCTTCAGCTATGGCGACTACCTGCGCTGCGGCGCAATCGCCCGCTTCGCCCCGGTAATGGAGGAGGTCGCCGCGTTCGCGAAGAAGGGCGGTCCGGTCCTCGGCATCTGCAATGGCTTCCAGATTCTGACCGAGGCAGGGCTGCTGCCGGGCGCGCTGCTCCAGAACGCCAACCGCCAGTACATCTGTCAGGACGTCATCCTCCGAGCGGAGAAGGCGCGGACGCGGTTCACCACCGGCCTGACTCCGGGCGAGCAGTTCCGCATCCCCATTGCCCACGGCGACGGGAACTACTTCATCGACGACGAGGGCCTGAGGCGGCTCGAGGGCGAGGGCCAGGTGGCGTTCCGCTACGTCGGGAACCCCAACGGTAGCCGGGCCGACATCGCCGGGATCGTGAACTCCTCGGGGAACGTGCTGGGGATGATGCCCCACCCCGAGCGGAACGCCGAGCCGCTGCTCGGCAACGCCGACGGCCGCCGGATCCTGGCTTCGTTCCTCCACTGACATGACCCTGAGCAAGGACGTCATTGCGCAGCACGGGCTCAGCGAGCCCGAGTACGCCCGCATCCTCGAGCACCTCGGCCGCGAGCCGAACCTGCTCGAGCTCGGCATCTTCAGCGTCCTGTGGAGCGAGCACTGCTCCTACAAGTCGTCCCGCCGTCACCTGCGCGGATTCCCGACCACTGGACCGCGGGTGCTCGTGGGCCCGGGCGAGAACGCCGGAGTGGTGGACCTCGGCGACGGGATGGCCGCGGCCTTCAAGATGGAGAGTCACAACCACCCGAGCTACATCGAGCCCTACCAGGGCGCTGCGACTGGCGTGGGCGGCATCCTCCGCGACGTCTTCACGATGGGCGCGCGGCCCATCGCGTCCCTGAACTCGCTGCGGTTCGGCGACCCGTCCCATCCGAAGACGGCCTGGCTGCTCGATGGTGTCGTGCGGGGGATCGGTGGCTACGGAAACTGTATCGGCGTCCCGACGGTGGGCGGCGAGGTCGCCTTCGACGAGAGCTACAACGGCAACTGCCTGGTCAATGCCTTCACCGTCGGCGTGCTTGCGAGCGATCGCATCTTCAAGGGCACCGCCTCCGGCGTCGGCAACCCCATCCTCTACGTGGGTAGCAAGACCGGTCGGGACGGCATCCACGGTGCGACCATGGCCTCGGCCGAGTTCGACGAGGACAGCGAGAACAAGCGCCCCACGGTGCAGGTGGGTGACCCGTTCACCGAGAAGCTTCTCCTCGAGGCCTGTCTCGAGATCTTCCGGACCGACGCCCTGGTGGGCATCCAGGACATGGGGGCTGCCGGGCTGACGAGCTCGTCGATCGAGATGGCAGGCCGGGCGGGGAGCGGAATCGAGATCGACGTCGCGAAGGTTCCGCGGCGCGAGGAGGGGATGACGCCGTACGAGGTCATGCTCTCCGAGAGCCAGGAGCGCATGCTCATCGTGGCGAGGGGGGGCCGCGAGGACGAGGTGCTCCGCATCTTTCACAAGTGGGACCTGGATGCGGCGGTCATCGGTCGCGTCACCGACGACGGCCGGGTGCGGATCCTCGAGAACAGCAAGGAGGTCGCGAACCTCCCGGTCACTCCGCTGACTGAGGGCGCTCCGGTCTACGACCGTCCGACGACGCGGCCGGCGGGTCAGGACGCGCTCCAGGCGTTCGACCCGCTTTCGGTTCCCCCTGGTCGGGACCACGGGGAGACGCTGCTCGCGCTTCTCGCGCGGCCGACCATCGCCAGCAAGGAGTGGATCATCCGGCAGTACGACCACACCGTGCGCCTGGGTGCGGTGGTCAGGCCCGGACCGGCGGATGCGGCGGTGGTGCGGGTCGAGCGGACGAAGAAAGGGCTTGCCCTGGCCGTCGACTGCAACGCGCGATTCGTCTACCTCGACCCCTTCGAGGGTGCGCGGCTGGCGGTCGCCGAGTGCGCCCGGAACGTCTCCTGCGTCGGCGGCGAACCGCTCGGCCTGACCGACTGCCTGAACTTCGGCAACCCCGAGCGCCCGGAGATCATGTGGCAGTTCGCCGAGGCCACACGGGGCATCGCCGCGGCGTGCCGCGAGCTGGGTGTCCCCGTGGTGAGCGGGAACGTGAGCCTCTACAACGAGACGGAGGGCAGGGCGATCCTTCCCACTCCGACCGTGGCCGTGGTCGGGCTGCTCCCGGACGCGAGTGCCACCACCACCGCGGTGTTCCGTCGAGCCGGGGACAAGGTGGCCGTGCTGGGCGAGACGCGAGGACAGCTCGGCGGCTCGGAGTGGCTGCTGATGACTGCCGGGAAGATCGCCGGTCGGCCGCCGGCGCTCGACGCTGCGAAGGAGAAGGCGCTGCAAGCAGTGGTCCGCGAGCTGGTCCGGAACCGGAAGGTCGCGTCGGCGCATGACACGAGCGAGGGGGGCCTCGCGGTGGCGTTGGCCGAGTGCTGCGTGGCCGACGGGGAGCACCCTATCGGGGCGCAGCTCTCCCTTTCGGTAGGTTCCGTCGCGCCGTACGCCTACCTCTTTGGCGAGGACGCTTCCCGGGTGGTCGTGTCGTACGCGCCCGAACACGAGGCGGGGATTGCAGCGGCGTGCCGGTCGGCGGGTGTTCCGTTCGCCAGTATCGGGACGGTGGGCGGAGACTGCCTCGTCATCTCCGGGCTGCTCGACGTTCCAGTAGCCCGGCTGTCCGACGCCTGGCGGCGAGGCATCCCCTCGCTGATGAAGAAGCCGACGCACCTCTGAGCGGCAAACGCGGCAAACGAGGTGTCAAACACCTCGTAATCACACCTCGTAATCAGCCTGGCCCAGTTCGTGCTCACGAGCCTCCCCAAGAGGGGGATCTCGAGGATGGGTTGGCCGCTGAGAAGGCACGTACCGAATCAGATCGAATTCGTCACCGCGCGTTGCTTGCAGGGACGTCTCTTTACCCGTCCATCACCGCGGACGAACGACGTCCTCGGTGGCGTACTCGCGCGTTCGGTGAAGCGATACGGGGTCGAGCTCTTCGCCTTCAGCATCGCTTCGAATCACCTTCACCTGCTGGTGCGGGCGCCGAGAGGGAACCTTTCCCAGTTCATGCAGTACCTCCTCACCAACATCTCGAAGAAGGTCGGGGCAGTCGTGAACTGGCGAGGTTCCTTCTGGGAGTGCAGGTACTCCTCGGAGCCCGTTCTCGACGAGGGCGCCCTGCTCGCCCGAGTTCGCTATGTCCTCTCGCACGGGGTTAAGGAGGGGTTGGTACGACACTGTGATGAGTGGCCCGGCCTGAGCTGTCTTCCCGAACTTCTGGGCAAGCCACCGCGGGTGTTCAGCTGGTTCGACTGGAGCAAGCGCTGGGAGGCCCGCTCAGGAAAGCACGTCCCGGATCGCTTCGACCCGCGGTTCGCGACTCGGGAGACCCTCGAGCTCACCCCACTCCCGCTGGTGAGGTTCTCCCGGCGCTCAGCGTGGCGTCGTTTCCTGCGACGAGCGATCCGAGCGGTGTACGAGCAAGGTCGCAGAGATCACCCCCACGTTCTCGGGCGCGCGGGTGTACTTGAGCAGGACCCCCAACATCGCCCGCAGCGTCCGAAGCGCTCCAAACGGCCATGGTGTCACGCAGTCTCTGCCCGGCTGAGAATCGCCTTCATCGAGCAGTACCGCGCATTTCGAGCAGCCTTCTCGGACGCCTCTGCACGCTGGCGAAACGGAGATCTGTCGGTGGTGTTCCCCGAGTACGCCCATCGGCCGTTCCTGAGAGCGCCCGCGCAGCG
>DATJVY010000090.1:0-27700 GCA_035501615.1 Myxococcaceae bacterium
CCCATGGCGTCTGCGCGCATCCTGGTGGTGGACGACGAGCCGAACGCCCGCAGCGCCCTGCGGACCATCCTGACCGAGGAGGGCTACTCGGTCAGCGAGGCCGGGGACGGCGTGGAGGCGCTCACCCACCTGCGAGGGACCGGTGCCGACCTGGTCCTCGCGGACGTGCGGATGCCACGGATGGACGGGCTGACCTTGCTCCGCGAGGCGCGGGAGAGCGGGATCGACGCTGCGTTCGTGGTCATGACCGCCTTCGGCTCGATCGAGATGGCCGTGGAGGCGATGCGCGCGGGTGCCGAGAACTTCCTGGTGAAGCCGCTCGACGAGCGCGCGGTGCTGGTGGTCATCGAGAAGGCCCTGGAGAAGCGGCAGCTCGTCCAGGAGGCCGCCAGCCTGCGCGCCCGGGTTCGCGAGCGGGTGCACTTCGACAACATCGTCGGCGACAGCCCCGCGCTCCGCGAGGTCTTCGAGGTCGTCCAGCGCGCGGCGCCCACCCGGGCCAACGTCCTCATCCTCGGCGAGTCGGGAACGGGGAAGGAGCTGATCGCCCAGGCGCTGCACGAGCTGTCCCCGCGCAAGGACCGGCCGTTCGTGCGGGTGAACTGCGGCGCGCTCACCGAGACCCTCCTCGAGTCGGAGCTGTTCGGGCACGAGCGGGGTGCCTTCACCGGCGCCGTCGCCCGCCGTGAGGGCCGCTTCGAGCGCGCCGACGGTGGAACGATCTTCCTCGACGAGATCGGCGACGTCTCCCCGGCGGTCCAGGTGAAGCTGCTCCGGGTCCTGCAGACGCGGGAGTTCGAGCGGGTCGGCGGGACGGAGACGCTGAAGGTCGACGTCCGGCTCCTCACCGCGACCAACAAGGACCTCGCCGCCGAGGTGGCGGCCGGGCGGTTTCGCGAGGACCTCTTCTACCGGCTCAACGTCATCTCGGTGACGCTGCCGCCGCTGCGGGCGCGCAAGGGGGACATCCCGGCGCTGGTGTCGCACTTCATCAAGCGCTTCACCGAGGCGCACGGGAAGAAGATCCAGGGGCTCGCCCCGGGGACGCTGCAGGTGTTGCTGCGGCACGACTGGCCGGGGAACGTCCGCGAGCTCGAGAATTCCATCGAGCGGGCGGTGGTGCTCGCCCAGGGTCCGTTCCTCACCACCGACGACCTGCCGCCGACGGTGCTCGGCGCCCGTCCCTCGGACCGACCGATGAGCAGCTTGATTCCAGGCGGGACGTGGCAGGAGATCGAGAAGCAGGCCATCCTGAGGACGCTGGAGGTCGTCGGCGGCTCGACCTCGCGGGCCGCGGCGATGCTGGGAATCAGCACCCGGACCATCCAGTACCGGCTCAAGCAGTACGCGCAGGAGCGGGAGGACGGTGCCCCCGCAGCGCCCGCTCCAGGTGGAGAGCCGCCCGAGCGTTGAGCACCACCGTCACCACCGCACCCAGGCCCGCGAAGAGCAGCGCAGGGGTCACCGTCCCCATCGTGCCCGCGTACGGACCGGAGACGAAGAGGATCCGCCCGATCAATCCGCCCACGATGCCCCGAGGGCTCCCACACCCATCGAACGTAGGAACGTGAGCCCCTCGGTCTTCCAGCACGCCGCCACGAGGACACCCAGCGGCGCTCCGAGGACCAACCAGGTCAGGAGCTCGAAGATTGTCATCGCAACCGCCGCCTTCCCACTGGCCGAAGGCGTGCATTGGCTGTGCGTGCTGCAGAGTTGCCGGGAATCCGTGATCGCTGCCGGGGTCGGCGGCTTCGGAGGGGTGCACCGATTGCAGTGCACGGGCTCCGGAACGCAATCACTGCGGCCCCGGCAGCTCGGCTTCGAACGCGACTGACTACACCTTGGCGACCTTCTCCACCGCCACGGGGATCTTCTTCGGCTGCACCGCGGGGACCTTCGGGAACACGATGGTCAGCACGCCCGCGTTGAGCGTCGCCTGCACCGCAGCCAGGTCCGCGCCCTCGGGGAGCGTGAACGAACGAGTGAACCTTCCGTAGGTCCGCTCACGGGCGTAGTACTCGCCCTCCTCGCCCTTCTCCACCTTCTCGATCCGGGTCCCGGTGATGGTCAGCCTGTTCCCGGTGAGGGTGATCTCGATGTCCTTGGCCTCCACGCCCGGAAGGTCCGCCATGAAGATGAACCGGTCCTTCGTCTCCCGCACCTCGAAGGGAGGAAACACCTTGTGAACGTCCAGGGGAAGCAGCGGCGCCATCTCCTGGAACGGGTCCCAGGCGAGCAGCTCGCGGAGCGAGCGCAGCGGATGGAACTGTGTGAGCGCCGGTAGCTCGGTGCTCGGAGTCCTTCGCACGATCAGGTCGTTCATACGTCACCTCACTGGCCCGTGAGCTTCTCGGGCCGCGCAGTGATCGAGCATTTTCCGAGCCACCTCTGCTGCGCCGCGGCACGCGCTCGCTACGCGCAGTTCGTTCGGCGGCGCAATGGGCCGCGAGGCAGCCGAAGGAAGCCAAACTGCTCCGAGCGGTCGACTCTCGCTGATGCACGCATTCCGTCCGCGGTACGCGTGGTGCAAGCCACGTCGAGCATGAGCCAGGCGTTCGAGGTGGACTGGACAGGGACCCGGGAGGAAGGGCCGCGGTTCCGCGCCGGCCGCGAGTTCGGAGTGACCGAGGCCGCCGAGCTCCGGCAACGCCTCACCGAGCTCGGCGCCGGCGTGCCGGTGCGGGTGGACTTCACCGAGACCGTGGACCTCTCCGACCACGCGCTCGCCGAGGTGCTGGAGTGGGTGCTCGACCGGCACCGGGGAAAGGTGGCCTTCGTCGGCCTCAACGCGCACCACGAGCGGATGCTCCGCTACCTCGTGCCCCGGGCGGTCGGCACGTTGCCGCTCTGACGACGGCTCCGGCATCGACGGAGTTGCGCAGGTGAGGGTCCAAGAGCTAGCTCCCCCGGAGCGACGGCCCCCATGCGCCCCCCACGACGACCGCCTCCCTCGCCGCCGATCGCCGTGCTCCTGCTCGTCGCCTGCGCCCACGCTCCACTGACGTCACCGCCCGCTCCCCTGGAGGTCCCCACCATCCCCGAGGCCCAGCGCCGGGCCCTCGCCGGCACCTGGGTCTACTCCGGCGGAGACGTAGGCCTCGCCGACGTGGATCGCGCCGTGGAGCAGGCCACCGCGGAGATGGGCTTCGCCCGCGGCATCGCCGCCGCGGCGCTGCAGGCCCGTGCCCGGCCGAGGGACAGCTACACCCTCCGGTTCGATGGTTCCACGGTGAGCATCGTCACGCCTGACTACCCCACCGAGCAGGGCATCGTGGGTGGTCCTCCGGTGGAGGTCACCGACCGCTTCGGCGACACCAACCAGACCACCTTCCAGCTGAAGGACGGCGCCCTCGTCGAGGCGGGCAAGAGCACCGACGGTTCCGGCGAGACCATCTTCACGCCCGGGGGGGACGGCCGGAGCCTCACCGTCCGCCAGGTGATGCGCAGCGACCGGCTCTCGGCGCCGGTCGACGTGACCCTCAGCTACAGCCGCCAGCATTGACCCCGGTCGCGCTGCGCGGCCCGGACGAGCGGTCGCCGTCATGCGCTTCATCGGCGGCTGATCCGGCAGCATCGGCTCTCCGGTGTGCTTGCCTCGCGGCGAGCCGGGGAGCGACGCTCGCCGGCGCCATGGATCCCCTCCTTCCACTCGATCGCGTCCTCGCCCACACCCGCTCCTGGCTCGGCTCCCTCGGCAAGCGACAGGTCCGGCCCACCGCCACGCTCGAGAGCCTGAAGGCGGCGTTCGGCGGAGAGCTCGCGGACCAGGGCCAGGACCCGATCGAGGTGGTGGACCTCCTCGCCCGCGCCGGCGAGCCGGGGCTCATGGCCACCGCCGGTCCGCGGTTCTTCGGATTCGTCATCGGTGGAAGCCACCCGGTGGCCCTCGCCGCGGACTGGCTCACCTCGTCGTGGGATCAGAACTGCGGGCTGTACGTGCTCTCGCCCACCGTGGCGGTGCTGGAGGATACCGCGCGCCGGTGGCTGAACGGGCTCCTCGGCCTTCCGGCCGATGCCGGCGCCGGGTTCGTCACCGGCGGGCAGATGGCAAACTTCACCGGCCTCGCCGCCGCCCGGTACTCGCTCCTCGCCCGGGCGGGGTGGGACGTCTCGGAGCAGGGACTGTTCGGCGCTCCGGAGCTCCACGTGGTCGTGGGCGAGGAGGTCCACGTCACGGTGACCCGCGCGCTGCGCTACCTCGGCCTCGGTCAGTCGCGCGTGAAGCGGGTCGCAGCCGACGCGCAGGGGCGGATGGATCCCGACGCGCTCGGCCCCGTGCTGGCGACCTGCAAGGGACCGACGCTGGTCTGCGTCCAGGCCGGGAACGTCAACACCGGCGCGGTGGATCCAATGGAGCCCATCGTCGCCGCGGCCCGCGCCCATGGCGCCTGGGTGCACGTCGACGGCGCATTCGGCCTGTGGGGCGCGGCGAGCCGCTCGACCCGCAGCCTCCTCCGCGGCGTGGAGAAGGCGGACAGCTGGGCGGTCGATGCCCACAAGTGGCTCAACGTCCCCTACGACTCGGGAGTGGCCATCGTCCGCGACGCCGAGGTGCTCAGCCGCGCGATGGGGACCTCGGCCAGCTACCTGGTGAAGTCGAGCGACCAGCGCGACGGCGTGGACTTCGTTCCCGAGTTCAGCCGGCGCGGCCGGGGGGTCGCGGTCTACGCCGCGCTGCGGGCGCTGGGCCGGAAGGGCGTGGAGGATCTGGTGGAGCGGCTCTGCGCACGGGCGCGCCGCTTCGGCGAGCAGCTCGGCCGGGCCCCGGGAGTTCACGTCCTCAACGAGGTGGTGCTCAACCAGGTGCTGGTACGCTTCGATCCACCGAAGGGAGGAGACACCGACGCCTTCACCCGCGAGGTCATCTCCCGTGTCCAGGCCGACGGGACCTGCTGGCTCGGGGGAAGCCGGTGGAAGGGGATGGACGTCATGCGGATCAGCGTCTCGGGCTGGAACACCACCGAGGAGGACGTCGATCGCTCCGTGGCCGCCATCCTTCGCTGCGCCGGGCGGGCCTGACGTTCTCCTCCGTCGAGAGGTCGCGAGGGACTACGCTTCTCTCCATGCGCCTCTCCAGGCTCGTTCCCGTCCTCGCCCTGCTGCTCGCCTCTGCCGCACTCGGCGGCGACGACACCCTGGTCTCCGACGCCCGGGCGACCATCCAGACCTTCAAGAAGAAGGATCCGAAGATCGACAAGTTCATCGGCTCCGCCGCGGGCTACGCGGTCTTCGCCACCATCGCCAAGGGAGCCTTCGTGGTGGGCGGCGCGGGCGGCGACGGCGTGCTCTTCGTGGGCGGCCAGCCGGTGGGAAAGTCCTCGATGGGACAGGCCAGCATCGGGCTTCAGCTCGGGGGACAGACCTACTCCGAGATCATCTTCCTCGAGAACGCCTCGACGCTCGCCGAGTTCAAGAAGGGGAACTTCGCGCTCGCGGCCCAGGCCTCGGCGGTGGCGCTGTCTGCCGGGGCGGCGGCGACCGCGAACTACGAGAACGGGGTGGCCATCTTCACCGCCACCAAGACCGGGCTCATGTACGAGGCCAGCGTCGGCGGTCAGAAGTTCGGGTACACACCCTTCGGCGCGAAGAAGTGAGCGACGGCGAGCTCGTCCAGCGGCCGGCGGAGCGCGGCGCCGAGGACTGGGGGAAGACTCCGCCGGCCACCGACGAGCACTCCTTCCTCGCCGGTCCGCGGAACCGCCCGCTCGAGCTGCTCTGGGTGGCGCGCACCGCCATCGAGTTCCTCCGCTGCTTCCGCCAGCTGCACTTCGTGGGCCCGTGTGTGACGGTCTTCGGCTCGGCGCGCTACGCAGAGGGCCATCCGGCGTACGCGCTCGCCCGGGAGATGGGCGGAGCGCTGGCCCGGGCGGGCTTCACGGTGATGACCGGCGGCGGGCCGGGGCTCATGGAGGCGGCCAACCGGGGCGCGAAGGAGGCCGGCGGCCGCTCGGTGGGCTGCAACATCACCCTCCCGGTGGAGCAGAAGCCGAACCCCTACCTCGACCGCTGGGTGGAGACGCGCTCCTTCTTCGTTCGCAAGGTGGTGCTGGCGAAGTACTCCTACGCCTTCGTCGCCGCGCCCGGCGGTCTGGGGACGCTGGACGAGCTGTTCGAGGTGGCGGTGCTGGTGCAGACCGGCAAGATGCGCGACTTCCCGCTGGTGCTGCTCGGAGTGGAGTACTGGAAGCCGCTGATGGACTTCCTGCGCGACCGGCTGGTGCCGGCCCGGACCATCGATTCGGCGGACGCCGAGCGGTTCCGGCTGACCGACTCGCCGGAGGAGGCGGCGGAGTACATCCGCGAGGTCGCCCTCCGGAAGTTCGGGCTCAGTGCCCGCCGTCCGATGCGAAGGCGCTGGTGGCTCTTCGAGCGCTGAGCGCTACTTCTTCAGAAAGAAGCGGCGCGTGACTGCTCGCCACGCGCCGCTCCACTGCGACGCCGCCCAGCCGACATTCCCCGGGGCGGCCGCGGGGTGGGGGAGACTTCGACTAGCTCTGGGTCCCGCACTGGGCGCGGAAGTCCTGGAGCTTGCCCTGGTCGGGGGCGAGCTTCACCGGGCCCTGGATGTCCGAGACGAAGGCCACCGGCGAGCCGTCCTGGCACTTCAGGTCGGACGCGGGGACGACCTTCACGGTCACATCCTTGTCGGAGGGCAGGTTGTCGATCTGGTACGAGCAGCGGTTCTTGCTCGGCCGGATCGCCGGACGCCCGATCTCCTGGTTGTCGACGGTGGCCACCACCGCGATGTTGCCGCACGCATTCGAGCCCGCGGTGGCCTCCGGCATGACGATCACGCCGGTCACGGAGCTGTTGTAGGTGTATTCCAGGCGCCGATCGACGCCCGAGGAGGCGCACGCCACGGCGCCGAAGATGGCGAGAGCTGCGATGACTGGCTTCACGGTATCTCCCTGAGAAAGTGATCCTGAACGAGCCCACACGAGTGGCCCGCAGCCGTTACGGACCGGCTGCGGGATTGATTGCGTCCCGAACACGGGATGGACAACCACAGCGAGGCGAGGACGCGACCGGCACAGCGCTCGCTGCGCCGGCGACACCACTCGCTGCGGCCGTTGCATGTCGAACGAGCCAGGCTGATGGCGTTCAGGAGCTGACGTGACGGGCGCCTGGCGCTGGTTGCGGGTCCTGGTGGCCCTGCAGCTCTTCCGCCTCCTGGTGGCGGCGCTGTTCGAGCTCGTCCCGCAGGAGGCCTACTACGTCTTCTACGCACGGCACCCTGCGTTGTCCTACTTCGACCATCCGGGCCTGCTGGCGTGGACCCTCGCACTCCCGGCGAAGCTCCATCCGCCGCCCCCGGTGCTGATCCGGCTGATCCCCTTCATCTTCGCCGTGATCACGCTCTGGGGAATGGTGCGGCTCGCCCGCCGCTTCCTGCCCGCGGACCCGGGTCGGGCGGTCCTGCTGCTCGCCACCACCGGGTTGTTCAGCATCCTGACCGTCGTCGCGCTGCCCGACGCGCCACTGGTCGCCGCCTGGACCTGGTGCCTGTGCTTCCTCGCCGACGCCCTCCTCGACGGCCGGGAGCGGGCCTGGATCCCCGCCGGACTCGCCGCGGGCCTGGCGTTCGAGTCGAAGTACACCGGTGCCTTCCTGCTCCTCGGCGCGGGGTTGTTGCTCCTCGCGATGCCACGCGGCCGCCGCGCGCTCGCCACGCCGTGGCCCTGGCTGGGCATCGGGGTCGCGGCGCTCGTCACTGCGCCGGTGTGGATCTGGAACGCCGGGCACGGCTGGGCGTCGTTCCTCTTCCAGACCGCCGGACGGGTCGAGCACGCCCGGGGACTGTCCCCCTGGAACCTGCTCGGGCTCGTGGGCTCGGAGCTGGTCCTGGCGCTCCCCCCGCTGCTGGTGGTCTGGGCACGCGAGGCGGGCCGGGCGGTGCCGCGGATCCTGCGCGGCACGGTGGAGGACGAGGAGCTGTTCCTCGCCGCCTTCTCGCTGCTCCCGGCGATCGTCCTCGTGCTGGTCAGCCTCGGCGCGGTCGTGAAGCCCAACTGGCCCTTCCCGCTGTGGATCGCCGGGACGCTGTGGGCTGCGCGGCGCACCGGTCCGTGGCTTCTCCGCTGGAACGTGGCCGCCTCGGCGGTCGTGCACGCGGTGGTCCTGTTGGAGCTGTTCGCCTATCCGGTGCGCCTCGGGGACGACACCTGGGTCGGATGGAGCGCGCTCCGGGCCGAGACCGCAGCCCGCCTGCGCCCCGGCGAGTTCGTCTTCTCCGCCGACGACTACAAGACGACGTCGGAGCTGCTCGTCGACGGCACGCTCGAGGCCCACGGCCGCGAACTGCTCGGTCAGCCCGCGCTGCAGTTCGATTTCGTGGGCTTCGATCCACGCTCGCTCGCCGGACGCAGCGGGCTGTTCCTCGACTCCGACCCGGCCCGGTTCGACGACGACCCGTCGGGCCCGCCTCCCGCGGCGCTCCTCGCCCGGTGCGGCCGGATCAGCGAGGAGCCGCCGATCCTGGTGCGGCGCGCGGGGCGCATCGTCCGCCGCTTCCGTGCCTGGCGCTGCGTCGACTACCGGCCACCGCCCTGACTTCGGCGACGGCCCGGTGCCAGGTCTGCAGCGACACCGGGCGTACCACCCTGCGCTCCGGGCGCCCACAGAGGCGCCGTGCGTGCGCGTCGGAGCCACCTTGTTGTGTCCGCCACGGGGCGGTCAGATCCGCTGCGCTTCGTGAGACCTTCTCCGGCTCCCACCCGCAGCGCGCTCCGCGTCCTCCTGGTGGAGGACTCCGAGGCAGACGCCACCCTCATCGTCCACGCGCTCCAGACCGAAGGGCGGCTGGTGCGCTTCCACCGGGTGGAGACGGCGGACGCGTTCCAGGAGGCCCTGCTCTCCGCACCCTGGGACGTCATCGTCTCCGATCACCGGATGCCGGAGTTCGACGCGCTCGAGGCGCTGGCCCGCCTGCAAGAGAGCGGGCTCGACGTGCCCTTCATTCTCGTCTCGGGCACGGTCGACGAGTCCCACGCCATCGCGGCGATGAAGGCCGGCGCGCACGACTACCTCATGAAGGACAACCTCGCGCGCCTCGCGCCAGCCGTGGAGCGCGAGTGCGCCGAGGCCGCCCAGCGCTCCGCTCGCCGCCGCGCCGACGCCGCCCTGCGCCGGAGCGAGATGGACCTCCGCGCGGTCATGGAGCACGTCCCGGACGGGCTCCTCACGGTGAGCGCCGGGGGGATGCTGGTCAGCATGAACCCCGCCGCCGAGAGCATCTTCGGCGTCCGCTCCTCCGACGTGCTGGGGCGCCCGGCCGACGAGCTCCTCCCCCCGGGCTTCCAGGGCTACGTGGGGCAGGGGAGCCGGTCCAGCGAGGCGCGCCGGCGCGACGGGAGCATGGTTCACCTCGAGCTCGCGGTCGCCGAGGTGCCGGGCGGCGACCAGCGCCTGGTGGTCAGCGTCCGCGACGTCACCGAGCGCAAGCGCCTCGAGGTCGAGGTGCAGCGCACCCAGAAGATGGACACGGTGGGAATGCTCGCCGGCGGCGTGGCCCACGACTTCAACAACGTCCTCACCGGCATCCAGAGCGCGGCGGCGCTCGCCCGGCTCGACCTTCCGGTGGACCACTCCGCGCAGACCGACCTCGCCGAGATCGAGCGGCAGTGCCAGCGCGCCGGGGCGCTGGTGCGCCAGCTCCTGGCCTTCGCCAGGCGCCAGCCGCTCGCCCAGCGGTCGCTCAGCCTGAACCAGGTGGTGCTGGACGTGGAGAGCCTACTCCGCCGCGTGATCGGCGAGCCGGTGAAGCTGGTCACCGAGCTGGCCGAGGAGCCGTGGACCGTCTCCGGCGACCCGGCGCAGCTCGAGCAGGTCCTGATGAACCTCTGCGTGAACGCGCGGGACGCCATGCCCGAGGGCGGCACGCTCACCGTGCGCACCCGGAACCTCGAGGTGAACGGTGAGTTCGCCGCCCGCCACGGGACGGTCCCCGGGAAGCGGATGGTCGAGCTGTCGGTGACCGACACCGGGGTGGGCATCCCCGCCGGGACGCTGGAGCGGATCTTCGAGCCCTTCTTCACCACCAAGGCGCCGGGGCGCGGCACGGGCCTCGGGCTGGCGGTGGTGCACGGCATCGTCCGCCAGCACCAGGGCGTGGTGGAGGTCTCGAGCGCGCCAGGGAGGGGCTCGACCTTCCAGATCCTCCTCCCGGCCGTCGAGGGCCTCCCGCTCGAGACCGAGCGGCGTACCCGCACCCCCGCCCCGCGCACCGGAGGGACGGTGCTCGTGGTCGAGGACGACGCCGCCGTGCGTCAGGGGCTGGCGCGGCTGCTGGAGCGGAGCGGCTTCCGGGCGCTCACCGCCGACGACGCCGAGTCCGCCCTCGCGCTCCTCGGCGGCGTGGCGGTCGACCTGGTCATCCTCGACGCCGTCCTGCCGGGCCTGAGCGGGCTCGCCGCCTACCGCACCATCCACCAGCGCCACCCGTCGGCCCGGGTGCTGGTGGTCAGCGGGTACGGGGAGGGACAGATGGACCCCGAGCTCCGCCGTGACCCTGGCACGAGCTTCCTCCAGAAGCCCTTCACGCACCTCGAGCTGCTGGAGGCCGTCCAGCGGGTGCTCGCCCCTCGCGGCACCGCGTAGAGCGGCGACTCAGCGGGGGCGGGCAGCCATCGGCGCCGGCTGCAGAAGCGGGGGCTGCTCCAGCTGGGGGAACGTCTTCGACAGATCCTCGAGCAGCTGGGAGCGCGTCTCCGACGGCGGCCGGGACCGGATCCGCTCCACCTGCTCCAGCCCGCGGCGGTAGTTGCCCGCGGCCAGGTGTGCCCGCGCACTCCAGGCCAGGAGTCGCACGTTGTCCGGGTCGGCCGAGAGCGCCTTCTCGAACCGCAGCGCGGCGGTGGAGTAGGCACCGGCGTGGTAGGAGCGCATCCCCTCGTTGAAGTTCCAGGCCGGCTCGTCCTCCAGGAGCTCTCGACCCCGCGCCTCCAGCTCGGTGGCCAGCGCCTCGTTCCCCACCCGGTGCGCGGCCTGCACCGCGTTGGCGTAGAGCGGACGGAAGTGGGGGAAGCGCTGCACCGAGGCCACGAGCAGGTCCATCGCCTCGCGCTCCCGCCCGGTCTGCATCAGCACCAGGGAGAGGTTGTTCGGCACCTCCGGGACGTCGGGCGCGCGCTGGTTGAAGAACCGGAGGATGTGCTCGGCGGTCGTGGTGTCCCCGGCGAGCATCCGCTGAACCGCCACGTTGTTCTGGAAGAGGACGAAGGCCTCGGTGTCGGGCACGTCGTCGTAGAGCGAGAACCGCCACGGCGAGGTGTGGACGCTCCCGAAGTCCACGATGGCCGCCTGGTCCCAGGCCGCCTCCCGGCCCAGCGCCACCGCCATGTGCGAGGACTCGAAGAACCTCCCCCGGGCCTCCCAGGTCACCGGGAGCTGGGTGATGCGCACGTAGCGCACCGGGACGTCGAGCGACCGCGCCAGCGCGACCAGTAGGTTCGCGTAGCTCATGCAGTCGCCCCGCTTCGCGGCGTAGGCCTTCTCCGCTGAGAGCGACGACTGCGTCTGGTACTGGAAGTTGAGCCCGTCTCCGTCGGCCAGGAACCGCACCACCTTCAGGAGGCGGGCCTTCTCGGTGCCGGCATAGCCCACCTTGTCCCGGACCAGGCTCCGGGTCTGCGGCGAGACGCGCAGCGGAGCCTCGAGGACCAGCCCCTCGGCTCGAGCCTGGTCGATCCACTGATCGGTGATCGAGCGGTGATCCCCCGAGGTCGTTGCACACCCCGAGGCGAGGATCAGGACGACGGCGACGGCCAGCTGAGACTTGGCCACCACGGTACTCCTCCGCTCCCCTCGACTTCTTCGCCCAAGTCTAGGGCTTCGGCGTCCCGGAGGCGAATCAGCGCAGTGGGCGGGCAGGGCGATGCAGCGGTTGACTCATGGCGGCACGGGCGGTTATACGCGCGGTCCCTCGCGCAGCCAGGCGAGCGGGAGCGTAGCTCAATTGGCAGAGCAATGGACTCTTAATCCATAGGTTGTGGGTTCGATTCCCTCCGCTCTCACTGCCCGACACACCTCGAAGACGCCGGTCGGGTCCATCCGACGCGATCGGCGCCTCTCTCCCCCGCCTCAGACGCCATCGTAGTGGATGGACCCGGCGTCGCTGACGTCGTAGCCGGGAACCCGACCGGCCTCGGTCCGGAACCGCGCGCTCTGCGCCGCCTCGCAGACCGCCACCAGCGCCGGATGCCCCAGCCTGGCTGCCCGGGCCACGAGCCCGTAGGCCTCCTCGGCCAGCGTCTGGAATCGAAGGCCCAGCCACTCTGCCCAGGCGCGCGAGGCCACGCCGACCTCCGCCCGGCCCTGGAGGACCTGGGCGCAGACCTCGAGGTGTGACTCGCAGAGGAGCGCGCGCCGGTGGACCTCGGCGCTGTCGAGCCCCGCGGCGGCGAGCGCGGCGTCGAGGTGGATTCGCACGCCGGCGGTGGCCGGGCGCGAGGCGAGCGCCGCGGTCCGGAGTGTCCCGAGGGACGGCGGGCGTCCGCGCGAGACGAGGCCGATCTGCCGCCGGACGAGGTGGATGCGTGCCACCCGCTCCGTCCCGACGTGGGTGGGGAAGCCGCCGGCGTGGTTGCCGGTGGCCAGCACCGCCGAGCGGGCGAGGAGCGCGAGGCCCTCGCCGCGGTCGGCCTGGACCAGCCCCACCAGCGCGTTGCGCTCGAGCGCCACCCGGAGGAGGAGCAGCACCGCCCGGTCGCCGTTCGCCGCCACCAGCGGCGGAGACTCAGGCGAGGTGGCCTCGTCGGGGCTCGTGCCGCCCGCGCTCTGCCGCGTCCACCGAGATACCTCGGCGGCATCGAACCGCCACTCGCCGCCGAGGCGCCGCCCGGGCAGCCCCTTCCGGAGCAGCCGGTAGACGTGCTTCGGGTGCACCGAGAGCAGCTCCGCCACCTCGGAGGTGGTCAACAGGGTGGGCGCCGGGCTGGCCATCGCGGCCCGGCAGCATATCCGGGCTCCACCTTCCTCCAGGGGTAACAAGAAGTAACAATAAGCTACCAAGAGCTACTATAGGGAGCCTCCGGCTGCCCGGCTGGCCAGGGGGCGGCGGGAGGGTTCGATGGCACTTCGTGCAGGGTCGCGCGCACGGGCGTGGGCGGTGCTCGGGGCGGTGCTGCTGCTCGGAGGCAGCGCCCGCGCCGAGGACGAGTCCGAGACGGTGACCGAGAACCTCGGCCTCTACAATTTCTTCAAGGGCTGGGACGAGGAGTGGCACGTCCGCAGGCGCAAGACGCCCGACATGGCCATCCTCAAGGCCACCACCAACTTCCTCGAGCGGGAGTTCCGGCTGGACTTCGTCCTCACCGACGTCCGCACGGGAAAGACCGAGGCCCAGTACCTGTCCCAGGGCCTCATCGCCTACGGCGCGAGCCGCCGGCTGATGCTCGAGGTGATCACCAACTACCAGTGGAACGCCCAGCAGACGGGCGCGCCGGTGAACGGCGCCGGCGGCGGCGCGCTGGTGCGGGTCCAGCTGGTGGAGAACGACACCCAGTCCTACGCCATCCAGGCGAAGCTGGCGGTCCCCAACCGACCCATCGGCCAGACGCAGACGTCGATGGCCTACTCCCTCACCGGCTGGCAGGACCTGCACGCGCTGGTCCCCTTCCTCGACCGGGTCGGTCTCTACTACTCGTTCACCTGGGAGAACCTCCTCGGCGCGCACGCGACGGGAGCAAGGCAGAACGACATCTCCTACGACCTCTCCGTCGCCAAGACCTGGACAGCGGCCGACGCGGCGGTGTTCGGCAAGTTCACCACCTTCCTCGAATTCTACGGGACCACCGACCTCGACGGTGCCCACGCCGGGTGGACGGTCTTCACCATCACTCCCGGAATTCGCTTCTGGTTCCTCCCGGTGCACTCGCTCATGGCGGGCGTGGACATCCCGGTCAGCTCCAGCCCGACCTTCGCCCTCGTGTACCGGGTCACCTACATCATGAACTTCGAGTAGCCCCCTCCGGCGGGGGGGCGGTCCCGCGGCTCAGGCCGGGGCTGCGCTCCCGTGCTCGACCGTCCCGGTTCCGGGGGCCACCGCCGCCTCCGCCGCGGGCCGCTTGGCGAGCACCATGAACATCGACGGCACCAGGAACAGCGAGAGCACCGTCGAGGACATGAGGCCGCCCACCACCGCCAGCGCCAGCGGCCGGTTGGCCTCGGTGCCGGCCTCGAGCCCCAGCGCGGTGGGGAGCAGGCCGATGATCGTCGCGAGGCTGGTCATGGCGATGGGGATGAAGCGGATCCGCGCCGCCTGGACCATGGCCTCGAACTTGTCGGTCCCGGAGAGGAAGCGGTGGTTGGCCTCGTCCACCAGGAGGATGCCGTTGGACACCGCGATGCCCACCACCATCAAGAGGCCCATGAGTGCGGTCACCGAGAGGCCCTGCCCAGCGGCCATCAAGGCGAGCACGATGCCGATCAGGGTGCAGGGAATGGTGAAGAGCATGATCAGCGGCAGCCGCAGCGACTTGAACTGCGAGGCCATGATCATGAAGACCACCATCACCGCCAGCGCCACCGCCACCCCGAGGCCTCCGAAGGTCTTGCGCATCAGGGCCACCTGACCCACGAAGTCGAAGTCGATACCGCGGGTGCGGGGGTCGGTCCGCAGGCGCTGCTCCAGCTCCTGGGCGGCGCTGCCGATGTCCCGGCCCTCGGTCTGCATCAGGACGTGGGCCGCCCGCTCCAGCTGGTTGCGCTCGACGAGGATCGGTCCCACCGACCGCCGGACGTTTCCGTACTGGCCGAGCGTCACCGCCGCCCCGCGGTCGTTCACCCGGAGCGGCACTTGCGCCAGGGCGGTGGTGTCCTGGATCGACGCCGGGTCGTAGGACGTGACCACGTAGTAGGTCTGCCCGTTGTTGCTGTCCACCCAGACGCTGGGCGTGTTGATGTTGCCCAGGGTGGCGTCGAGCGTCGCCTGCGCCGCTCCCCGGGCGCTCACCCCCACCATCCCCGCCTGCTGGCGGTCGGTGTCGACGCGCACCTCGGGGTAGTCCACCTGGAGCGAGGGATAGACGTCGCGGATGCCCGGCACGGTGCGGGCCACCTCGGCGACAGCGTGGGCCTCCTCGCTCAGCCGTTCCAGGTTCTCGCCGCGGACCTCCACCACCAGCGGGGCGTTGTAGCCGTTGGCGAAGACCGCGGCGACGAGCCCTCCCGGCTTCTGGAGGAACTCGATGCCCGGGTAGTCGTGGTTGAGGATGTCGCGCGCACGGTCGGCCACCTCGCGCTGGCTGAGCTTGCGGCTCTCCGGGTCCGACAGCTGCAGCTTCAGGAATCCGGTGTGCGGTCCCGAGTTCGGGCTGATCATCGCCGCGCGGACGTTGGTGGGCGAGCCGATGTTGGTCAGCGCGAGCTTCACCGTGCCCGGAGGAAGCTTCTTGACCAGGTCGTCCGCCATCTCCTGGATCTGCCGCGTCGACTCGACGAGGGGAATCCCGGCCGGGAACCGGACGTAGACCCGGGCGATCGACTCGTCGATCTCCGGGAAGAAGGTGCTGGGGAGGAGGCTGGCGGCGAGCACCGAGGAGGTGACCAGGACCGCGGCGGCGCCGATGAGCCAGCCGCGGAAGGGGAGCACCCGGCGGAGCAGCGCCGCGTACGACTCGGCGACCCGGATGATTCCCTGCTCCACCCGCTTCGCCAGCCTCCCGGGCTCCTTGCTGGTCAGGAAGTAGCGGCACGCCACCGGGGTGACGCACATGCTGACGATGTACCCGGCGAACATCGCGCAGGCCACGGTCAGGGCCAGCGGCGCGAAGAGCTTCTTGGCCAGCCCGAAGAGCAGGAGCACCGGGAGGAGCACGGCCACCGTCGTCAGCGTGGCCGCCAGCGCCGGGACAGCCACCGCCTCGGTGCCCTCCTTGGCCGCGGTGGCGGGGTTGCCGGAAGCGTGGAGCCGGCGATGCACCGACTCGAGCACCACGACCGAGATGTCCACCAGAGGGCCCATGGAGAGCGTCAGGCCGCCGAGGGTGAATGCGTTGAGCGTGTTCCCGGTGGCGTAGAGGACGAGCAGGATGGCCGCGAACGAGATGGGAATGGCGATGGCGGCGATTAGCACCGACCGGATGCTCTGGAGGAAGAGGAGGATGACCAGGGAGATGAGGACCAGGGCCTGGAAGATCTCCTGCTTGAGCCCGGCGTAGCTGGTCCGGACGAAGGTGCTCTGGTCGAACACCGACTCGACGTGCATCCCCGTCGGCAGGTCCTTGAGCTCGCGGACCGCCTTCTTCACTGCGTCGACGATCTGCAGGGTGTTCCCGCCGGGGACCCGCAGCACGTTGAGGTACACCGCGTCCTTGCCGGCGATGGAGACCGACTGGGTGGGCGGCGAGCCCGCGTCCTCGACTCGGGCGATGTCGCGGATCAGCACCGGGCGGCCGTGGTCCTCCTTCACGAAGGCGTCCCCGATGTCCTCGACCCGTGCCGCGACCGCGTTGGTGTAGACGTTGGCGTCGAAGGTGGGGGTGATGAACTCGCCCGAGGGCAACAGCGAGTTCGCGCGGGACACCGCGGACGCCACGTCCTCCGAGGTCACCCCCCGGGCCTGGGCCTTCGCCAGGTCCACCACGACGTTGATCTGCCGCTGGGTGCCGCCGTTGATGGCGGCGCTGGCAACTCCGGGGATGCCCTCCAGGATGGGCTCGATGTAGTTCAGCGCGTAGTCGTAGAGCTGGGGACCGGTGAGCCCGCCGCCGTAGACCGCCACCTGCACCACCGCGGCGTTGGAGGGGTCGTACTGGAGCACGAACGGTGGAAGCACCCCCAGGGACTTGGGCACCGCCGCCATCGCGAACGCGGTCTGCTGCTGGACGAGAGTCTGGGCCGAGTTGAGGTCGGTGCCCCACTGCAGCCACACGTAGACGATGCTCAGGTTGTTGCGGGAGAGACTCTCCACGTGCTCCACGCCCGGGGTGGCGCTGACGTACTTCTCGATGCGCCAGGTGATGGTCTTCTCCACGTCCTTGGGGCCCAGGCCGGGAGCGAGCGTGCCGACCACCAGCACCGGCGGGGTCAGCTCGGGAAAGGTGTCGATGCTCATCCGCGGCACGACCACGGTGGCGAAGACCACGACGCCGATGCACACCATCAGGATGGCGATTGGATTCCGCAGGGAGATCCGGGTCACTGGCGGCCCTCCGTGGTCGAGGTCTGCACGGTGTCCGGCACTCCCTCGGGCGCGGCGTCCGCCCGGGCGGACCGCTCGACCGCAGTGACCTTGTCCCCGTCGGCGAGCACCGTCCGCCCCTGGGTCACCACCATGGTGCCCGCGGCGAGCTTTGGATCGATGAACAGCGCGCTCCCTTGCTCACCGAGGACGGCGACCGTCTCGTGCCTCACCTTGTCGCCCTGAACCACGAAGATGTCGGCCTTCTTGCCGCGCACGGTCGCCGCGGTCAGCGGGATGCGCGTCGCCGGCATCGGCTTGCCCACGTCGATTCCCAGGAGCGCGGTGGTGTTCACCGGGAAGCGGTGGTCGGCGTTGGGAAGGTCGATCTCCACGTGCACCGTCCGGGTCCCCAGGTCGGCCGCCGGCGCGCGCCTCGAGATGTTCCCCTGGGTCTTCTGGCTGGTGGAGACGACCTGGATGGCCACCGGCGTGTTCGGAGCCACCGAGTTGAAGTCCTCCTCCGGGACGTCGGTGGTGACCCGCACCACGTTGCGGTCCACGATGGTGACGATGGCGTTGCCCGGGTGGACGAAGGCACCGGGGTCCTCCATCCGCTCGGAGATCTCCCCGTCGAACGGCGCGCGAAGAATGCAGTCGTTGACCTGGAGGTCGGTTCCCAAGCGCTGTGCCTCGAGGGACAGGAGCTGGGCCTCCTTGCTGGAGCTCTCGGCCTGCCGCTGGTCCACCTCGTTGGGTGAGACGAAGCCGCCGTCGAGCATCTTGGTGACCCGGCTGGCCTGCTTCTCCAGCGCGGCCTGCATCTCGGCCACCGACCGGGCCTCCATCGCCACCGCCTTCTGCGAGGCGCTGGCGTTCCGGCAGTCGAGCGTGGCCAGCACCTGGTTCTTCTTCACCACCGCGCCAGGGCGGACCAGCACCGTGTCCACGTACGCCGACACCAGCTGCGGGCCGACCTGCGCCTGGATCCACGGAGCCATCGTCCCCACGTAGCGGCGCGACGGCTGGTACTGCGTGGCCACCGCCCGCTCCACGGTGACTCCCTTGGGAGCGTCGGCGAGCGCGACGTGGTTGTTGTGCGCCACCGCGCGCCAGTAGAGCAGCGCCCCGAGGAGCAGGACTGCCCCCACAGCGCCGACGATGGTCAGCGGGATGCGCCGGCTCCTGGCGACTCCCGGTCCGGGGTCGCTGCTCGGCTGCGGATTCATGGTCGTGCTCACAGTCCCTCCGCGATGACACGCCCCAGCTGCGCCCGGGCGCGCGCCGCGTCGAAGCGCCCCACGGCCAGCTGGATCTCGGCATCCGTCCGGAGTGACTCGGCGTCGGCCAGCTCGACGCTGGTGCCCAGCCCCTCGCGAAAGCGCGCGTCCGCCTGGGCGCTGTTGGCCAGGGCCGCCTGGAGCGCCTCCTCCAGCCCGGGCAGCGCCGCCAGGGCGACCTCCAGCGCGGCATAGGCCTGCTGGATCGCGGTGGTGGACTGCTGGCCCGCCTCGACGATCTCCGCCTGTCGCGCCCGCTCCTGGCTCTCGGAGGCCGAGCGCTGGGCGAAGACGCCGAAGTCGAGCACTGGCCAGACCAGGACGATCGCCGCGTCCCAGTTGGGTACGTTCGGCAGGTACCCGTTTCCCGAGGGAACCGCGCCCGAGGCGATCGGGGCTCCGCCGGCGCGACCGCTCAGCGTGCCGCTGAGGAACAGCTCGGGCAGCAGGGCGGTGGAGTAGATGCGGGTGGTGGCCTGCTGTTCGGCGAGACGGGCCTGAGCGGCGCGCACGTTCGGGTCCGTGGCCGCGAGGTGCCGCAGGATCTGATCCATCGGCGGGGCGGCTTCCACCGCGGTGGAAGGAGCCTCGGCAGCGTCCAGCCGTGCGTCGTCCACCCCGACCGTGGCGGCGAAGACCGCCTGCGCCTCGATCACCCCGCCGCGCGCGCGGGTGCGCTGCACGTCCGCCCGGGCGAGGTCGGCCGCGGCGCGGGTCAGCTCGATGGGCGACCGCATCCCTTGGGTCACTCCCACCTGGGCGAAGTCGCGGTGCGCGAGGGCACGGGTGTAGGCGGCCTCGGAGGCGCGGAGCACCGCCTTGGCGGCGAGGACCGCGAAGTACGACTGCTCGACCTGGAAGCGGACCGCGAGGGTGGTGAGGTTCGAGCGCTCCTTCTCCGTCGCCGCCTCGGCATCGGTCAGCGCCGAGAGCGCGGCGATCCGGCCGAAGTCGAACAGCTCCTGGCGCACCCCCACCGCGGCGAGGCTCGACCCGTGGGGATCCCAGGTGCCGGTGGTCTCGGCAGGCGTGCCGCCGATCCGCGGCAGGTCGAGCGTGCCCACCGAGACATAGCTGCCGGTGGTGTTGTTGGCGGTGCCGATGAGCTCCTGCGCGGTCACCCCCAGCCGGGGGTACCACAGCGCCCGCGGTACGCCCGTCGTGGCGATGGCCGCCTCCAGGCGCGCCCGGGCGGCGAGCAGGGTCGGCTGGTGGGCGGTGGCGTAGGCCTGTGCCTGCTCGAGGGTGAGGACACGGGGCATTCCGGGCAGAGCGGCGCTCGTGGGCTCGGCGCTCGCTCCGGCATCGGGCGGGGTGACGGGGTGCTGCTGCCCGAGCGCGGGAAGCGCCAGGGCGAGCATCCACCAGCATCCGTACCAGCGCGGGCGAAGGTCGGGCATGGACGTGGCTCCCTTCAGCAGGGACCGTACCAGCGCGCCTCGTCTCCGGAGGAGGCCCGCGGCCGGGGGGCCCGGACGGAACCATTCCGTGTCCGTCCGGAAAGGCTCCTGCCCAGATCCTCCGTCGACCGGTCGCGACCGGGACGCCCGCTCGTGGTCCGCGGCTTGCTCCACCGGGGAGGCGTTTCGGGGAGTCCGGTCTGGTCAAGGCGCGCCTCAGTCGCGAAGATGGTCGAGTGATCCGGCAGCCTCGCCTGGCGCTCCTGATGGCCCTGGCGCTCGCGGCGGTGACGGCCCTTGCCTTCTGGGACGAGGAGCGTGAGTCCGCGGCGGCGCTCGACGACTTCGCCCAGGAGCAGAGCCGGGCGAGCAGGATGATCGCCGCCGAGCTCGCCGGCCGGCTGGAGTACGCTGTCCGCGACGCACGGATGCTCGCCGCCGAGCTCCAGCGCCCCGGTGAGCCGGTGACCCTCCCCACGGGGTACCGCGGCTACCGGTTCGAGGGTGGCCCGTCGACCGGCGAGCCGCCGCACGGCACGCTGGCCATCGAGGTGACGCTGCCCGACGGACGGCGAGTCGAGATGTACGCCGAGACAGCGGTCATCTTCGCGGGGCTGCGGCGGCTCGAGCGCCCCGGAACGCAGGAGATCCTCGTCGCCCGCCCGGGCGACCCCCGGCTGTGGACCACGGACGGGAGCGCCGGTCCGGTCCCCTTCCTGGCCTCGGCGCTCGAGGCCCACCAGGGCAGCCTCCGCCTCAAGCCGCTCGAGGCAGCGAGCCTCGGGCTTCCGGCCCGGACCGCGTTTGCCGGCCTGAGCACCCGCACGGTCGAGGGCGCGGGCACCTGGGGAGCCGTGGTGGTGGCCACCGCCGAGCGCGAGCGGGACCGCGAGCGCCGGGCGCGGTGGAGGCTGGTGCTGGCGGTGGGCATCGGCTGCGGCCTGGTGCTGGCCTTCGGGGGCGTGGCGCTGCGCAACCAGCGGCGTGAGCTCGAGCTCGCCCGGGAACTGGAGGTGGCGCGGCTGCTCCGCGAGCGGGACGAGCGCCTCGAGCGCGAGGGGCAGGCGGCCACCGTCCTGACCCTGGCCGGCGGGGTGGCGCACGAGATCTCCACTCCGCTCTCGGTCATCGTCGGGCGCTCGGAGCAGCTCCTCGAGCGCCTCGAGGGAGACGAGCGCGCCCGCCGCTCGCTGCAGGCGGTCCTCGACCAGTGCCAGCGCATCAATGCGGTGGTGCGGGGGTTCCTCGCCCTGGCCCGGGGAGGTACCCCCGAGCTGAGCGACACCGACCCGGCGGACGTGGTGGAGGGCGCGGTGGCGCTGGTCGAGCACCGCTTCCGTGGCTCGGGCGTGACCCTGACCTCCGACGTCGCCCCCGGGCTGCCGCACCTGCGCGCGAACCACCGGCTCCTGGAGCACGCGCTCGTGAACCTGCTCCTCAACGCCTGTGACGCCTGCGCTCCCGGAGGACGGGTGGTGGTCAGGGCGGTGCAGCGCGGCTCCGAGGTGGCGCTGAGCGTCCGTGACGACGGCGCCGGCATCGCGCCCGAGGCGGCCTCGCGCGCGACCGAGCCCTTCTTCACCACCAAGAAGCCGGGGCAGGGGACGGGGCTCGGCCTGTCCATCGTCAGCGAGATCGTGAAGACCCACCGGGGCTCGCTGGTCATCGGCTCGGCGTCCGGCCGGGGCACCGAGGCCACCATCACTCTTCCGGCAGGGCCGGAGGTGCTCCGTGCCGCGCACGCCTAGATTGCCCCGGGTCCTGGTGGTGGACGACAGCGCCGAGCTCGCCGCCACGGTGGCGGACGGCCTGGAGGGGCGGGGCTACGCCGCCCGGGCCTGCTCCTCGAGCGTGGAAGCGCTTCAGCTGCTCGAGGCCGAGGAGTTCGACGCGCTGGTGACCGACCTCCGGATGCCGGAGGTGGATGGCCTCGGGCTCCTCGCCCACTCGCGGCGCCTCGCCCCCGAGCGGCCAGTGCTGGTGATGACCGCCTTCGCGGCGATCGACACTGCCATCGAGTCCATCCGCCGCGGGGCCTACCACTACCTGACCAAGCCCTTCACCGTGGAGGAGCTGGCGCTGTTCCTCGGCCGCGCTCTCGACGAGGTCGCCGTCCGGCGCGAGGCCCGGGCGCTGAAGTCGGTGCTCGGCGAGCGCTTCGCGCCCGGTCAGTTCGTCGCCGAGAGCCCGGGGATGCGCCGGGTGCTGGAGGTGATGGAGCGGGTGGCCGACGCCGAGGCCCCGATCCTCATCCTCGGCGAGACCGGGACCGGGAAGGGGCTGGTGGCACGCTCGCTCCACGCCGCGAGCCGCCGGGCCGCCGCGCCCTTCGTCACGCTGAACTGCGCCGCCGTCCCCGAGGCCCTGCTCGAGTCCGAGCTCTTCGGTCACGTGCGCGGCGCCTTCACCGGAGCGGTGGGTGACCAGCGGGGTCTCTTCACCGAGGCCGACGGCGGGACGCTCTTCCTCGACGAGATCGGCGAGATGTCCCCGGCGCTCCAGGCCAAGCTGCTCCACGTGCTCGAGACCGGCCAGGTGCGGCCGGTGGGTGCCCCGCGCGAGCGGGTTGTGGACGTGCGGGTCATCGCCGCGACCCACCGCGACCTGCGTGATCAGATCGCCCGCGGCGCCTTCCGCCAGGACCTGCTCTACCGGCTGGAGGTGGTGACCATCGAGATTCCTCCGCTCCGGGCGCGCCGGGAGGATCTCCCCGGCCTCATCGAGCATTTCTTCCGCGCCGCGCTGGCGAAGCATCCCGGCTCGCCGGTGCGCTCGCTCTCGCCCGACGTCGTGCGCCAGCTGCTCGAGCACCGCTGGCCGGGGAACGTCCGCGAGCTGGCCCACCTGCTCGAGCGGGTGGTGCTGCTCGGCCGCGGCCCCGAGGCGGTGCCGGCGGACCTCCCGCCGCTGGTCGACGACCGGGAGCAGTCCCCGAACCGGTTCGGCCTGCCGGTGCGTTCCATCCGGCAGCTCCAGCGCGAGTACGCCTCCTGGGCCCTGGAGCAGCTCGGGGGTCAGCGCGGGCGCACCGCCGAGCAGCTCGGCGTGGACGGCAAGACGCTGGCCCGCTGGCTCTCCGAGACCGGCTGACACGAAAACGTTTCCGGAAACGCTCCGACCTCCCCTGAAGTGTCACACAACGGTCGCGGGGGGCGTCCTGTCCGCTGGTACATCGCGCGCGCCCGGGCCCGCACACCCAACGAGGCGGCCCGCAGGAGGGGTCACCGACAATGTCTCGAATCAGGCCGTTGCTCGCCGGAGCGTTGCTCGTCGGCGGCGCTGCTTTCGCCCAGTCCCAGGGGGCCGCTGCCGCTGGTGGAACGGACACTCAAGCCGCGCAGCCGGCGTCGAGCGCCTCGGCCCCGGCGGGAGGCGCTCCGAGCGCTCCGGAGATTCCGAAGGTGAACGCCGACAAGCAGAACTTCATGCGGACCAAGTGGAGCACCGAGTTCTACGGCTTCGTGGAACTCGATTCGATCTACGACAGCACCCAGAGCTTCGCCGACCTGCAGGGCAACGGGAGCGTCGCCCGCCCCGGCGCCTATGGCGCGGGCAATGCCCACCACCGGGTCCAGTTCACGCCGCGGAACTCACGCCTCGGCTTCCGGTTCAGTGCTCCCGAGTGGAACGGCATTCGCGCCTCGGCCCTGGCGGAGATGGACTTCTTCGGCAACCAGCCCCCTGGTTCGCCCTCCAGCGCCGCCACCGCGGCCAGTGAGGCGGCGTTCTTCCAGAACCCCACCTTCCGGATCCGCCACTTCATGTTCAAGGCGGAGACCGACTTCGTCGACATCATGATGGGGCAGTACTGGGACCTCTTCGGCTGGCAGTCCTACTTCCATCCGAACTCGGTCAACCTCCAGGGCCTCCCGGGGCAAGTCTACTCGCGGCGCCCGCAGATTCGCCTCTCCCACACCTTCAAGTCCGACGCCGTGAACTTCGAGGTCGCCATCGCCGCGGCGCGACCGCCGCAGCGAGACGCCGGGCTCCCGGACGGTCAGGCCGGGCTTCGCCTCTTCCTCAACAACTGGAAGGGATTCCACACCGCGGGCGGCACGGGCACGGCGCTCGACTCCATGGCCATCGGCGTGTCGGGGACCGCCCGGAAGTTCGAGGTCCCCTCGTACCCGCAGAAGGGAGCCAATGACGTTTCCAGCTCCGGGTGGGGTGTCTCGATCGACGGGCTCATCCCGATCATCCCTGCCACCAAGGCGAGCCATGCGAACGCGACGACCGTGACCGCGTCCTACGTCCGTGGACAGGGGATCAACGACTTCTACACGGGTCTGACCGGCGGCGTGTCCGGAACCGGAAACCAGACGACCGGCTACACGTACACCGGCATCGATTCCGGCCTCGCGGCGCTCGACAAGACTGGCGCACTGAACGCGATCAAGTGGACCACGTACATCATCGGCCTCCAGTACTACCTGCCGACCAGCGACAACCTCTGGGTGAACGGCGTCTACTCCCACGCGACGTCGTACAACGACAAGCTGTACGGTGCCGCTGCCTCGGTGTGGGTGAACCAGCAGTACGTCGAGGCCGACCTCTTCTACGACCTGACCAAGGCCGTTCGCCTCGGGCTCGGGTACATGTACACGCGTCAGGAGTACGCGGACGGCATCATCGCCGAGAACCACCGGGTGCAGCTCTCTGGCTGGTTCATCTTCTAGAGCGCCTCGCGCGCTCGGCATCGCCCCCGCCCGGTCCCGCCGGGCGGGGCACGACCGACCGTCCGGTCACCGCGCCGCGTCACGCGCACTGCGGCGTTACCGAACGTAACGCGGCGTTACGCATCCACACGCGCCGCGCGTGGGTGCAGGCGTAAACCTCTCGATCGCAGAGGCTTTTCCGATGGAACGCACCTTGCCTACAGCGGGGTCGGAAAATGCCCATCTACGTCCGCCCGCCGGCGGAACGTCTGCGCATTTCAGAGAGGGAGAGGGGACGCATGAAGCTCAAGAGATGGTCGTGGTGCCTCGGAATCCTTTGCGCGCTGGTGGCCGTCCGCGCTGAAGCAGCCAAGTTCTCCTTCAGCGACAAGGGCTTCATCGACGTCGGATCGCTGATCCAGGCGCAGTACCGGATCGAGCAGGACGCGGCACCGTCCGGGCACGATCCCTCGAACGACTTCCTGCTCCGCCGCGCCCGCATCATCCTCAGCGGGCAGTTCGACGAGCACATCGGGTTCTTCTTCGACACCGACATCAGCTACGGCACGGTGTCGACGGCGGTCTCCGCTGCGGCGAACACACCCGCCGGCGGAAGCGCCCAGGGATGGAACAACAACATCTACGTCCTCGACGCGCTGGCCATCTACAAGGTCAGCCGCTCGCTCATCATCGACGCCGGCCTCACCCTGCTTCCCTACAGCCACAACTCGCTGACCAACCCGGCTACTCTGATCGGAATCAACTCCACCTTCGGCGGGACCGCGGGACCCTACTGGGCGCCCAACAACCAGCGCGGTTTCCGGGACGTGGGCGTCGTGATCCGTGGTCTGCTCCTCGATGACCGCCTCTACTACCGCCTCGGCGTGTTCAACGGCGTGAACGGGACCAAGAACACCGCCGCGGCCGGCGCGGTCTCCAACGGCCTCAACCCCGGCGACGCCCCGAACTACGCGGGCATGCTGCGCTTCAACATCGCGGGCAAGGAAGAGGGCTACGGGTTCTGCCAGATGTGCTTCGCCTCGAGCCCGATCATCAGCATCGGCGTGGCGGCGGACGTGCAGCCGAACAGCTTCCGCGGCGTCGCCCCGACCGGTCCGACCACCGCTGGCGTCCCGACCGGGATGATCACCTGGACGAACTACAACGCCGACATCTTTGCCGACATCCCCTTCGGTGGTGACGTGGAGCTCTCGGCGGACCTGCTGGGCCAGATCGTGAAGGCCGGCGACAACACCCCGCAGAGCGGCTACAGCTTCAACGGCGTCATTGGCCTCCGCTTCGGCCAGATCCAGCCCTACGCCCAGCTCGAGTACTTCAACTCCGGGACTCAGTACGTAGGCTACACCAAGGTGGGAGCCGGCGCCACGACCGCCTTCACCGCTGGTGACGTCACCACCTACCGCTTCGGAATCAGCTGGTACCTCCACAAGCACAACTACAAGGTCACGGCGGAAGTCGCCTTCCAGAACAAGGAGAACGCCGGGGTCGAGACCAGCGTCGGCACGCCGGCGACCGTCATCGGCACCGTGCCCCCGAACCACTGGGTGGGCACGCTCCAGTTCCAGGCCTACTTCTAGGCCAGCGCGGAGCTGACCGAAGCACCCCGGGCCGGGCCCTCGACAGAGGACCCGGCCCTCGTCGTTTGTCCTGTCCGCCGGGCCGGCAGTGGCCGAGACTGCGCAGCCACCGGAGGGCCCCGGGCGCCGTTCCCCCCGCCCTCCGGGGGAGGAGCCCCATGCTGGAACGTCTCGTTCGCCGTCTCGCCCTCGTGCATCTGCTCGTGCCGCTCGCCGCTTCCGCGGGGGGAGATAGATGCCAGGACATCCTCCGGAGGTTCGGGGACCGGCTCGCCGACGCCACCTGCGTCGTGAGCCCGGACCTGACCACGAACAACCCGGCGACGACGCCGGCCGACAACTCGATCACCACGCTCCCTGCGTTCGCCTTCACGCCGCAGACCGACCGGTCGAAGATCGCCCCCAGCGCGGGGAAGCGCACGCCGATCACCAAGGTGGTGCCGGGCGTGCAGATCGACGCCCGCATCGCAGGCGACCCCCAGGGCCAGGCGCGCTTCCTGCTTCGCCTTCCCGATGACTGGAACGGGCGCCTGGTCGTGGCCGGGGCCTCCGGAACCCGCAGCGAGTTCAATGGCGACTTCGCCTGGAGCGACTACGTGGTCCAGAAGGGCTACGCCTACGCCTCCCAGAACAAGGGCGTGCTGAATCTCCGGCTGACCGCGGTGCAGGTGGTGCCGCCCAACGACCTTGCCTGCCGGCTGAACCCCACGTCACCGGTCTGGGTGAACTTCTACGACAACGACCCGGGACAGCCGTTCGTCCGCTGGGCGATGTTCATGGGAGAGACGGCCAGGCTCGCCCGGCGCGGCCTGGAGGCCCGGTACGGCCGTGGGCCGCGCTTCACCTACGCGGTCGGGACGTCGAACGGCGGCTACCAGACGCGACGGGCGGTGGAGCTTTTCCCCGATCTCTTCGACGGCGGCGTGGACTGGGAAGGCACCTACGTCGACGACCACGACGCCAACCTCCTGACCGACCTCCCGCCGGCCATCCTCAACTTCACCGACTATGCGACCTCGGGCTTCGACCCGAACGGCACCGCGGCGAAGAACATCCGGCTCGCGGGCTATCCGCCGGACATCGTCCAGGGCACGGCGAGCCTCTGGGCCAGCTACTCGGGCGACTTCTGGGAGGTCACCCAGTGCCAGTGGCAGAAGCGGCTCGACCCCGGGTACGACACGTACGGCCAGGGGACCGGAACGTACAACTACCGGGCTCGGCTCTCGCAGTCGGACGTCGGAGCGCAGCTGGAGAGCTTCGAGACCACTGGCCGCATCCACCGTCCGCTCATCACCGTGGCAGGGACGATGGACGCGCTCCTGCCGATCGATCACCACGCCCGCGCTTACGCCCGGAGGGTCGAGGCGGCGCTCAAGGACCGCGACGGTGACGACCACGACCGTCCCGCGTACCGCCTCTACGAGGTCCAGAACGGGAACCACATCGAGACCTACCAGGACACCTTCGCCCAGCTCGAGCTGATCGAGCCACAGGCGCAGCACGCCTTCGACCTGCTGGTGGACCAGGTGGAGCACGGCCAGGCGCTCCCACCGAGTCAGTGCATTCCCCGCGGGGGCAGCATCTCCGCCTCGCCCGCGCAGCCAGGTCACTGCACGGCGTACTTCGTACCCTGAGCTTCCAAGAATCG
>DATJVY010000091.1:0-43557 GCA_035501615.1 Myxococcaceae bacterium
GCGCGCCGCGGAACGCGGTGCAGCGTGCCGGGACGACCTCAGCGCGCGCTGGGACCACTGGGCCTGGGTCGAGCTCCCGGTCGACGAGGTTCGCCACCGGCTGGGGGTCCCGCCGCTCGCCGCCTGATCCGGCGAGACGCCAGCGTGGCATCGAGCAGCCCGGGGGGGGCGCACCGATCCGAGCCCTCCGGTGTCCCCCGGGCATGGCACCCGGTCGCCCTCGCGGCTCGCTCGACCGCCGGCAAGCGCTGGCGCTGCTGGGCCGTGCCGGGGCGGTGCTGGTCGCCGGCTGCGGCACCGCTCCCGAGGGTCCGGCGTGCACGCTCGCGCAGGAGCTGACCGCCGGGCCTTACTGGATCGACGCGCGGCTCGAGCGTTCCGACCTGCGCTGGGACACGCACCAGGTGGCGACGCCGAACCCGCGCCCCGGGGTGCCGCTCGTCCTCGAGGCCCAGGTGGTCACCTCCGCCGACGACGGATGTCATCCCGTTCCGGGTGCCCAGGTCGACCTCTGGCAGTGCGATGCCTGGGGGCTCTACTCGGACGAGTCTCCGAGCGGCACCGTCGGGCAGGACTTCCTCCGGGGCTACCAGCGGACCGACAGCGTCGGGCGCGTCGTCTTCTCCACCATCTATCCCGGCTGGTACCCCGGCCGGACGGTTCACATCCACATTCGGGTGCGACTGTTCGATCCCTTCTCCGCTCCGATCACCGACGTGACCACCCAGCTGTTCTTCGACGACGCGGTGACCGACCTGGTCTCCGCGACCGTGCCATACGCGAGCCGGGGACCGCGCGACACGCGCAACGCGGTCGATCCGCTCTATCGCCAGGGAGAATCGGTGCTGGTCCAGCTCTCCGGGAGCCCGGCAGCCGGCTACCAGGGCTCCGTCGTGCTCGGCGTTCGCATCGGCGAGATCCGGACCGGGTGAGCGCAGGCCCGCCCCGCTGATCGCGGGTGACGGCGAAGCCCGTGGCATTCCGCGTGTCATGCCGGTCACGGCTGATCGGCGGGGTGTGACGTGCGTCCGCTGTCAGACCATTCCGGTACGAACGTCCGAACCACGGACGTTTGCACGCGAGGAGTGGCACGGGTTGCGCTGGGTGTTTCCGGGTGGAGATCGGGACGTCGAGGTGCAGCGGCGCGCTGCTCGCCACCTCGCCATCGAGCTCGGCCTGGATCCGCTCGCCGCGCGCGTGCTGGTGGCGCGAGGCGTGTCCGAACCCGCGGAGGCAGCACGGTTCCTCGCCCACGAGCTGACCGACCTGCCGGATCCCTTCCGGATGAAGGGGATGTCCGCCGCGGTGGAGCGACTGACCCGCGCGGTGGTGCAGCAGGAGAAGGTCACGCTCTACGGCGACTACGACGTCGACGGTGTCTGCTCCACGGCGCTGCTCTCGCTGTTCCTCGACTCGGTCGGCGCGCCTCCGCAGACGTACATCCCCCACCGGATCGACGAGGGATACGGGCTCAACGTCCGCGCCGTCGAGCGCATCGCGCGCGAGGGCTCGCGCCTGCTGGTCTCTCTCGACTGCGGCATCGGGAGCGTCGCCGAGGTCGCGCGCGCCCGCGAGCTCGGGATGGACGTGGTCGTCGTCGACCACCACGTCGTTCCCGAGACGCTCCCCGCCGCGGCCGCCGTCCTGAACCCGCACCAGCCGGGCTGCGAGTACCCCAGCCAGGCGCTCTGCGCCGCCGGCGTGGCCTTCAACCTGGCAATGGCACTGCGCCGCTCGCTCCGCACGCTGGGATGGTTCTCGCGCCGCCCCGAGCCCGCGCTCAAGCCGCTCCTGGATCTCGTGGCGCTCGCCACGGTCTGTGACGTCGTCCCGCTCACGGGCCCGAACCGGATCCTCGTGCGGCACGGACTGGAGGCGCTCCGCCGCGCCGCCCGCCCGGGCGTCCGCGCGCTGAAGGAGGTCGCGGGCCTCGAGCCCGAGGAGCCGGTGAGCTCCGGCCAGGTCGGCTTCCGCCTCGGTCCGCGGATCAACGCCGCCGGCAGGCTCGACGACGCCTCGGTCGGCCTGCAGCTGCTGCGCACCCCGAGCCTCGTCGAGGCGCGGGAGCTGGCCGCCAGGCTCGACGGCGAGAACGCGCGGCGGCGGGAGATCGAGCAAGAGATGCTCCTCGAGGCCTCGGCCCAGGCGGAGGAGCGGCCCGGTGCGCGGGGGCTCGTGCTCTGGGCCGAGGGCTGGCATCCCGGCGTCGTCGGCATCGTCGCCGCCCGGGTGGTCGAGCGCTTCCACAAGCCCACGCTGGTCATCGGCGTCCGGGGCGGAGTGGGGAAGGGGAGCGCGCGGAGCATCGCCGGCTTCCACCTGGTCGAGGCGCTTCGCGAGTGCGCCGAGCACCTCTCGAAGTTCGGCGGCCACCGCCACGCCGCCGGGGTGACCCTGGAGGCCGAGCGGCTCCACGACTTTCGCCGGGCGTTCGAGGAGGTCGCCGCCCGGAAGCTCCGCGAGGAGGACCTGGAGCCCCGGTGCCGGGTGGACGTGGTGGTCGATCCGGGTGAGCTCACCGAGCGCGCGGTGGGCGCCCTCGGAGCCCTCGGCCCGTTCGGCGCCGGAAACCCCGAGCCGACGTTCGTCGTCGAGTCGCTCCACGCCGAGGGGCGCATCGTCGCCGCGAAGAGCGGTCCGGCCCACCTCAAGCTCGTCCTGCCGGCCGCGCCGGCGCTCGACACCATCGGGTTCAACATGGGGCCCCGGCTCGCGGAGGTGGACGGCCCGGTGGACCTCGCCTTCCAGCCGTCGGTGGAGACCTGGAACGGCCGGAGGCGCGTGTCGCTGAAGATCCGGGACCTCCGTGCCTCGGAGGCCGCGGCGCTCTCGCCGACCGGATCCTGAGTGGCCCGCTCCGCGCGCGTCCGCCCCCGGCTCGCCGTCTCCCGGCCCGGGCCGGGCCACCGACCTGTCCCTCGACGGGGTTGACGCGTAGCGGCGAGGGACGCGCCGCGCTAGGTTCCGCCCCCTCCATGTCCGTTCCGTTCATCACCGAGGTCAAGCGCACCCACTCCTGCGGCGAGCTCACCGCGAAGGACGTGGGGAAGACCGTCGTCCTCTTCGGCTGGGTGCAGAACCGCCGCGACCACGGCGGCGCGGTCTTCATCGATCTCCGCGACCGCCACGGGCTCACCCAGGTCGTGTTCGAGCCGGACATCGACCCCGAGGCCCATGCGCTCGCCGGCACGCTGCGCCTCGAGTGGTGCATCGGCGTCCAGGGGACGGTGGTCAGCCGCGGCGCCAACGTGAACCCCAAGATGGCGACCGGGGAGATCGAGGTCCGGGCCAGCGCGCTCAGCGTCTTCAATCGCAGCGAGCCCACCCCGTTTCCCATCGAGGACCGGATCGAGACCGCGGAGGACAAGCGGCTAGCCCACCGCTATCTCGACCTGCGGCGCCGGCCCATCCAGCAGTCGCTCGTCACCCGCTCGCGGATGAACGCCATCACCCGGAGCACGCTGGTGGAGCTGGGCTTCCTCGAGCTCGAGACGCCCTACATGGGGAAGTACACCCCCGGCGGCGCCCGGAACTTCCTCGTCCCCAGCCGGCTCAACGCGGGGAAGTTCTACGCCCTCGCCGAGAGCCCCCAGCTCTACAAGCAGCTGTTCATGGTGGCGGGGTTCGACCGCTACTTCCAGATCGTCAAGTGCTTCCGCGACGAGGACCTCCGCCTCGACCGGCAGCCGGAGTTCACCCAGATCGATCTGGAGATGAGCTTCGTCAGCCAGGACGACGTCTTCGCCGTCGTCGAGAGGCTCATCGTCCGGCTGTGGAAGGAGATCCTCGGGGTCGAGGTGCCTGCCCCCTTCCGGCGGATGCCCTTCGACGAGTCGATGGCGAGGTACGGCAACGACAAGCCGGACCTCCGCTTCGGGCTGGAGCACGTGGTGCTCACCGACATCGTCACCGCCCACGGGGGCGAGGGCGGCGTCCCCCTCCTCCTCGAGGCCGTGCAGCAAGGAGGGATCGTCAAGGCGATGGTCATCCCCGCCGCGCACCCGCTCTCGCGCGCCGAGGCCGACAAGCTGGAGGAGGTCGCCCGGAGCAGCGGAGCCCGGGGCCTCGCCCGCGCCAAGGTCGGCGAATCGGGCGAGTGGACCCAGTCGCCGCTGGCCAAGACCATCTCCCCGGCGCTCCGCTCGGCGATCAACGAGGCCTGCCGGGCGAAGCCGGGAGACCTCATCCTCTTCCAGTTCGGGAAGCCCTCGCTGGTCCACACCGTGATGGCCAACCTCCGGGTGCACGTGGCCAAGAAGCTGGGGCTCATCCCCGAGGTCGGATCGGGCGGAAGGTGGGAGTTCCTGTGGGTCGTGGACCCGCCGCTGTTCGAGTACGACGAGGAGCGCCGGAGCTGGGTGGCGGCGCATCACGCGTTCACCCGCCCGCACGACGGAGACGTCCAGTACCTCCGCACCGACCCCGGCCGGGTGAAGTGCTATCGCTACGACGTGGTCCTCAACGGCTTCGAGATCGGCGGCGGCAGCATCCGGCTCCACGACCCACGCGTACAGGCGGAGGTCTTCGCCGCGATGGGGATCGGGGACGAGGAGGCCCGAAGCAAGTTCGGGTTCCTCCTGGACGCGCTCCGCTATGGCGCCCCGCCCCACGGGGGCATCGCGCTGGGCATGGACCGGCTGGCGATGCTCCTCACCGGCGCCGAGTCGCTGCGCGACGTCATCCCCTTCCCGAAGAGCAAGTCCGGGACGGATCTGATGACCGGCGCGCCGGGCGAGGTGGAGGAGCAGCAGCTCCGCGAGCTCCACATCCGGACCGCGCTGCCGCCGAAGTCCTGACCGGAGGGCCGCTCAGGCCCGCAGCTCGCCCGCGGCGTCCAGCAGGTCGGCGGCGCGGGCCGCGGGAGTGGCCACCAGCCGGCGCACCAGGGTTCGCATCTTGGCCAGCTCGAAGGGCTTGGTGAGGAACGCCGCCCCCAGCGCCGCGGCCCGGGGTGCGTCGGCCGGCTCGAGGAAGGCGCCCATGAGGATGATGCCCAGCCCGGGCTCCCGGCGCTGGATCTCCTCTACCGCCTCGAGCCCGCTGCGGAACGGCATCGACATGTCGCTGAGAACCACGGTCCGCCCACTCCGGCCGGGAGGGAGCGCGGCGTGCGCGACCACCAGCTGCTCGCCGTCCGGCACCTCCAGCACCCGGTGCCCGTCCTTCCGCAGCACCGAGGCGAGGAGGAACCGGAGGGCACCGTCGTCCTCGGCCAGCAGCACCCAGCGCTCGTCGTTCCCGGAGTCCAAGGGCAGCCGCATGCTAACGCGGTGGGCTGGGCCTTGAAGGAAGACGCCGACCCGATCGGGTGCCGCGCGGCGTCAAGCCCACTTTCCCGCGAGGCCTTTCCGCCGGCGTGCCACAGTCCCCGACCCGAGCCGATGCGCACCTTCCTCGTGGTCAATCCCCAGAGCGCGGGTGGGGCGACCGGACGTCGCTGGCCCGAGATCCGTGCCGAGGTGCTCCGCGCCGTGGGGGGAGAGGCGGAGCACGCCTTCACCGAGCGGCCGATGCATGCGGTCGCACTGACTGCCGAGGCGCTCCGCAAGGGGTTCCGCCGCATCGTCGCCGTGGGCGGTGACGGGACCCTCAACGAGGTGGTGAACGGCTTCTTCCAGACCGGGGGCAGCGCTCCCCCGGACGCCTGCCTGGCGCTCGTCCCCCGCGGGACCGGTGGCGACTTCCGCAGGACCTTCGGTCTCGACGGCTCGCTCCGCGAGTGTTGCTCCCGCCTGGGGGCCGACGTCCGGCCGCTGGACGTGGGACGGGTCCACTTCACGAAGCCCGACGGCAGCCCCGGGGAGCGCTACTTCGTCAACGTCGCGAGCTTCGGCGTCAGCGGCCGCGTGGACCAGGCAGTCAACTCGGGGAGCAAGCTCCTGGGCGGCAAGGTGAGCTTCTTCCTCGCCAGCGTGCGCACCCTCGCCGGCTGGCGAGACCAGACCGTCCGCATCCGGGTCGACGGCGGTGCCGAGGAGACGCTGGCCATCACCACCCTGGCCATCGCCAACGGGCGGTACTTCGGCGGCGGCATGAAGGTGGCGCCCGAGGCGGACCCGTCGGACGGGTGGTTCGACGTCACCATCTGGAGCGGCTACCACCTCAGCGACTTCGCCCTGAAGTCGGCCTCGGTCTACGACGGGCGCCACGTCCGCTGGGCAGGGACCCGGACCCTGCGGTGCCGGAGCCTCGAGGCCGCGAGCGACGAGGAGGTGCTCCTCGACGTCGACGGCGAGCAGCCCGGCCGCCTGCCGGCGAGCTTCGAGATCCTCCCCGGCGCGCTCCGGCTGGCCGTCTAGCTCAGCCAGAAGTACGCGGTGCCCACCAGCGCCCTTCGGTCCGCCACCCGGGCCCGCGCCGTGAGCTCGGCGAGCGAGCGGTCCTTGGCGGCGTAGCGGCTCTCCTCCTCGGTGCGCAGCGCGGCCAGTCGCCGGCGGTGCTCGCGCTCCGCCCGCTCGATGGCCACCCGGGCGCGCGCGCGCTCGGCCCCGTCCTCGACTCCCGCGAGCTTCCCCCGGGCCTCCTCCCAGGCGGCGCGGGCCCGTGCCAGCGCCTCCCGCGCCTCGAGCAGACAGTCCTCGGCGTAGCCATCGGCCTGCTCGCGGAGCCGGTCCAGCTCGAGCTGGCCGCGCCGCTCGACCTCCCGGAGCAGCGCCTCGCGCGCGGCGGCCAGCGCTCGCTCCTGGGAGGGAGCGACGGAGATGGGCGCCGGGGGACGGAGCTGTCCCTCCCGCGCGGGCAGGCCCGCGAGCAGCGCCCCGTCCTCGGGGGGAAGGGCCCGGAAGCCGTCACGGTCCCGCAGGAGGACCAGATGCAGGAGCCGCTCCTCGGGAAGCAGGCCGCTCGACTCGAACCGGTAGACGAACCACCAGCCCTCGCCTCCCGCCAGCCGCGCCAGCCGCGCGGGGAGCGCCGAGGCATCGAGTTGGAGCCAGTGCACGCCGTCGGCGGGACGGGAGCGCACCGCGTCCGCGGCCTCGCCCACCTGCCGTCCGCGGGCCTCCCGTCCCAGGACCTGGGTGGCGAAGGTGCGCGCGTTGCGACGGTGCCGGCTCACCGCCGCCTCGGCCTCCTCTCCGGCCACGCGGAGGCGGCGCCGCACCTCGCCGTCGAACCGCTCGAGGAGCAGCGAGCGCGCCTGGGTCATCCGGGCGTCGATGCGTTGCTCGAGGTCCTCCCGGAGCGCGTCGAAGGCCCGGGCGATCTCCTCGGTCGAGCGGCAGGACTGGTAGATGTCGAGCACGCGGCGCTCGAAATCGATCCCGGTCTCCAGCGCGCCGAGGATCTCGTCCGAGGCGCCGAACACCCCGTCGAACAGGTGCAGCTTCCGCTCCAGCAGCTCGTAGAGGCGGGCATCGGCGGCGTTCTGTCGGTTGAGGAAGTTGAGGACCAGGACGTCCCGCTGCTGGCCATAGCGGTGGCAGCGTCCGATGCGCTGCTCGATCCGCTGGGGGTTCCAGGGCAGGTCGTAGTTGACGACCAGGTTGCAGAACTGGAGGTTGAGGCCCTCCGCGCCCGCCTCGGTGGAGAGAAGGATCTGAGTCCGCTCGCGGAACTCGTCCACCAGGGCCCTCCGCTCCTCCGGCGTGCCCGCCTCCCCGGACAGGAGCGAGATGCGTCCCGCCCAGCCGTGGGCCGCGAGAAGCTCGGCGAGGTAGGCCTGCGTCCTGCGCGACTCGGTGAAGACCACCGCCTTCTCTGGCCACTGGTGGGCGCGGGCCACGGTGAAGAGCCGATCCAGCGCGCGCCGGAGCGCCTCGCCCTTGGCGTTGACCCGGATGGACCCGGCTCGCGCGGCGTAGCGCTCGAGCTCCACGGCCTCGGCCTCCAGCGCGGCCAGCGAGGGGGCGCCGGGGCGTCCGGGCTCGTCGGCCCAGGCCTCGGACTCCTCGGCGAACTCGCCCGTCTCGTCCGGCTCGAAGAGCCCGGCCTCCCCCGCTCCGCGCCGCGAGGCCTCGATGCGCGCCCGCAGGCTCTCCGCGAGCCGGCTCAGCGTGGGGGCGATGGCGTAGGTCGAGGAGGCGAGAAGCTTTCGGTAGACGAGCGTGAGCAGCGTCCGCTTGCCGGGCTCGATGGCGGCGGCCTCGGTGCGCCGGAGGTACTCGGAGACGTCGTCGTAGAGCGATTGCTCCTCGACGGAAGGTGCGAAGTCCTCCACCATGCTCCGGCGGTTGGTGAAGCGGACGTACTCCCTGACCTGTCGCCGGAGCGTCCGGTGCACCACCGGGGCCAGGCGGGCACGGAGCTCCTGGGCCGGACCGTCGGGAATGCCGCCCGCGTCGGGGTCCACCGGGTAGCGGGTCTTGAAGGCGTGCTCGGGCCCGAGGATGCGCTCGTCGAGGAAGGAGAGGAGCCCGAACAGCTCCATCAGATCGTTCTGGAGCGGGGTGGCGGTGAGGAGGAGCTTGGTCCGGTCCCGCAGCGCGTCCCGGAGCGCGCGGGCGATCTTGTTCCCGGCGCGGTGGGCGTTGCGCAGCCGGTGCGCCTCGTCGATCACCACCACGTCCCAGGGGATCTGACGTACCCACTCGGCGCGTCCCGCGGCGAACGGGTGGCTGGCGATGACCGGCGCTGCCTGGTCGAAGGGGTTGGTCCCCGCGCGTCCGGCGCGGCCATCGACGACGACCGAGGCGAGGTCGAACTTGTCCCGCAACTCGGCCTGCCACTGGGCTCGGATCGTCGCCGGGGTGAGGACGAGGATCCGCCCCTTCCCCTCGGCCAGGCTCTGGGCGAGCACGATTCCGGCCTCGATGGTCTTCCCGAGCCCCACCTCGTCGGCGAGCATGCATCCGCCGCGGGGGAGCGACTCCAGCGCGAAGGCCGCGGCCTCCACCTGGTGGGGATTGAGGTCCACCCGCGCCTCGGACAGCGCCGGGGCGAGCCGCTCGGTGGCGCGTCTCCCCCGGAGCGCCAGCTCCTCCGCCAGCAGCCGCTGATGGAACCGCGTGAGCGGAGTCTCCCCCGCCGCCTTCTCCCGGACCGGCGCCGCCAACTGCACCCCTCGTCGAATGGACCGCCGCGCAGTGTACCGCGCGGGAGCCACCAGGAGCGCTGGAGCGCCGGCTCGCCCGGGCACGCGCGCGGTGTCCGGGCGTGGGCGTCCGTTCGCGAATGGGAGCTGACGCCCGGCCGGGCCACGTGCAAACGTCTGTCCCATGCGGGTCCGCTCCTGGGGGGTGCTCGGCTGTCTCGCGTTCGGCTGCGCCACGGCACCGGCGAAGCAGCCGTCCACCGACTTCGGCGCCCTGGAGCGCTCGCGGATCGCCGAGCTGGAGCTCGCCCGCGACACTCGGGGAGACGTGCTCATCTCGCGCGCCCGCCTGCATGCCGACCCCTCCGTGCGCGCCCGTGCGCTGCTCGCCCTCGGACGCATCCAGAGCCTCGGCACCGCGCCCACCGTCGCCGGGGCGCTCCAGGACGCCGAGCCCTCGGTGCGCTCGAGCGCGGCCTTCGCCGCCGGCGAGCTGGCCCTCGCCTGGGAGCCGGTCCCGGACGAGACGCGCGAGCTCCTCGCCCATGCGGTGCTCGACGCCGAGGCGAAGGAGAACGACGCCGCGGCCCGGCTGGCGGAGATCGACGCGCTCGGCCGGGTGCGGACCCCCGCGGCGCTCGCTCGCCTCGTGGTGCTGCTGGCCGTTCCCACCGGCCACCCGGTCGACGAGAACGATCCGCGGACCGACGTCGCCCCCCGTGCCGCCATCGCGCTCGGGGTCGCCGCGCGGGCGAAGGCGCCGGTCCCCGACTCGGCACGGCCGGGGCTGGAGCGCCTGGCGAAGGGGCTGCTCCCGGTGCCCCGCTGGTCGGGGGTGTACGCGCTCGCGCAGCTGAAGACGCCCGCCAGCCGGCCGGTGCTCCTCGCCGCCCTCCGCGACGACGACGCCGACGTCCGGGCCATGGCCGCCAAGGGGCTGGGTGACGTCGTGCAGGCCGAGGACGCGCCGGCGCTGCGCGCGCTCCTCCGTGACCCGGACGGCCGGGTGGCGGCCGAGGCGGTGCGGAGCCTGGTCACGCTCGCCACCCGCTGCACTCCCGGTCCGTGCCCGGCCGCCGACGCCCTGGCCGAGCTCGACGCGCGGGCGGCGGGCCTCGGGGAGGCGAACCTCGGGCAGGGGGTCCCGCCGCTCCTGGCGCTGGCGCAGTCGCCGGTTCCCGAGTCGACGCGGCGGCTCCTGGTGCGGCTCCGGGCCACGATGCGCTCGGCGTCCGAGACCGCCTCCGAGCCGATCCGGGCCGCGGTCGCCTGGCTCGACTGCCGGATGGCCGCGGCCGAGGACCGGCAGCGGGGATGGCTGGACGAGGTGCTCCGCTGCGGGCAGGACCGGATCCCCGAGGCACGGCGGCTCCGGCTCGGGCTCGAGGCGGTCGCGGCCAGCCCGCGGGTCGCCGAGGCGCGCGTGGGGAAGGCGCTCCTTCCCTATCTGAAGAATACCTCGGCGTCCGTCCGCTCCGCGGCGCTGAGCGTCGTCCCGCCGGCGAAGGCGCCCGAACTCACCGCCGCCGTCCGGCCGCTCCTCGAGGACCCGGACCCCATCGTCCGCGCGTCGGCGGTCGACACCCTCGCCACCCTGGGGGACAAGGCCTCGGCGCCGGCCATCCTCGCCGGAGCGCGCACCGCCACGGTGGACGTGGTGACGACCTACGCCGACGCGCTGGTGAAGCTCCGACCCGAGGGCTCGGCGGCGGTCCTCAAGGAGTGGCTCGCCTCGCCACACGCCCACGTCCGGCACGAGGGCGCCCGCGCCCTCACTGCCCTCGAGGGGACCCCGGTCCGGGCACCGGACGTTCCGGCGCGACGGGAAGCCCCGGCGGCCGCGCCGCTCCCTCCCGGTACGCGCTGGCGGCTGCAGACCGCGCACGGCCCGGTGGTCATCGCCCCCGATTCCGATGCCGCCCCCGCCACCGTGGCCCAGCTCTCCCGCCTGGCGAAGGAGGGCTTCTTCCGCGGGCTCACCTTCCACCGCGTCGTCCCCGACTTCGTCGTCCAGGGCGGCGACCCCCGGGGCGACGGGGAGGGTGGACCGGGATTCACGCTCCCCTGCGAGGTCTCGCCTCGCACGTACCTGCGGGGGACGGTGGGCATGGCGCTGGCGGGCAAGGACACCGGGGGCAGCCAGTTCTTCGTCGCCCTCTCGGCCCAGCCCCACCTCGATGGCCGTTACACCATCATCGGAACGGTCGTCTCCGGCATCGAGTCCCTCGACGGGATGGTGGAAGGGGACCCGCTGGTGGACTGGGTTCTCTTCACTCCCTGAATTGCCTCACTTTTCGTTGCCCGGCCCGACGCACCGGACGTAAAACCACAACCCCTCGAAACGGCGGGAGATTCGGTCTTCATGGCCAGGGCGAACTCGGGTCCGGTGCCCGTGGTGGTGATGGGGCTCGGGGCGATCGGGCGGGAGATCGCGCGTGCGGCCCTCCAGTCCGAGGAGGTGACGCTGGTCGGCGCCGTGGACACTCATCCCGCCCTCGTGGGCAAGCGACTGGATGCGCTCGGGGTGCCGTCCCCGCTGGAGGTCCAGCCCGTGCTCCGGCGTGGGCCCGCCCGTGGCCACCGGCCGGTGGTCCTGCACGCGACCGGGTCCTCGCTGCCGGCGGTCGCCGAGCAGCTCCTCGCCGCGGTGAAGGAGGGGCACGCCGTGGTGTCCACCTGCGAGGAGCTGGCGTTCCCCTGGGTCCGCCACCCCGAGCTCACCGACCGGCTGGAGCGGGCGGCGCAGCGGGCGGGGGTCTCGGTCCTCGGCACCGGCGTCAATCCGGGCTTCGTCCTCGACCGGCTGACCGCCACCCTCGGTCAGACGCTCGGGCCCGTGCGGCACGTGCTCGCCCGGAGGGTGGTGGACGCCCGGGGGCGGCGGGAGGCGCTGCAGCGGAAGATCGGCGCCGGCCTCACCGAGGACGAGTTCGACGTGCTCGCCGCCGAGGGAGCGGTGGGCCACGTGGGCCTCCTCGAGTCTGCGGCGCTCTGTGCCCTGGGCCTCGGGCTCGACGTCGAGGAGTACGACGAGGAGGTGGCCCCGGTCATCGCCGAGGAGGACATCACCGGGGGGGCCTTCGTCGTGCCCCGGGGCCGGGTGGCGGGGGTCAGCCAGACCGTCGTCGGCCTGGAGGACGGGCAGGAGAGGGTGCGGCTGGAGCTGATGCTGGCCCTCGGCGCGGACCCCCCGGGGGACCACATCGTCATCGAATCGGACAGACGGCTGGCGGTGGACATCCCGGGCGGCGTCCCGGGGGACTCCGCCACCGCCCAGCTCGTGGTACACGCCGCCCCACGCGTCGCCTCCGCGGAGTCGGGCCTGCTCACCGTGCTCGACCTTCCCGCCGGACGCTGATCCGGAAAAGGACTGACCATGCTGGACAAGAACGCCATCGGACGCTCCTCACCGCCCACCCTGAACGAGGTGGAGAAGGGGGCGATCCGCCGGTTCGCGGAGGCGCTCGGCGACTTCAACCCCATGTACTACGACGAGGAGTACGCCCGGGCCGCCGGCTACCCCACCATCGTCGCGCCGCCCACCTTCCCGGCCAGCTTCCACTCCGCCGCCGATCTGCGCGAGCTCCTCGGGGTGGGGATCAAGTCGCTCCTCCACGCCGAGCAGGCGTTCGAGTACGACCGGCCGATCTTCGCCGGTGATCGCATCTACGTCTCCACCCGGGTGGCGGAGGTGCTGGAGCGAACCGGCCCGGCAGGAAAGATGGACGTCGCGGTCATCGAGGACGAGGGACGCGACGAGGAAGGCAACCTCGTCTTCAAGGCTCGGCGCACCCTGGTGGTGCGTGCCAGCAAGGAAAGCTGACCCGTCCATGGCCTCTCGAAAGCTCTACTTCGAAGCGGTCCGCGTGGGCGAGGAGCTCCCCGCCCTCACCAAGACGCCGGTCGACCGGGTGCAGCTGGCGCGCTACGCCGGCGCCTCCGGCGACTTCAACCCGGTGCACGTCGACGAGACCTACGCGAAGAGCCTGGGCATGCCGAGCGTCTACGCCCCGGGGATGCTGATCATGGGCTTCCTCGGGCAGCTGGTCTCGGACTGGGCCCGCGGGGCGCAGCTGCGGCGCTACTCGGTGAAGTTCTCGAAGATCGTCTGGCCGGGCGACACCGTGGTGTGCAAGGGCCGCGTGACCGAGCGCTGGGGTGACGAGGGCCGGTACTACGCCGAGCTGGACCTCTGGGCCGAGAACCAGAAGGGTGAGCTGGTGCTCCGCGGTGGCGCACAGATCCAGCTCTTCCACTCGCTGGAGGACGAGAACCGCCAGCGCTCCGGGCAGCCGCCGCTGGTGGTCCCCGCGCCGAAGGAGAGCATCCTCCCCCCGGCCCCCCCGGCGCCCGCGCGCAAGGAGCCGGTGTCGGCCCCGGTGTCGGGGGTCAAGAAGGCCACCTCCCCGAAATCCCACGCACTTCTCCGGGCGCCTGCCCGGAAGAGGTCGGGCAAGAAGTCGCGCTGACACCCCCTTGCAGGCCCTGGCGACGCGGGGCGTCATTTCGGATTGACTCGGGAATCAGCCGGACACATGCTTCCGCAACGTCCCGTTGATTCTGGAGTCGACCGATGGCGGCTGGACTGAACTGGTACAAGGCGGACCTCCGGGAGCTGTCCTTCGTGCTGCTCGAGCAGTTCCGGCTCGGGGAGCTGCTGGGCAAGCCGCCCTACGAGGCCTGGGGCGAGGACGAGGCGAAGGCCATCCTCGATGCCACCTACCGCTTCGCCCGCGAGGTGCTCGGTCCCCTCAACGCCGCCGGTGACCGCGAGGGCTGCCGCATCGAGAACGGCCAGGTGCGGACGCCGAAGGGCTTCCGCGAGGCCTGGAAGCAGCTCTACGAGAGCGGCTTCAAGACCCTGGGCGTCTCGACCGAGCACGGCGGGCAGGACGCCCCGAAGGCGCTGACCGCCCTGGTGGAGGAGCTGCTCTCCGGCGCCAACCCGGCGTTCAACATGTACCCCGGCCTGGCCTTCGGGGCCGCCGAGACCATCATCGAGTGCGGCACTCCCGAGCAGGCGAAGCGCTACGCCGAGCAGATGGTGAACGGCACCTGGGGCGGGACGATGTGCCTCACCGAGCCCCATGCCGGCACCGACGTCGGAGCGGCGAAGACCAGCGCCCGGAAGCTGAAGAACGGCAAGTACGCCATCCGGGGGACGAAGGTCTTCATCTCCGGCGGTGACCACGACCTCGCCGAGAACATCGTCCACCTCGTGCTCGCGCGGGTCGAGGGCGCGCCTCCGGGGACCAAGGGGCTGTCGCTCTTCATCGTGCCCAAGAAGCGGATCGGCCCGGACGGGAAGGTCGGCGAGGGCAACGACGTCGCGGTCGGCTCCATCGAGCACAAGATGGGCATCAACGGCTCGGCCACCGCGGTCCTGAACTTCGGGGAGAACGACCGCTGCGAGGGCGAGCTGGTCGGTACCGCCGAGAACCTGGGCATGTCCCAGATGTTCCGGATGATGAACGGCGCGCGCATCGCCGTCGGCATCCAGGGGCTCGCGACCGCCGCGGCGGCCTACCAGAACGCGGTGGACTACGCGCGGGAGCGGAAGCAGGGCCCGCATTACTCGCACTGGAAGGATCCGACCGTGCCGCGGGTGGCGATCCTCGAGCACCCCGACGTCCGCCGGATGCTGATGGACCTCAAGTCGCACACCGAGGGGATCCGCGCGCTCATCGTGAAGCTCGCCTGGCACGGCGACCAGGCGAGGGCCCTGGCCGGGAAGGACGACGAGAAGGCCGGCTACCACAGGGGGCAGGTGGACCTCCTGACCCCGCTGGTGAAGTCGTTCGCCTCCGACGAGGCGTTCCGGCTCGCGGCGGTGGCGATCCAGGTCTACGGCGGCGCCGGGTACCTGAAGGACCACCCGGTGGAGCAGTACGCGCGCGACGCGAAGATCTACAGCATCTACGAGGGCACCAATCACATCCAGGCGATGGACCTGGTGGGCCGGAAGATGGGTCAGGCGGCCGGCGCGAACTTCCAGGCCTTCCTCCAGGACGTGGCGGCCTTCGTGGAGACCCACAAGGGAGAGGCGACGCTCGGCAAGGCCGTGGAGCTGCTCGCTGCCGGGCAGGAGGCCCTGATGTCGAGCGCGATGACGCTGCTCGGCTGGAGCCAGTCCAACGGGCTCGGGCTCATCGGCCTGTCGGCGAACCGCTTCCTGACGATGATGTCGCAGGTGGCGGTGGCCTGGCTGCTGCTCGACGCGGCGGCGGTCGCGCAGAAGGCGCTGGCCGCCGGCGGGCGGTCCGAGTCGGAGAAGGCCTTCTACACGGGGAAGGTGCAGTCGGCGCTGTGGTTCGCCCGGAACGTGCTGCCCCAGGTGGAGGCCTCGGCGCGCTCGCTGGCGACCGAGGATGCGTCCGCGCTCGAGATTCCGGACGCCGCCCTCGGGACGACCTGATCCGGGGCCGGATCCGAGGGGACCCAGAACGCGCTACTTCGTCCCCCCCGGCGCCTCGCGGACGCCGATGGCGAGCTGGGCCAGCCCCGCGCCCTTCGCCAGCTCCATCACCTCGACCACGCGGCCGTGGGGCACGCCCTCGTCGGCCTGGATGACCACCAGCGTGTTGGGGTTCTTCTGTCGAGCGTCGTCGAGCGCCTTCCTCAGCTCGTCCGTCGTCACGACGTTGCCCGAGAGCACCACCCGGCCGTCCTGGAGCACGGCCACCGAGAGGTCGGTCGAGGCTGGCATCACGTCCGCCGCGCTCCCCTTGGGGAGATTCACCTTCAGCCCCGCCTTCGCCGCCCCGGCGCCCTGGTTCACGATGACGGAGCTGGTCACCATGAAGATGATCAGCAGCACCAGAAAGATGTCGGTGAGCGGCGTGATGTTGATCTCGGAGAAGACCGACTCCTCGGACTCCTCCTCCGACGTGCCCGGAACCCGTCCGATCGCCATCCGCCGGCCGTCCTAGCTCGCCCCGGCCGTGGTGACGGCGGGCAGCGGGGTGGGGGACATCGACGCCTGCGCCGGCTCGGGGTGCGCGGGACCCGTGGGCCGCTCGCGCAGCATCTCCATGAACTCCTCGATCTGCAGCCGCATCTCAACGTTCAGCCGGGCGATGCGCGACTGGAAGTAGTTGAAGAGCACCACCGCCTCGACCGCCACCAGGATGCCCGCCGCGGTCGCCACCAGCGCCTCGGAGATGCCGGTCATCACCGCCGCCGTGCCGCCCGTGCCGCCGGCCTCCACGTCGAGGCCCAGCTCGCGGAAGCTCCGCATGATGCCGGCCACGGTGCCGAAGAGGCCCACGAAGGGCGTGGTCGCGCCGATGGTGCCGAGGATCCAGAGGTTCTTCTTCATCCGGAGCCCCAGCTGCGCCCGCTCGCGCTCCACCGCTGCCTCCACTCCCGGAGTGACCGTCCGGCTTCGCTCGAGCCGCTCGAACCCCACCCGGTAGACGTCCGCCAGGAGCGCGTCCGAGCGCTCGACCGTCCCCCGGGCCGCGGAGATGTCACCGCGGAGCAAGTGCCGGCTCACGGCGTCGGTCAGGGCCCGCGAGTCGGCGGCCATGTTCCACAGCGCGATCCACCGTTCCACCGCCACGCCGATGGCCAGCACCGAGGCCGCCAGGATGACCGCCAGGGTGACGCCGCCCAGGCGCAGGTAGTGGGACAACTCTTCGAAGGTCATTCCGCCCTCAACTCCTTGAGCTTTACCGAGGTTACGTGCTTTTCGCTGCCCATGAACAGGCGTCGCTGGCCGTTGTTCCTACTCCTGCTCGCTGGCTGCCCCCCGCGGGTGGACGTGCGCCGCGTCCCTGCCCCGGACGCCACGGCGTTGCTCGCCGAGGTGGACGCGGTCGACGCCCGGGTGTCCAGGCTGCAGAGCCAGGCCAAGGCCCATCTAGACGCCCGCGGCAAGAAGGGCAACGTCCAGCTGTTCGTCGCCGCCGCCTCCCCCGCCTCGGTCCATCTGGAGGTCCTGGACTTCTTCGGCAAGCCGAGCGGGATCCTCGTGTCCGACGGCCAGCGGTTCGTGATGTTCGTCTCGGACACCGGCGTCTGGCAGCGGGGCTCCGCGACCGCCGAGAACGTCTCCCGCGTGCTGCCAGTCACGCTCACGCCCGATCAGCTGGTGTCGATGCTGCTCGGCCGCGCGCCGCGGCTCGTCGATCCCGCGCCGACGCTCGCCGTCGACGCCGAGGAGAACCTCTTCCGCGTCACGCTCCACGCCGCCGGCCGCTCGCAGGAGCTCTGGGTGGACCCCACCCGGAAGCGGGTGGTGAGGAGCCGCGTCGACGGCCCCGACGGCTACACCCTGACCTTCGAGGGGTTCGAGGACGTGCGCGGGGCGCCGTTCCCCCGCTCGATCGGCTTCATCGGACAGGGCTCCGTGGCTCTCCAGTACACGGATCCCAGACTCGGCGAGGAGCCCGACGCCGCGCTCTTCGTTCCCCAGGCACCGCCGGGTGTGCCCGTGGAGCAGATCGGCTCTCTCCCATGACAGGCCACCGGGCGGGCTGACAGACTCGGAACTTCCCGTAGATCCATCGACCGGTGGCTCGCGTTCCAGCGGGCATGAGCGGAGCACCGGCGGAGGCCGCATCGATACGCCCGAAGAGACGACCCCCGACGAGGCCCTGATGCGGAGGTTCCAGCGGGGCGACGCCCGGGCTTTCCCGGAGCTGGTGCGTCGGCACCGGGCAGCGGTGTTCGCCTTCGTCCTCCGGTGGACGCAGGACCGGGCCCGGGCGGAGGACATCCTCCAGGAAACCTGGCTGAAGGTCGTCCGGGCGTCCAGCGACTGGAGCCCCCGTGCGCGGTTCACGACCTGGCTGTACACCATTGCGAGGAATGCCTGTGTGGATGGAGCACGACGAGAGCGAGCGCGCGCCGCCGAGCCGCTGGAGGCCGAGCCGGCCGCCATCGGGGGAGTGGACCCGGAGCGCGCCGCCGCCGCGGCCGAGCTCCGGCCGGTGCTCGAGTCCGCCATCGCCGCGCTGCCCGACGCCCAGCGCGAGGTGTTCCTCCTCCGCGAGATGGCGGGGATCCCCTTCCACGAGATCGCCCGGATGACCGGCGCCCCCGAGCCCACCGTGAAGAGTCGGATGCGCTACGCGCTGGAGGCCCTCAGGTCGCGGCTGACCGCGGCGGGCATCGACGCGCCCGCGGGAGGTCGGGTGGCATGAGGCCCCAAGTCCCTGCCCATCCCGAGGACGACCGGCTGCTCGAGCTGGCCTACGGCGAGATTCCGGCCTCCGAGGCCCGCGCGCTCCGGCAGCACGTCGACGGCTGTGCGCGATGCCGCGAGGTGCTCCAGGGCATCGCGGAGGTGCGGAGCGCCTTCCGGTCCGTACCCACCGAGCCCGCCCCCGAGCGCGGGCTCGAGTCGCTCCTGGCCTACGGAGAGCAGGCCGCCGCGCGCGCCCGCTCCCGCCGCGGGGGGCTGCGCATCCTCGGCATCCTCTCGGCGGCCGTCGCGCTGGCCATCGGCTGGCTCCTGGTTCCGGTGCCGCACGAGCAGGAGGACCGCCTCGCCCGCGCGCCCGCGGCGAAGGAGCCGGATGCCGTCGCCAGGCTCGAGACGCCGCGTGCGCCCGCCCAGGGCGACAGGGCGAGGGACGAGGAGTCGCCGGAGGGGCCCAAGCAGCCGACCGTGGCCTCGTCTTCCGGTCCATCCGAGCCGGCAAAGGAACGACGGAAGCTCGAGGAGCTGCTCGCCCCGGGGCTCCGTGCCCAGAACGCGCTCGCCGATGCGGAGGCGAAGCGAAGGGATGTCGGGAAGGGCGACGCCCGGGCCGAGGTCGCGGCCCGAACGAACGCCATGAAGGATCTGGATCGGTCGGGGTCCGCCGGGGCATCGGGCGTGGGGACAGGAACGCTCGGCGTGGCGGGAGGGGCGATGGCGGAGAAGAAGAGCGTGGGAGCCTTCCAGCCGCACGCCGACAGCCTCGAGCAGAAGGCCTCCCGGTCCGGGTCGGTCGCCACCGTCCCGCCGCCCGCGCCGAAGGGGGCCGACGACTCCCGGGCTCGGGAGGCGGCCAAGCTGGCGGTCCCTGCGGATGGGACCGTGGCCAGCGCCGAGCAGGCCGCGAGCGACGTCGCCCAGGCCCCGGCCTCGCAGCAGCTCGCGAAGTCGGCGCCCGCTGCCGCGGCCGCGAAGGTCGGCTCCCCGACCTCCGCCGCGCCCGCCTCCCGCTCGGTGCAGATGCAGTCGGCGCGGGTCGGGATGGGCACCCCCGCGCAGGAGGCCCGCCTCGCGGAGATCGGCCGCAAGCTGGAGACCGCCCAGGGCGACGATCGGAAGGCGCTGCTCCTCGAGCGGTGCGAGCTCCACGCCTCGCTCCAGCGCGGGCCGGATGCCGTCCAGAGCTGCTCCCAGGTCGCCCGGGAGTTCCCGGGGACACCGGAGGCCAAGCGGGCCTCGGAGCTCGCCCGGGGCTTCTCCCTCCAGCTGCCCGACCAGCCCCAGCGCTAGCGTCAGTCCCACGGCATACTCCCTCGTCCCTGGAGCCCGACGACCGTGCCGCTGAAGAAGGTCAAGAGCCTCGCCCCATCCCCGCCCTCGACGCGGCAGGGTGACCTCTTCGGTCCGGTCGAGCCACGGACCGAACGGGCGCCGGCGACTCCGTCGCTCGCCCGGGAGGCTCCCCCCGAGCCGCCTCCGGAGCTCGAGCCACCGCCCTGGCTCGAGACCTCGCCCGCGACCGCCGAGGCAAGAGCACCGCGTGCTCGGCCCGAGGTCGAGGCGCTCGACGAGCCGTCCACGGCCGAGCTCGCCGTCAGCCGGGAGACGGTGCGGGTGGACCTGGCTCCCCCCGGCCCACGGCGGGAGCGTGCCTCCGTCCGCTGGACCTCCACCACCGAGGTGGTGCGCATCGAGACGCCGACCGCGACGCCGGTGGTCCGCCCGCCCGAGCGCGTCGTCCTCTCCGTCACCCAGCTCACCCAGGCGGTGAAGGGAGTCCTGGCCGAGGGCTTCCGCCGGGTGATGGTCCGCGGCGAGGTGAGCAACTTTCGCGGGCTCCACGCGAGCGGCCATCTCTTCTTCAAGCTGAAGGACGCCGGCGCCTCCATCGACGTGAAGATCTGGGCCAGCGTCGTCCAGCGCCTCCGCTTCCGCCTCGAGGAGGGGATGGAGGTCATCGCCGAGGGGAACCTCGACGTCTACGAGAAGGCCGGCCAGTACAACCTCATCGTCCAGCGCATCGAGCCGTCGGGTGCGGGCGCGCTCGCCATCGCCTTCGCCCAGCTCCGGGACCGGCTGACCGCGGAGGGCCTGATGGGCGAGAACCGGCAACGGCCGCCCCGTCCGCTGCCGTTCCTGCCCCGGCGCATCGGCGTGGTCACCAGCCGGTCCGGGGCGGCCCTGCACGACTTCCTCCGCGTGCTGCACCGGCGGAACCCGCGCCTCTCGGTCCTCCTCTGCCACGCACGGGTCCAGGGGCCGGGTGCGGCGGACGATGTCGTCCGGGCCCTGCAGCGACTGGCGCGGACCGACGTCGACGTCATCGTCGTCACCCGCGGTGGAGGCAGCGCCGAGGACCTCTGGACCTTCAACGAGGAGCCGGTGGCGCGGGCCATCGCGGCGAGCCCGGTGCCCGTCGTCTCGGCCGTGGGCCACGAGGTGGACTTCACCATCGCCGACTTCGTCGCCGACGCCCGCGCCCCCACGCCCAGCGCCGCCGCCGAGCTGCTCGCGCCCGAGCTGGAGGCTCTCCTCGACGATCTGCGGACGGCGCGCACCCGGCTCCGCCAGGCGGTGCACGGTGCGGTCGCCCGGGCCCGGGAGAGCCTCCGCCAGCACGAGCGCCGGCTCCGCGACCCGCGGCAGGAGGTGACCCGGCGGCGGCACGTCCTCATCGAGCAGGAGCGGGCGCTGGGGCGGCTGTGGACCGAGCGGCTCCGGGGCGAGCGGGGGCAGTTGATGGGCCTCCGGGCCCGGCTGGAGCGCTTCCGGCCCGAGGCGCTGCTCGGCGAGCGGCGCGCCCGGCTCGACCGCCTCCGCTGGCGGCTGGCCGAGACGCAGCGTGCCCGTCTGGGCGAGGCACGTTCACCGCTCGCCGATGCGCGGGCCCGACTCGAGCGCACCATCCACGCCCGCCTGGCGAGGGCCAGGACTGCGGTCCAGACCCAGGCCGGCCGGCTGGACAACCTGAGCCCGCTCCGCGTCATGTCCCGCGGCTACGCGGTGGTCTACCGCGCGGACGACGGGCACCTGGTACGCCGGGCCGCCGAGCTGCAGCCGGGGAACGCGATCCGCCTGCGCTGGGCGCCCCAGGGCTGTGACTCGCTCTCCGCTTGCGACGAGGCGGAGGCCACGGTCACCGGCGTGAAGCCCGGCGGCGGAGACTGAGCGCCACGGCGGCCGCCACCCCCCGGGCGGTGGGTTGCGCCTCGCACGCGCCGGGGGTAGACGCAGAGGTCCCGTGGCCACCCGAGACGAGCAGCCGAGCGAACGCTACAGCGAGGTCGTCGACCGTCTCGAGCAGGTGGTCAAGAAGCTCGAGGGTGGCCAGCTGAGCCTCGAGGACTCGCTCGAGGAGTTCGAGAAAGGCATCCAGCTGGTGAAGCGGGGCGAGGCGCTCTTGCAGCAGGCGGAGCGCCGCGTGCAGGAATTGCTGGAGCACAAGGGCGGGGACCGGACCGTCCCTCTCGAGCCCACCCGGGGCGCGCCGTCGAAGGTCGCTCCGGCGGCCGCCGACGATGACGACATTCCATTCTGACGGTCCCTCTCGCCGCTCGGCGATCATCGTCGACGACGACCGCGACACCCGAGAGATGCTCGCCATGGCGCTGGAGCTGGAGGGCTACCAGGTCACCCAGGCCGCGAACGGGGTGAAGCTCATCTCGAGCCTCCACGTGCACCGGCCGGACATCCTGCTCCTCGACGTGAACATGTCGTGGATCGACGGCTTCGAGCTCTGCCGGGCGGTGCGCAGGAACGAGCAGCTCCACCAGCTTCCGGTCCTGTTCGTCTCGGCGCGCAAGGCCCGCGCCGACGTGGAGGCGGGAATGGCCTCCGGAGCCGACGGCTACTTCACCAAGCCCATCGACTTCGATGCGCTCCTCGAGCGGATGCGCGAGCTGGTCGAGGGACGCACGGGGGTGCAGCGATGAGCGTGTTCCAGCTCGAGGCGTGGCTCCAGGAGCGGGCGAGCCGGGTCGAGGCGCTGCTGGCCGATCGGCTGCGGCGGCTGGAGGCGGCGCCCCGGCGGCTGGTGGAGGCGATGGAGTACTCGCTCCTCGCCGGGGGCAAGCGGCTGCGTCCGGTGCTCTGCCTGGCCTTCGCCGAGGCGGTGCGGGGCGGGCCGCCCGGAACCGCGGCCGAGGATGCGGCCTGCGCGCTCGAGTACGTCCACACCTACAGCCTCGTCCACGACGACCTGCCCTCGATGGACGACGACGACCTCCGCCGGGGACGGCCGACGAACCACAAGGTGTACGGCGAGGCGATGGCCATCCTCGCTGGCGACGCGCTCCTGACCGAGGCCTTCGCGCTGCTGGCCGGAGGCCCCGAGCCCCGGCGGGCGGAGCTGGCCGCACGGCTCGCGCATGCCGCCGGCGCGGTGGGCATGGTCGGCGGCCAGGTGCTGGACATCGCCGAGGACCGTCCGGCCGAGGAGGCCTACCTGACCCGGCTGCACAGGGCGAAGACCGGAGCGCTGCTCCGGGCCGCGTGCACCCTCGGTGTCGTCGCCGAGGACGGGACGCCCGCCCAGGTGACCGCGGCCGAGCGGTACGGCGAATCGGTGGGCCTCGCCTTCCAGATCGCCGACGACGTGCTCGACGTCACCGGGTCGAGCGAGGCGATGGGCAAGCCCACCGGGGCCGATGCCGCGGCCGGACGCCACACCTTCCCCGCGGTGCTCGGGCTGGAGGCCTCGCGCGCGCGGGCGCGGGGGCTGGTGGAGGAGGCGCTCGCGGCGGTGCGCGTGCTCGAGTCGGGCCCGGGCCCCCTGGCGGCGCTCGCGGCCTACAGCGTGGAGCGGAGCACGTGAGCCTGCTCGAGCACGTCCTGTCGCCCAGGGACGTGCGCGCGTTGCCCGAGGAGGAGCTGCCCCGACTCTGCGCGGACCTGCGCCAGGAGATCATCTCCATCTGCGGCCGGGTGGGCGGCCATCTCGGTGCGTCGCTCGGCGCGGTGGAGCTGGTGGTGGGGCTGCACCGGGTCTTCCACGCGCCGGAGGACGACCTGGTCTTCGACGTCGGGCACCAGGCCTACGCCCACAAGCTGCTCACCGGTCGCGGCCCGAGCATGCACACCCTGCGGCAGGAGGGTGGGGTGGCGCCGTTCCTCGACCCGAGGGAGAGCCCCTTCGACGCCTTCGCCGCCGGGCACGCCTGCACGGCGGTGAGCGTGGCCCTGGGGATGGCCCTGGCCCGCGCGCGCACCGGAGCGCCGGGACGGTCGGTGGCCATCGTCGGCGACGGCGCGCTCACCGGCGGGCTCACCTTCGAGGGGCTGAACGACGCCGGGGCGAGCGGGCTGCCGCTGGTGGTGATTCTGAACGACAACGGGATGTCCATCTCGGCCAACGTGGGCGCCGTCCCCCGCATGCTCGCCGGCAGCGCCGCCCGGCAGTTCTTCGAGGCGCTGGGCTTCACCTACCTGGGGCCGGTGCACGGACACCGTCTCGACGAGCTGCTCCCGGCGCTGGTGGAGGCAAGGAGGAGCCGGCGACCGGTGCTGCTGCACGTGCGGACCGAGAAGGGGCGCGGGCTGGCCGAGGCCGAGGCCGACGTGGCGACGCGTGGACACGCCATGGGCCCGTACGAGATGCGCGACGGGAAGCTCGTCCGGAGCCGTCACGGCCAGCCCACCTGGTCTGACGCGGTCGCGGCCGCGCTCGGCCGGGCGATGGAGCGCGACGAGCGAGTGGTGGTCATCACCCCGGCGATGCTCGAGGGCTCGTCGCTCACCGGGCTCGCGGCCCGGTTCGGTCCCCGCGTTCACGATGCCGGCATCGCCGAGCAGCACGCGGTGACGCTCGCCGCCGGGCTCGCCGCCCGCGGGCTTCGTCCGGTGGTCTGCATCTACAGCACCTTCCTCCAGCGCGCCCTGGACCAGCTCATCCACGACGTGGTGCTGCCCGGGCTGCCGGTGACGCTCGCCATCGACCGTGCGGGACTGGTCGGCGCGGACGGCGCCACGCACCAGGGCACCTACGACATCACGTTCCTCCGTCCGCTTCCGGGCCTGCGGCTCTACGCGCCGACCTTTGGCGAGGACGTGGACCCGGTGCTCGACACGGCGCTCGCCGGGCCGGGGCCCGCGGCGTTTCGCTTCCCCCGCGGCACGCTGCCCACGACGCCGGTGGGGGTCGTCGTCGAGCCTGGGCCGGTGACGGGCGGCCGCTGGCTACGTCGTCCCGAGGGCGCGCGGGCGGCCATCGTGACCTGCGGCCCGCTGGGGCTCTTCGCGCTGGAGGCGGCGGCGGCGCTCGACCTCCCGGCTGCGGTCCTCGACGTCCGGGCGCTCGCGCCGCTCGACGTGCCGCGGGTGCTCGAGGCGTGCCGGACCGGGCGGGTGGTGACGGTGGAGGAGGGGACGGTGCACGGCGGGCTCGGGAGCGCGGTGCTCGAGCTCGCGGCGGCGCACGGGCTCTGCCCGCGGGTGAGGATGCTCGGGCTTCCCGATCGACCCGTCCCGCATGGCGACGCCCGGAACCAGCGGCGCGCGCTCGGGCTCTCCACCGAGGGAATCGCCGCGGCGGTCCGGGGTCTGGTCTAGGAGTCTCCGGCGAGGTTCCCGCGCTAAGAACGTGCCCCGTGACGGATCCACCGCCCCCGACCGGCCGTCCGAGGAAGGAACGCCTCGACGTCCTCCTCGTCGAGCTGGGGCTCGCGCCCACCCGGGCGAAGGCGCAGGCGCTGGTCCTCGCCGGGCAAGTGGTGGTCGACGACCAGCGCGTCGACAAGCCGGGGACGCGGGTTCCCTCCGACGCCGAGGTCCGGCTCAAGGGCGAGCCCATGCCCTACGTCTCCCGCGGAGGCCTCAAGCTCGAGGCCGCGCTCCGGCACTTCCAGATCGACGTCCGGGGCGCGGTCTGCGCCGATGTCGGCGCCAGCACCGGCGGGTTCACCGACTGCCTGCTCCAGAACGGCGCGGCGAGGGTGTATGCCCTCGACGTCGGTCGCGGCCAGCTCCACGCCCGGCTCCGGGGCGATCCGCGTGTCGTGCTCCGCGAGGGCGTGAACGCGCGCCACCTCGGCCCCTCGGACCTCCCCGAGCCGGTCTCGGTCCTGGTCCTCGACGTCAGCTTCATCTCGCTGACACAGGTCCTCCCCGCGACCGTTCCGCTCCTCGCACCCGGCGGGACGACGATCGCTCTCGTGAAGCCACAGTTCGAGGCGGGTCGGGAGCAGGTCGGCAAGGGCGGTGTGGTGCGCGACGACGCGGTGCGAGCGGAGGCGCTGGCTCGGGTCCGGCGCTGCACGGAGCAGCTGGGCCTCACCGCGATTGGGTCACTCGACTCCCCGGTGCCGGGTCCCGCGGGAAACCGGGAGATCCTCCTGGTGGCGCGGCGTTGCTGATGGCTCGAACCCGCGGCCGGTGTCGGTGCAGACTCCCCGACGGAGCGCTGGTCAGTGCCGAGAAAATCTAGGAAAATTGGCGCGCAGATGAATGGGGAGAGCTCCACGTCGGCGCTGGCGCGACCGCCGGAGACGGCCGGGGAGCGCGAGCGCCGCATCGCCGAACGCATGGCGATGCTCCTGGACATCACCCAGGCGGCCACCTCCTCCCTCGAGCTGGAGAAGATCCTCAAGATTGCAGTGGAGAAGGTGAGCCAGGTGCTCCCCACCGACCGCTGCTCGGTCGTCCTCGTCGATTCGCCGAACTCCACCGAGGCGGTGGTGATGGCGACCCGCGAGCGGGACGACTACCGCCCCATCACCATCGACCTCTCCAAGTATCCAGAGCTCCGCCGCTCGCTCCAGACCCGGGAAGCCACCTACATCGAGGACGCGCTCGAGGACCCCCTGATGGCCGACGTGATGCCGGCCATCGCCCCGCTCGCGGTGAAGAGCATCCTGGTCCAGCCGCTCATCAGCCAGGACGACCTGGTCGGCGCCCTCTTCCTTCGCCTGTCCAGGCGCGGGGGGGCGTTCGGGCCCGAGGAGCAGGAGTTCGCCAAGGCGGTCGCCGCGGCCCTGGCCAACTCGGTCCGCAACGCCAAGCTCCACGCCTCGGTGCAGAAGAAGCGCGACGATCTGGAGCTGGCCTACGTCGAGCGCTACCGCGAGCTCACCGAGGCCAACCGGCGGCTCCGCGAGCTGGCCCGGTTCAAGGACGAGCTCATCGCCATCATCAGCCACGACCTCCGGGCTCCGCTTCAAGTGACGCTCGGGCACGGCCGGATGCTGGAGGACGCCAACCTCCCCGGCGACCAGCGCACCTCCGCCGAGGCCATCGTCCGGCAGTCGCGGAAGATCCTGAAGATGGTCGAGTCGCTCCTCGACCGCGGCAAGGGCGAGCAGGCCCGCGTGGCGCTCGACGTCCAGCTGCTCGACGTCGGTCGGGTGGCCCGCGACTGCGCCTTCGAGCTGGAGATCCTCGCCGCGGAGCGCGGGGTGACGCTCAAGGCCCATGCCCCCGAGCGCCTCCCGGTGATGGGGGACGAGCTGAAGCTCCGCGAGGTGCTCCAGAACCTCATCACCAACGGGCTGGAGCACGCGGCGAAGAAGGGAACGGTCCTCGTCGAGGGCGAGGTCCTCCACCGGCCCGACGGCCCGGTGGTGAAGGTCGTCGTCCACGACGACGGCCCGGGGATGGCCGAGGAGCAGATGCACCTCGTCTTCGACCGCTACCGGCACGGCCCGGGCGGCACCGGCCTCGGGCTGGCGATCTGCAAGGAGTTCGTCGAGCTGCACGGCGGCGAGATCTGGGCGGAGCGCCCCACCGACGGCGGATGCGCCTTCGTCTTCACGCTCCCGCTCGCCCAGGAGGATCGGAAGGTCGCCCCCAAGCTGCAGACGCTGGCCAGCAGCAGCGAGCAGCCCCGGGTGCTCATCGTCGAGGACGAGCCGGACATCGCCGCGGTGCTGGAGGGCATCCTCCGCAAGCGCTACCGGGTGGAGGTCGCGCGCGATGGACGGGAGGGGGTCGCCAAGGTCCACGCCCTCCACCCCGACCTGGTGGTGATGGACGTCTTCCTTCCCCACCTCGACGGCCTGGACGCCGTCATCTCCCTCAAGGCCTCCAGCGACACCGCCGACATCCCGGTCATCCTCGTGTCGGCTCAGGTGGGAGTCGCCGACCGGGTCCGCGCCCTCAACCTCGGCGCCGTGGACTACCTCGCCAAGCCCTTCCACGCCTCCGAGCTGCTCCAGCGGGCCGAGCGCGCCCTGTCGGCGGACCGGCGCCCCGCCACCGCCCAGGAGGCCGAGGCCCTGCCCCCGGTCGCCGACGCCGCCACTGGCCTGCTCGACCGGCGGGGGCTGGTGGCGCGCCTCACCCAGGAGGCCGCCCGGGCCCGGCGGTACGGACGGCCCCTCTCGCTCGCGGTGGCCCGCACCGACGCCGTGCACCCGGACCTGCTCCGGACCGCGGCGGCCAGGATGCGCGAGCGGCTCCGGCAACCGGACGTCCTCGCCCATCTCGGCCAGGGCACCTTCGCCGCGCTCCTCCCCGAGTGCACCTCCGAGCAGGCCATGGCGGTGTTCGGGCGCGTCGAATCCGACCTCCGGGCCTCCACCAGCCTGCGGTGCAAGGTCGAGGTGGCCGAGGTGCCCGGCCGCGAGCTCCCCGAGGCGGTGCTGGACCACCTCCTCGAGCGTCGGCCCGAGAACTGACGTTCTCGCCCGGGGGTGGCGCGCACCCCTCCGGGGGCCCCTGTTAGGCTCACCGCCCAGGAACAGCTGCCGTGCTCGCTTCAGCCCTCGTCGCCCTCTCCCTCCTCGGTGCCTCGCCGTCGCATCCGCGGGTCGACGTGTCGGCGATGAAGGAGGCGATGGAGGCCCCCACCGACGACTACTCGTCCGCCTCCGCCTACGCCCACTACCTGCGTGCGCGGCTCCTCGCGCTGCAGGGCGAGCACGCTCGCAGCGTGGAGCAGCTGCGGATCGCGCTGGCCTCGGACCCTGGCCGGCCCGAGCTCCTCGTCGCCCTTGCCGAGGCGCAGGCCCGCGCGGGCGCGCCGGCCCGCGCCGAGGCCACCGCCCGCGGGCTGCTCGAGCGGCGGCCGGACCACGTCCCGGCGCTGCTCTTCCTCGGACGGTTGCTCTTCGAGACCGACAGGCCAGAGCGCGCCCGCGAGGTGCTGGAGCGGGTCCGGAAGCTGGCGCCCCGCGAGCAGGAGCCGTACCTCCTCCTGGCGGAGATGTCGCTCGAGGCCGGCCGCCCCGAGGAGGCGGTGCGCACCGTCCAGGCCCTCGCCGACCTCGACCGCGACACCACCGGGCTCAAGCGGCTGGGGATGGCGCTGCTCGATCGCGGTGAGCCCGACACCGCGCGGGCGCTGCTCGAGAGGACCGTGGAGGTGGACCCCGGCGACTCCGAGGCGCAGGGAGCGCTGGGCGAGGCGCTGGAGGCCCTGGGACGCTCCGCGGACGCCGAGGCCGCCTACGGCCGCGCGCTGGAGCGCGATCCCGACGCGCGCGAGGTGCTCCTGCGCGCCGGACGCCTGGCGCTGCGCTCCGGCTCGGAGGCTCGAGCTCGCGCCTACCTCGACCGGCTGGCCTCCCTCGACGGCGGTCCCGAGCAGTCGCTGCGCATCGCCTTCACCTGGCTCTGGGCAGGGAAGCCGGCTCCCGCGGTGCGGGTGCTGGATCAGGCGCGCGCCGGCAGCGACGACCCGCGCCTCCTGCTCGCGCTCGGCCTCGTCCAGGCCAAGGTCGGCCACTGGGCGGAGGCCGCCCGCGCCTACGGGGAGGTGGCCCCAGGTGCGCCGGGATGGAAGGACGCGGTCGTGCAGCGGGGCCTGGCGCTGGCCCGCGCCGGACAGCCGGCCGCCGCCGAGGAGGCGACCGCCGCGGCGCTGCGGCACGTCCCGGGTGACGTGGCGCTCGAGGCCGGTCACGCCGCGGTCCTGGAGGCCATCGGAGATCCGGCCCGGGCCGAGCAGTTCCTGAAGGGGCGCATCCGGGCCTCGGGGAGCACCGAGCTCGTGACCGCGCTCGCACAGATCTTCTCCCGCACCGGCGCCCACGCCGACGCCGTGGCGGTGCTGACGGACGCGCTGAAGACCCACCCCCGTGACGAGGATCTCCTCTACGCTCTCGGCACGGTGCTCGAGCGGAGCGGTGCCACCACCGAGGCCATCGCCCGGATGCGGGAGCTGCTGGAGGTGAATCCGCGCAACGCGGCGGCGCTCAACTTCATCGGCTACACGCTGGCCGACCGGGGCGAGCAGCTCGACGAGGCCGAGCGGCTGGTGCGCCGCGCGCTGGCCATCCACCCCGACAGCGGCGCCTACCTCGACTCGCTGGGGTGGGTGCAGTTCCGGCGGGGCGACGTGGTGCACGCCGCCGGGACGCTGGAGCGCGCGGCCGAGCTCGAGCCCGACGAGCCCACCATCCTCGAGCACCTCGGCGACGCCTACGGCGGAGTGAGCCGGAGGGACGAGGCGGTCAGCGCCTACCGCCGGGCCCTGGACGCGATGCGCACCGCCGACGATCCGCAGGCACGCGAGCGCACCGCGGTGGTGGAGCGGAAGCTCCGGGCGCTCACCTCGCCCGTCGCCGATCGCTGAGCCCGCGCCCGGCACGTGGACGCTCCGGTGACGCGAGTGCAACGCCGTGACCTTGGGTGGACCGGCGTCAGATCTCCCGGGCATGCTCCGTGGGGCGCCCGGTCTCCGCGGGGCGGCTCCCGATGAACCACCACCAGGAAGGTCATTTCTCGGCTCCGGACGGCACCCGCCTGTGGTTCGAGCGCGACGTGCCCGACGGCGCCCGGGCGCACACGGTCCTGGTGCACGGGTACGGTGACCACCTCGGGCGCTACCGCACCTTCCGGGACGCGATGCTCTCCGATCGCCTGGCGGTCCACGCCTACGACGTCCGGGGCCACGGCCGCAGCGACGGCCCCCGGGGCGGCGTCCGCACCTTCGCCGAGTACACCGACGAGCTCGAGGCCTTCGTCGCCTCGACCCGTGCCCAGGCCGGGGGAGCAGCGCCGCTCTTCATCGTCGCCCACAGCCACGGCGCGCTCATCACCCTCAGCTGGCTCCTGGGCAAGGGCGCCGACGCCCAGACCCGCCTCGGGCTCCGCGGGCTCGTCCTCTCCGCGCCGTACCTGGGGCTGGCCTTCGCGCCGCCGGCCTGGAAGACCGCCCCGGCGCTCCTCCTCTCCCGGATCGCGCCGTCGCTCCCCATCCCCACCGGGATCGCCTCGGCCGACCTGAGCCGGGACCCCGCCTGGCAGCGGGCGACCGACGAGGACCCGCTCTACGGCCGGAAGGCGACGCCGCGCTGGTACACCGAGCACACCCGGGTGCAGCGCGAAGTGATGGCCGCTGGCGCCCAGCTCCGGATTCCAGTGCTGCTGATGCTCCCCGGCGAGGATCGGGTGGCCTCCGCGGCGATGTCGCGGCGATGGTTCGAGACGCTGACCACCCCCGACAGGCGGCTCCGGGAGTGGCCGTCCATGCGACACGAGATCTTCAACGAGATCGGGAAGGAGGAGGTGTACGCGGAAACCTCTCGCTGGATCTCCGAGCATCTCTAGCGTACGGTTTTCGACGACAGGGGCATTGATGGCACAAGCCGATCAGGTCGGAGTCATCGGGAAGGGCATCGTCATCCGGGGCAACCTCACCGGGGGCGGGAACCTGGTCATCGAGGGCCGGGTGGAAGGGCAGATCGCCCTGAAGAACCACCTCACCATCGAGAACACGGGCCGCGTGCAGGCCGACATCCGGGCCGACGAGCTGACGATCAACGGAGAGGCGAGCGGGAACATCGACGCCAGCTCGCGGGTGGCCATCTCCGCATCCGCGAAGGTGGCGGGCGACATCAAGGCGCCTCGGGTGGTCATCGAGGACGGCGCGGTGTTCAACGGCTCCATCGAGATGGACGTCAAGCTGCCCGAGGACATCTAGCGCTGCGGGCGGGCAGGGCGGCGGAGCGACAGTCGGACAGTTCAGCAGCTCCTCCGGCGCGAGGGAACGCGGGCACGCCTCGCCGCGAACCAGGTCGCCGCCGGGACTGACACGGGAAGGACGGAACACACGTGGCGAACACGGTCATCGGATCCAGCATCGTCATCGACGGAGAGATCTCGGGAGACGAGGATCTCGTCATCCAGGGCACCGTGAAGGGGAAGATCTCCCTGCGGGAGAGCCTCTTCGTCGAGGGCTCGGGCGTGGTGGAGGCCGACATCGAGACCCAGAACGTCGAGATCGCCGGCCGCGTCACCGGGAACATCCAGGCCAGCGACAAGGTCGAGCTCAAGGCCGACTGCCGGGTGGTGGGCGACGTGAAGGCGCCCCGGATCCTCATCGCCGACGGCGCGAGCTTCAAGGGCAACGTGGACATGGACGTCAAGGAACGCTGACCCATGGCCGCCAAGGATCTGGTCGCGAGCGGCAACACGGTCATCGGTCCATCGATCCTCATCAACGGGAAGCTCACCGGTGACGAGGACCTCACCGTCCGCGGGCGCGTCGAGGGCGAGCTGGCGCTCACCAAGACCCTCATCGTCGAGCCCTCGGGCGTGGTGAAGGCCAACGTCACCGTGAAGAACGCGGTGGTGAGCGGCGTGGTGGTCGGGAACATCCAGGCCACCGAGAGCGTGGAGCTCACCCAGGAGGGGCGGATGGTCGGTGACATCCGCGCGCCCCGGGTCATCATCGTCGACGGCGCCAGCTTCCGCGGCCGGGTCGACATGGGCGAGCTGCCGCCGGGCCGGAGCCTCCCCGAGCGCACGACCCCGCGGACCCAGGTCCGGCCCTCGGTCCGCAGCCTGCCTCCGCCACCGCCCCGTCCGGCGGCCGCCACCCGGCCGGCCGCGGCCGCCAGCACGGCCGCCGGCGCCAAGAAGCCCGGAGGGATGCCAGGCATCGTCCGTGGCGCTCCCCCGCCGGCGCCCCCTGCGCCACCGGTGGTCGCCGCCGGGGCGAAGAAGAAGGTCGTGCTGAAGAAGAAGAAGTGACCGGTGTGCGCGTTCCCGCGGGCCCCCCGCCCGCGGTAGCGTGCCGGACGGTCCATGGAGAGGCCCGAGCACCAGGAGATGACCTCGGAGATCCCCGAGGAGCGCCCCGGGCCCGAGGGTGAGCCCGCGGCGGCGGTGCCGACCCTGCCTCCACGGGTGGAGCCCGCGCCCACGCCCCGGCTCGACCGGCCGCCCGTGGTCGAGGAGCGGCTCATCTCGCTCGACTCGCTCGACGAGGACGACACCTTCCAGCTCCGCCCGGCGGGTGACGTGGGCCGGCTGGCGATGGACCTGGCCCGCCTCGGGCAGGCCTTCCCGGTCGACGTGCGGGGCCGCGAGGGGACGGATCGGTTCCAGCTGATCTCTGGATTTCGGCGCGTGGCGGCGCTGCGCTTCCTCCAGCGGACCGCGGTGCTGGCCCGCGTTCACGCCCGGCTGCCGGACGAGGACGCGCTCCTGGTCGCTCTCGCCGGGGTGGTCCACGGTACTGCCCCCACGCCGGAGGAGCTGGCCCAGATCGAGGTGCGGCTCGAGCAGGAGGGCCGCCTCTCGGCCGCGGCCCGCGACATGCTCGACCGCGCGCAGGCGACCGACGACGGGCTGGCCCCCGAATCGGTGGAGGAGGAGGGCGAGGAGGAGGTCGACGCCGACGAGCTGGCCCAGGACGTCACTGCCCGCATGGGCGAGGTGAACCAGGACCTGGCGCTCCTGGCACCGGTCTTCGACGCGCTCGATCCCGGCCGCCGGGCCGAGCTCCTGCAGCAGCTCCGCTACGCGGCCGAGCTGGTGGCCTACTTCGAGGAGGAAGACTGACCCCATGGCGCTCGATCGGGATCGCGCGCGGCTGCTGGAGCTGCTGACCCAGCTCTCGTTCGAGAAGCGGCGGGTGACGCTCTCCTCCGGGAAGGAGAGCGACTTCTACATCGACTGCAAGCGCACCGTGCTCACCGCGGAGGGGCACTTCCTGGTGGGCCGGCTCCTCTGGCGCGACATCCAGCGGCTCGCACCCGGAGCCGCGGCGGTGGGCGGACTGACGCTCGGGGCCGACCCGCTCGCCTCGGCGGTGAGCTTCACCAGCTACCTCGCCGGCTCTCCCATCCCGGCCTTCATCGTGCGCAAGGAGCCGAAGGGCCACGGGACCGCCGAGTGGATCGAGGGGCGGAGCCTGGTCGCCGACCGCGCCGAGGTCGCGGTGGTGGAGGACGTGGTCACCACCGGGGCCAGCACCCTCAAGGCCATCGAACGGGTCGAGGCCTCCGGGCTGCGGGTCCGCTGCGCCTTCGCGCTGGTGGATCGCCTCGAGGGAGGCCGGGAGGCGGTCACCCAGAAGGGGTACGGGCTCTCCACCCTCTTCACCCGGAGCGACTTCCTCCCGTGAGACGGGCGCCGCTGCTCTTCCTGCTCGGGGTCGCCGGTTGTGCCGCGGGCCCACCGACCATCGGGGAGCCGGGCGCGGAGCTCCCCGACGCCCGCGCGGAGGCGAGCTACCAGGCCGCGCTCGATCGGGTCACCGAGCACCGGGAGGTCTACTCCGGCCTCGACACCAAGCTCTTCTGCGCGGCGACCTACCAGAGCCCCGAGTTCCGGGAAGCCCGCGTGCGCCGCCAGGCCCAGTTCCAGACCTGGCCCCAGGCGCGGCTGGACCAGGCGCTCGAACAGGAGCGCGCCGACGCCCGCGAGGTGCACGAGGTGGTGTTCGGGGTGAGCATCGTCGACCGCCGCTTCGACGACTTCGACTCCAAGAGCACCATCTGGAGGCTCAGCCTCGCGTCGGACCAGGGCGAGGTGACTCCCCTCAGCCTCAAGCGGGTGGGGAGGGCGACCGCGGACATGCGCGCCTACTACCCGTACATGGGGGACTTCTGGACCCTCTACTCGGCGCGCTTCCCCGCCGCCGTGGCCGGCAAGCCGCTGGTCGGGGCCGCGACCCGATCGCTCGTCTTCCGGATCTCGTCCACGCAGGGGCAGGTGGAGATGTCGTTCCCGGTGGGGCCGCCGCCGGCCGCCGCTCCAGCGGCCACCGCCTCGCCGGCCCCGCCTCCGGGGCCGCTGAACCCCCCACGTCAGTAGACGCGGAGCAGCGCCACGCCGCAGCCACCCTCGGCCCGGTAGAAGGCCCACTCGGTCTTCGTCCCCTCGGGGTGGAGCCCGGAGCCCACCCGGGCCGGAGGCGGCGGCACCGCCGCGAGCGCGAGCGCGGCGTGCTCGACGACGTAGGCGTCGAAGGCCTTGTCTCCGCTGGAGGCGAGGAGCTCGGTGGAGGCGATGGAACCGTCGGCCCGCTGGACGATGCGCAGCACGGCGACCGGCGTCAAAGGGATGGCACGGCGGAGGAGGCGCTGGGCGGAGATCGACGGCTGGACGGCCATCGGCCCGAGGTGGTTTCCGATGAGCTCGTCCATCCGACCGGTGACGTCCTGCACGTCCTGGGCTGGCATGCGCTCGCCCCGTGGCGGGGGCTCCTTCGCGGCGTCGGCCTCCTCGAGCGCGGCGAGCCAGGCGTTGATCCACCGCTGGCCCGCGGTGGGGTCCCCGTGCTTCGGCCCGCCGCCCGGTGGAGGCGGTCCCATGTGGGACTGGAGCGCCCGGCGGAAGTCCTTGAAGTAGTCGTCCACGCCGGTCGCCACCCGGTGCTCGGCCAGCGACTCCATCCGCCAGGTCTCCACGCGCTGGAGCACCCGGCGCCCCTCGACCTCGCGGCTCTCGGGACCGTCGCGCGCGGTCGACGCCCCGGTGTCCGGCGCTGGGACGGGTCCGGCTCCTCTGGCGACCGCCCCTCCCGGGAAGAGCTCGACGGGCGCATCGCCCGCGGGCGGGTGGGGCACGGGAGGCGCCCCGGGCGACGGCGCGCTTCCCGGCGGAGCGCCGGTCGCGCTCGCCGGAGGGGCCTCCGGGGGGGTCGGTGGCCGCGGGGCCGCGGCCGCGGGAGGGGTCACGCGTCGCCCGGGAGGCTGTCTCGGCGGCAGAGTCCGGAGGGAGATCCGCATCGGTGGGGGCGGCGGCGGGCGAGGCGGCACGCGCTCGAGGTGCAAGAGCCAGGCGACGAGGCCGACGTGGAGCGCGAACGAGGCGAGCAGCGCCCGGGCGAGGGGGTTCCGGTGCACGGGCCTGCGCGTCGTCGGCACGGCTCGCTCGTCCTCCTCGCCGGCCCCGAGGGCCGCCCGTCCCGCGGGCAGGCGGGCTCTCCCCGCGGAGAACGGCCGGCGCGGAAGGAATGTTCCACATCCCCGGCGCTCCGCCACTCCCGGGACGTGGTGGTCACCCGCGCGGGGCGCCCAGCGCGTCCAGGAGCGCGTCCGGCTCGCGCTCCACCGAGAGGCGGCCGCGGTCGGCGGGGGTCACGTAGCCCGACTCCACCTGGCGCTCGATGGTGGCGATCAGCGGGTCCCAGAAGCCGTCCACGTTCAGGAGCCCCAGGGGACGGGTGTGCAGGCCGAGCTGGGCCCAGGTGAGCGCCTCGAACAGCTCGTCCAGCGTGCCGAAGCCGCCCGGGAGGGCGACGAAGGCGTCGCTCTCGGCGGTCATCCGCGCCTTCCGCGCGTGGAGCCCGTCGACCAGCACCAGCTCGGTCAGGCCCGCGTGGGCGACCTCGACGCTCGACAGAGACCGGGGCAGCACCCCGAGCACCGGCGCCCCGGCCGCGAGCGCCGCGTCGGCCAGGGTCCCCATGAGGCCGACCCGCGCCCCACCATAGACCAGCCCCAGGCCACGCTCGCCGATGCGCCGCCCCAGGGCCGCCGCCGCCCGCGCGTGGCCGGGGACTCCAGCGCTCCGCGCTCCGCAGAAGACGCAGACGTGGAACCGGCGGCTCATGCCCGGCCCGTCGCCGCGTGGAAGCGCACCACCAGGAACACCAGCGCTGCGGAGACGAGGAGGAGCGGCAGCGCGAGCCGGTCGAAGTTGCGGAACGGCTCCGTGGGATGGCTCCTCAGGGTTCCGCGGATGATGAGCCCCAGGACCGCCCCCCCGACGAAGCCGCCGAGGTGTGCGCCCCAGCTCACGTGCGGGACGAGGCTGATCAGCACGAGGAGGAGCGTCCACTGCCAGAGCACCTTCCGCGCGCGCCCCTGGAAGATCGGCAGCGCCAGGCCGAGCCAGCCGGCGATGACCCCGGAGGCCCCGACGCTGGGGTAGGCCCACATGAAGGCCAGCGCCGCCGCGGACGAGGTCAGGGCGGCGATGAGCGAGGCCACGAAGAGCCTGGTGGAGCCGATCACGCGCTCGAGGACGGGCCCGAAGCTGAAGATGGACAGGCCGTTCATGAAGATGTGGAGGGCGCTCACGTGCTCGACGTTCGCGGTGAGCACCCGCCACCACTCCCCGGCGGCGACCGCGGGGCCGTAGAGGGCCAGCTGGTCGTTCGGCCCCGAGGCGGCGTGGGGGAGGAAGACCAGCACGCAGACCCCGAGGAACCCCCAGGAGAACAGCGGAGGCGGGAGCCGCGGCGCCCGGGGGGGCGCTGGGGTAGGGGAGGGCGTGGGTTCCACCGCTGGGTCAGAGCTCGCGCTGGACGACGGTGTCCTTGTTCCAGTTGTGGTCGTCGCGGTTGGGATAGTCGAGCGTGTAGTGGAGCCCACGGCTCTCCTTGCGACGGCTGGCGCAGTCGACGATGAGGTGGGCGACGTCGGCGATGTTCCGCAGCTCGATGACGTCGCGAGTCACCTTGAACCGCCAGTAGTAGTCCCGGATTTCCTCGCGGAGCAGATCCAGCCTGCGCCGGGCGCGCATCAGGCGCTTGTCGGTCCGGACGATGCCGACGTAGTTCCACATCAGGCGGCGGACCTCCTCCCAGTTGTGGGTCACGAGCACCGCCTCGTTGGGGTCCACCGCGGCGCCCGGGTCCCAGGGCGGGACCTCCTCGCCCTGCGGCTTCGGGGCGAGCTCGTCGGCCGCGACCCCTGCGGCCCGGTGCCCGAAGACCAGGCCCTCGAGGAGCGAGTTGGAGGCCAGGCGGTTCGCGCCGTGGAGCCCGGTGTGCGCCACCTCGCCCACGGCGAACAGCCCCGGCACGCTGGTGCGCCCCACGAGGTCGGTGGAGACGCCGCCGCACTGGTAGTGGGCCGCGGGGACCACCGGGATGGGCTGCACCGCCATGTCCACCCCGAAGGCCTTGCAGGTCTCGTAGATGTTCGGGAACCGCTCGATGAGGAACGCCCGCCCGAGGTGCGTCATGTCCAGGAGCACGTAGTCGTCACCGGTGCGCTTCAGCTCCGAGTCGATGGCCCGGGCGACGATGTCACGCGGAGCGAGCTCGCCCCGTGGATCGTACCGCTGCATGAAGGGCGCGCCGCTGCGCAGCCGGAGCTTCCCCCCCTCTCCGCGCAGAGCCTCGGAGATGAGGAAGTTCTTCGCCTCGGGGCTGAAGAGGCAGGTGGGGTGGAACTGGTAGAACTCCATGTTCGCGATGCGCGCCCCCGCGCGGTACGCCATCGCCACCCCGTCCCCGGTCGCGACGTCGGGGTTGGTCGTGTAGAGGTAGACCTTCCCCGCGCCGCCGGTGGCGAGCACCGTCACCTTGCCGAGGAAGGTTTCGATCTCCCCGCTGGAGAGCAGCACGTAGGCCCCGAGACATCCGGGCTGGCCGTGGGGGCTACGGCGGTCGAGGATGAGGTCGATCGCCGCGGCATCGGGGAAGAAGCGGATGTCGGAGCGGTCGTCGCAGGCGGCGAGGAGCGCCCGCTCGATCTCCCGTCCGGTGATGTCGCCGGAGTGGACGATGCGCCGGCGGGTGTGACCGCCCTCGCGGCCGAGGTCGAACTCCCCGTCGGGTCGGGTATCGAAATGTGCGCCCAGCGCCGCCAGCTCGCGGACACGCTCCGGGCCCTCGCGGACGGTGACCTCCACCGCCTGGGGGTTGTTCAGCCCGGCCCCGGCGTCCACCGTGTCCGCGATGTGCTGCTCGAAGCTGTCCCGCCCGGAGAGGACCGCGGCTACCCCCCCTTGGGCGTACATGGTGTTGCTCTCGGAGCGGCTCCGCTTGGTGAGCACCGCGACCGAGCCGCGGCGAGCCGCCTCGAGGGCGAAGGACAGGCCGGCCACCCCGCCGCCGAGGACCAGGAAGTCGAACCGCTGGGGCATTCTTTTGCGGGTCTAGCGCCCCCAACCCGGCGGAAACAAGGCCATTTCTTGAGGTTTGCGCGGCGGTTTCAGTAGAGTCGTTCCCGGGGTCCCTCCCGCCCGATGCGTCTTCTGCCCGTGCTCCTCCTCGCGCTGCTCGCGGCCCCGCCCGCGCGCGCGAGCGCCATCTACACCTACCGCGAGAAGGACGGGACGATCGTCTACACGAACGTGCCGCCCGCGGGCGTGAAGGCGCGGCGGCTCGGCAGCGCGTCGTTCCGCCAGGCGCCACGTCCCGCAGAGGTTCCGGTGCGCTCGGTGATCTCTCCCTCGCTCTACCTCGACTGGATGACCGAGGCCGCGCACAAGTACAACATCCCGCTCGCGCTGGTGCGTGCGGTCGCGCACGCGGAGAGCAACTACGACGCGCGAGCCCAGTCGCGGAAGGGCGCCTCGGGACTGATGCAGCTCATGCCCACCACCGCGTCGGACATGTACGTCCGCGACGTCTTCGACGCCCGGCAGAACATCTTCGGCGGGGTGCGCTACCTCCGGGTGCTGGCCAACGAGTTCGACGGGCAGATGGAGACCATCGTCGCCGCCTACAACGCCGGGCCAGACGCGGTTCGGAAGTACGGAAACCAGGTTCCTCCATTCGAGGAAACACGGGCGTACGTCCAGAAGGTCCTGGCGCTGTACTTCCAGTACAAGCAGGAGGGGGAGATGACCTCGCAGGTGGAGCCGTCGTCGTGGCGGTGAATCCGGCCGAGGCCAGCGACGCGGTCTTCCTCGAGGCCCTCTACCGCGGGGGGGAGCTGCTCCAGCAGGGCCAGCTCACCGACGCCAAGGAGCACCTCGAGCGCGCCTACCAGATGCGGCCGGGCGACGAGAAGGCGAAGAACCTCCTCGGGCTGGCCTACTTCAAGCTGGGCGACTTCGTCCGTGCGGCCGAGGTGTACGAGGCGCTGGTCCGCGAGAACGGAGCCGACCCCACCCTCCGCGTCAACCTGGGGCTGGTCTACCTCAAGTCCAACCAGCTGACCCGCGCCGTCCGAGAGTTCGAGACCGCGGTTGGACTGCAGCCCACCCACCTCAAGGCGCACAACTACCTCGGCCTGGCGCTCGCCCAGGCAGGCGAGTACGGCCGCGCCCGGGAGCACTTCGTGAAGGCGGGCTCGGACGCCATGGCGGAGAAGATGGCCAAGGCCCTCGCCGCCGAGGCCCGCCCGGTTCCGGTCCCGCCGCGGCCGGCCGACCAGAAGATCCAGGGCCTCACCCAGGAGCTGCCGGTGGTCTCGGTCACGGAGCTCGGCGGCACGGCGGCCGCGCCCATCCCGCTGACCGAGACCCTGCCACCACCGCCGCCCGTCCCCGCGGCGCCCATCCCGACCTTCAGCGAGCCACCGCCGCCGACCGCCATCGCGCCGTCCGAGTCGGTCTCCAGCCCGACGATGACCTTCATCCCGAAGCCACCTCCGCCCAGGCCCGCGCCCTCGTCGCGAACGCCGCGCGAGGCGGGCCGTCCCGCCGCGGCCGACGTCGGGCATCCGGCGGTCCGGCCCACCGAGCTCACCACGGTGGCGGGGAAGCTGCCGGGGGACGGAAGCCGCACCTTCACCGTCACTCCCGAGGCGGTGCGGGTCGAGGTGCGCGGCGAGGTGCTGGTCCGGACCGCGGGGCTGCTCGGGTGGACCGGAGTCATCGAGGCCCGCGCAGAGTTCAAGCGGTTCCGCGGTCGCGTGACCGACAAGCCCTTCGGCTGGGGGCCGGCGCGGATGCACCGCCTGGTGGGCAACGGAACGGCGTGGCTCGGGGTCATGGGCCGCACCTTCCTGGCGGTCGACCTGGGCGACGAGAGCGTCTACCTCCGCGAGGACTGGGTGTTCGGGTTCGAGGAGCCGGTGATGTTCGAGAACGGCCGCGTTCCGAGCGAGGTGGCCCCGGACCTCGATCTGGTGCACCTGAGCGGCGTGGGGCAGGTGCTCCTCGCGCTGCCGGGTCCGCTGCGCTCGACCGAGGTGCGGCACGACGCGCCGGTCACCGTCCCTCTCCAGCACTGGGTGGGATGGCAGGGCCAGCTCAGCCCGCGCGTCGTGGCCCTCGGATGGGAAGGCCCGGAGGGCACCCCGGCACCGGCCGTCGAGCTGTCGGGCGAGGGCGTCGCGCTGCTCTGCGTCCCGGCGGCGCCGGGCTGAGGACGCCCCCTAGCCCAGCCGGCCCTGGTGGCCAAGCGAGAGCAGGTCCATCCCCCAGGCGACGACGGTGTGGATGGCCGCGCCCCACCACATCGAGCCGGTCCTCAGGCTGAGCGTTCCGAGGACCCATCCGGCGACGATGGCTCCCAGGCACTCGGCCAGCGGCTTCTCGAAGTGGATCATCGTGTAGGGCACGACCGAGGCCCACACCGCGGCGTAGCCCATCCGCTGCTTGAGGCCGTGGACCAGGAAGCCCCGGAAGAAGAACTCGATGCCCACGAACTGCGAGGCGTAGAGCAGCTCCCAGATCCAGAAGTACGGCCACAGCCGCTCCCCCGGATCGACCTTGTAGAAGGGATAGGTGGCCTGGAACGGCGCGGTGTACGAGGCGATGATCACCGCCGGCGCGATGAGGAGCAGCATCGCGGCGTAGAGCCAGACGTGGGGCAGGATGCCCCGGATCCGGAGACCGAAGTCCGCGAGCGGATGCCGGAGGACGCCCGCGACCACGGCGGCGGGAATGACCAGCAGCCCGAGGGCCCTGGTCTCGGCCCACCAGACGCGCTGGTGGAAGCGCGACCGGGGCCCCTCGAGCAGGTAGCCCTCGAGCCACTGGAAGAAGCGCTCGGCGTGGAGCGCGCCGCAGACCGAGCGCCAGGTTTCGAGGAAGCCGGGGCGGCCGAAGAAGTGGATCAGGGTGAGGCAGAGCACCGCGGTGAGGAGCACCACCCCGGCCTCTCGGTCGAGCCGGCGGCTGCCGTGGCGCTCGAGGGCGAGGCGAGAGTCGGCGTCGGCTTGCTCGGCGGTCTCGGTGACGACGCTCCGCCAGAGTTCCGCCGGCCCGGGGATTCGCATCAGCGGGTCGGCCCGGAGGGCGGCACGGGCGCGGGCAGGGAGGCCCGGCGGGCGCGCTCGGCGTCGAAGAAGCGCTGCACCGTGACACGGTCCGCGGTGGGCATCTTGAAGCCCTCGAACCGGGCGACCATGTGGTCCATCTGCTCGAGGGTGAGCCCGGCCGACCAGTTCTCGTCGTGGAGGTCGAAGATCCGCACGGCGGCGGGCCGGGCGGTCGGCTGCGCTCCGTCGTGGCAGCGGCCACAGGTGGTCTCGAGCGCGTCGCGCGCCGCGCCCCGGAGCTGGGCCAGGTCCGGAGGGGGCTGGGCCTGGCCCCGGGCGACCGGGCCGCCGGAGACGTACCCGAGGACCACGAGGACGAGCGCTGTGCCCGTGCGCCGCATGACGGGCACCGAGCGTACTCCCCGCAACGAACGTCGCCAACGCATCGCGCGTGGAGTAAGCCCGGGGCGTGGCACAGCCCCCGGCAGCGCGGGAAGAGCGGCGGCGGCGACGACGACGCCGGCCCGCGGAACGCCGTCGCCCTGGCGTGCTGCTCCAGGAGTTCTGGAACGCGCCGAACCTGATCACCTTCGGCCGTGTCCTGATCATCCCGCTGTTCATCGAGCTCGCCTACCAGGCCAGTCCGCTGGCCTCGCTGCTCGCCGGCGCGCTGTTCGCGATCGCGTCGATCGCCGACGTGGTGGACGGGTGGCTGGCGAGGCGCATGGGGCTGGTCACGGTGATCGGCAAGTTCCTCGACCCGCTCGCCGACAAGCTGATGGTCCTCGCGGCGATGGTGATGCTGGTCCGGCTGGGTCGGTTCCCCGCCTGGGTGGCGATCCTCCTGCTCTCGCGCGAGTTCGTGGTCACCGGGCTGCGGCAGATCGCCGCCAGCGAGGGGATGGTCATCGCCGCCGGCCAGGAGGGGAAGTGGAAGACCGCCCTGCAGCTGGTGGGGATCGTCGCGCTCTGCGTGCACTACCGCCACGAGATCGACCTCTGGGTCTGGCAGGGGCCGGTGAACTTCAACGCCGTCGGGCAGGTCCTCACCTACCTGAGCGTGGTGTTCAGCCTCTGGAGCGCAGGGGTGTACCTCCGGGCTTTCCTGGCAATGCTCGCCCGTCGGGGAGACGGGGGCGGGTCGGCGGAGGCCTGACGGTCTAGCGGGTGGTGAACTGCGTCGCCGAGACGGTCAGGAACCCGAAGCCCTCGCGGGGGATGGTCCCGGTCGCGGCGAAGTCGTCGAGGGTCGCGTAGGGGCCGACGGCGACGAGCCCGAAGTCGTAGAGACGGCCGGACGGAAGAGCGAGGCCCTGGGCCGAGAGGTCCGGGATCCGGACGTGCGTTCCGCCGCTCACGAGGACGTAGGTGGGGTCGGCCGCGCCGGCACCCAGCAGGAGGACGTGCACGCCGCCCGCCACCGGAGTCCAGACCAGATCGGTGCTGGTGTCGACCCCGGTCGCGCCGTCGGCGGGGGCGGTGGACAGCGCGGGCGCCGGCAGGGTGATCGAGACTCCCGTCGTGCCCGGCTGGATGCCGGACACCTGGGCCATGGTCTGGGAGCTGCCGTCGGTCGCGGTGGCGTTGACGATGGCGCTGGCGCCGATGCCCGAGGGTACCGGCAGGTCGATGTCCGCGGTGTCGAGGCCGTCGCTGCTGACCGGGAAGTAGGCCTGGTCGGAGAAGGTCACGAACATCGCCCGCGCGACGAGGGCGTGGCCCGCGGGAGGGTGGACGGTCGCGGTGACGTGGTCGGAGAGGACCGCGCTCAGCATCACGTCGGCGTTGCCGGTCGTGCCGGCGGAGGTGAGCGAGACGCCGGTGGTGACGCCGTGAGCGACATATCCGGAGACGGTGCCGTTGTCGTCCACCGTCCACTGGAGCGCATGCACGCTGCCGGAGGAGGTGGAAGGGCCGGACCAGGCGACGGGAAACGTGTAGGGGCTGCCGGTCACGTAGCTTCCGGTGGAGGTCTCCGCCGAGCCCCAGCTCACGCCGGTGAGCTCTCCGCTGGGGGTCGGGAGCGGATCGCCGCCCACCAGATGGCCGCCGAGCGTGGCGCTGCGCGTCGCGCTGCCGCTGGCGCCGAAGTCGTAGAGCTTCGGGTCGGTGCGCGTGAGCTGGGAGAAGACGGTGGCCACCTTGGCCGGGGCGGGCTCGAGGATGACGACGTCGTAGGGCGTGGTCACGGACGCGCTGAAGGCCCCGGTGCTGTCGGTGGTCTTCGACTGTCCGCCCACGAGGACGGTGCGTCCGGCGAGGGGCTGTCGGTAGGCGTCGAGGACCACGCCGTTGATGGTGGTGCCCCCGCCCGGACCTCCTCCGGTGCCCCCGCCCGGACCGCCGCCGCCGCCGCCGAGGTTCGTGCCGGAGCCGCCGCCGCAGGCGAGGAGGGCGAGCACGGCGGACGGGAGCGCGAGCCGGCCGCGGATCGATCGAGGATG
>DATJVY010000092.1:0-50174 GCA_035501615.1 Myxococcaceae bacterium
ACTTCAAGGACTTCGGCACCGAGGAGCGCGGGGGCCGCGCGCTGATGCGGTTCGACAAGAGCTACTTCCAGCCGGGGATGCCGCCGGAGTCGCCTCAGTTCGTGGTCATCTACTGGCGGTGGCAGAAGAGCGCGCCGTCGATGGCGTTCCGCGAGGAGTTCGAGCAGCGCTTCGACGCGGCGGGGGTCCAGGCGCTGCTGGATCGCTAGCGGCTCCGTGCTCGTCCGAGGCGGGACTCGACCCAGCCGGCGACCGCGAGCAGCGCGGCCTCGGCCCGGGGCGCTCCGACCAGCTGGAGCCCCAGGGGTCGTCCTGCCGGGCCGGTGCCCGCGGGGAGCCCGAGGCAGGGGAAGCCGAGGAGCGTGACCACGCGGTTGAAGACCGGGTCGCCGGTGCTGGCGAGACCCTCGGGGGCCTCGCCGGGTGCGCTGGGGGTGAGGAGGACGTCGACCTCGCCGAGGAGACGGGTCGCGTTCTCCCGGGCACGAGCGGCGAGGTTCCTGGCCGCGCGGATCTCCTCCGGCGTCACGGCGGCGCCCCGGTCGAGGAGGGCCTGGAGCTGGGGGCCGAGGCTCGCCTCCGGGCGCTCGCGGAGGGCGCGCATGGATCGGGCGGCCTCCTCGGCCATCACCAGGGCCTGGGCGTCGACGAGGTCGGCCTCGTCGGGGCCGAGGGTGACGTCGCGAACCGTGGCCCCGGCGCGGGCGAGGTCCGCAGCCGCCTCCTCGAGGCGGGCCTGCATCGCGGGGCTGGCCCTGGGCCACGCCGCGCTCCGCCAGGTCCCGATGCGGGGCGGGCGCTGGAGCACGGGAACGTCGAGCGGCGCTCCGAGCCCGGCGAGCACGGGAGCGACGTCCGCCACGGCGCGGACGAACAGGCCGAGGGTATCGAGCGAGGGGGCGAAGGGGTGCACGCCCTCGAGGGACAGGAGGCCGTGGGTGGGCTTGAAGCCGACGACGCCGCAGTACGCGGCGGGACGGATGACCGAGCCCGCGGTCTGGGTGCCGAGCGCGGCGGGGACCATGCAGTCCGCGACCGCCGCGGCGGAGCCGCTCGAGGAGCCGCCGGGGGTGCAGGCGGGATCGTGCGGGTTCCGGGTGGGGCCCGGGCCGAAGTAGGCGAGCTCGGTGGTGACGGTCTTTCCGAGGACGACGCCGCCGGCGGAACGGAGCACGGCGACACAGGCGGCGTCGCGGGCGGGGCGGCGCCCGCGGTAGAGGGGTGTGCCGCACTCGGTGGGGGCGTCGGCGGTGTCGATGATGTCCTTGATGCCGACCGGGAGGCCGAGGAGCGGAGCCCGCGGAGGCGCTGCATCGGCGGCGCGGGCAGCGGCGATGGCCCGGTCCGGATCGAGGAATGCCCAGGCGTGGATGCGGGGCTCGTCGGCGGCGATGCGGTCGAGGCAGGCGCGGACCAGCGCCTCGGAGGTGATGGCACGGGACCTCAGTCGCGCGATCGCCACTGCCGCTCCGAGCTGCTCGAGGGGTGTCTTGCCCATCGCTCGCGGGAGCGTAGGGGCGATCCCCAGGCCCAGGCGAGGCGTGGGCGGCATTTTCACTCGCATTCCGAGTCCTCGGAGCGTGGACGGGGGTGGCCGGGCGGGGCGGGAGCGGGCGCGGCGCCGACGATGCCCACTCGAGGTCGAGCGACCTGCACGCCGAGCCCGTGCGCACCGCCCTCGCCGGCCAGCTCAGGCTTCAGCGTGCCGCGCGGAAGAACGCCCGGATCCTGGGCGCAATCCGCTCGCGGAACCTCCGGCCGCTGAACGTGCCGTAGTGGCCCGCGCCTTCCTGGAGGTGGTGCTCCTTCCAGCCGGACGGGACGCCGGAGAGGAGCCCGTGGGCGGCGTAGGTCTGCCCGGGAGTGGTGATGTCGTCCTCGTCGCCCTCGATGGTCATGAGGGCCGTCCGGCGGATGGCCTCGAGCCGCACGGGATTTCCGCGGTGCAGCATCCGGCCCTCGGGCAGGCTGTGGCGGTGGAACACGTGGTGGACGGTCTCCAGATAGAACTCGGCGGGGAGGTCCATCACCGCGAAGTACTCGTCGTAGAAGCGACGGCGCTTGTCGGCGGACTCCCGCTCGCCCTTCACCAGGTCCTTGAAGAGTCCGACGTGCGCGTCGACGTGGCGGTGGGGGTCGAGCGACATGAACGACCAGAGCTGCAGGATGCCGGGGTAGACCCGTCGGCCGGAGCCGGTGTGCCCGACCGGGACCCGGTGGATGACCATCGCCTCGAGGGCGCGGAGCGAGTGCACCCGTGCGAACTGGTTGACGGACGAGGGATTCACCCGGGTATCGACGGGGCCGGAGATGAGGACGACGCTCGCCGGCTGCGCCGGGTCGCCGGCGTCGGCGAGCGTGGCGGTGGCGGCGAGCACGGGAACCGCCGGCTGGCAGACGGCGAGGACGTGGACTCCAGGCCCGAGGGCCTGGAGGTGGGCGATGATGAGGTCGACGTAATCCGCGAGGTCGAAGCTCCCCGCGTCCAGCGGGATCGTCCGGGCATCCACCCAGTCGGTGATGTAGAGGTCGTGGTCGGGGAGTAGCTCCCGCACCGTCTCGCGGAGCAGCGTGGCGTGGTGGCCGGAGAGCGGGGCGACGATGAGGACCCGGGGATCGTCGCGCGTCGTGTCGCGCTGGAAGTGGACCAGCCGGCAGAAGGGGGTCTCGTGGACCAGCTCCTCGCGGACGGCGACCTCCGAGCCGTCGATGACGGTGCTCTCCAGGCCGAAGGACGGCTTCGGATAGTCGGCGGTGGCGCGTTCCACCAGCTCGGCGGCGGCGGCGAGGGCACGCACCGGCGGGAACCCGGCAGCGGGGTTGAGCGGATGGGTCCACGCCGTCCGGAGCATCGACGCCCAGTGGTGGAGGGGGCGTGCGAACGCTCGGCCGAGGTCGTGGGCGAAGTACACTGACTCGAAAATCTATGGACTCCCGAGCGGCCGGTCCAGCGTTTGTTTGGCCGGGCTCACTATGCTGCAATTGCACACCCGGGGCGGACCGGGACCCACCCGGAGGGACACTCGATGGTGGTGAAGAAATACGGGAACCGGCGCCTCTACGACACCGAGGAGAGTCGCTACGTCCGCCTGGACGAGATCGCCGGCCGGATCCGAGCCGGCGCCGACGTGCAGGTGGTGGACGCGAAGTCGGGGGCCGACCTGACCGCGCCCACGCTGGCACAGATCATCTTCGAGGACCGCAATGCCGCCCGGCTGCTGCCGGTTCCGCTCCTGCTGCAGCTCATCCGCATGGGAGACGAGCCGCTGGCGGACTTCCTGGGCCGCTACGTGAGCTGGGCGCTGGAGATGTACCTCCAGGCCCGGTCGGGGCTGGGCGGCCTCTACAACCCCTTCTCGGCGCTCCGGCCGTTCCCGGCGCCGGGGATGCCGGAGCGGCCTCGCCTGCCCGAGCCAGCAGCAACGGCGTCGCCGGACCGGGACGAGCTCGGGGAGCTGCGCCGGGAGGTGGCTGCGCTCCGCCGGAGCCTGAAGCGACGCCCTCGGCGCCGGCGGTGAATTTTGTTGCACCGCAACACCGGGTCGCTTGACTCCCCCTCCCCGGGATGTGACAGGTCGCGGAACGCCGACGCCCCGTCGAGAGGAGAGGACCATGCCTCGCAGGACCACCCGGACCCCCAGCCGAGACTTTGTTGCAGTGCAGCAAAATTCCCTTGACTCCCCCGCCCCCGGTGTTACGAGAGGGAGGAACCCGGATCGTCGGGAGGAGAGGACCATGGATCAGAAGACCGTTTTCACGCAGCTGCAGCAGTTCGGCACCGAGTGGCTGAAGCTCGTCGCCGACCAGACCAACCGCTTCACCGCCGCCCTCGCGGAGGCCGAGAAGTTCGAGAAGCAGGGCATCGCCCAGGCCGTCACCGCGGTGGACGAGGCCGGTCGCGTCGCCAAGGAGGCCATCAACGCCGGTGAGCAGTTCAGCGCCCAGTGGCGGAAGGCGATGACCGAGGCCGCCCAGCGCACCATCGAGCTGGTCACCCCGAAGAACTAGTCGACGCTCGGCGGGGCTCCCCTGGCGGGATGCTCTGCCTGACCGTTGACACCCCGGCGGGTCCCCTGGCGTCATCGGCGCCCGAGGTCGACCCGCCGTTTTTTTTGCCGCTTCGTCCAGGGGGTGTGGATGTCGCCCGCGTCGGTGAGCAAGGTGGTGAGCCTCGATGAGGCGGTGGCCCTGGTGCAGCCGGGCAACACGCTCGCCACCTCCGGCTTCGTCGGCATCGGGACCCCCGACGGGCTCCTCGAGGCGCTCGCCCGCGCCTACCAGACGCACGGTCGCCCCGGCGGCCTCACCCTGCTCTTCGCCGCGGGCCAGGGGGACGGAAAGACCCGCGGCCTCAACCGCCTCGCCGTCCCGGGGCTCCTGCGCCGGGTGGTGGGCGGCCACTGGGGGCTCATCCCCCGCGTCGGCGCGCTCGCCCTGGCGGGGGAGATCGAGGCCTACAACCTGCCCCAGGGCTGCATCTCGCACCTCTACCGGGACATCGCCGCCGGAAAGCCTGGCACCCTCTCCCGGGTGGGACTGGGGACGTTCGTCGATCCCCGCCACGGGGGCGGGAAGGTGAACTCGCGCACCTCCGAGGAGCTGGTGGAGCTGCTCGAGGTCCACGGCGAGGAGTGGCTCCTCTACCGTGCCTTCCCCATCGACGTGGTCTTCCTCCGCGGCACCACGGCCGACGCGCACGGGAACGTGAGCATGGAGCGCGAGGCGCTCACCCTGGACAACCTGGCCATGGCGATGGCCGCCAAGAACAGTGGCGGCGTGGTCATCGTCCAGGTGGAGCGGATGGCGCAGGCGGGCTCGTTGCCGGCCCGGACCGTGAAGATCCCCGGCGCGCTGGTGGACTGCGTGGCGGTGGCCCCGGCCGAGTACCACGCCCAGACCTACGCCACGGGCTACAACCCGGCCTTCTCGGGCGAGCTCCGGGTGCCGCTCGAGTCGCTCCCCTCCCCACCCCTGGACGGGCGGAAGGTCATCGGCCGCCGGGCCGCCTGCGAGCTCCTCCCCGGGGCGCTGATCAACCTCGGCATCGGGATGCCCGAGTCGGTGGCCGGCGTCGCCCAGGAGGAGGGGCTGCTCCCGCTGCTCACCCTCACGGCCGAGCCCGGGGTCATCGGCGGGCTCCCCGCCTCGGGGCTGAACTTCGGCGCGGCGGTGAACACCGAGGCCCTCGTCGACCAGAGCCAGCAGTTCGACTTCTACGATGGTGGCGGTCTGGATCAGGCCTACCTGGGCATGGCGCAGGTCGACGCGGCGGGGAACGTCAACGTCAGCCGGTTCGGCCAGACGTTCGCCGGCTGCGGCGGGTTCATCAACATCAGCCAGAACGCACGGAAGGTGGTCTTCGTCGGGACGTTCACGTGCGGCGGGCTGAAGCTGGAGATCGGCGACGGGCGGCTGCGCATCCTCGAGGAAGGCAAGAGTCGCAAGTTCATCCCCGCGGTGGAGCAGATCACCTTCTCCGGTCACCGGGCGCAGGAGGCCGGGCACGAGACGCTCTACGTGACCGAGCGGGCGGTGTTCCGGCTGACCGAGAAGGGGCTCCGCCTGGAGGAGATCGCCCCCGGCATCGACCTCGAGCACGAGGTGCTGGCCCTGATGGAGTTCACGCCCGAGATCAGGCGGCCGCTGGGGACCATGGACCCGCGGCTCTTCCGCTCCGAGCCCATGGGCCTGAAGGCGCTCCTCGAGGACCGGCCGCTCGCCTCCCGCTTCGAGTTCGACCCCCAGCGCGAGGTGCTGTTCATCAACTTCGCGGGGCTCACCATCCGGACCGACGCGGACCTCCAGGCGATCGCCGAGTGCGTGGACCGGGTCTGCGGCTCGCTCGGCCGGCGGGTCCGCGCGGTGGTCGACTACGACGGGTTCAGCGTCCCGGCCCACCTGGCCGATGCCTACGCCGAGCTGGTCCGGCGCCTCACCAACCGCTACTACGAGCGAGTGACCCGCTACACCTCCAGCGCCTTCCTGCGCCTCAAGCTCGGCGCCACCCTGCAGGCCCACCAGGTGGACCCCGAGCTCTTCGACACCCAGCGCCGCGCGCTGGAATCACTCAAGCGCCGGCGCCGCACCCGCGGCTCGCCGGCCGGGAGTCACGGATGAACGTCCTCGAGCTGCCCCAGCGCCCACAGATCAACGAGCCCGAGCCGCCACTCCCGCCCGTGCCTCCCCAGGGGTCGGTCCACCGGGGAGTCCTCCGCCTCTCGGACGAGGTCCTCGACCGGATCGACCCGGTGGGATTCGGGCGCGCCCTGGCCAGCGAGGCGGCGGGTCTGGTTCGCCATCCCCTCTCCACCGCGGGCGCGCTCGCGCGCTGGGCGAACGGCGCAGCGGTCGCCGCCGGGGTCGCCGCGGCCCGGGCCGTGGGTGGCACGCCGGAGGGCCCGCTGCCGCTGCCGGGGAAGGACCGCCGCTTCGGCGACAAGGTCTGGAGCGAGAACGCCCTCTTCTTCTGGCTGCTCCAGCACCACCTCCTCCGCGAGCAGCTGGCCCGGGAACTGGTGGAGATCGCCGGGCTCGACGAGGTGACGGTCCGCAAGGCCCGGACCGCGAGCCAGCTGATCGTGGACGCGCTCGCCCCCACCAACTTCTTCCTCACCAACCCGGTGGCGCTGCGGCGCGCCTTGGAGAGCGGCGGGCTGAGCGCTGCGCGGGGCTTGCGCAAGTGGCTGGACGACGTCCGGACGCGCGAGGGGTGGCCGAGGCTGGTGGACCGGAGCGGCTTCGAGGTGGGGAAGAACATGGCCGCCACCCCGGGGAAGGTCGTCTACCGCAACCGCTTGATCGAGCTGATCCAGTACACGCCGCAGACGCCGGAGGTCCACGCCATCCCGCTGCTCTGCAGCCCGCCCTTCATCAACAAGTACTACATCATGGACCTGGCTCCTGGCCGGAGCTTCATCGAGTGGGCGGTGAAGAACGGCCACACCACGTTCTGCATCAGCTACCGCAACCCGGACGCCGGCTTCCGGGACGTGGGCCTGGGCGAGTACCTCATGGAGGGCCCGATGGAGGCGCTCCGGGTGGTGAAGGAGATCACCGGCGCGCAGAAGGTCAACGTGGCGGCGCTCTGCGTGGGAGGCACGCTGGCCACCATGCTCGCCGCCTACCTCGCGGCGACCGGCGACCGGTCGATCAACTCGCTCACCCTGATGAACACCCTGGTGGACTTCAGCGAGCCCGGGCCACTCGGCGCCTACACCGATCGGCCGACGGTGGAGCGCATGCTCCGGCGAGTCAACCGCAAGGGGCTCCTCGAGGCGCACGAGATGGCCCGCACGTTCAACCTGCTCCGGGCCAACGACCTGTACTTCAACTACTTCGGCTCGGCCTGGATGATGGGCGACGAGCCGCCCGGCTTCGACCTCCTGGCCTGGAACGACGACGGGGTGCGCGTCCCGGCACGCCTCCTCACCGAGTACCTGCACGGGTGCTACCTGGACAACGCGCTGGCCCGCGACGAGATGACCCTCCGGGGTCAGCGCCTGCGCTTGTCGAGCGTCACCCAGGACACCTTCATCGTCGGCGCGGTGGAGGACCACATCACCCCGTGGCGGTCCGCCTTCCGGACCACCAGCCTCCTCGGCGGCAAGGTGGAGTTCGTGCTCAGCAGCTCGGGCCACATCGCGGGGGTGGTGAACCCGCCCAGCCAGAGCGCCGCCTACTGGCTCCAAGGGCACCTGGACGAGTCGCCGGAAGCCTGGCACCACACCTCCACCAAGCACACCGACACCTGGTGGCACCTCTGGGTCCCCTGGATCGAGGCCCGGGCCGGGGAGCGGCGGAAGGCGCCGACCTCGGAGGGGAGCAAGGAGCATCCGCCGATCGGCGAGGCCCCCGGCCTGTACGTCACCGAGCGCTGAGGCGTCCCTCGGGAGCGCCGGACGGAGGCGCGCAACCCTGGACGGAGACGACGCAACGTGTCTTGCTGCGCCCTCCTCCGTCCCCTAGGTCAGCGCACATGCTCGATTCAGCGCGTCACGCCGGTGAGCCGCTTCTCGAGACACAGGGGCTGACCAAGGAATTTCGGGGGTTCATCGCGGTCAAGAACGTGAGCCTCACCGTCCGCGCGGGGACGATTCACGCGCTGATCGGCCCGAACGGAGCAGGCAAGACGACCTGCTTCAACCTGCTCACCAAGTTCCTCATCCCCTCGGCGGGGACCATCAAGTTCAAGGGCGAGAACATCACCTCCGACCGTCCCGCGGAGGTGGCCCGTCGCGGGGTCGTGCGCTCCTTCCAGATCTCCGCCGTCTTCCCCCACCTCACGGTGCTGGAGAACATCCGGGTGGCGCTCCAGCGCAAGCGTGGCCAGTCGTTCGACTTCTGGCGCTCGGAGGCGGTGCTGCAGGACCTCGAGCCCCGCGCCCTGGAGCTGGCCGAGGCCGTGGGGCTGCAGGACTTCCTCCACGTGCTGGCGGTCGAGCTGTCCTACGGCCGGAAGCGCGCGCTGGAGATCGCGACCACGCTCGCTCTGGATCCGGAGCTGCTCCTGCTCGACGAGCCCACCGCCGGGATGGGCCACGAGGACGTCGACCGCATCGCGGCCCTCATCCAGCGGGTGGGGGCGAGTCGGACGGTCCTGATGGTGGAGCACAACCTGAAGGTGGTGGCCAACCTCTCGCACACCATCACCGTGCTCGCCCGGGGCGAGGTGCTGGCCGAGGGCGACTACGCGGCGGTGTCGAAGAACAAGGACGTCGTGCAGGCCTACATGGGGGCGGAGCATGCCTGAGACCGCGCTCGCCGCCTCGCGGCCGACGCCCGAGCCCGCCGCCCGCCCGCTGCTCCACGTCGAGGGGCTCCAGGCCTGGTACGGCGAGTCCCACATCCTCCATGGCGTGTCGCTCGACGTGCTCCCCGGCGAGCTGGTGACGCTGCTCGGCCGGAACGGGGCGGGGAAGACCACGACGCTGCGGTCGCTGATGGGCATGGTGCCGCGCCGCGAGGGGTCGATCGTCCTCGAGGGAACCGAGACCATCGCGCTTCCTCCGCACCGCATCGCGCGGCTGGGGATGGCCTTCTGTCCCGAGGAGCGGGGCATCTTCGCCAGCCTCGACGTCGAGGAGAACCTGCTGCTCCCGCCCCAGGTCCGGCCGGGGGGCATGCCGGTCGCCGCGGTCTTCGAGCTCTTCCCGAACCTGCGCGAGCGGCTCCACAGCCAGGGCACCAAGCTATCGGGCGGCGAACAGCAGATGCTGGCCATCGGGCGCATTCTCCGGACCGGCGCCCGGCTGCTCCTCCTGGACGAGCCCACCGAGGGGCTGGCGCCGGTCATCGTTCAGCAGATCGGGGCCACCATCCGCCGCCTGAAGGCCGAGGGCTTCACCATCCTCCTGGTCGAGCAGAATCTGAAGTTCGCCTCTTCCATCGCCGACCGCCATTACGTGATGGACCGCGGGCGCGTGGTGGACGAGATTCCCGCCGACCGCTTCCAGTCCAGCATTCCCCAGCTGCAGACGTACCTCGGTGTCTAGCCGTCTTCCTTCACTTCGCAGGAATCAGGAGCGCCTCCCCATGCGAATCGCTTCACGGCTTCTCGCCCTCGTCCTCACCTGCCTCGTGCCCTCCGCCGCGCTGGCCCAGGGCAAGGTGGTGAAGATCGGCGTGCTCAACGACCAGTCCGGCCTCTACGCCGACCTCGGCGGCCAGGGCTCGGTGATGGCGGCGAAGATGGCGGCCGAGGAGTTCGGCAACAAGGTCGCCGGGATGCCGATCGAGGTGGTCTTCGCCGACCACCAGAACAAGCCGGACATCGGCTCGAGCATCGCCACCAAGTGGTACGACGTGGACGGGGTGGACGCCATCCTCGACGTGCCCAACTCGGGCGTGTCTCTCGCCATCGCCAAGGTGACGGCGGACAAGAACAAGGTCTTCATCGACTCGGGCGCGGCGACCTCCAACCTCACCGGGAAGAACTGCACGCCGAACACCGTCCACTGGACCTACGACACCTGGGCCCTGGCCAACGGCACGGGCAAGGAGGTGGTCCGAGCCGGAGGGGACACCTGGTTCTTCCTCACCGCCGACTACGAGTTCGGCAAGCAGCTGGAGAAGGACACCACGGCGGTGGTCCTCGCCAACGGCGGCAAGGTGCTGGGCTCGGTGCTCCACCCGCTGAACACCACCGACTTCTCGTCCTTCTTGCTCCAGGCCCAGGCCTCGAAGGCGAAGATCATCGGCCTGGCCAACGCCGGTGGCGACACCATCAACTCGATCAAGGCCGCCTCGGAGTTCGGCATCGTCCAGGGCGGGCAGAAGCTGGCCGGCCTCCTGGTGTTCCTCAGCGACGTGCACGCTCTGGGGCTGAAGACCGCCCAGGGGCTGCAGCTGACCTCGGCCTTCTACTGGGACAACAACGACAAGACGCGGGCCTGGTCGAAGAAGTTCGCGGCCCGCTTCAACGGGCGGATGCCCACCATGGTCCAGGCAGGCGTCTACGCGGGGGTGCTCCACTACCTGAAGGCGGTGCAGGCCCTGAAGTCCAAGGACAACGGCAAGGCGGTGGTGGAGAAGATGAAGGCCATCCCCACCGACGATCCGCTCTTCGGCAAGGGCACCGTCCGCGCCGACGGGCGAACCATCCACCCCATGTACCTCTTCGAGGTGAAGAAGCCATCCGAGTCCAAGGGGCCGTGGGACTACTACAAGCTCATCCGCGAGATCCCCGCCGACCAGGCGTTCCGCCCGCTCGACAAGGGCGACTGCCCGATGATCACCGCCGCCAAGAAGTGAGGCGCGCTCCCCCAGGCCGATGACCACCGTCTTCGGGGTTCCCATCCAGGCGCTGTTCAGCCAGCTCCTGGTGGGGCTGATCAACGGCTCGTTCTATGCGTTGCTCAGCCTCGGCCTGGCGATCATCTTCGGGCTGCTCAACGTCATCAACTTCTGCCATGGCGCGCTCTACATGCTGGGAGCGCTCCTGGCCTGGCTGCTCCTCGAGCACTTCGGCATCGGCTACTGGCCCTCGCTCATCATCTCGCCCATCGTGGTGGGACTCTTCGGGATGGTCATCGAGCGGACGATGCTCAAGCGGCTCCGGGGGCTCGACCCGCTCTACGGCCTGCTCCTGACCTTCGGCCTGGCGCTGGTCATCCAGGGGGTGGCCCGAAACTACTTCGGCGTCTCCGGCGAACCCTACGACATCCCGCCGCAGCTCACGGGAGGAGTGAACCTGGGCTTCATGTTCCTCCCCAAGTACCGGGGCTGGGTGGTCCTGGTCTCGGTGGTGCTCTGCGGGCTGACCTGGTTCGTCACCGAGCGCACGCGGCTGGGCTCGTACCTCCGCGCCGCCACCGAGAATCCTCTCCTGGTCCAGGCCTTCGGGATCAACGTCCCCCGGCTGATCACCATCACCTACGGGCTGGGGGTGGCGCTGGCGGCATTCGCGGGAGTGATGGCGGCGCCCATCTACCGGGTGAGCCCGCTGATGGGCGCGGACCTGATCATCGTCGTGTTCGCGGTGGTGGTCATCGGCGGGATGGGGTCGATCCTCGGCTCGATCGTGACCGGCTTCGGGCTGGGGGTGATCGAGGGCCTGACCAAGGTCTTCTATCCCGAGGCATCGAACACGGTGGTGTTCGTGATCATGGCCATCGTGCTCCTGGTCAAGCCCGCCGGGCTGTTCGGGAGGACCGCGTGACCGTGCACGGCGTGGAGGCCAACCCGGGCACCGCGCCGCGACGGGTGGCCACCCGCGACGAGCTCCGCTCGCTGCGCATCCCGCTTGCGATCCTGATCGTCCTCGGGCTCGGGGCGCCGTTCTTCGTCTACCCCGTCTTCCTGATGAAGATGCTGTGCTTCGCGCTGTTCGCCTGCGCGTTCAACCTGCTCCTCGGGTACGTGGGCCTGCTCTCCTTCGGGCACGCGCTCTTCCTCGGCGGGGCGGGCTACCTCGCAGCCCACGCCGCGAAGGTCTGGGGCCTGCCCTTCGAGCTGGCGGTGCTGACCGGCACCGTCACCGCGGCGCTGCTCGGCCTGGCGGTGGGATGGCTCGCCATCCGCCGGCAGGGGATCTACTTCGCGATGATCACCCTGGCCCTGGCACAGATGTTCTACTTCTTCTGCCTGCGGGCGCCGTTTACCGGCGGCGAGGACGGGATCCAGGGCGTTCCCCGCGGCAAGCTCCTCGGGCTGCTGTCGCTGGACGGCAACCTGACGATGTACTTCGTCGTCCTGGCGATCTTCCTCTTCGGCTTTTTCTTCATCCTCCGGGTGATCCGCTCGCCGTTCGGGCAGGTGCTGAAGGCGGTGCGGGAGAACGAGCCCCGAGCGGTCTCCCTCGGGTACAAGTCGGAGCAGTACAAGCTCATCGCCTTCGTGCTCTCGGCGGCGCTGGCCGGGCTCGCCGGGGCCACCAAGTCGATCGTCTTCCAGCTGGCCTCGCTGACCGACGTCTACTGGACCACCTCGGGCGAGGTGATCCTCATGGTCCTGCTCGGAGGCCTGGGGACCATCTTCGGGCCCATCGTGGGCGCGGTGCTGATCGTCTGCATCGAGAGCTTCCTGGCCGAGCTCGGCGGGTGGGTGACGGTGGTCCAGGGCGCGCTGTTCGTGGTGTGCGTGCTCGCCTTCCGTCGGGGCATCGTGGGCGAGCTGAGCCGCGTCCTGCGCCGGCCACTCTGAGTCCTGTTCACCGCGTGTCGCGCACCGCCGCCGCGAGCGGTGCGTGCGGTTGCGCGCGTCGCGACACCGTTCGCCCGCTGCAGCCTGCGGGGCCACAGGACGGCGTTGCGTCAGCGCAGATCGCGCGCGGTTGACGCCGGCACCGCCGCTGCACCCCTCGACGGCAACGGCGCCGCGAATCCACACGGCGCCGCCCGGAGGAACAGCGAGACATGGGTACCGAGAGTGTGAGTCGGCGGGCGCGAAACGTGGTGGTGGCATTCCTCTGCCTGTCGGGGCTGCTGTCCCTCGCCACGGCAGGAGTCCAGGCGGTGGCGCCAGCTCCGGCCGCGGTGGCGGTCAGCGGCTGGGTGCCCCCGCTCCATGAGGCGGAGGCGGGGGTGGATGTCGGTCCGGGGTCGGACGAGGGCTGGCTGGTGAGCTCGCCCGAGGCGAACCCCGGCCGCTGAGGCGAGGGCTCGGAGCCGAGCCCCAGGTTGCAGATCGGCGCTCGCCGGGTCGGGGTCGTTCGCCCGGCCCGGCGGCCGCTGACCCGCTCGGGCGAGGTCGGCGTGGACGCGCGGAACACGGACCACGGGTCCGAGCCCCGCGCTGCCTCGAGCTGGCGATGGTCGTCGGCGCAGACCAGGTCCGTCTCTCGGAGAGCCGCCTCACTGCAGGGGCCGACGTCATCGACACTGCGCTCGAGAGCCCGGGCCGGAGCCATCCGCTGGCGGTGGGCGGCTCGGCGAGCGATTCCATCGGCAGGCCTGCGGCGGGGACGTCGGTCTCCGAGAGGTCGAGCCGCGCGTTCTCCGACATCGGCGGACCTCCACGCCGTTGCAGCGTCCGCTACGTCCCCCGGCGTGCTGTAGATCCGGAGGTCACGGAACTTCATTGAAACTAGCGTGATTTCATACGCTTACGCCAGGCATTGCGGCTGCAATTCCCAGGGACCGTGGGACGGAACGAAAGGTTCTGGCCCCGACCCCGGAAGGAGCAGCAGCCATGAACGAGCGGACCGAGAGTGGAAACTGGATGCGGGTGCGGAGCGTGGCGGCGGGCTTCCTCTGCGTGATGGGTCTCCCGGTTGCCCTCGCGCTCGCGGACGTTCAGCCCGCCGAGCTCGCTTCGGCCCCGGCCGTCACCGAGGCAGCGCCGTCGGTGGTGCACGTGGCGCAGTCGGGGGTGGACGTCGGACCCGGCTCGGATGAGGCCCTCCTCGCGATGTCGCCGGTCAACCACTAGTCAACCCTCGACGTCGTACAGCGCGGGGTCACGGACCGAGGGTTCGTGACCCCGTGGTCGTTTGGAGGCGTCCTCGAGCACCTCAGAGGCCCCGGCGAACCGGCTCCCCGCCCCGGACCCGGATGACCAGCGCACGGAGCGGTGCTGCGCCGTGCGGCTCCCAGAGCTCCAGCCGGTGTTCGCCCGCACCGAGCAGGAGCCGCGCGCGGCGCCGGTCGTCGAGCGGGGCACGGCTCCCGTCGACCCTCAGCTCGGCCGCGCCGCGGACCTGGACCGGGATGGTCTGCGAGCTCGTCGGGATGCCGGACTCGAGGAGGAACTCGTCGCCGTCGCGCGGGGTGACGAAGCCGGCCCCGCCGTCCTGGCCATCCCCATGGGCGACCTCGAGGCGTTCTCGCTCCGCCCACCCGGAGTAGCGGGCCTCGAGGGCGAGGACCCGCCGTCCGCCGTCCAGCCGGTGCATGTCGCACGGCTCGGCCGGCGCGGTGCCGGGGAGGAACACCTCCTCGTAGGCACCGGGGCAGGCCTCGCCCGCGCGGTGGCCGGAGAGCGGGCAGATCCGCACGTGCTCGAAGCGCCCGCGATCCACCAGCGGCGCCGGGCGGACGCCGGCCATCGCCCGGCGCATCACCCGGCCGAAGAGCGGCCCGGCCCCCGTGATGCCCGAGACTCGCTGCATCGGCCGCCCGTCGAAGTTCCCGACCCACACCGCCACCGTCCGCTCGCGGGTGAAGCCGATGGTCCAGTTGTCCACGTAGGCCCGGCTGGTGCCGGTCTTGGCGGCGACGGGGAACGGGAGCCGGAGCGCGTTGTCCAGGCCGAAGGCCGGCGCCCTCGCGGTCTCGTCGGAGAGCAGGTCGGTGAGCAGCGACACCGCGTCCGGGGGGAGGAAGCGTCGCGGGGCCATCTCGGGCTGTGGCGGAAGGTCGTCCCCGCGCGCGTCCTGCGCCGAGCGGACCAGGCGCAGGGGCTCGACCACTCCGCCCCGGGCCAGGCCGCGGTAGGCGCGGGCCAGCTCCCAGAGCGAGACGTCGCCGTTGCCGAGGACCAACCCCGCCCCGTAGTGCTCGGCGCTGGCCTCGAGCGACTCGAAGCCCGCCTCGCGCAGGACCTCCAGCACCCGGTCGGGGCCCAGCGCGTCGGTCAGCTCGACCGCCGGGACGTTGTAGCTGTTGGCGAGCGCAGCCCTGAGCCGCACCGGACCGTGCTGGCGCCGGTCGTAGTTGCGCGGGAGCCAGGCGCCGCCCGCGGTTCCCACCTCGAGGTCGACGTCGCTCAGCACCGACGCCGGAGTCCACCCGCTGGCCAGCGCCAGCCCGTAGGCGAAGGGCTTCAGCGCGCTGCCCGGCTGCCGGCGGGCACGGACCCCGTCGTTCTGGCCTTCGTGCTCGGCGTCGAGGAAGTCCGCCGAGCCCACGTAGGCGAGCACCTCGCCCGAGGCGTTGTCGAGCACCAGGACGGCGGCCTGGCCGAGGCGCCGGTCCGCCGCCAGCTCCGAGCGGACCGTGCGCTCGACGTCCCGCTGCAGCGCCGGGTCGAGCGTGGTGCGCACCTCGACGGCGCCATCGAGCCCGAGCGCCCCCAGCTTGCCGGCGAGGCCCACGACGAGATGCGGGGCGTCGAAGGGCCGGTCCGGGGGAACCAGGTCGAGGTCCGCGCCGGCAGCCACCCGGGCGACCTCGGTATCGAGGCGGCCCGCCCGCCGCATCCGCCCCAGCACCTCGCGCGCGGCGCTGGCGGCGACCTCGGGGCTCCTCCAGGGGTCCACCCGCGCCGGGGAGCGGGCCATGGCGGCGAGCAGCGCGGCCTGCCCCGCCGAGAGCGTGGAGGCGGGCCGGCCGAAGTACGCCTCCGAGGCCGCCTCGACGCCGACCAGGTCGTGCCCGAGCGCCACCCGGTCCAGGTAGGCGCGGAGGACCTCCTCACGCGGCAGGTGGGCTGAGAGCCTCAGCGCCCAGAGCGCCTCCTGCACCTTGCCCGCCAGCGTGCGCCGCCTGGGCACGAGCAGGCGCGCCAGCTGCTGCGGAATTGTCGAGGCACCGCTGACGACTCGGCCCGCCAGGAGGTTGCCGAGCGCGGCCCTCGCGACGGCCAGCGGATCCACGCCGGGGTGCCAGTCGAAGCGCCGGTCCTCCGAGGAGATGAAGGCGTCGCGGAGGACCGCGGGCACCGGGGCATCCCGAGGCAGCGCGACGCTCCGCGAGGCGCGGGGCGAGGGAACCTCCCGGAGGAGCGCGCCGTCCCGGTCCAGGACGCGGATGCTGAGCGTTCCGTCTGGATCGAGGAGACCGGGCGGCAGCGGCCAGGCGACGAACCCGAGCAGCGCGAGACCGAGGCCCCCCAGGACGACCACCGCCGCGCGGCCGAGGAAGGTGTCAAACACCTTCGAGAGGGTGCCGAGCAGTTGCTTGCTTAGGCGAACGAAGTATCTCCACATCCGACCCTCGGTCGCCGCTCACCGGGCCGCGACGTTTCCCTCGTCGAGCACCTGGAAGTTGCTGCCGTCGGAACGACCGAACACCTCGGGCGCGTACATCGCCTCCGCGCGCGCCGGGACGAGGAGGTAGTCCCCCGGAGTCGTCGCCCGCGCGACGACCGACACCGTGTGGACGCCCGGCGGGAGCTCGTTGGAGAAGAACAGCACGCGGTCGTCGCGGAGCTCGGTGTGGTTGAAGGGGTTCCAGAACCCGAGCACCCAGGGCGGCACCCCTGCCTCGCGCGCGTCCTGCATCTCGTCCGTCTCGGTGTCGGCCGAGGGCTCGCCGCCGGAAAGCCGGGCGGTCGTGGCGAGCGTGGTGTCCACCGCCTCGAGGCCGGCCGGAAGGGGGATGTCCAGCGCGACGTTGCTGCGCGCTGCGGGAGTCCCGACCCGGACCTTGATCCGCACCAGCTCGCCCGCCTTCACCGACTTCAGCTGGCCACCGCCCGCGTACGGCTCGATCCACCGCTGGACCACCAGCCCGCGCTCGAGCGCGTTGCGCGGCATCTCCGCCGGCGCGTAGCGCAGCACCGCGGTGTAGGTGAGGAGGCCGGTCTTCCCGTCCCGGAGGAACTCGAAGGGAACCGACTTCCCGAGCTGCGGGAGCTGCATCATGGGGACCGCCGTCCTCCGCACCTCCATGCTCCGCCCGCGGAACTCGGACTCGGCCACCTGCTTGCCGCCGAGCAGGACCTTTCCCAGGAAGTCCGGGGCGTCCTTCTCGCGGATCCGCACCACCTCGGTGAGCGCCATGAGCGCGAAGGCCGACTCCTGCGTCGTCTTGTAGCGACCGTCCGGTCCGCGGGTCTCCACCAGGTAGCGCGCCATCTTCCCCACGAACGGATGGTCGGGCGTGACGTCCACCAGCGTCTGGAGCGCGATGGCAGTGGTGCGGAGGTCACTCGACCAGTCGGACTGGTAGGTGACCTGGCTCAGCTCCTCGAGGTGCAGCGCCCCCGACGTCTCCTTCGCCCGGTCCATCAGCTCGCTGGTGAGCGCCTTCGCCGCCGCCCGGTCCCCGCCGCCGGTCCACAGCGCGTCGGCGAGCATCGCCTTGCCGTAGAAGGGGAGCTCGGCGCGGCGAGCGTAGAGCGCGGTCGCGCTCGCGGCCTGGGGTGCGCGCGTCCGCGCCAGCGCGTAGAGCGCGAAGGCCCGGGTCCCCGGATCCACCTCGCGCGACCACCAGCTGCACGTTCCGACGTTGCCCGCCGCCACCCGGGCGAGGAACTGCTGTCCCCGCCGGAGCGCTTCGCGGTCCACCGGATAGCCCACGTCGGCGGCGCGTCCGAGCGCCAGGACGGCGTACGCCGAGCCGTGGGGCGAGCTGCAGCTGTCGGTGCTCCAGTACCCGTAGCCGCCGTCCACGTGCTGCAGGGCCTCGATGGCCTTCACCGTCTTGCTCGCAACCACGTCGGGATCGGCCGACCCCCAGCGCGCGATCGCATCCTCGCCCACCCAGGCACGCGCGCTGTCCGGCCGCCAGGGCAGCTTGAACACCCCGTGCAGCTCGCGGAGCGCGACGAAGGGGACCAGCCGGGAGGACATCTGCTCGAGGCAGCCGTAGGGGTAGTCCACCAGCTGCCGCATCGCCTCGCCGTAACCACCGAGCACGGTGGAGGCCATCGTCACCTCCAGCCCGCCGACGTCCGGCCGCACGCCGCTGGGCGTGGAGAGCTCCTCCCGCGCGGCGTCCTTCGTGTCACCCGCGAGCGCCACCGCCTCGATCTGCGTCGGGACCTTCACCGGGATTCGCTGCTCGACCGCGTCCCGCTCGCCACCTCCGGTCACCGCGAAGCGCAGCACCGCCTCGCCCGACCCGTCGGCGACGTAGCGGAAGCGCACTTCGCGGGGCTTGCCCTCGGGGAGCTGGAGCGTGTGCCTGGTCTCGCCCTGGAGCTTGAGCGGACCGCTGGCCGTGGCAATGACCTCGACCTCCTTGATCTTCCCCGACGGAGCGTGGACCACCACTCCCGCCTCGACCGTGTCCCCCACGCGGGCGAGCCGCGGCAGCGCCGGCATCGCCAGCAGCGGCTTGGCGACCTGGATGCTGCTGCTCCCCTTCCCTCCCCGGTCCCCCCGGTCCAGCGCCAGGGCCATGATGCGGTAGGTGGTCAGGTTGTCGGGCAGCGTGAACTCCACCTCGGCCCGGCCGTCCGGTCCCGTCATCACCGCAGGTGCGAAGAGCACCGTGGTCTTGAACTGCGACCGAATGCCGCCGCCGCCCTCGGCCCCTCCTCCTCCGCCGCTGCCCATCCCCTTGTCCGAATAGGTGGTCCGGCGCACGAGGTGGATGAGCGGCTCGCCGATCCGCACCGAGAGACCGCGCTCGGGCTGGAGCGCATCGAGTGGATCCGGCGCCTCGTACCCGGTGAGCCGGAGCACGCCCTCGTCCACCGCCCACACCGCGACCTCGGCCGGGACCGGCGCTCCCTTCCAGTCGCTGGTCCGGAGCGCGACCTTCACCGTCTCGCGCGGCCGGTACTGCGTCCGCTCGGGCGTCACCTCCACCGCGAGGCGCTTGCTCTTTCGCTCGACCTTGAGCTTCGCGTACCCGACCCTCACTTGGGGTCGCCCCGGGTCCTCGCCCGCCTCGGGGTCATCGGCCTGCGCCACCCGGCCGCGCACCAGCACCACGCCCACGTACACGTCCGGGATGCCGGCGTCCCCGAGCGGGACGTCGAGCGTGGTCGCCGCGCCCTTCAGCTTCACCCGCTGGGCGGAGCTCACGCCCTCGCGCTCCACCGTCAGGACCGCCTCCGCAAATGGGAACGGGCTCTTGACCAGCACCTTCGCGGTCTCGCCCACGTCGTAGACCGCCTTGTCGGTCACGAGGTCGATCCGGTCCGAGTCGTTGCGCTGCCACGAGACCCAGCCCTCGCCGACGACGTAGAGCGCGCTGCGGGTGGTCTGCTTCCGCTTCTGAGCGTCGGTGACCTCGGCCTGCAGGATGTGGAAGCCGGGTGCCTTCGGGACGAAGGTGCAGGCGCCGGGGACCTGCTCCGCCTTGGCCGCGCAGGTGGCGACCGTCTCCTCGACCGGCTCGCTGAGCGTCTCCCAGCGATCGCCCACCGTCTTCTTGCGCACGAACTTCCAGTCGCGCCGGAGGACGGTGACCTTGACCTCGGCCTTCTGGCGCTTCCCGTCCGGCGAAACCGCGACTGCCTCGAGCGATACCGGCTTCCCCACCTCGGCGAAGCCCTCCACGTTCCGCTGCCGGATGCCGGCGTAGAGCGCGGCAGGGTGGACGTGGAGCTCGGTGCGATTGGCGATGCGCTGCCGGTTGACGTCCGTCACCTCGGCCTCGAGCGTGACGCGCGAGGATCGCCCGGCCGGCGTCTCCACCTGTCCGGCGGCGATGTCGAGGAGACCCTGGGCATCGGTCTTGCCCTCGCCGGCGCCAATGACCTCCGTGCTGGGCTGGGGCGCCTCGTCACTCCATTCCCAGGTGGTGTTCCCGAAGGCGAACCCGGGGTTGTCCGGAGGCTGGAAGTCCTCGGTGGTGCGGGTCGCGGTCCAGCGCACCGAGGCGCCGGGCATCGCGCCCCCGAACAGGTAGCGGGCGACGACCCGGCCCTGGAGCGGGTCCCCGGAGACGACCTCGGCCGAGGCGGTGGTGACGTCCACCTTGAACTGCGGGGGCCGGTACTCCTCCACCCGGAAGCTCGCACCGGTGGCGATCCGGCCCGAGGGGACGTCGGCGGAGGCCCGCACCGAGTAGGTGCCCAGCGCCGCCCCGGCGTCCACCGGAACCTCGGCGGAGAAGGTGCCGAACTCGCTGAGGAGGATGCTGCGGGACCAGATCTCCTTCCCCCGCGCATCCTGGACCGAGACGTCGGCCTGCGTGCCCTTCGGGGGCGAGGTCACCACGCCCAGCCGCCGGTAGCGGAGCATACCCTTCACGTCGACGGTGTCCCCCGGACGGTAGATCCCGCGCTCGGTGGTCGCGAAGGCCATCGTCTGTGGCCGCCTGCCGTCCCAGGCGCCCTCCACCCCGAAGGCCCAGGGGCCGAAGCCACCGGACCAGTCGGCCAGGGTGACGCCGGTGTCTCCCTCGAGCGAGGCGGCCACCAGCGCGAACCCGGGGCCTCCGTCGTCGCGCCCGCGCCGGACGCCGCTCCGCGTGCTTCCGAGGAGCGAGGCCAGCCCCGGGACACGGGCCAGACCGTCGCCGTCGCTCTTCCCCTGCCAGCGGACCGTCCCGTCGGCGTCGTAGAGCGAGAGCGCGGCGCCGGGGACGACCGTGCCGTCCGAGACGCGGGTCACCCAGACGATGCCCGACGTCGCGCCGAGCTTGGTGTGCACGGCGAGGTCGGTGATCTGCCCGGTCACGCGCTGGGTCCGTTGCCAGGCACGCTTGCCGTCGATCTCCGGGGCGCGGGTCACGAGGTGGAAGAGTCCGGTGCCCTTCCCTGCGAGGAGCTCGCGCACCTTCACCGGGCGCGTCCCGGGGAGGTTGTGCGTGCCGTCGAGGGCGAGCTCGGTGGTGATGGCCTCTCCGCGGGGAACCTCCTGTCCCGAGCGGCGGTTGGCGAGGAAGCGGGCCAGCTCGGCAGCACCGAGCGGCCAGACCTGGACGTCGAGCTCGGTGATGTTGGTGAAGCGCACCGGGAGCGCACCGTCGCCCTTCGACTCGAGCAGCGCCACGTCCGGCCCCAGCTCGTACTCGGGGCGAAGGTCGTCGGTGCGCACCTGCCCCCTGACGGCCGGCGCGGACTGTCCGAACGCATCGGTCACGCCCGAGGCGATGGAGACGCCGTAGCTGGTCCCGGGCCGGAACTTCCCCGGGATCGCGGTGTACGGGTCGTGCCGGTCGCCGTAGCGCCCGTGGCTTCCGGCGTGGTCCCAGTCCAGCTCCACCGGCGGCTGGATGGAGAGGTGTGTCCGGAGGGAGGCGACGTCGAGCGGGTTGGAGCTCTCGATGACGAGCGGCCCGTAGGGGCAGTCGTACCCGCCCATGCAGGCCGAGATGCCCTCGACCCGGGCGGGCCCGTAGGTGCGGTAGGGCACGCGGACCTCCTGCTCCAGTGCGAGCGGGCCCTCCTTGCTCCGGAGCGTGGGGGCGACGACCAGCTCCACGTCGGTGGCGAGCGGGAGCGGCTTGCCGACCTTCACCGTCACCGACGTCCTCCGGCTGGGGACGAGGTTCCGGCCCGGGCGCTCCACCTCCTCGGGGTCGGCGGGGGCCGGGGCGCTGGTCAACGCGATGGGCCAGGCGGTCCTCTCCGAGCCGACGCGAAGGGAGATGGACTTCTCGGGCTCGACCACCGCCTGGTTGAACACCAGGACGATGTCCTGGCCGGGCTTGAGCCAGCGCCACTCGGCGGCCGGGTCGGCGGAGTCGAGCCGCGGCCTTGGGGTGTCGAACGACCAGGTGTAGGCCTCGGTCAGGGTGGACCCGTCGACGCCCTTCAGGCCCGCGGGGACGGTGACCGTGAACCGGGTGGCGAAGGGCAGCGGCGTCCTGGGGACGAACTCGACGCTCGCCGAGCCGATCCACCGCCACTCGCCCTCCACCGCAGGGCTCAGCGATGCGGGCGGAGCGAGCGCCTTCTGCTCCTCCACGGACATCAGGGCGACCACCGGCCGGGAGAAGGTGATGGTGGGGCGTGCGTCCGCGCCGACCACCTCGTGCGGCCGGGCGGCCACGACGGTGAGGCCGGCGGTGGGGAGCCCCTCCGGGGCGATGGCGAGCGCCGGCGGCGGCGGCAGTGGCTGGAGCGGCGCCTGGCCGGGCGGCTTCCCCTTGCAGGCGGTGAGCGCCGCGGCGGCGAGCACGGCGGCGCAGGCGAGACGGGTCGACGAAGCCCTCACGGTGTGGCGACCTCCCCCGGGGCGCCGCCTGGTGGCGCGCCCCCGGGACGATTCTGCTCTGTGGCGACTGGTTCCGGGCGGCGATCGTCCGGGGCTCTCCGGGCCACGGGTGCCGTGCAGTCCCCGGGCCAGGGCGCTCACTCGCCGCGGAGACCGCGCTCGACCCGGCGGTCGGGGATGATCCAGGCGAGCGCCACCCCGGCGTAGATCAGCTCGGAGAGCCAAGGCTGCACGAAGGACATCGCGATGCCCAGCCCATAGGCCACCGGGGAGAGCTTCTCCTTGAGGCTCCTGCCCACGGCGCGCGCGACTCCGGAGCGCGGTCCCTCGTGGGCGATGATCGCCCGTTCGAGCACCAGCCACGCCATGGCGGCGAGGAGGAGCACGACCCCGTAGAGCGCGGCCGGCCACGAGGCGTGCGGGTGGTCACCCACCCAGGCGGTGACCACGGGAATGAGCGAAAGGAAGAAGAGCAGGACCAGGTTGGCCCAAAGCACCCCGCCGCCGATCTCCTTGGTGGCGTGGAACAGGTGGTGGTGGTTGTTCCAGTAGATGCCGACGTAGACGAAGCTCAGGACGTAGGCGAGGAAGACCGGGACCACCGGCCGGAGCGCGGCGAGGTCGCTCCCGTGCGGCACCTTCAGCTCCAGGACCATGATGGTGATGACGATCGCCAGCACGCCGTCGCTGAACGCCTCGAGCCGTCCGGTCTTCATCCGACCAGGAGCACCAGGGTCGAGCGGGGGCCGTGCGCGCCGATGACCAGCGCCTGCTCGATGTCGGCGGTCTTCGACGGGCCGGAGATGAACAGGCCGAACTCGCGCGCGCCGAGCCGCAGCCGCGCGTAGGCGTCGTGGAGGGTGTGCACCAGCTGCGCGGCAGGAACCACCAGGACCAGGTGCTGGGTGAGGAAGAGCACCGAGCGCCGGTGCTTCAGGACGCCGTCGGTGAGCCACACCGCGCCGTTCTCCGCCACCCCGAACTCGCCCGGGACGACGGCCAGGTCGACTCCGGCGAGCGCGTGCGGATCGTCCACCGTCTCCACCGCGAGGGTCCCGGCGAGGACCTCCGGGACGAGGGACACGGTCTGCTGCGCCGACTGCGCGACCGGGAGCGCACGCACCACCGCGGCGGCCGCGGCCAGGTCGGGGACCCGGGTGCAGGTCCCACCGACGTCGCTCACGGCCTGCGCGAACCGAGCGGCCACGTCCTCGAACTGGACCGGAGAGGTCGCCACCTCGGGCAGCGGCACCGGCGGAGGCCGGGCCCCCCGCAGCCGCTCCAGCACCGTCTCGCGGCTACTGGGCACGGCGCCTCCACTCCTCGCGGAAGCTCCGCTCGGGGAACGGGGGCAGCTCGCGCTCGCGGCCCCAGCCGCCCGAGAGCGCCCGCAGCAGCCCGGCCGGGAGCAGCCGGCCCCAGAAGCGGACCATCCGCCCGGCGAGCCGGTAGAGCCACGGCCGCCGGAGCACCCAGCCGGCCACAGCGACCCCGCCGCGCTTGACCGCCGGGGTGAGCCCCTGCGCGTTCAGCTCGCGGCGCCAGGCCAGCAGCTGGCCGTGGAGGTCGACCTTCACCGGGCACACCGCGGTGCAGGAGCCACAGAGGCTGGAGGCGAACGGCAGCGATGCGTTCCGCTCCGGGTCGGCGGCCGGCGAGAGCACCGAGCCGATGGGCCCGGGCACCGTCGTCCCGTAGCTGTGGCCGCCGCTGCGCCGGTAGACCGGGCAGGTGTTCATGCACGCCCCGCAGCGGATGCAGCACAGCGCGCGGCGGTGCGTCTCGCTGGCGAGGAGCCCGCTCCGCCCGTTGTCGACGAGGATGAGGTGCAGCTCGCCGCCCGGCCGCGGGCCGTGGAAGTGCGAGGTGTAGGTCGTGATCGGCTGGCCGGTCCCGCTCCGCGCGAGGAGGCGGAGGAACACCGCCAGGTCCGCCGCGCGGGGGACCAGCTTCTCCACGCCCATGGAGGCGATGTGGATGGGCGGGAGCGAGACCCCCAGGTCGGCGTTTCCCTCGTTGGTGCACACCACGAACCCGCCGGTCTCGGCGACCGCGAAGTTCACCCCGGTGAGCCCGGCCTGGCCGGCGAGGAACTTCTCCCGCAGGTGCTGCCGGGCGGCCTCGGTGAGCTTCGTGGGGTCGGACAGGCCGGCCGGCGTGTGAAGGGTGCGGTGGAAGAGCTCGCCGATCTCCTCGCGCTTGCGGTGGATGGCCGGCATCACGATGTGGCTCGGCGGCTCGTGACCGAGCTGGACGATGCGCTCGCCGAGGTCGGTGTCGACCACCTCGATGCCCGCGGCCTCGAGCTCCTCGTTGAGCTTGCACTCCTCGGTGAGCATCGACTTGCTCTTCACCAGGCGCGTGACCTTCCGGTCCCGGAGCAATCCGAGGACGATGGCGTTGTGCTCGCGGGCATCGGCGGCCCAGTGCACCTGGGCCCCCAGCGCGAGGGCCTTCCGCTCGAACTCCTCGAGATACTCCGCGAGCCGGGAGAGGGTGTGGAGCTTGATCCGCGACGCGACGTCCCGGAGGGCCTCCCAGTCGGGAACCGCCTTCGCGGCGCGGTCGCGCTTGTTGCGCATGTTCCACACCGCGGTGTCGTGCCAGTGGAGCCGGGCGTCGTCCCGGATCAGCGCCGAGGCCGCGCGGGCGTGGGCATTCATGGCCGCTCCCCTGCGACGTTAAGGTTGCGCCATCCCGTGAGCCGCAACGCCCGCATCGCCCTGGTGGCAAGCCTGCTGGTCCTCGCGGTCCTCGTGGCCGCGACCCTGATGGCGGAGCCGCTGGTCCACCCCTGTCCGCTCGAGGTGGAGCAGTGCGGGCGCATCTGCGCCGGGCAGCCGCTGCCCCGCATGCCCTGGCGCTGCACGCGGGTCGCGCACTGCGACTGTCCGAAGCCCTTGCCCTGGCCTCGCCACCTCATGCGCTGACCGCCGTTCCGGCGCCGGACATCGCGGCGTCGAGCACCTGCGCCACGTGGAGGAATTCCAGCGAGGCGCGGCCCCGGCGGGCGATGCCCTGCAGGTGCATGAGGCAGGACATGTCCACCGCGGTCACCACCTCCGCCCCGGCGCGGACGTGGTCCGCCACCCGGTCCTTGCCCATCGCGCCGGAGACCTCCGACTCCTCGATGCAGAAGATGCCTCCGAACCCGCAGCACTCGTCCGGACGGCCCAGCTCCACCAGCTGGATGCCCTCCAGCGAGCCGACGAGTTCGCGGACCTTGTTCGAGGGCTCCACCATCAGCTCGCTCGACGTCCCGAGGCCCAGCTCCCGGAGGCCGTGGCAGCTCTGGTGCAGCCCCACCCGGCGGGGGTAGCGGCCGTGGAGGCGGCGGATGCCGAGCACGTCGGTGATGAACTCGCAGAGCTCGTAGGTGCGGCCGCCCACCGCCTCGACGCGCGGGTCGCCGGGCAGCACGTCGCGGTAGTGGTGGCGCACCATGGCGGTGCAGCTCCCCGAGGGGCAGACCACGTGGGAATGCCGCTCGAACACGTCCAGGTGGTGCCGGGCGACGGGGGCCGCGGCCTCGGTGGCGCCCGCGTTCGCCATGGGCTGGCCGCAGCAGGTCTGCTCCTCGGGGAACTCGACCCTCACCCCGAGACGCTCGAGCACCCGCGCCGTCGCCAGCCCGACGCCGGGGTAGAGCTGGTCCACGTAGCAGGGGATGAACAGGGCCACGGGCTCCATCGCGGCCGAGGATGCATCCCCGCCGAGGTTCGTACAACGAATCGATTGCCTGGACGCAGCCGGGGGGGCAGGCTGCCGGCCCATGCGAATCCACGGCGGAGTGGGCCTCTGTGGGGGTCTGCTCCTCGTTTCGTCCGCAGCGCTCGCACAGCAGCCGGAGGACGTCCCCGGGCCTCCGCCCAGCCTCGTCCGGCAGTACGCCGTGGGGCCGCGGTTCATCATCGCTCCCGGCGTCTTCATCCCCTCCTCCGGGAGCGCGGGGTTCGCGCTCGGGGTGGAAGGCGGCTACGGCTTCGACCTCGGGCCGATCATCCTCACGCCGACCATCTCCTTCCAGGGCAACTGGAGCTCGGACTGGACGGTCTATTCGGGCCTGGGCGGCGCGCGGGTGACGCTTCCGGTGGGGAACTTCGGACCCTTCGTCGAGGCGGGGCTGGGCTACGGGCACGTCGGCGGGCCGCTCGGCTACTCCGCGGGGGGACTCGCGGTCCGGGGCGGGGCCGGATTCATCCTCTTCATCGGCCGATCCTTCGCCATCGGCATCAGCGGCCGCTACGACGCCATCGTGGACACCGGCTTCAAGGGCTGGACGATCGCCCCGATCATCCTATTGACCTTCTAGGGGGTTGGGCGGAGGGGCTGTCGAACTTTCGACATCGTACCCGGCCGATCGCTGGTATTGTGCGCGGTTCCAGCGGCCACCAGGCCGGTGCGCCGCACGACCCACTGCCCAATCCGGAGCCTCCATGACCACAGCCCTGCAGCCCACCGGGGCCGCACCGAGCATCGATCTCGCAACGCCGAACGGGAGGAAGCTCCCGATGGCGACCTTCGTCGAGAGGTACGTCAGCGGCGAGATCAACGTCTCGGGGGACCTGCAGGCCTTCTTCCGGCGGAAGGAGGAGTTTCTCAGCTACCGGCTGACCTGGGAGCAGCTGAAGTTCCTCGTCGGCGGCTTCATCCCGTCGGTGCTGGTGCACACCCAGGCTGCGGACCGGAAGACGGTCACCGGGCACTACGACCGGGGGAACGACTTCTTCCACGCCTTCCTCGGCGACATCATGGTCTACACCTCGGCGTTCTTCGAGAGTCCGAGCGACACGCTCGAGGATGCGCAGCGCCGGAAGCTCGAGGTGGTGGCGAAGAAGATCCAGCTCAAGCCCGGCGAGCGGCTGCTCGACATCGGCTGTGGCTGGGGAACCCTGGTGGCCCACATGGCCAAGGAGCACGGGGCGGACGCCACGGGGGTGACGCTGGCCGCGCGCCAGGCCGAGTTCGGCACCGAGCGCATCGCGAAGTATGGCGTCTCGGACCGCGCCCGGATCCTGACCCTGGACTACCGGGACATCCCCCGGGAGAAGTGGAACAAGATCACCGTGCTGGAGATGGCGGAGCACGTGGGGATCCGCAAGTTCCAGAAGTTCATGCGGCAGCTGAGCTCGATGCTGGAGGACGACGGGATTCTCTTCCTCCAGATCGCCGGTCTTCGCCGGAACTGGACCCCCGAGGACTTCACCTGGGGTCTGTTCATGTCGAAGTACGTGTTCCCCGGGGCGGACGCCTCGATGCCCCTGAGCTTCGTCTGCAACAATCTGGAACGGGCCGGTTTCGAGATCCACTCGGTGGAGAACGTCGGCATCCATTACTCGCTGACCATCGACCGCTGGTACCGGAACTGGCTGAAGAACCGCGACGCGGTCGTGAAGGGCTACGGCGAGCGCTGGTTCCGCCTGTGGGAGATCTTCCTCGCCTGGTCGGTGCTCATTGCCGAGCACGGCGGCTCCACCGCCTTCCAGATCGTCGCCAACAAGAACCGGTCGGCGTTCGAGCGGAAGCGCTGGATCGGCGAGAAGGGCCGGATGGTCAACGTCGACCGCTGAGCGGGACGGTTCGGCGAGGACCGAAGCATCCGTCGGGCGCGGGGGTTACCCTGCCCGTCCATGGATGACCTGCGAACGGCCAGCCGTCTGGACATCGCCGGCGTGGCCGCACTCCTGTCGGAGCCGGCGCGCGTGTCGATCGTCTCGGCGCTGATGGACGGCCAGGCGCGTCCGGCGACCGAGCTGGCCCGCATCGCCGGCGTCTCCGCGTCCACCGGGAGCGAGCACCTCTCGATGCTCGCCCGGGGTGGGCTGCTCCGGGTCGAGCAGCACGGCCGCCACCGCTACCACCGGCTGGCGAGCGACGCGGTGGCCCGGGCCTTCGAGAGCCTGTCTCTCCTGACCACCCGGCCAGTCCGGCCAGCCAGCGTGGACCCCGGCGATGTGGCCTTCCGGCGCGCGCGAACCTGCTACCGGCACCTCGCGGGGGAGCTGGGCGTGTCGCTGGTCGATGCGCTCCTCGAGCGCCGGATGGTGCGCCGCGAGGGCACCCGCTACCTCCTCACGCCGGCCGGGCGGCGGACCGGCGTCTCGGTCGGGCTGCTCGAGGACGACGGACTGCTCGAGGGGCGCGCCTGCCTCGACTGGACCGAGCGCCGGGATCACCTCGCCGGCCCGCTGGGGGTCGGGCTCACCAAGGGGCTGCTGGAGCTCGGCTGGGCGCGGAGGAAGCCCGGGACGCGGGCGCTCCGGATCACCGTCGACGGAGCCTGTGGGCTCCGCGACACGTTCGGGCTGGGCCTCGAGGCCGGGTAGCCCGGGGAGCGCTCCGGCGTGGCACCCGGGAGCCATGTCAAGCAGCCTTGACAGCGGTGCCGCGCTCAGCGCTTGGACGAGTACGGCGTGACTTCCGTCTCCCGGAAGAAGTAGGCGATCTCGATCTTCGCGTTCTCCGGGCTGTCCGAGCCGTGGACGGTGTTCTTCTCCACGTCGGTGGCGAAGTCCTTCCGGATGGTCCCCGGCGCGGCGTTGGCCGGGTTGGTGGCTCCCATCACCTCGCGGTTCCTCGCGATGGCGTTCTCGCCCTCGAGCACCATCAGCACGACCGGCCCCGAGGTCATGAAGGTCACCAGGTCCCGGAAGAAGGGCCGCGCCTTGTGGACCGCGTAGAAGCCCTCCGCCTCTCGCTGGGAGAGGTGCTGCATCCGCATCGCCACCGGCTTGAGGCCCTTCTCCTCGAAGCGGGCGACGATCTTCCCGATGATCCCCTTCTCCAGTCCGTCGGGCTTGATGATGGAGAGGGTGCGCTCGGTTGCCATGTCCGTTCCGTTCCTTCGTGTCTAGCGAGTGCGACCGCGCTTCACCGCGGCCTGCAGGGTGGTGCCGAGCTCGGCGGGGGAAGGCGCCATCAGCACGCCCGCCGCCTCCATCGCCTTGATCTTCTCCGCCGCGGTTCCCTTCCCCCCGGCGATGATCGCCCCGGCGTGTCCCATCCGCTTTCCGGGCGGGGCCGAGACGCCGGCGATGAACCCGGCGATGGGCTTCTTGAACTCCCGGGCGATGTACTGCGCGGCCGTCTCCTCGGCGCTGCCGCCGATCTCGCCGATCATGATGACGGCGTCGGTCTCCGGGTCGGCGTTGAACAGACGGAGGCAGTCCACGAAGTCGGTCCCGTTCACCGGGTCTCCGCCGATGCCCACCGCCGTCGACTGGCCGAGCCCGAGCTGGGTGAGCTGGAAGACCGCCTCGTAGGTCAGCGTCCCCGAGCGGGAGACGACACCGATGCGCCCCGGCTTGTGGATGTGGCCGGGCATGATGCCGATCTTGCACTTGGCTCCCGGGGTGATGACTCCCGGGCAGTTGGGGCCCACCAGGCGCACCGGCCGGCCCTGGAGCGCCCGCTTCACCTTCACCATGTCCAGCACCGGGATGCCCTCGGTGATGACGATGACCAGCGGGACCCCGGCATCGGCCGCCTCGAGGATGGCGTCCCCGGCGAACGGCGGGGGCACGAAGATGACGCTGACGTTGGCCCCGGTCTGCTTCACGGCGTCGGCCACGGTGTTGAAGATCGGGACGCGGTCCTGGAACTCGGTCCCGCCCTTTCCCGGCGTCACCCCGGCCACCAGCTTCGTGCCGTAGTCGAGCATCTGCCCGGCGTGGAACGAGCCGGCCGACCCGGTGATGCCCTGCATCAGCACCCGCGTGTTCTCGTCGACGAGGATGCTCATGACACCTTCTCCCCCCGGGCCGCGGCCACGGCCTTCTCCGCCGCCTGGCGGAGGTTGTCCGCGGGGATGATGGCCAGCCCCGACTTGCGGAGGATCTCCTTCCCCAGCTCCACGTTCGTGCCCTCGAGCCGGACCACCAGCGGGACCTTGAGCTGCACCTCGCGGGCGGCGGCGACCACGCCCTCGGCGATGACGTCGCACTTCATGATCCCGCCGAAGATGTTGATCAGGACCGCCTTCACCGCCTTGCTGCTCAAGATCAGCTTGAAGGCCTCGGTGACCTTCTCCTTGCTCGCCCCCCCGCCGACGTCGAGGAAGTTCGCCGGCTGCCCGCCGACCAGCTTGATGGTGTCCATCGTCGCCATCGCCAGGCCGGCGCCGTTCACCATGCAGCCGATGTTCCCGTCGAGCGAGATGTAGGCCAGGTCGTGCTCCTTGGCCCGGGCCTCGATCGGGTCCTCCTCGGCGATGTCGCGGTAGGCCACCAGGTCCTTGTGTCGGTAGAGCGCGTTGTCGTCGAAGTTCAGCTTGGCATCGAGCGCCATCACGCTGCCGTCCTTGAGCAGGACCAGCGGGTTCACCTCGGCGAGCGAGGCGTCGGTCTCGACGTAGCAGCGGTAGAGAGCGCGGGCGAAGGCGACGAAGCGGCCGATGCTGTCGCCCTGCAGCCCCAGCCCGAAGGCCAGCTTGCGGGCCTGGAAGTCGGCCAGGCCGGTCACCGGATCGATCGACTCGACCAGGATCGCTTCTGGCCTCCTCGCGGCGACCTCCTCGATCTCCACGCCACCCTCGCTGGAGGCCATGATCGACAGGCGCGAGGTCGCCCGGTCCAGGGTCATGCCCAGGTAGAACTCCTTCTCGATGGGGAGCCCTTCCTCGACGTAGACCTTGCTGACCTTCTGCCCCTCGGGTCCGGTCTGGTGGGTCTTGAGCATCATCCCCAGCATCCGGGAGGCGATCTCCTTCGCCTCGGCCGGGCTCTTCGCGAGCTTCACCCCGCCACCCTTGCCCCGGCCGCCGGCGTGGATCTGCGCCTTGACGACCACCACCGGGGTTGCGAGCGACGCCGCGGCCTTCTCGGCCTCGGCGGGCGTCGTCGCGAGCACGCCGCGCGGGGTGGGCACCCCGTACTTCCGGAACAGCTCCTTGCCCTGATACTCGTGGATCTTCATGGGATTTGCCCACCCGGAGGGGGCGGGCATGTCTCACGCAGAAACGGCGTCGAGGCAAGGGGGAAACGACGTCGGCGTCGCTAGGCCGGCCCGCCGACCGCCTCGCTCTCCTCGTCCTTGAGGAACAGGTCCTTGAGGACCAGCCGGGTGACCTCGCGGTTCATGGCCGCGATGGACGTGGTGAGCGGGATCTCCTTCGGACACACCTGGACGCAGTTCTGGGCCTTGCCGCAATCCTGGATTCCCCCCGGGCCCATCAGGCCGCGGAGCCGCTCCTCGGCGTGCATCGCCCCGGTGGGATGGAGGTTGAAGAGCCGGGCCTGGCTGATCGGCGCGGCGCCCATGAAGTCGTTGTCCTGGGTGATCTGCGGGCAGGCCTCGAGGCAGCTGCCGCAGGTGATGCAGGTGGACAGGACGTAGCGCTGGGCCTGCTCGCTCTGGCTCTGCCGCGGCCCGGGGCCGAGGTTGTGCGTGCCGTCGATCTGGATCCAGGCGTTCACTCGCTTCAGGGACTCGAACATCCGGCTGCGATCGACCGCCAGGTCGCGCACCATGGGGAACTTCCGCATCGGCTCCAGGGTGATGGGCCACTCCAGCTTGTCGACCAGCGCCGAGCAGGCCATCCGCACCCGGCCGTTGATGTTCATCGCGCAGCTGCCGCAGACCTCCTCCAGGCAGGCGGCGTCCCAGGTCACGGGCGTGGTGGGCTTGCCCGCGGCGTTGACCGGGTTGCGCTGGATCTCCATCAGGCAGGAGATGACGTTGGCCCCCTTCCGGTAGGGAACGCGGAACTCCTCGAAGCCGCCTGGCTTGCCCGCGTCCTCCTGCCGCCAGATCCGGAAGTTGATCCACTTCTCCGCCGCCTCGAGGCGGCTCGCGGTGCCCGCTCCGGCCTTCGTCGCTTCGTCCATGGCGTCGCTTCCGTTCCTCAGGCGTACCAGCGCGGCTCGGGGTCGAGTACCGGCGTCGGGATGGGCTCGTAGCTGATCTCCGAGCCCTGGGGGGTCCAGCGGGCGATGGTGGTCTTCGCCCACTTCTGGTGTCGCTCCTTCCAGGCGCGCATCCAGTCCGGGTCCTGGGTGGGGTCCTTGGTCTTCGGCTCGGGGAGCTGGAACTCGGGCTTGTAGTGGGCTCCGCGGGACTCGTCACGGAGCAGCGCGCCCTTGGTCATCACCTCGCCGAGGGCGAACATGTTCCACAGCTGGTTGACGAAGCTCAGGGGACGGTTGCTGCTGTGCCCGTGGTCGAGCACGTTGAGCCGCTTCCAGCGGTCCTTCAGCTCGTCGAGCTTCTCCAGGGTCTTCCGCAGCCGGTCGTTCCGCCGGACGACGGTGACGTTCTCGGTCATCACCTCGCCCAGCTCCCGGGCCAGCACGTAGGGATTCTCGGTCCCGTTCATCCGGTCGATGGACGCGAACCGCTCGGCCCACTGCTTCTTCGCGTCCTCGAAGACGCGGGAGGAGACCGCGGTGGAGCTCTTGGCGCTGTTCTTCGCGTAGCTCAGCATCGCCGGTCCGCCGATCATCCCGCCGTAGATGCAGGAGAGCAGCGAGTTGGCGCCCAGCCGGTTCGCTCCGTGGTAGGCGTGATCCGCCTCGCCCGAGGCGTAGAGGCCCGGGATGCTGGTCGCCTGGTTCCTCGGGCTGCCCGCCAGCGGCTCGAGGTTGGGCCCGGCCTCGAACGTCACGTAGAGCCCGCCCATCGAGTAGTGCATCCCGGGGAAGATGACCATCGGGTGGCGGCGGGGGTCGTCACCGACGAACTTCTCGTAGATCTCCATCACCCCCTTGATCTTCGCGTCGAGCGTGGCCGCCGGGATGTGGGTGACGTCGAGGTACACGCCGTCTCGCCCACCGATGCCCATGCCCAGCTCACGGCAGACGTGGAAGATCTCGCGGGTGGCGACGTCGCGGGGGACCAGGTTCTTGTACTTGGGGTACTTCTCCTCGAGGAAGTACCAGCGCTCGTCCTCGGGGATGGACAGCGGATCCCGGGCGTCGCCCTTCTTCTTCGGAACCCAGACCCGGCCGCCCTCGCCGCGGACCGACTCCGACATCAGCCGGAGCTTGTCCTCGCCGGGGATGGACGTCGGGTGGACCTGGATGAACTCGCCGTTGGCGTAGAGCGCCCCCTCGAGGTAGGCGCGGCCGGCGGCGGTGCCGGTGTTGATGATCGAGTTCGTCGAGCGGCCGAACACGATGCCCGGCCCGCCGGTGGCCAGCATCACCGCCTCGGCGGGGATGGCGCGGATCTCCATCGTCCGGAGGTCCATGGCCACGCTCCCCACCACGCGGCCGGACTCGTCCTTCACCATCCCCAGCCACTCCCAGTACTCGTACTTGTCCACCAGGCCGTCGGCCTCGAAGCGGCGGACCTGCTCGTCGAGCGCATAGAGGAGCTGCTGGCCGGTGGTGGCTCCGGCGAAGGCGGTGCGGTGGTGGAGCGTGCCGCCGAAGCGGCGGAAGTCGAGCAGCCCTTCCGGGGTGCGGTTGAACGGCACGCCCATCCGGTCGAGCAGGTAGATGATGCCCGGCGCGGCGTAGCACATGCCCCGCACGCTGGTCTGCTCGGCCAGGAAGTCGCCCCCGCGGAGCGTGTCCTTGACGTGGATGTCCGGGTGGTCCCCCTCGCCCTTGGTGTTCACCGCGCCGTTGATGCCGCCCTGGGCGCAGACCGAGTGCGAGCGCTTCACCGGGACGATGGAGAGCAGGTCCACCTTGTGACCGGCCTCGCAGAGCTTGATGACGGTCATCAGCCCCGCCAACCCGCCTCCCACCACCGTGAATCGCTGTTCCGACATGGGTGTGCTTCCCCCTGAATCAGCCGACGGCGCCGAAGCGCATCTGGAAGAGGATGCTCAGGGTCGCCCCCGAGAGGACGACGAAGAGCAGCCAGGCCAGCCGGGTCACTCGCCGCTGGGCAAGCCTCCCCACCGCGATGCCCCAGGTCCAGCAGAATCCCTTCAGCCCGTAGGTGAAGTGCCAGATCGTGCAGAGCGTGCCCACGACGTAGAGGACGAGGATGGGGTCCCCGGCGAGGATGCTCTGGACGCCGAGGGCCGCCGGGTTCCCGAGGTGGGCCGCCACGTCGCGGTAGGTGACCAGGTCCGGCCCCCCGGGGCTCAGGATGGCCGGAGCGAGGTGGTGCCCGAGCAGCGTCACCCAGGTGCGCAGCGTGCCGACGTGGACCAGCAGGAAGAGGAGCGAGACGACGCCGGTGAGCCGCTGGGCGAGGTAGGCCCAGTTGCTCGCGTAGGCGTAGCGGCCGACGTTTGGCCGTCCGGCTGCGGCGATCCAGACGCCGTACAGCGCGTGGTAGGCGAGCGGGAGGACGACGGCCCCGAGCTCCAGCGCGTAGAAGAACGGCCGGGGGAGCAGCGCGTTCACGTGCTGGACCATCTCGTCGTACGCGGCCGGGCCGCGCAGCGCGGAGAGGTTCTCGAAGAGGTGGTAGCAGAGGAAGGCGCCGAGCGGCAGGACGCCCGAGAGCGAGTGCAGGCGCCGCCAGAGGAACTCGTGGCCCGGAGCGACCGTGTCGGTCGGAACGGCCTGAGCGGTCGTGGCGGCGTCGGCCATCGTCGAGCTTCCTGATACCCCCCGGACGGGGGTCTGGCCATGGGCGAAGCCCCCCGGAAAATCAGGGGTTTTCATGGCGGACAGGAGCGGCCCTGTCTTCCAGCACCGGCCGCGGCGAGGCAAGGGGAATCCGGCCCGGCTGAGAAGGCGGGCCGGGGTCCGCCGTCTCTCCGGGCGACCTCACCAGGGGGAATCGATGCCCTGCCGGAAGTGCCTGGCCCTCGGGGCCTGCCTGTGGTTCCTCGCCGGCTGCGGGTCGACACCGCCGGTTCCGGGATTCGAGTGCCTGGCCCCCCAGGACTGCGGCGGGAGCCCCTGCTGCTGGTCCCATTCGATCCTGGCCGAGCGCTCGTCGTGCACGAGCAGCCCCGGCGCCTGCGTCCCCGTGCTGGGGGTGGACACCATCACCACGCGTCTCTGTCAGACGGATGCCGATTGCACCTCGGGAGGGATCAGCACGACGCTCTCCCACTGCTGCCAGCGTCCGGAGGTGCCCAACCGGGCCTGTCTCGACACCTGTCCCTGAACGCTCGCCGGGGGACCTCGTGCGAGAGGTCCCCGACCGCCTGCGTTCCGGTGCTGGGAGTCGACACGCTGACCACGAGGCTGTGCCAGTTGGACGCCGACTGCACGTCGGGAGGGATCTCGACGGCCCTGACCCACTGCTGTCAGGAATCGACCCACTCCTTCAAGGCCTGCCTCGCGGCGTGCCCCTGAAGGCCCGGCCGCTCAGCGACTCTTGATCGCCGCGCCCGCAGGCGATGCGCTGCCGGCGGGCTTCCCCACCCGCGTGGGGCCCGCCCCGCGCTCGACCTCGGTCTCGAGCTGCGACCGGAGCCCGAGCCCGAACGCCGCCTCGGCCGCGATGAACAGCGGCCCGATGAGCAGGCCGACGAGGTCGTCCAGGAAGGCCGGCTTCCGCCCCTCGAACGCGTGGCCGATGAACTGGACGATCCAGCCGAGCACGAAGAGCCCCACCCCTGCGCCGAGCCACGCCGCGGTTGGGCCCGCCGCGAGCGCCGCGCCGGCCCACCAGGCCAGGGCGGTGAGCACCACCATCGCCAGACCGATCGCCCGGTCGAGCACGAGGTCGTAGACCAGCGCAACGATGCCGATCAGCACCGCCGGTGAGATGAGCAGCCCCCACGCCTCGAAGAGGACCGGACGCGAGAGGAGAACCACCACCGCGAAGTAGATCGCCGGGATCCCCACGAAGTGGCAGGCGATGTTCCGCCGGTCGCGGTGGTACCCCGCGTACTGGGTCAGCTGCTCCCCGAGGGTCTTCATCGGCGCCCTACAGCTTCACCTCGTCCACGGTCTTCTTCACCGAGGCGAACGACTTCTGGAGCTCGGCCTTCTCGGCGTCGTTCAGCTCCAGCTCGATGATCTTCTCCACCCCGCCCGAGCCGACCTGCACCGGGACGCCCATGAAGAAGCCGTTGATCCCGTACTGCCCCTCGAGCAGCACCGCCGCCGGCAGGACCCGCTTCCGGTCGAAGATGAAGCTCTCCGCCATCGCGATGGCCGAGGCCGCCGGGGCGAAGTAGGCCGACCCGGTCTTGTAGAGCGCCACCAGCTCTCCCCCGCCCTTCCGGGTCCGGTCGACGATGGCGTCCAGCTTCTCCTTCGTCAGGAGCTGGGTGAGCGGCACGCCGCCCACGGTCGAGTGCCGGAGCAGCGGCACCATGTCGTCACCGTGGCCGCCGAGGACCAGCGCCTCGATGTCCCGCATCGACACGTTCAGCGCCTCGGCGACGAAGAACTTGAAGCGCGCGGTGTCCAGCACCCCCGCCATCCCCAGAACTTGATGCTTCTTGAACCCGGTGATCTTGAAGAGCGCGTAGACCATCGCGTCCAGCGGATTGGCCACGTTGATCACGAAGGCGTTCGGGCAGTGAGCCTTCAGATTCGACGCCACGTCCTTCATGATCTTCAGATTCACCTCGAGGAGGTCCTCGCGGGTCATCCCCGGCTTGCGGGGCATGCCCGCAGTGATGATCACCACGTCGCTCCCGGCGACGTCCTTCCAGTCGGTCGTCCCGGTGATCCGGCAGTCGTAGCCGTCGACCGCGGAGAGCTGGTTGAGGTCCAGCGCCTTGCCCTTCACCAGCCCCTCGGCGGCTGGGATGTCGTAGAGCACGACGTCCCCCAGCTGCTTCTGAACGGCGAGCAATGCGAGATTTCCGCCGATCTGTCCCCCGCCGATGAGCCCGATCTTCCTCTTGCCGCCCATGATTCCTCGTCCGCCTTTCACATCTTCTGGATGATGGCCTGGCCGAACTCCGAGCACTTCAGCTCCTTGACCTCGCCACCGCCGTCGCCCTTCATCAGCCGGGCGAAGTCGTAGGTCACGGTGCGCGCTGCGATGGCGGCGTTCATCCCCTTGATGATCAGATCCGCCACCTCGTTCCACCCCAGGTGCCGGAACATCATCTCTCCGGAGAGGATCACGCTCCCCGGGTTCACCTTGTCGAGGTCGGCGTACTTCGGCGCGGTGCCGTGCGTCGCCTCGAAGACGGCGTGGCCGGTGACGTAGTTGATGTTTCCGCCCGGGGCGATGCCGATCCCACCCACCTGCGCCGCCAGCGCGTCGCTCAGGTAGTCGCCGTTGAGGTTCAGCGTCGCGATGACGTCGAACTCGTCCGGACGGGTGAGGACTTGCTGGAGCGTGATGTCCGCGATCGCGTCCTTGATCAGCAGCTTCCCCGACGCCAGCGCCGCCTTCTGCTCGGCGTTGGCCGCGTCCTCGCCCTTCTTGGCCTTGGTCTCCTCCCACTGCTCCCAGGTGTAGACCTTGCTCCCGAACTCGCGCTCCGCCAGGGCATAGCCCCAGCCACGGAAGGCGCCCTCGGTGAACTTCATGATGTTGCCCTTGTGAACGAAGGTGACGCTCTTGCGCTTGTGCTCCAGGGCATAGCGGATGGCGGCGCGGATCAGCCGCTCGCTCCCCTCGCGCGACACGGCCTTGATGCCGATCCCGCACTCCTGGGGGAACCGGATCTTCTTGAACTCCTTCGGGAAGCGTTCCCGGAACGTGGCGAGGAAGGCCGTCGCCGACTCCGAGCCCGCCTCGAACTCGATCCCCGCGTAGATGTCCTCGGTGTTTTCCCGGAAGATGACCATGTCCACCTTCTCCGGCGACCTCACCGGGCTGGGGACACCCTTGAAGTAACGAACTGGACGGAGGCAGACGTACAGATCGAGGAGCTGGCGCAGCGCCACGTTGAGGCTGCGAATGCCGCCCCCGATGGGCGTGGTCAGAGGCCCCTTGATGCCCACCAGGTAGGTGCGGAAGGCCTCGATGGTCTCGTCGGGAAGCCAGTTCTTGGTCTGCTTGAAGGCCTTCTCCCCGGCCAGGACCTCCATCCAGGCGACGGAGCGCTTCCCCTTGTAGGCCTTGGCCACCGCGGCATCGAAAACCGCCTGCGAGGCGCGCCAAATGTCCCGCCCCGTCCCGTCCCCCTCGATGAAGGGGAGGATCGGCCGGTCGGGGACGGAGAGTGATCCGGAAGACAACGTGATCCGCTCACCTGCCGGAACGGGCTGGCTCATGGCTCCTCCCAGGTACGAAATCCCTTGGCGGTCGGGGGGTATACGGGACGCGACAACGGGTCCGCAACTTGGAACAAGGTCCCACTCTTTTTGGTTGAATCGGGCCACTTCCCGGTGAAATGACGCCCTACGCCATGGCCAAAGACACGCTGAGCATCACCGACAACCGCACCGGCAAGACCTACGAGGTCCCGATCAAGGACGGCTGCATCAAGACGGCCGATCTCCGCCAGATCAAGGTCGACGCCCAGGATTTCGGCCTGATGGGCTACGACCCCGCCTTCCTGAACACCGCCAATTGCCGGAGCGCCATCACCTTCATCGACGGCGACAAGGGCATCCTCGAGTACCGGGGGTACCCGATCGAGCAGCTGGCCGAGAAGTCCAGCTACCTCGAGGTCGCGTACTTGCTACTGAACGGCGAGCTGCCCAACCGGAAGCAGCTGGACGACTTCGTCTTCACCGTCACCCACCACACCTACGTCCACGAGAACATCAAGGAGTACCTGGACGGTTTCCGGTACGACGCCCATCCGATGTCGATGCTGGCGGCGACCGTCTCCGCGCTGTCCTCGTTCTATCCCGAGGCGAAGAACATCAAGGACGCGCAGAACCGTCGCATCCAGCAGATCCGCATGGTCGCGAAGATGCCGACCATCGCCGCGTTCAGCGCCCGGCACTCGATGGGGCTCCCCTACATCTACCCGAACAACGACCTGAGCTTCGTCGGGAACTTCCTGGCGATGATCAAGAAGATCGGGACCGACACCTACAAGGTGAACCCGGTGCTGGAGCACGCCCTAGAGGTGCTGTTCATCCTCCACGCCGACCACGAGCAGAACTGCAGCACCACCGCGGTGCGGCTGGTGGGCTCGAGCCAGGTGGACCCGTTCTCCGCGGTGGCGGCGGGCATCAACGCCCTCTACGGCCCGCTCCACGGCGGGGCGAACGAGGCGGTGCTCCGGATGCTCAAGAGCATCGGTCACGTGAGCAAGGTCCCCGAGTTCATCAAGGAAGTGAAGGAGGGCGAGGGCGAGACCCGGCTGATGGGCTTCGGCCACCGGGTCTACAAGAGCTACGACCCGCGGGCGAAGGTCATCAAGCGGGTGGCGGACGAGGTGTTCGAGGTCACCGGGAAGAACCCCCTCCTCGACATCGCGCTGGAGCTCGAGCGGATCGCGCTCCAGGACGACTACTTCGTGAAGCGGAAGCTCTACCCCAATGTCGACTTCTACTCGGGGTTGATCTACGAGGCCCTGGGCTTCCCCAGCGACTTCTTCACCGTGCTCTTCGCCATCCCCCGGACGGTCGGCTGGGCGGCCCAGTGGGAGGAGATGGTGCTGGACTCCGAGCAGAAGATCGCCCGCCCGCGGCAGATCTACACGGGAGCGAAGCGCCGGGACTACGTCCCCTTCGACAAGCGCTGACGCAAAGGACCATGACGCTCGACTTCACCTGCCAGAAGTGCGAGGGCACCTTCGAGATCGACGCCCAGGATCTCGTCGATGGGAGCGAGAAGCTCGAGTGCCCTCACTGCAACACCCGCGCTCCGGCGAACCTCGTCGATGACTTCGTCGCTGCCCTGACCGAGATCAGGGCGCAGGTGGCGGCGCTGAGCAAGCGGTTCAGCCTCTCCACGACCCTGGAGAGCGAGGACCTGGCAGAGCTCGACGCCGACGAGGACGAGGACGAGGACGACGACGAGGACGTCGACGACGACGACGAGGATGATGACGACGACGACGACGACGACGAGGATGACGACGACGACGAGGACCTCGAGGACGAGGACGACGAGCGGTAACCCGCCGGGCCCCTGAACGCGTCCCGCGGCCCGGCGCCCTGCGGCGCGGGCGTGCATCGTTCGGATCACCACTCGGAGGACTGGAAAGCCCGGCCCCCCCTCCCAAGGGAAGCCGGGCTTTCGCGAGGCGAACTCCGATGGGGCATCGCCACCCGGACTGCCTGGGGTGACGAGTCTTGGTGGAGCAGCGTCGGCCCTGCTCCAACGTGGGAGCCCGTTCGTATTCCGGCCCGTGTCAGAGTGTCAAGAACCGCGCGAGAGGAACGGGACTCTCTGGCATGCCGCGTCGCTGTGGTGGGCAGCCCACGCCTCGGCCCGGTGGCGTGACCGGCCTTGACTCCGGGCCTCGTGCGAGGCAGCGCGGTCACCGCCGGAGGCGAACCGGATGCCCGGCCCGAGGACGCCGACGAAGACTCCGAGCATCACTGCTCCGCGCCCAGATCGATGGATACCAGGCGAGGAGCGAGGTCCCCCCGAACGAGGCGGCCACCGCCGAAATCAGCACCGGCTGGATTCCGTGGGGATTGAAGAGCCCGGCGACCCGGGACGGCCAGGACGAGGCGCCAGGCTAGAACCGGGGGTAGCCCGTCGTTCAAGGACAGAACCAAGGGCTGAGCGACTCCTCGCGCCGGCACCTCGCGGTCATGGCACGCTGGGGTGCTCGCGCCATCCGTGGAGCAGGTGGATGTAGTTGGCGCGCTCGTAGGCCGACGGATCGGGGCAGGCCTTGAGGTTCATGCTCCCGCGGAGCTGGCGGACCGAGGTGTACTCGTGCTCGACCAGCCAGCGCTCCAGGGCCGCCCGCAGGGAGAGCAGCCGCGAGGGCCCGTTCCGGAGCAAGGTGGACACCAGCTGGACCACCGTCGCCCCCGCCATCAGCGCCCGCACCGCGTCCACCGCCTCGTGGACCCCGCCGCTGATCGCCAGGGGGATGCCCCGCTGGGCGGAGAGGATCGCCAGCCAGCGGAGGCGGAGCGGCAGCTCGGAGCTGTCGGAGAGGCGCAGGACCCGCCTCACCTCCAGCGTCTCGATGTCGATCTCCGGCTCGAAGAGCCGGTTGAACAGGATGAGGGCGTCGGCGCCGGCCTCCTCCAGTCCTCGGGCGACGCTGGAGATCGAGGTGTAGAAGGGAGAGAGCTTCACGGCGACCGGGATCTTCACCCGGGCCTTGAGCGTCCGGAGCAGCTCCAGCGTCTCCTTCTCCACCGCCGCGCCGTCCCGAGACGGGTCGGTGGGCACGGCGTAGAGGTTCAGCTCCAACGCCGAGGCCCCGGCCTGCTCGATCAGCCGGGCGAAGTCGATCCACCCGCCGGGGGTCGTGCCGTTGAGAGAGGCGATGACCGGCACCTTCACCGCGGCGCGGATCTTCCGGATCTGCTCCAGGTACAGGTCTGGCCCCAGCCGGTACTCGGCCGGCTCGGGGAGCACGCTGGAGGCCTCGGCGGAGAGCTCCCGGTGCAGCTCGGTGGCCATGAAGGTGGAGAGCTGCTCCTGCGTGAGCTGCTCCTCGAACAGCGAGCGCATCACGATGGCCGGTGCGCCGGCGTCTTCCAGTGCGCGCGCGGTGCCGAGCTCGTCGGCGAGCGGTGAGGCCCCCGGCAGCAGCGGATGCGAGAGCTTCAGACCCAGGTATTCGACCGAGAGATCCATGGTGTGCTCACTCCACCGCGGCCGCGGGCGGCGGCCGGACGTCGGGGATGGCGGTGGCCTGCGGGACGACCACCTTCGCCAGCTGCTCGTACACGCCGTAGCGCTGGGTGACGTTCTGCTGCGCCCAGCTCAGCAGCTGCTTGTAGCGCTCGGGGTCCAGCGTCTCGGTGATGCGGAAGCGAGCCTCCTCGCGCATGTACTCGCGCACCGGGAGCTTCGCCGGCCCGGAGTCGAGCACCAGCGGCGGCTGCCCGGCTGCGATCCGGCGTGGGTCGAACCGGTAGAGCGGCCAGGTCGCCGAGTCCACCGCCCGCTTCTGTTGCTCCAGTCCGTGGACCAGGTCGTATCCGTGGGCGATGCAGTGGCTGTAAGCGATGACCAGCGACGGCCCGCGGTAGCTCTCCGCCTCGAGCATCGCCCGCACCGTCTGGGCGTCCTTGGCGCCGAAGGCGACCTGGGCCACGTAGGCCGTGCGGTAGCCCATCGCCAGGAGGCCCAGATCCTTCTTCGCGATCGCCTTCCCCGCGGCGGCGAACTTGGCCGCAGCCCCGAGCGGCGTGGCCTTCGACTGCTGGCCTCCGGTGTTCGAGTACACCTCGGTGTCCAGGACCAGGACATTCACGTCCATGTCGGTGGAGAGGACGTGGTCCAGGCCCCCGTAGCCGATGTCGTAGGCCCAGCCGTCCCCGCCGACGATCCACACGCTCTTCTTCACCAGGTGGTCGGCCAGCCCCAGCAGCTTCCGCGCCTCGAGCTCGTCCGGCTTCAGCCGCCGTTTCAGCTCGGCGACGCGCTTGCGCTGGGCGGCGATGCCCGCCTCGGTCGACTGGTCGGCCTCGAGGAGCTCGGTGACGAAGGCGTCGCCCAGCACTGCGGCCTTCCGCTTCAGCAACGTCTCCGCCAGGTGCCGGAGGGCGTCGGCGCCGAGCCGGATCCCGTAACCGAACTCGGCGTTGTCCTCGAAGAGCGAGTTGGACCAGGCCGGACCCCTGCCCTCGCGGTTCACCGTGTACGGGGTCGTCGGCAGGTTGCCGCCGTAGATCGACGAGCAGCCGGTGGCGTTGGCGATGATCAGCCGGTCGCCGAAGAGCTGGGTCACCAGCTTGATGTACGGCGTCTCTCCGCAGCCGGCGCAGGCGCCGGAGAACTCCATCAGCGGCTGGAGCAGCTGCGAGCCTTTGAGGTCGATGCGCAGCGTCGTTCGGTCCACCTCGGGGAGCTCGAGGAAGAAGTCGAAGGACTTCTTCTCCTGCTCGCGGAGCGGTGGCTGCGGCTCGAGCTCCAGCGCCTTGTGGCGAGGGTTGGCCTTGTCCTTCGCCGGGCAGACCTCGACGCACAGCCCGCATCCGGTGCAGTCCTCGGGCGCGACCTGGACCGTGTAGGCGCTCCCCGCCTGGCCCTTGAAGGCCATGTGCTTGAAGCCGGCCGGCGCCGTGGCCACCGCCCCCTCGCCGTAGACCTTGGTGCGGATTGCCGCGTGGGGACAGACCAGCGCGCACTTGTTGCACTGGATGCAGAGCGGCGCGTCCCAGACCGGGATCTCCAGCGCCAGGTTGCGCTTCTCCCAGCGGGCGGTCGCGGTGGGCCAGGTGCCGTCCACCGGGAAGGCGCTGACCGGAAGGAGATCGCCCTTGTTCTCCAGCATCACCGCGGTCACCCGGCGCACGAAGTCCGGGGCCTCCGGTGCGACGACCGGCGGCCGGCCGCGGGTCGCCGTCAGCTTGGCGGGCGCCGGGACCGGATGGAGCGCCGCCAGCGAGGCGTCCACCGCGGCGTGGTTGCGGCGCACCACCTCGGCCCCCTTCTTCTTGTAGGTCTTCTCGATCGACTTCTTGATCTCGGCGATGGCCTCGTCGCGCGGGAGCACGCCGGACAGGGCGAAGAAGCAGGCCTGCATCACCGCGTTGATCCGCCCCCCCATCCCCGCCGCCTGCGCCACCTTCACGGCGTCGATGACGTGGAGCTGGAGCTTCTTCTCCAGCACGCTCTGCTGGAACTCGCGGGGCAGCCGATCCCAGAGCTGGTCGGCGGGGTACGGGGCGTTGATCAGAACGACCGCCCCGGGAGCGGCGAGCTCCAGGACGTCCAGACGGTCGATGAGCTGGAACTGGTGCACGCCGACGAAGCTGGCCTGCTTCACCAGGTACGACGAGCGGATCGGCCCCGGTCCGAAGCGGAGGTGGCTGATGGTCATCGCCCCCGACTTCTTCGAGTCGTAGACGAAGTAGCCCTGTGCGGCGTGCTCGGTCTCCTCGCCGATGATCTTGATCGAGGCCTTGTTCGCGCCGACCGTGCCGTCCGAGCCCAGGCCGTAGAAGACCGCCTGGGTCCGCCCCGGCACGGGGATCTCGAAGTCCCGCTGCCACTCGAGCGAGGTCCGGCTCACGTCGTCGACGATCCCCACGGTGAAATGGTTCTTCGGGGTGGGCTGGCGGAGGTTCTCGAAGACCGTCCGGACCATCCCCGGGTCGAACTCCTTCGAGGACAGGCCGTAGCGACCACCCAGGACCTGGGGCATGAGGCCGTTCGACCTCGCCTCGGCGAGGGTGGTGAGGACGTCGAGGTAGAGCGGCTCGCCCGGGGCCCCGGGCTCCTTGGTCCGGTCGAGCACCGCCAGGGAGCGGACGGTGTGCGGAAGCGCGGCGAGGAAGGCCTTCCCCGGGAAGGGCCGGTACAGGCGAACCTTGAGCACTCCCACCCGCTCGCCCCGGGCGAGCAGCCAGTCCACCGTCTCGTGCGTCACCTCCGCGCCCGAGCCCATGACCACCACCACCCGCTCCGCGTCGGGGTGCCCGTGGTAGTCGACCAGGTGGTACCGCCGGCCGGTGAGCCCGGCGAGCCGGTCCATCTCCTCCTGCACCACCGCTGGGCAGGCCGCGTAGAACGGGTTGCAGGCCTCGCGGGCCTGGAAGAAGGCGTCCGGGTTCTGAGCCGTCCCCCGGAGCACGGGGTGCTCAGGGTCGAGGGCCCGTGCCCGGTGGGCCTCGACGCACTGCTCGTCGATCATCGCTCGGAGCTGGTCGTCGGGGATCTCGGCGATCTTCGCCACCTCGTGCGAGGTCCGGAACCCGTCGAAGAAGTGGAGGAACGGAACCCGCGAGCGCAGCGTCGCCGCGTGGGCCACCGCCGCCAGGTCGTGCGCCTCCTGCACCGATCCCGAGGCCAGCAGTCCGAGACCGATCTGCCTGCAGGCCATCACGTCCGAGTGGTCCCCGAAGATGCTGAGCGCATGGGTGGCGAGCGTGCGCGCGGCCACGTGCATGCAGAAGGGCGTGAGCTCCCCGGCGATCTTGTAGAGGTTGGGGATCATCAGCAGCAGGCCCTGCGACGCGGTGAAGGTCGTGGTGAGGGCGCCGGCCTGCAGCGCTCCGTGCACCGCGCCGGCTACGCCGGCCTCCGACTGCAGCTGCACCACCTTGGGAACCACACCCCAGACGTTCTGCTGGCCGTGCGCCGACCACTCGTCGGCTAGCTCGGCCATCGGTGACGACGGGGTGATGGGGTAGATGGCGATGGTCTCGGACAGCCGGTGGGCCACCGAGGCCACGGCCTCGTTTCCGTCCACCGTCAGGAGTCGAGGCGTGCTCATGGGGCCTCACCAGAAGCACGGGGCGTGCCCGTCTCCGGATGGCCTCCGCGGCGCAAGCCATGCGCTCGGCCCGTCGCCGGAAGGGCGGGGACGCACCCCGTGCGGTCCGGCCGGCCTGCGAGCCCTCGGTGCCGCGATGCGGCGCTCGTTCCTGGCCGGGTTGGGCTGGCTCCTGCTCTCGGTGTCCGGCTGCGTGAGCCCGTCGAGCGAGGCCCCGCGCTCCGATGACGTCCGAGCTTCCGCGCCCGGCGTGGACGTCAGGACGGGCGAGCTGGTGGAGTTCCGCAGTGGACCGCTCCGTCTCCGTGGCCTGCTTTGGAAACCCGCCGGCCCTGGCGCCGCCCCGGCGGTCCTCTTGAACCACGGGTCGGGCGAGGCCGACCCCGACCGGACCGCCGGGATGCCCATGGCCGAGGCCGCACGGAGGCTCGCCCCGAGCTTCGTCCGCAGGGGGTACGGGTTCTTCTACCCCTTCCGGCGAGGACAAGGCGCGTCGGCGGACGCCGGGCCATCGCTTCAAGCAGTGCTCGCCCGGGAGGAGCAGGCGCACGGACCAGAGGCGCGCCAGCGGCTCCAGGACCGGCTCCTCGAGACCGAGCAGCTCGACGACGTGATGGCCGCGCTCGCTCAGCTCGAGTCGGTGCCCGGCATCGACCCGACGCGCGTCGCGATGGCGGGCCACTCCTTCGGAGGTCAGCTCACCTTGCTCGCCGCGGCGAGGGACCCGACGCTCCGGGCGGCGGTGGCGTTCGCCGCGGCGGCTGCGTCGTGGTCACGGTCGGCCGAGGTCCGACGTTCGCTGGGCGCGGCGGTCCGGGCGGCGCGCTGCCCCATCCTGCTCGTCCAGTGGAGCAACGACTTCAGCACCGAGCCGAGCACCGTGCTCGGCAAGGAGCTGGCGGGCAACGGCTCCCGACCGCGGGTCGCCGTCTATCCTCCGCTCGGCTCCGGCCCTGCGGATGGCCACGACGGGGTGTACCTCGACGTGTCCCGCTGGAGGCGGACGTGCTGGGCTTCGTCGACGAGGCCGTCCGGCGTTGAGCGGCTCGTGCACGCTTCTGGCATGCCCCCGGGGAGGTATCCGGACCGGTGACCCCGCCGCGCAAGGGGTGCGTCTCGCGCCCGCGGGCAGTCGGGCGGCCGAAGGGAATGCGGCCCGGAGGAGGATCGCCATGGAGCTGAGCGCGAGTCAGGTCCGCAGCCTCATCCTCGACGAGCACGCGGTGCTCCGCGACGTCCTCGAGGAGATCGAGCAGTCCCTCGGGGAGATGGCCCGGCGGGTCCCCGGGGCCATCGGCCGGCTCCGGGCCAGCCTCCGGACCTTCAACGACGCATTCACCCGGCACCTGGAGCACGAGGAGATGGTGCTCCGTCCCATCCTGAGGGACGTGGACGCCTGGGGCGCGGCACGGGTGGAGGCGATGGACGAGGAGCATCAGGCGCAGCGCGCGGCGCTCGCGCAGCTGACCCGGCTCGCGCTCGACGAGGACGTCGACGGCACGGTCCAGCAAGTCGAGGACTTCGTCGGGAGAATCCGCGCCGACATGGCCGGCGAGGAGCAGCACGCCCTCAGCGAGGAGGTGCTTCGCGACGACATCATCGTGATCGACACCTTCATGGGCTGAGTGGCGGCTGCAGCCAGATGGCAAACGCCCGGTGACATCGGGGTGCCGGGTCGGTGTGACCCCAGTGGTTTCGCATGCGCCCCGCGTGTTTTCGGTGGCCACGCTCGCCTGGTCGTGCAGTGATCGACCGCGGTGCCAGGGGAGGCACCCTCCGAAGCAAGTGGACCGGGGAGGTCCACAAGGGGGCGCGCGATGCCATCACGCTGGCCAGTGGTCGCGATGATCGTTGCTCTGGGTCTGTCCTTTCCAACCGGCGTGCGCGCCGGCAACGAGGGAGGACACGGTTCCGGCGGCGGGGGCGGGGACGACGGGCACGACAAGGACAAGAACGAATGTCGCGACGAGGATCGGCACGACAAGGACAAGGGTGACGGGCCTCGCATCCTGCGCGCCGATGCGGACAGCGCGAACCTCTTCGTCCACGGGTCGAGCTTCGGCGCCAAGGCCGGCAAGGTGACGCTCGGTGGGCAGCCGCTGACCATCGCCTCCTGGTCGCCGACGGACATCGTCGCCACGCTTCCCTCCGGTCTCATCGCGGCGAGCTACCTCCTCACCGTCGAGCCCGCGCACGGCAAATGCGTGAAGACGAGGTTCGAGGTGGCCATCGGGGGTGGCGGAGGGGGTGGTGGGACCGGCCCGCAGGGACCGCCCGGCCCGCAGGGACCGCCCGGCCCCGCCGGGCCTGCGGGTCCTGCAGGCACGACGGGCCCCGCTGGACCTGCAGGTCCTGCGGGGCCCGCTGGAGCCAATGGACCCGCCGGGCCGATCGGACCGGCAGGTCCTTCCGGTCCCGCGGGGGCGACCGGGCCTGTCGGCCCCGCCGGTCCCGCGGGACCGATGGGCGCACTCGGTCCGGCTGGCCCTGCCGGCCCATCCGGACCGATGGGGCTACCCGGACCGATCGGTCCTGCTGGGCCCATGGGCGCGACCGGATCGCCGGGTCCGGCCGGTCCAGCCGGAGCGCAGGGACCCGCCGGTCCTGCAGGGGCCACGGGTGCAACCGGCGCGACCGGCCCCGCAGGACCGGCAGGGCCCGCCGGACCTCCAGGCCCCCAGGGGCCCCCCGGCACCGGGTCGAGCATCGCGTACACCGCGACACTCGGGATCAATCCCTCGCCACCGATGATCATCCCGCCGGTCTACGGGACGGTGGAGAGCATCCTCGTTCCGCCCGGCTGGTACCTGATCACCGCCAAGACCGTGGTCATCGGGACCGTCACCGCGACCCTCGTCCAGTGCCAGCTGACGAGGAGCGGATCGGTCACCGCCCTCGATCAGTCCGAGGTCACCCTGGTCAACCCGGTGAACGAGACCACGGTGGCGCTCCACGCCGCCACTCAGGTGACGACCACGGGGGGAGAGCACGTCGTCCTGAGCTGCCAGGCCGTGTACCCGGGCATGGCCTCGTCGCTCTATCCGCAGCTCAACGCGATCCAGGTGGGGAGCATCCTCCAACCCGCGCCCTGAGAGCCGCCGCGGGATCCCCGAAGTGAGCGCGGGGTGAGCCGTGCCGGGAGGCCGGCGCTCAGCGCCGGCTCGACAGCGCCGCGGGCTCCCCGAGGAGATCGGCCGCGGCGACGTCGGCCGCGTCGAGCAACGGGCGCGGCCAGAGACCCAGGCCCACCACCGCCACCAGGCACACCCCGATGGCCAGCCGGAGCGGAAGCCGCGTCGGGACCGGCCCGCTCCCCTCGCCCTCGGCCATGAACGTCGAGCGGGCCACGCTCAGGTAGTAGAAGAGCCCCAGCACCGCGAGTGCCACGCCGAGCACCACCAGCCATCCCAGGCCAGCGCGGTAGCCGGCGAGCAGCACGAAGAGCTTGGCCCAGAACCCGGCCACGAACGGGATGCCGGCGAGCGACAGCAGGAACACCAGCAACGCCGCTCCCAGGACCGGTGCCCGCCGCGACAGGCCGGCCAGCCTCGGGACGCTGTGTCCGCCCATCCCCTCCGCGCCGGCATGGAGCACCAGGAAGGCCCCCAGGTTGGTGAAGACGTAGGTGGCCATGAAGAACAGCGCCATCGCCAGCCCGGTCCGGGTCCGTGCCGCCAGCCCGATGAGCACGTAGCCCATCTGGGCGATGCCCGAGAATCCGAGGAGACGCCGAACGTCGCTCTGGTTCAGGGCGAAGAAGTTCCCCACCAGCATGCTCGCCGCCGAGAGCAGCACCACCGCGGGCGCCCAGAACGCCGCTTCCGCCGACCATCCGCGCAGCAGGATCACCGCCAGCGCGGCGATGCCGCCCAGCTTCGGCGCGACCGAGAGGAAGGCCACGAAGGGGGTGGGCGCGCCCTGGTAGGTGTCCGGGATCCAGAAGTGGAACGGGACCGCGCCGATCTTGAATCCGAACCCGGCGACGATGAGGAGCATCCCCACCGCGACCAGCGGGCCTCGCGCCGGGTCGGCCAGGGACTCGATCTGGGTGCTGCCCGAGAGGCCGGTCACCAGCCCCAGGCCGAAGAAGGTCAGCGCCGAGCTGGAGGTCCCGGTGACGAACAGCTTCAGCCCCGCCTCCGCGCCGAGCTTCGGGCGGTCCGGCGGCCCGTCGTTCTTCGCCCAGGCGGAGAGGGCGTAGAGCGGGATTCCCATCAGCTCGAAGGAGACGATCAGCAGCACCCAGTCGCGGGCGCCGGGGATCATCATCATCCCCGAGGTGCTGAAGAGCACCAGCGCCAGGTACTCTGCCTGCCGCCCGCCCGCGGCCGACTCGAGCCAGTCCATCGACCCGAGGATGGCCAGGAGCGCGCCGACGACGAACAGCCGCTGGACGAACAGCGACCACGCTCCGGCCACGTAGACCCGATGGGGCGCAACTCCAGCCGAATTCATGTTCAGCGACAGCCCGAGCAGCGCGAGCAGCAGCACCACCGAGATCCATCCCCAGGTCCGCCCCCGCCCGGGAAACAGAGCGTCGCCGCCGAGCACTAGGGCCCCGAGCGCCGCCACGGCCATCGCCGGGCCCAGGAGCTGGAACCAGGGGTTCATCGGCGGAACGCCTCCGCCACCAGGGCCACCCGGTTGAGGTATCCGGAGGTCGTGGCGTCGATGACGTCGAGCAGCAGCCGCGGCCAGAATCCGAAGGCGACGAGACAGGCGCAGAGCACCACCGGGGCCACCCACTCGGTCCGCCGGGGATCGCCGAGGCGCCCGAGGTCGCCCGGAGGCCGTGGCCCCCAGAAGATGATCTTCGAGGCCCGCAGGACGTAGACCGCGGTGACGAACGCGCCCAGCACCGCCGGCACCGTCCACCAGGCGCTCCGGCCGGTCGCCGCGCCGAGGAACACCAGGAACTCGGCGACGAAGCCGGCG
>DATJVY010000093.1:0-12745 GCA_035501615.1 Myxococcaceae bacterium
CAGCCGTTCACGGCGAGAGCCCGGTTCACGCATCGTCGAACAGTCGACGCGAACCCGGGCGAGTCCCTCAGGACCCAGTGAACGCATTTGCGGTCACCGGGGGGCAGGTGTGCCGTTCGCGACGGTGTGGTCGCAACGTTCCGGTCAGGGAGGACAGGTGCCGGAACAACTGTAAACACCGGCGTCACGGTCGCAGACCGTCGCCGGAGGAAGCGACTCGCCGCAGGCGACGGTGCACTGCCCTCGCCGACAATCGACTGCACAGCTCTGTAGCGGGTTGCAGCTCATCGAGCAGTCGAGGCGTTCCCCGTTCCCCACGCAGTTCAGCTGGCAGGCACCCGCGGTACATGCGGGCGCGCACATCGGGCCGTTCCGCTCGCAGCTGAAGCTGCAGCTCGCCCCGGCGTCCTCGGGGCAGTTCACGGTGCAGTCGCTGAGCGCCGTGCAGCCCGTGTCGCAGAACTGGGCGCCGCAGACCGGGTTGTTGCACGAGAACTCGTCGGTCCCCGGACAGACGGGCGTCCCTGCATCGAGTCCGGCGTCGGAGCCACCGTCTCCGGTCGTGAGGCTGGAGCCCACGACCTCGTCGACCGTGCAGGCCAGGCCCAGCCCGAGGACCAGCGCGGGACCGATGAACGGGCTCACCCTCACCGGTGGGACCGGAGCGCCTCGGCGATGCCCGGGAGCTGGATGCTGCGAGGGTGCTGCTGCCGGAAACGCACGGCGCGCGCCCGGGCCTCGGATTCCCGGCCTTCCCGGACCAGCAGGCGGATGATCAGCGCCTCCCGTTCCTCGGAGAGACGACCGGTGGTGAACCGCTCCGCGTGGAGGCGGAGCAGGGAACGCGCCTCGCCCAGGTTGCCGCGGGCGATGTCCTGGCGAGCGTGGTCGAGCAGCTCGCGCTCCTCGCCGAGGGTGTCCACCGGCGCCGGTTCAGGGGCCGGGGCAGGCTCCACGAGCGGAGGTGCCGCCGGCTGGGCGATCGGGGCAGGAGCCGGCGGGGCGACGACGTGGGCCTGGGTCTTCGCCCGCTCGGAACGGACCTCGAGGTAGGCCGCGGTCCCTCCGCCGACGCCGACGGCGGCCGCGACACCGAGCACCAGGGCCTTCTTCGCCAGGAGCCCACCGAGGAGACCCGAAGCCGCCGCGCCGCTCGATCCCGATGCCCCACCCGCCGCGCCGGCTGTTCCCGCTGAAGCGGCCGAGGCCGCGCTCGCCGCGGCGGCGGTGGAGCTCGCCGCGGTCGCAGCGAGGAAACCGGCCCCCAGGCCGAGGGTCAGCGCCACCCGGCGCTGGACGCGCTCCTTCGCTCCGCGGGGCGGGCCGAGCGCCTCGGCGTCCTCGCGTCCGAGGTCGTCCCATCCGGGCGGAAGATCGTTCAGCCGCTCGCTCACGACTCACCTCGCAGGGCGGCGCTGATCTTCGCCCGGCCGAGCCGCAGCCGGGAATAGACGGTATTGAGCGGGACGTCGAGCGAGGTGGCGATCTCCGGCACGGGGATGCCGTTCAGGTCGTGCATCACCACCACGGCGCGCTGGTGCATGTCGAGCAGCGAGAGCGCCGCCTGCAGCCTGCTCCTCGTCTGCTCGGAGGCGACAATCTCGTCCGGGGCACGGCCTTCGTCGGGACGCTCCGGCTCGGGGTCGGGCACGCTGACCTCGAGACGGTGCCGGCGCCGCCACTGGGCGGCAATGCGGAACGCGATGCCGAGCAGCCAGGGGCGCAGCGGGCGCGACGCGTCGTAGGAGCCGTATCTCCTGTGGGCCACCACGAACACATCGTGCACTGCATCCTCCACATCCGCCTCCGGAACACCCAGACGTCTCAAGTAGAGCCACACCGCCTCGAACTCGGCGTCGTACGCCGCCGCGAAGACGGCGTCGTCGGGCACTGGTGGCTCCGGAACGAGGGAGACGGCGGACTGCACTCCTCTTTTCATTGTCCCGGAGGGGCCCGGTCCGTCACCGTCAGAAGCGGCCAAAGAGGCCTCCCCCCACCCACACCGCGGCCGGTGGAGCGGTCCAGGCCACCTGGGAATCTACGAGGAGTCGCGGGCGGATCAGATTCACGGCGCCGTCGAGGTGGATGCGGAGCCCGACGGGGTCGGCGAAGACCCATTCCCACTGAGCTCTGGCGCCGACCGAGACCACCCAGGGATTCACCTCCTCGGTCCGACTGTACCCTTGCCCCTGGGCCTCGAGCTGGCCGGCCTGCGCGAGGCCGCACGCCCCCCAGCTCCCGAACCGGGCGCACCCCACCAGGGCGGCGGTCCACTCCGACGTCGCAATCGAGCCCGCACCGAACGCGAGGGTCGTTCCGGGGAGCCAGCGACCTTCCACCTCGACCGACGCGTCGCTCGACGCTGCGCCGGCGTGCACCAGCACGCCACCGGCAATTCCCGGAAGCGTGCCGGCAGTCCCGACCGCACCCACTCCGGCGATGGGCCGCCAGTTGGCCGATGGACCGGAGGAGGGCTCGGCGGCGGCTGCTGCCGCCTCCCCCTCGGCTGCGACGCCCGCGTCCGGCGCCAGCGCTTCCGGGCCTGCATCCGGCTCGAGCATCGCGAGGCCCGCATCGGCCGAGGGGGCCAGGACGCCAGCGTCCGCGGACAGGGCGGCGAGCGCCGCAGCCGGCAGCAGTGCGCCGGCCCCTCCATCCGGGGGAGGCAGGGCGACGCCCGCATCGGCAACCCCGAGCGGCCCCGCGTCGGGGGACGCGGCGAGGAGGAGCGGGGCGAGGGCGAGCGTTCCGACCGAGCCGGCATCCGGGACGAGCCGGACCTCCGGTCGGCTGCTCCTCGGCGGCGGCCTTGGAGGTGGAGGCGATGGCGGAGGAGGCGATGGGGGCGCGGCCGCGGGCAGGCCGGCACCGGTCGCACCGGCCGCTCCCGCAGCTCCGGAGGCGCTCGCGCCGGCGGCTCCCGCCGCGGCGACGACCGAGGGCCGCGGGGGAGGAGGCTTGGCGAGTGGATCGATCGCCAGCGCGATCGCGAACGCCGTGGCGCTCCCCAGCTCCTCGCAGCTCGGCCCGGTGCCCGAGAGCTCGCGCACCCCCAGAACCTTTCTCGAACGGCCATCGATCAGCTGGACGCGCGCGTGGAGGGACTCCCTCTCGCCGCGCAGCGTGCATTGCACGGTCCGCCGGGCGCTCTTCGCGAAGGGAGGGCGGCCGAGGATCTCCGCCACCTCCTTCTCGAGCTGCATCCGCGAGGGGCACCGCTCCGCCCCGGCGAGCCGGCGGTAGTCGAGCGCCACGCGGGCCGGCTTCTTCGGGTGCACGGCCGCGGTCGCGGCGCCGGCCATCGACAGACACAGCCCAAGGACGATCAGGCCCGCCGGGCGCGGCATCGGCCGGGCATCCTGCCGAAGCCAGGGGCGCCAGGCGAGAAAACCTCACCCCCCTGGACGGGCTCAGGGGGGAAGCGTGATGCGGCCCGGAGCCGAGCTCGCTCCGTTCTGTGTGTGACAGCTGTTGCAATCCCCGGCGGCCACGGCGGTGCCCATGGCCCGGGTCTTCCCGCCGAAGGTCACCGTCGCCGTGATGGGGAAGGTCAGCGATGCAGAGCCGTGGAAGTTGCCGGAGGCGTTGCTCGCGGTGAACGTCGCGCTCACACCCTTCGAGTCGGTGACCGTCACCACCGCGCCACCCGCGGCGCTCCCGTTGCAGTCGTCGGGCTCGTGTCCGGTGGGATAGACGGTGCCGCCGACGTTGAATCCCGGACCGCCCTGCTGCTGGTGGCAGGTGATGCAGGCCCGGCCCGGCTCCATGTCGTTGCTGCCACGGGTTCCACCCGACCAGTACGTGTTGCTCGTGCAGGTGGGCGCGGCGCCGAGCGGATCGGGCGGTCCCGCGTCCGGAGTTGGCGGCGGAGGAGTGCCGGCGTCGACGACGCAGCTGCTGGCGGGCATCCCGGCGTTGACCCAGGACTGGAACGCGGTCACGTCCGCCGAGGGCAGGGTCGGGTTCGGTGCCGGAGGCATGGGGGAGGTGGTGCTCTGGATCCGCGTCACGCACCGGACGCCGTTGCTCTGCGACGGGTAGCCGGGCGAGGCGGCCTGGAGCTCGGCCAGGGTGACCAGGGACTGGGGCGCGCCGCCGCTCGGGCTGGTCCCGTGGCAGGTCCAGCAGTGCACGCTCAGCACGTCGTACGCCGCGCAGGGCAGCTCGTTCGAGAGCACGGTGACGCCGCCATCGGACCCGGTGCCACCGCCGCCCCTGGTTCCGCCGTCGGTTCCCGGGCTTCCTCCTCCTCCGGGAGAGCCACCACCCTGCGATCCGCCGGGCGTCCCGCCAGTCGGTCCGGTCCCGCTGGCGCTGGTGATGGTCCCATCGCAGGCGAGCACGCCGACCAGCGCCGACGCGAGGAGGACTCCGAGCGCGCGGGTCCAGGACCGCGCGAGGTCATCGAGAACACCCTGTCGTCCGTGCACCGGCCAGCCTCCGCTCGCGCCGACGAGCAGACTCCCAGCCCGGCATTGTGGCGGTACTGCATCTTCCGTCACCGACCCCCGCCGATCGCCGGCGACCGTGTGCGCACCTCTCCTCCCAGGTGCGCGTCAGCCTCGGGCGTGGGGTCGGCGTGACCGCGTTGTCCTCCGGCTCCCGCGGTCTGCGTGACCAGGGGCATGGGAACCTTCCGAGTGGCGTGCCTCGCAGTCCTCCTCGCCGGATGCTCCGGACAGGGATGCAGCGGCGTCGGTCCGCTCCCCGACGCGCCGGCGCCGCTCGGATTCCCTCCCGGCCAGCAGATCGAGGGCGGGATGCTGATCCGGCTCACCGCGGCCGGGGTTCAGCACGTGGGGAGCACGCTCACCCCCACCGTCGACGCGGCCCTCGGCTCGCTGTGCCTCCCTCCCATCAGCTTCTCCGCCGGGGTCACCTGCTTCGAGACTCAGGCCACCCTCTGCGGGCACGCCGACTGTCCCGGTGGGGCGATGGGCTGCCCGGTGCACGTCCAGCCCATCGGTGCGCTCCAGGCCACCGCCGCCTCCACCGGCACCCCGAGCCTGGTCCTCACCAGCACCTTCGACGCGACGATGGACGTCCCGGTGGACTTCAGCATCAGCGCCGCGTGCGTCACCACCACGGGTAGCTGTCCGCTCACTGTGGCCTCCAACCACCTGAGCGATCCCACCCAGCCGCCGCTCGGTGCCACCACCACCGTGGCACTCACCATCGACCCGACGTCCGGGCTCACCCAAGCCTCGGTGACCGGCGTCACCCTCGACCTCTCGGGTGTCGGCGGCTCGGGCTGCGCGGGCCTCGGCGCGGCGGTGCCCACGCTCGTGTCGAGCCTCCAGTCGGGACTGACCACGCTCCTCGTCCCCACGCTGGATGCCACGCTGCAGGGAATCCTTCCCGAGCCGGCAGGATTCGCCGGCGTGTTTCGCCCGGCCCAGCCGGGGAGTGAGCGCTTCCCTCCGGACACGAGCCTCGAGCTGCTGGCGGTGCTGGGCGGCCGGGTCGTGGCGAGCGGGGGCGGTCTCTCCCTGGGCCTGCTCGCCGGAGCCAACAGCGACCGGGACCCGTCGACGCGCGACGGCGCCGCCGCCTCCGAGCCGGCGGCCTGCGTCGCGGGCTTCCCCTCCACGCTCGACCTCGGGTCCGCTCCCTGGAACCTTCCCTTCAATCCCCAGCGGCAGGACTACGTTCTCGGGCCTCCCGGCGAGCTCGAGGGAACCCCCGAGCCGCTGCTCCCCGACGGCGGCGTGGCCGACTTCGCGTGGGGCCTCTCCTGGGACGTGGTGGAGCTGCTCGCCTCGCACGCCGCAAGCGGGGGCCTCCTCTGCTACCAGCCGGCGGACGGAGGGGTGTTCACCCGCGGGGCGCTCCTGACGCTGGCGGACCTCGATGGCCCAGGCTGGGACGCGTACCAGGCACTCGCCGGCTTCTCGCTCCGGCCAGGACAGCCGCTGGAGGTCGCGCTGGGGACGGGCGACGCCGGGGAGACCCTCCTCCATCTCGCCCTGCACGGGCTGGGGGCGGACATCTCGCTCCAGGGTGGTGACGGCGGCGTGCCCGCGGCGGACGTCTCGCTCGACCTCGCGCTCGAGACGGTCCAGGCGCCCTCGGGCCTTGCGCTCGAGCCGGTACTCACCGGCATGCAGGTCACGGGAACGGGGACCCTGCAGCAGGCGCTGGCCGGTGCGGCAGAGCTGCTCGCCGGAACGCTGGCCACGCCGGTGGCCCTCGCGCCCACCGCCGGCCTCGGGGTGCAGGCACTCGAACTTCGCCGCGTTCAGTCCTCCCAGGGGGAGTTCCTGGTCCTCGAGGGCGCTCTCGGCCCCTCCCCGGCGACGCGACCCACCGTCGACGCCGTTGGAGCGGTCGGTGCTGTGACGGTCCCGAGGCAGGACGCTCTCCGGCTCGGCGCCGCGGGCGTCCCGGACGGAGGCATCCCCTCGGTCCAACTGCTGCTCGCGGGCGACGGCGGCACCGAGTGGAGCGTGCGGATCGATGGCGCGCCGTGGCGCGGCTGGAGCGACGACCCGGCGCCGGTCCTCACCGATCCCCTCCTCTATCTCCAGGGTCACCACGTCATCGAGGTCCGGGCCCGAGTCCGCGGCGAGCTCGGCTCGCTCGGGACGACGCCGCTGCGACTCGAGGTTCTCCTGGACTCGGTGCCCCCGACGCTCCAGCCGGCGCTGGACCCGGCGAACCGGAGCCTCATCGCCTTCAACGCCCGCGACTTCGTCTCGCCCCCCGAAGCGATGCAGTACGCGTGGTCGGCCGGGGACGCAGGCGCGCCGTTCGGACCCACCGGGACGCTCCAGGTGTCCGAGGCCGTCGCGGCGACCTCCGGCGGCAAGCTGCCGCTGGTCGTGTTCGCCAGGGACGAGGCCGGGAACGTGGGCCAGGCCAACTTCGACGTCTCCATTCTCGTCGGCAACACGGGCGGTTGCGGCTGCGCGTCGAGCCCAGGTGCAACCGTGTTTCCCGCGCTCGGGCTGCTGGTCCTCCTCGGGCTCGGCCGCCGCCGACCCCGGCCTCCCCCGGATCCGGGACGGGCGTGAGGGCCTCCTGCGAGCGGCATTCGAGCACCGTGCCGACGGCGGTACTGTCGGGGGATGCCCACGGGCACGGCCGCCTGGGAGGAGAGCTTCAGCGCCGTCTACGTCGTGCTCCGGAAGCTCGCCGCGGCGCAGCTCCGCCGCGGCGCCCCCGGAACCCTCCACACCACCGCGCTGGTCCACGAGGCCTGGATGCGGCTCGCGAAGCGGGACCGCTTCGAGAGTCGGGGCCACTTCCTAGCGGTAGCGGCGACGGCAATGCGGCAGATCCTGGTGGACCACGCCCGGAGGCGACGGGCCGAGAAGCGCGGCGGCGGAGCCGTGTTCCTGACCTCGAGCTTCGGCGACGTCCCGGTCGCGGCGAACGCGGATCGCGTGGTGGGAGTCCACGCCGCGCTGGAGAAGCTCGAGGCGGTGGACCCGCGCCTGGCCCGGGTGATCGAGTGGCGATTCTTCGGCGGGCTCGAGGAAGTCGAGATCGCCGCCGCGATGGGAGTGGACGTCCGGACCGTACGCCGCGCGTTCCGGAAGGCGCGGGCGTTCGTGCTCGCCGAGCTGGGTGACCCGCCGTGAAGTCCGATCCGGAGGTGTCCCGGGCGGCGCTCGATCTGCTCGAACGCGCGTTCGAGCTGCCGCCCGCCGAGCGCATCGCGCTCCTGGAAGCCGAAGGGAACTCCGAGGTTCGCGCGGAAGCGAGGCGGCTCCTCGACGCCGACGCGCAGGCCGATGACTTCTTGAGCGGGCCGGCGCCGGAGCTTCGCGCCGCCCTGTCCGAGCTCTCGGACCTGGACCCGGCCGCCTCCGCGGGAGAGCACGTCGGCACGTTCCGCCTGATCTCGCTCCTCGGCCGGGGCGGAATGGGCGAGGTCTGGCTCGCCGAGCGCGAGGGAAGCGACTTCCAGCAGCAGGTGGCGATCAAGCTGCTCCCCCCCTCGAGCGGCCCTGCCGCAACGGCCCGCTTCCGGCGCGAGAGGCGCATCCTCGGCCGTCTGACCCATCCTCACGTGGCCCGGCTCCTCGATGGCGGGGTCACTCCCGCGGGCCGGCCCTGGCTGGCAATGGAGCTGGTGACCGGGAAGAACCTCGCCGAGCACTGCCGGGCGGAGGGGCTCAGCGTCGAGGCCCGCCTCCGGCTGTTCGCCGAGGTCTGCGACGCGGTGCAGTTCGCGCACCAGAACCTCGTCGTCCACCGCGACCTCAAGCCCGGCAACGTTCTCGTGGGGCCGAGCGGCGAGCCGAAGCTGCTCGACTTCGGCATCGCGAAGCTCCTCGAGCACGGGAGCGAGGACGGGGTCCAGACCCGGGTCGAGGAGCGCCCGATGACCCTCGAGTACGCGGCGCCGGAGCAGATCCGGGGTGGGCCGATCACCCCCGCCACCGACGTCTGGGCGCTCGGGGTGATGCTTCACGAGCTGCTCACCGGCGTGCGCCCCTTCCAGTGGCCGGACCGCGCGCAGATGGAGTACGCCATCCTCACCGCCGCTCCCGCCAGACCGAGCGCCGGGATCGACCCGGCGTCCCTGCTCCCCGGGGAGTCGGTGGCGGAACGCAAGAGCGCGCTCCGCGGGGACCTGGACGCCATCGTCCTCAAGGCGCTCCGGTCGGGCTCCGGCGATCGCTACCCCTCGGCCGGCTCGCTCGCGGCGGACATTCGCCGCCACCTGGAGCTCGCGCCGGTGACCGCGCGCGGGGACGCGACCGGCTACCTCCTCCGCACGATGGCCCGCCGGCACCGGGCGGCGTTCCTCCTGGCCGCCGCCGCCGTGCTGGCCCTGGTGCTCGGCCTCGCCGCGACCCTCTGGCAGGCCCGGCGCGCCCGGGAGGAGGCACGACGGGCCGAGCGGACCCAGGACTTCCTCGTGGCGATGCTCCGGAACTTCGACCCCCGCGACTCGGCGGCACGCCCGGCCGACCAGAAGGAGATCCTCGCCCGCGGCGAGGCACGGCTGGACGAGCTCGGGAGCGACCCGGCGGTCCAGGCGCGCCTGCTCCGGGCCTTCGCGCAGACCTGGTACGATTTGGAGGATTACGGGCACGCTGCGGCATCGGCCCGCCGCGCCCTCACCCTGGAGCGCGCCGTGGCCCCGCGGAGCCCCGAGGTCGCGTCCACCCTCGTCCTCCTCGGCGACGTCCTCTTCGAGCAGGGCGACTACGCCGCTGCGGAGCGCCCCTTCGAGGAGGCGCTCGCGCTGGCACGCGAGCGCGAGGGCTCCCGTGGCGAGACGGTGGCCTTGACGCTCAACGAGCTGGCGGGTGTCAAGCGACGGCAGTCCCGGCTCGCCGAAGCAGAGAGGCTGCGACGGCAGGCGCTGGAGATCCAACGGACGACGCTCGGGGAGCGGAGCGACGCGACGCTGGCGACGACGAACGACCTCGGTGTTCTGCTCGGGGACGAGGGTCGCTTCGAGGAGAGCGCCGACCTACTCCGGCGGACCTGCCCGCTGATGGAGGAGGTGCACGGCCGGACCCACCTGGACACGCTGGCCTGCTGGGGCAACCTCGCCCGGGACCTGGTGGAGCTGGGACGGGCGGCGGAGGCCGAGTCGCTCGCCGACCGCGTCCTGGCGGAGCAGGCCGCCCTCTTCGCCGACGACCTCGGCGACCAAGCCTACACCGAGGCCACCCGGGCACGGGCGCTCGATGCCCTGGGTCGCTCCGCCGAGGCGGTGCCGCTCTTCGAGGACGCGATCGGCAAGGCCGGGAAGACCTACGGACCGGGCCACGGAACGGTCGCCTCGTTCCTGGGCTACCAGTCCACCGCGCTCCGGCGCGCAGGCCGCCCCGACGATGCCGTGCGCGCGGCGCGCCGCGCGGTGGAGATCGCACGCGCGGCGCTCGGCGAGGAGCATGCCACGACCGCCCGGAGCCACTACGCGCTCGGCTGTGCGCTGGCCGGTCTCGGGCATGCGGAGGAGGCGCGGCCGGAGCTGGAGCGGGCCCTGGTTACCCAGGAGCGGCTCCTCGGCGCCGACCACCCGGACACCCGCCGGACGCGGGCCGCGCTGGACCAGCACTGCTGATGTCCTGCGGAGGGGGGCCGTGACGGTGCGGCCGCGCCTGGTCCACCGAGCCGGGTCTCGGGCACGTTGCGCCCGCTGGCGGTCGGCAGGGTCCTGGGGCGTGGCATCTTGCGCACGCGGAGCTGGGCGTGCTGGCGGCGTCGTCGCCTCCGATGTCTTCACCTACCCGGCCCAGGTCCTGGGATGACTAGCGGCGTGCCGAGGAACGGTTCAGGGCGACGGCGGCGCGGACGAGCGCCTTCAGCGCCTCGGCATCGACCATCTCGCCCTCGTGAACGTCGATGGCGCGCCGGACCTTGCCCTCGAGGCTGGAGTTGAAGAGGTGCGTCGGATCCGCGAGCGAGGCGCCCCGGGCGAAGGTCAGCTTCACGACCGACTTGTACGTCTCTCCGGTGCAGATCAACCCATCGTGGGACCAGACCGGGACGTCTCCCCATTTCCACTCCTCGACGACCTCGGGATCGGCCTGGTGGATCAGGGCGCGGAGCCGGGAGAGCGTCTCGCCCCGCCAGTCACCCAGCTCGGCGATCCGCGCGTCGATCAGCTCCGACGGAGACTCGCCCTTCGAGCGGCTCTTCTTCATCTCGCCTCCAGCGACCGCAGCACGGGCTGAGTCCTTGGCCCTCCCCGGACTCGAACCGGGACGCGGGGTCAGCCGCAGCGGATTTTGAGTCGCGCCTGTCGTTGGGTTCTGCCCGGCCAGACTACGCCGACGGCCGGTGACTGCACAGCACACCCTAACCAACAGATTGCCAACGGTGCGGGATGACTCAGGCGGCGAGCAGCCGGTGCGAGAGTGACTCCCGGAAGAACCAGACGTACTCGTCCGCGGTCCGGGAGCCCTTGGAACGCTGACAGGGCAGGCAGCAGGCCACGAGGTTCCAGGGGGAATCCCAGCCGCCCCTGCTGAGCGGCATGGCGTGGTCAACGCTCGTTGCCGCCCGTGCCTGACAGTAGACGCACCGACCATCGGCTCGTCGGATTTGGCACTGCTCGACAGCGTAGCGGCTCGTGTGGCTCTTCCGGATTGGAAGGCCCTGGTCACCGCGTTTAGCCAGCAGCGCCCTCCGACGCCTCGAGCCCTCCCGCTTGCGCTCAGGAGCCCGGGCCAGGCTCAGGCGGCACGCGGCGCGGGCCCGGTCGAGGTTTGCGGCCCGCCAAGCGCGGTTTCGGGCCCGTTTGACCTCGGAGTTGGCCTCGTAGGCCCGGCGGTCGCGTTCACGGCGGCACGGCCGACAGCCCCCACGGGCGTCCCGCTCCAGCCCACCGCACCTGATGCAGGGTCGCGTCATCCTAGAGCGGCACCATAAGTCCGCCCGGCTGACGGTGTTTCATCGCAGGCACCGGCTCCCGACGGGCGCGGCCTCACGACGCACCTCGTCCGGGCACGGCGGCTCCCTCCTGTGCCTACCGCTTCCCTACGAGCCCCCTGGAGCGTCTGGAGCGGCTCTCGTCGAGGGAGGGGCGGGAAGCGCAACCGAGGCCTTGGCGTGGCTCCTAGAGGCACCTTGGCGACCACAGGGGCACCAGCAGAGGAGCCACTGGCCTTCACGACGCGGCGCCCGGCCAGCCAAGCAGCAGCCGCTCGTGACGCCCCAAGTGGATGGTTTGTCTGCATTACAGGCCCTGCAGCGGGCTGGGTTCTAATCTTATCGGAAGAGACCCATCGGGGCATCCACAGGCGCCAGGACCCACTCCTAGGAGCCCTTTTCGGCTGTTTGAAACCCCCATCGCGCTCTTTTCGCATCTTCTCCGGACAGCCTCCGAGCGACCAGCAGCAGTCTGGAACAGGGCGGAACAGGGAACAGGGGCTCCCAAGTCCACGCGCCGTTGGGGTAGGCGCTCCCCCTGCATTTGAGGGTCATACTCCTATCTATAAATTTGAGTAGACCTTGTTCCCCTGTTCCAGACTGCAGCTCTGGCTTCTACCTGCTCGACAATATTCATGAATTCTGCCGCAAATCTGGAACAAGGTGCCTTGTTCCGCCTTGTTCCGACCCTGTTCCGGGCCCCTACGCAGCCCGGTCAAGGGCATGAGCAAGGCACCGCGTCACCTGCCCGGGCGCAATCGGCTGGCCGCATCCTGGTTTCTCGCATCGCTTCCATGGTGGCTCACCCAGTGGCAGGACCAGTGGGGGCTCGGGAAGGCTGGGACGCGTCTCGGTCATGGACTGCTGACGAGGACAACCATTCGGGTGCTTGGCACAGCCGTTGGACCCTCGCTCTCTAAGCCCAAAATATGCGCGCTTCTTCTCAGGGTCGCGGACGGAGCCCTCCGGGTTGACATCATGCGTCCGCCTCACCCAGCGCTTCCAATCTCCAACCTTAAGTGTGTCGTCGGCCCGAATGCCTGCCACGTTTAGGATTTCGCGCATTCGCCCAGAAAGCACCCCACAATCCTTGGCGCACTCGAAGTGCTCCTCCCAGATGAGCTCAAACGCCTCTTCCGAGACCGAGCCCTGGGCCATGACCTGCTCCTGCAGCTGCACGGGCAAGGCGATATCTCCGTGGTTCGGGCACAGCTTCTCATAGGCGAGCCGGCACCGGAATAGGAATGCCGGCAGCTCGGCACGCAAGCGCGCTTCCCAGCCCGGGTCATTCTGCTGCTTACTCTCGCCCACCCGAAGCCAGATGAGTCGGGACTGCTCTGCCCTGTCCGTACCGAGGTCAGGGGAGATGTTGCCGTGGATGATGAGACGGCAACGAAGCCTCGCG
>DATJVY010000094.1:0-19356 GCA_035501615.1 Myxococcaceae bacterium
CTGCTGGTTCTCCTGAACCGCCGCGCGGAAGCCACACTTCTCGAGGACGCGGATCGACCCGACGTTGTGGACCGCGACCCACGCATGGAGCGGACGAAAGGGCTCGAGCACGACGAACTCCGCGAGCGCCCGTGTCGCGATTCCCTTGCCCCAGTGCTCGCGCCCAATCCAATAGGCGACGAGGCGCTTGCCGTCCTGTTCCCAACTGCCGACGTACCCGGCGACCAGACCGCCAGCGACGATGGTGCGCGTCAGGTTCTCGGGGCGGAGAACCTTCGTGCGCCAGTGGGTCAGGAAGGCATCGCGGTCCCGCGACGAGAATGCGGCCATGCGCAGCGCGACTGCGTCCCGCTGGTGCTCGAAGAAGATCGGGAGATCTTCATCTGTGACGTTTCGTAGGATCACCGAGGGGCCGGTCTCCGCGAGCCGAGTGACGAGACGACTCTAGCCCGCGTCCCCGCGGAGGCTCTCGGCCCCCGCCCCCGGCCAGGAAGGTGACCCGGCCTGCGTGGAAGTTCCCGCCACCAGCCGAGTTCGGGCTGCTCGCCCAGCCGGTAGGGGTCTCGACACAGTAGCGCCACGGGCAGGGGCAATCCGGCTCGTCGAGCGTCCCATTGATTCAGTCGGCGATCCCCGGAGGGGGCATGCCCAGGTCCGTCCATGGCAGCCAGGTCGAGCCATTCCACGTCTGCTGCCAGAGATGGGCGTTGCCGACATCGAGGGTGAAGACGTCCAGCCGCTGATAGCCCCAGGAGGCGACCCACACGCGGACCGCTCCCGTCGCAGTCGGGGAGCCGCGATCGTCCCAGGCCGCCTGCCAAGCGTATCCGTCCCAGGAATTGTGCCAGACATCATACCTGGTCCCGGACGGCGAGCCGGCGATCCCGAAGACGTCCAGCCGATCGGGACCCCACGAGACCGCATTCAAGTCATCCGTGAATGGGAAGTGTGGCGAACCGAGGTCGTCCCACGCCGTCTCCCAGTTGGAGCCATTCCAGGAGTCGTGCCAGCAGTCGAAGTCACCGGACGGGGGAACGCGGTCCGAGAACGTGAAGAGGTCGAGCCGGTCCAGCCCCCATGAAACGGCCATCGGGCCGTACCAGGCGCCGTCCGGGGGCGATCCCCTGCCATCCCAGCCTTGCCAGGACGTGCCGTTCCAGGCGGTGTGCCAGACCGTCCCCCCCAGCGGGTAGGCCGGGAGCGTCTTCGCGAAGACGTCGATGCGGTTCGCTCCCCACGTGACGGCGGTCGCGTAAGCGCTCAGCTGGCCAGAGCCAGCGGGAGCGTTGCGGTCGGTCCACGGCACCCAGGTCGAGCCATTCCACGTCAACTGCCAGAGGTGGGCGTGCGCCGTGTCGATGGTGAACACGTCCAGGCGATTCGGACCCCACGAGACCGCCGAGAGCGATGTGGCAGTTCCCGAGCCCGGACGACCACGATCGTCCCAGGGTTGCCAGGACGAGCCGTTCCAGGCGGTGTGCCAGACGTCCTGGTACTGACCCCCACCCATGAAGACATCCAGTCGGTTCGACCCCCACGAGACGACGGAGACCGCACCAGGCATCCGTCCGGGTTCCGGGCCTCCGCGGTCGTCCCACGTCTGCCAGGCGACGCCGTTGAACGCGGTATGCCAGAGATGGCCGTCGTTCCTGCCCACCACGAAGACATCCAGCCGATTCGGCCCCCAGGAAACGATCGGAGTGACGTAGGTCACCGATGAGGCGCGGGCCGACGAGCCGAGGACCAGGACGGCAACTCCGGCGAAGAGGAACGTCCGAACCGCTGCCTGTCTTTTCATAGGGAGGCTCCCGGCTGGTGCCGGGATAGACGCCGGAGTGCGGAGCCCTCCTCACCTCGGGCTCGACCCAGCTACTCGAACGAGGGCCACAGGTTCGAATCCCTTATCGTGGACTCGCTGAAGGGGCTGGAGTCCGGGAGACCGCACTGCGTCGAGCGTGCACCGACGCGCGGCGTCGTCACTCCCCTGCGAGCCCCGCGGCCCGGCAAGGCTGTTGCGCGAGCCCATTGACGGGCCTGCGCGGCTAGCATCGCCGCCCGTTCGACGACGGGAGGGGCTCCCATGAATCGCTGGCTTCGCATCATCCTGATGGCCACGCTCGGGGCCGTCGCGCTCGTCGGTCGGACCGGTCACGCCATGGGAGAGGACCGGGACGACGACGACCGGGATCAGAAGATCACGATTCTGCAGACCACCGATCTGCACCATCACGCCAACGGATCCGATCACGTCGGCCTCGACGTAGACCCGGAGACCGGGCGCGGCACGAGTGGCTCCTATGCGCGCATCGCCAGCTACATCCGGCACGTCCGCCACATGGCGCACCATCCGGTGGTGCTCGTCGACTCGGGCGACTGGACGATGGGGACGCTCTACGACCTCACCCTGGGGAAGGTGCCGCTGGCGCTCGAGTTCCTGACCCTCATGCATTACGACTGCGTGACGCTCGGCAACCACGAGTTCGACTACACCTCGGCGGGACTCGCGCAGATCCTGGCCGCCGCGGAGAAGGCGTTCCGCTTCGAGACGCCGATCGTGGCGTCGAACCTGAATCTCAACGGGAGCGTCGACCTTGCGCCGTTCGTCGGCCCGGGGAAGCTGATCCAGTCGACGCGCGTGCAGCGCCTGCGAAACGGAATCAAGGTCGGCTACATCGGGCTCATGGGCAGTGCCGCGGCGCTCGATGCGCCTGGCGCGGCGCCGGTCAGCTTCACCGACCCGGCGAGTGAATACGCGGTCATCCAGGGCCTCGTGAATACGCTGCGAGGCCGCGAGGGCGCCCAGGTCGTCATCGTCCTTTCGCACTCCGGAACGGACCCCAGCGGCACGTCAGGCGAGGACGTCGATCTCGCGCGACACGTGACGGGAATCGACCTGATCGCGTCCGGCCACACCCACACCCCGCTCGCGGCGGCGCACGCCGTCGCGAACGGTGCCTGGACGACCCAGATCATCGACGCTGGCGCCTACGGAACGAACGTCGCTCGGATCGACCTCACCTACCACCGCCGGACGCGGACGACGACCGTCGATGCCTCCAGCAACGTGGCGATGACCGACGCGGAGCTCGCGACGATTCATCACGGCCTGCGACCCGATCCGGTGAGCACGCTGATCGTCCGCTTCGTCGATCAGCAGCTCAACGCTGAGCTCTCTCCGTTCTTCCAGCAGACGTTCCCCGACTTTGACCCGAACGACGTCGGCACCGGCATCTATCACCCGGTGGGAGTCGCGCAGCAGGACATGGTGTACAACGCGGCCGACCCGGTGCCGGCTCCGAACGGCCTGGGCGACCTCGCAGCCGACGCTGTCCGCAACGTGCCGAATGCGCTCATCGCGAGCACGCTCGCCGCAGTCGGCGGCAATCCCTCGAGCCTCCCCGGTTACGACTTCACTCCCGTTCAGGTCGCCACGGTCGCGAGCGGCGTGCTGCGCGGAAAGCTCCGCACGGGCGTTCCGATCAGCTTCGCGGACGTCTACGACGTGCTCCCGCTCGGCATCTCGCCGGATTCCAGCCAGGCGCTGCCGATCGGATATCCACTCGTCTCCGCCTACCTCGAGGTCGCGGACCTCAGGAAGGTTTGCGCGCTGCAGCTCGCCGTGCAGTCGAAGCTCGCTTCCGGGGATTTCTATCTCAATCTCTCCGGCATCCGATGCAACCTCGACGCGGCGGCAGCCTACGTGTACTTCAAGTACGCAACCGCGGCCGCGGTGCTCCAGATCACGAGCGAGAAGGCGAGCGGCGGGTCTGCCCTGGCACTCCAGGCACTGGGGGCGCTGTCCACGCTCGGCTCCGATCACGGGGCGGCGCTCCTCGGTGCCTATGCGGCCGGCAATCCCTATGCGGCCGCCATGGTCACGCTCAACGACCCGAGCCCGGGCGGAAGCCAGATCGCCACGAATCTCGGTGTCCTGGGACAGGTCGCGGCGGCCGCAGCCGCCGACCGCATCGCCGGCACGAACACCGCGACCTCGCTCGTCGTCTCCAAGGCCGTCGCCGCCTTCGACTCGGTATCGGGATTCGCCCCGGGGGACGGCGCCGACCTCGGGGTGCCGACGGTCCTCGTCGACGGGACACGCGTGCGGGCGGTGGTCGACTTCTACGCCCTGCTGCTGGTCGGAGCCGTGGAGGGCCAGTTCGGCGTCGCCATCACGCCCTATCAATCAGCGACCGGAAACGAGGTGCTCTCCAGCGCCAATCTGCCGGCGATCCTCGGCAACCGGGTCGACGCTGCGCCGGCGACCCCCGGCGTGCAGGAGCTCAAGGAGTGGATGGCCCTTTTGTCGTACGAAGCGACCGGCCTCGGCGGGACGATCGGGTCCCTGTATGCGTCGACGGGGAACTTCGCGCAGTTCGCGAGCTTCGGAGCCGCGGTCCAGAATCGCAGCGCCGACTATCCCGTCGCCAGCATCGGGCTACTGGCGTCCATGCTCGCCGCCCTCTCGGCCGCACCGTAGGGTCCGCCGACGCACGGTGGCGCTCACGGCGTGTGCTGGTGTTTCTCGAGCGGCGGGGGCGGCGGAGCCGCCGTTCCGTCCGACCAGCGGCGCACGGGGATGAACAGCACTGTCGGCTCGACCGGGCTGCTGTCTGCGCCGAGGATCGGAGATCCTTCCAGGCTCGCGCCCCACGTTGCCGCCTGACCGTGCGGCACGAAGAGCATCACGTGCGGCAGCCACGGTCCGGCCGCGTCGTCGCTGACGTACCCCTGCCGGGAGAGCATGAAGGAAAAGGAACCCGGTTCGGGCGGCCCGAAGCTGTGGCTCGCGAACGCGGCGCGGGCTTCCTCGACCAGCTGTTGCTTGCTGGCGCCAGCAAGCACGGACTCCGTGCGCTTGAGGTACAGCGGCAGCACGCTGCGCACGGCTGGCGGGTTGAAGCAGTTGGGTGCGCGGAGCTTGGGGTTCCAGAACTCCGGATCATCGAACCCTGCGGTCCAGGAACGCTGGACGAAGCAGACGAAACCGTTCATGCCCTTGACGGCGACCTCGTATCCGCGCTTGCCCAGCACGAGCACCTCGGCACCGGCCGAGATGGACGCCGGTGCCGCGCTGCGGGCCAGCGCGATCTCCTCCTGTGCGCTGGCCATCCGGTACTGCTCGGCTGGAGCCATCACCGGGTAACGGTCGACTCTCTTTTCCTCCGCTCCAGCCACGGCGGCCAGCAAGAGAATCGACACCACGCTGGACCTTCTCATGGGGCGACTATCCCCCTCCGGCCCCCGGGCACGGCCGAGGGATGCAGCAAACCGCCTCGCGACCGCTGCGAAGGTGGAGAAGGGGAGTTGCGTCGACGACCGAGCGGCTCAACGCTTCTCGTACGGATGGAAGATGTGGCTGCGCTCGAGACGAGGTTCTGATTCCTCGGCCCGCGACGACCCCGAGCCAGACGGGTTCCCGACGAGGCCTGCTCGCGGGTGCGTCCCCGTGGTTCGCGGCGCCGGCAGTCCTCAGCCGCGGATGTACGCGTACCCCTTCGCCTGGTAGGCCATGAGGGTGACGAAGCTGTTGGTCACGACCGTCAGCGGCGGGACCACGTTCTCGGCCTTGGTACCGGCGTGGCGGACCGCCACCCCGCACTGCTCGAGGCTGTCGAAGCCCGAGGTCTTTCCCATCTGCGCCAGCATCGTCGCGATCTGCGCGACGTATGGCCGCGCCTCCGGCTTCACCTTCTCCAGATCGGTCTGTACCAGCAGCGTCGCCGGCCCGCGGAAGGACACGACGAACCGCGGCTTGATGCCCCGCTTCACCAGATCCTGCCGCGTCTCCTCGATCGACTCGAGACGGGTGACGAGGCCTTTCCCATCTCCCTCGGTGATGTCGTAGACCACCTTGCCCTCCTTGATCCCGGCGAGCAGCGCCTGCTCGCCCGCGGGCCCGCCACCGGCGGAATGGAGGAGCGCTGCGAGTGCCAGAGGCACCACGGCCAACCGAACGAAGCCCATGTCAAACCCCCTTTGCGTTGCACGAACCCCCGGAAATCCCGGGGGTCGCGCGCCGATTGTCGATCATGTTGGGACCTAATAGGTTTGCTCATTCGCGGACACGCACCCGGATGTCGCGAGCCCGCTCCACGAGGGGAGCCAGCCATGGAGATGACCCGAGCCGGATTCTTGCGGAGTGCACTCGCCGCCGCTGGAGCGGTGGCCCTGACCAGCGGCAAGGCCAATGCCGAGGGCGCGCAGCCAGCCGCCAAGGGACCGCCGCCACCACCACCGTCGGCCGTGCACTTCCCGGTGTTGAAGCCGACCGACTACGACGAGAAAAAGATGTGGTCGGCGCTGCACACCAAGAAGCCGCACAAGGTGATCTACCAGTCGGTGCAGCCGCACCTGATCATTCCAGGGCTGGCCAGCCTCTACATCCACATCCAGAACAGCCTCAACGCCGGCGAGGTCTCGAATGGCTGGGGAAAGGGCTCCATGGCTGCGGGCGCGGTGCTGCTCGGCCCGTCGGTCGTCTTCGCGCTCAACGACGCGATGTGGGCCAAGTACAAGTTTGGAGCCGCCTTCGGCCTCAATGACGCGAGCGGGAAGCCCGAGACGAGCAACGTCTACTACAAGGCGCAGACCGCGATGAGCTTCGACGGCGACCCTGGCGCTGGCGGCAACGTCTACCAGGACTGGAGCGGCGAGGCCTGCATCAAGCGCGGAGCGGTCTTCATGGTCTGCCACAACGCGATGACCGCCTTCGCCGGGATGATGGCCATGCAGATGGGCGCCGATCCGGCGAAGACCCTCGCGGACTGGAAGGCGAACATGCTCCCCGGCTACATGATCGTGCCGGCGGGGGTGGGCGCGCTGCAAGCCGCGATGGAGTCCGGCTGGAAGCTGCTGCCGATCATCTGACCCGATGATTCCGGCCCTGGCGCTCGCCCTGCTCCTCGGAGCCGGGGCCACGGCCGCGGACGGCGGAGTCGCGCAGCGCCTGGTTCCTGCGTCGGCGTCGCTCGTGGAGATGGCGTTGCGCGTGAAGGACCCGACGCGCGACCCGCTCCCGGGCGATCCCGTGCTCGCCGAGCAGATCCGGCGCGGGTACGCGCTCTTCCAGAACACGCCGCGAGAGGCGCCGGGGAGTGTCGCCAGCGCCCTCTCCTGCGGGAGCTGCCACCTCCACGCCGGGCAGAAGGAGGGCGCGCTCCCGCTGGTCGGCATCGCTGCCGTCTTTCCCGAGTACAACCGCCGCTCCGGTCGCGTCTTCACGCTGGAGGACCGGGTGGTGGGCTGCTTCCTGCGGAGCCTGAACTCCGCGGCCCTGCGGAAGGACCCCAGGGGTGAGCACGAGAACGCCACGCCCCACCCCGGCCCCGATTCGCCCGAGGTGCAGGCGATCGCCGCCTACCTGCGCTGGCTCTCGGAGGGCGTCACCGCCGAGGAGACCCGGGCCTGGCGCGACCCCCAGCGCTCGCGCCTGAAGCGGATCCCGGTGTCGCGCCTGGATCCGGCCCGCGGCGCTCGCCTCTACCGCGAGAAGTGCGACCAGTGCCACGGAGCGAACGGACAGGGCGTGGCGATCGGCGACGTGCATCCCGCGCCGCTGTGGGGTCCACGCTCCTGGAACGACGGGGCCGGCGCCGCGCGGGTGCGGACCCTGGCGAGCTTCCTGCGGGAGGCGATGCCCTACTCGGACCCCGGCTCGCTCACCGACGAGGAGGCGCAGCAGATCGCCGCGTACATCGACAGCAAGCCGCGACCGGTGTTCCCCGAGAAGGGGCGCGACTACCAGGTCGAGCCGCTTCCCGAGGACGCGGTCTACTACCGACGGGGACCCCGATGAGAGGGAGCACGGCGCTCACGACGATCGCCGCTGGCCACGGACCGTCGGCAGCCGCGCGACCACCGCGAGGATGACGACCGCCATGGCTCCCGCCACCAGCGGCGCTGGAAGGTGTACGAGGTCGGCGAGGGTGACCTTCCCCACGTTCAGCAGGGGCAGGAGCGGGGCCACCACGAGCTCGTAGAGCAAGGTGAACACGAGCGCGCCCGCGATCCCGCCGACCAGCGCCCAGGGCGCGTCCCTGCGACCCTCGGCCAGGCCGACGACGCAGGTGCCCGGACAGAAGCCACCCAGCGCGAAGCCGACCCCGAACACCAGACCACCCCCGAGGACCCCGACGAGGTAGGCCGGCTTGATGTCGAGGTGCAACGGCAGCACCAGCCCGGCGAGGGAGACGATCACCGCACCCACCGCGATGGCGGTGGCCATGAACTTGATGATCGAGAGGTCCTCCAGGCGCAGGTTGCGCGCGATCACCCCGGGATCGGAGGCGCGCACCCGCTGGAGCAGGGCGCCCATCACCACTCCCACCAGGAGCGCGGAGAGCCGGTCCATTCAGCGCCCTCCCCTCTGGAGCATGCGCGCGGTGAGGATCCCGGTGGCGAACACGCCGGCGGCGAACACCATCCCGCTCAGCGAGAGCTGGGTGATGCCGGAGATGATGTGGCCACTGGTGCATCCACCGGCGAGCCGGGCACCGAAGATGATCAGGAAGCCCCCGAGGAAGGCGTCGCGATAACGGAGCATTCGGCTGGTCTCGCCGGGGTGGATCGCGGCGGGAGACGGCGCCGGCTGGCGCGAGAAGCGCGAGGCGGCGAATCCCCCGATCAGCAGACCGAGCACGAGAAAGCTCTCTGGCTTCGCCAGCTCTCCCATCTTGACCAGGTAGGGGTTGGCGCCAGCCCAGCCGGGCGCGAGCCAGCGCAGTGCCGCGCCCACCAGCCGCGGGTAGGTGCTGGAGACCCCGATCGGTCCCCAGAGTAGGATCGATGCCGCGCTCAGGAGACCGAAGAGCGCGCCGAGGCGGGCCCACTCCGGGATGGCGGCGCCGGCACGTGGTACCTCGGCCGGGAGGACGGATTTCGGGAGGACGTTCATCGGGATCACTCTGCGGCGAGCCCCATCAGAGCCGAACGCGTGGCGGATGGCCAGACGAGAGCCGGGCGGCCCATCGTCGGGGGGGGGCGACCTCGGACCGGTTCGACGTGCCGCTACGCTTCGCGCGGCATCGCGCCCGCAAGGAGGAGCAACGCGCCGCAGTACATCAGGGTATCCGCGACGTAGTTGAGGCCCTTGTCGATGCTGGCCCGCTCCACGACGCCGATCGGGACGTAGACGACCACCACCAGGAAGAGCACCGTCAAGCCGAGCCACGTGGCGGCTGCGCGGGTCTTCCTGCCGGTGAGCAGGAGGACGCCCGCGAACGCGTAGACCACGGCCGTCAGGTACGTCCAGAGGCCGTGCCCCCAGACATACGCGGGGGTCACCAGCTTCAGCGGGATGCCGGGCACGTGATCGCCGTGGATGAATTGCTGGACGCTGTAGACCAGCACGGGAACGGCGATGAAGTACCGGGCGACCGAGGCGAGGATGTCGCCGCGGCGCCCGCTCCTGGGTTCCATCGAGCTCGCTGCGAAGGCGAGAGCGCCCCCGCTGAAGGACAGCTCCCGCAGCGCCAGGGTCAGTGCGAACCGATCTCGCGGGTCCTCTGCCCATGCCGGGACATCCATCAGCACGACGAACAGGAAGAACGTCAGGGCGAGAAGGCTCGCCGAGAGGCGCGCCTGGATCCGCGTCACCAGGCTGAGCGAGGCGGCGATGAAGCAGGCGCCGACGAGGAACGCCCAGAAGCGATGCCCCGGTATCCACTCCGGGACGATCGACGCGATGAGCTCCGCCCGCGTGAAGTGCTCGGTTCCGAAGGCCGCGAGCGGCGCGGCGTAGAAAGGGGGGCCGAGCAGGATCAGCCTGTCGAATCCTCGCGCCCTCGACCAGTCGCCCCGACGAAGGGTCGTGACCAGCCAGAGGACGAGGACCACCCCACCGACGAGATACGAGCAGACCACCACGCTCGGGATGGCGAGGAGGGCCAGGACTGCGGATGAGCTCAGCCAGCTTCCGCTCAGCACGATGCCTTTCACCCCTGAGTCGCGAGCCCCAGGGTCCCCGCGTCCCTGGGGGCTGGCAGCAGGGATGCAGCAAACGGGCTCTGGCCCGCAGTCGCCGGTTGGGACCTCAGCTGCTGGGACCCGGGGTTGCTACAAGAGCACCACCGGAGCGCGGAACTTCCCTCGACTCGATCCGACGCCGGAGGAGAACGGGATGCCTGCCGCCGAGCTGACCCCGATCGAGCCGACGCCGGAGGACATGCAGTACCTCGAGGACCGCATCTACGAGCACAACTCGAGCGTCACCGGCATCGGGGACGGCCAGTGGCTCGCGTTCCTCTCCAGGGACGCCTCCGGTCGCATCGTCGCCGGCCTCGCCGGCAACACCTGGGGCGGCACCTGCGAGATCCGCCAGCTCTGGGTCGAGCAGTCGCAGCGCCACCGCGGGCTCGGGACGCAGCTGCTCCGGGCCGCCGAGCGTGAGGCGCGCCGGCGCGGGTGCACGCAGATGCTGCTGATGACGTTCTCGTTCCAGGCGCCCGCGTTCTACGAGCGACACGGGTTCGAGGTCGTTGCGACGATCGCGGATCATCCCCGCGGCCACACGAATCTCCTGATGCGCAGGCGGCTCGTTCCGGGGTAGCCCGCGCGGCAGGTGAACTCGCGGGCTGCGCGCCGGCGCGTGGACCGCTGAACCTCCGGCCCGAACGAGCCACACAGGCCGACCCGGCCGGATCCCCGTCCTGCGCGCAGGCATTCCCGAAGCCCCCGCTGTCCTTCCAGTTTCACCACCGCGAGAACGCCCGACGTCCGGGGCCATCGCGACCCATCCGGTGACGCCGCGTTGTCCCGTTGCCCCTCCCGTCACCTGGGAGGAGTATCGCCGGCCGCTGCAGGTCTCACCCGCGACCCGACAGGAGCGAGCCATGAGCCGAGCCACGCGAACCCTTGCGCTGGTGCTCGCAGCCTTCTTGCCGCCCGCCTGCGGACCCCAGGCGCTGAGCGTCGGCGACGGCCCCAGCGGCGGCGGTGGCGACATCAGCTCGGTCACCGCCGAGCTCGACGCCGTCCCACCGACCGGGGTCCAGTGCCTGCGGCTGACCATCGTCATGGGCGCCACCGTGGAGCGCCAGCTCTACTCCGTCGTTCCCGGAGAGACGACCCGGTTCCAGGTCAGCGGCCTGGCCGCGGGTCCGGCCACCTTCAGCGGCGACGCCTTCAACGCCGCGTGCAGCGCGGTCACCGGGAAGTCGTTCCCCACCTGGGTCAGCGATTCCCAGACGGTCACCCTCAGCGCCGGCACGCCGACCAAGGTCTTCCTGACCTTCCGCCAGAACGTCCAGGCCATCGTCTCGGCGGACTTCGTCGGCAACCCCACCTTTCAGGAGTTCTCCATCCCGAGCGGAGGCTCGCCCGAGCTCATCACCTGGGGCTTCTCGGGCGATCTCTGGTTCACCGAACCGTCGGCCAATCGAGTCGGCCGGATCACCTCGGCCGGCGTCATCACCGAGTACACCGTCCCTACCGGAGGCTCGGATCCAATCGGCATCGCCACCGTCGGCGGCGCCGATGCCTGGTTCACGGAGTACGTCGCCAACCGGATCGGGCACGTCACCAGTGCCGGCGTGTTCCAGGAGTTCGTGATCCCCACCGCCAACGCGGGCCCCTACGGGATCATCCCCGGACCGGCCGGGGGCTACTGGTTCACCGAGTACAACGCCAACAAGATCGGCTTCATCACCAGCACCGGGACGATCACCGAGTACCCCATCCCCACCGCCAACTCCTTCCCCGTCGGCATCGACTGGGTGACCTTCGACCGGCTGTGGTTCACCGAGAGCGGGTCGGGGAAGATCGGCAGCATCACGCTCGGCGGGGCGATCACCGAGTATCCGGTCCCGAGCGGCGGCGGCCTGGGACGGATCTGCACCGGCTACGACGGCATCGACTTCGTGAACATGTGGTTCGTCGAGTCCAACGCCGACAAGGTCGCCACCATCGCCAGCGACGGAACGGTCACCGAGTACAACCTGCAGAGCGGCGCTGCGCCCTTCGACCTCAACTACGCCTTCGACGGCAACATCTACGTGCCGGAGCCCGACGCCAACCTGATCGCCCGCGTGAATCCGCTGGGCGCGATGTTCGAGTTCCGGCCCCCGACGAACGGCGCCTATCCCTTCAGCATCCCGCAGGCGGGCGGCCCCGACGGAAAGATCTGGTTCACCGAGCTCGCCGCCTCCAGGATCGGGACCATGACGTTCCCCTAGCGGGGTCCGCTCGTCTCCTTCGAAGGACACCGGATGACCGACGTCTCCTCGCCCGTGCTGCGGGCCGCGTCCGCCGCCGACGCCGAGGCCATCGCGACCCTCTGGCACGACGGGTGGCGGGATGGGCACCTGGGGAACGTCCCCGAGGGGCTGCTGGAGCATCGGCGGCTCGAGTCGTTCCGGGAGCGGGTCCCGCCCCGGCTCGCCACGACGACGGTGGCCGTCCTCGGCGCGCGCCTCGTCGGGTTCGTCACCGTGAAGGACGACGAGGTCGAGAACATCTACGTGGCCAGGGACGCCCGGGGGACAGGCGCCGCCACGCTCCTCCTGAACAGGGGCGAGGCCGCGATCGCCGCCCGCTACGAGCGCGCCTGGCTCGCGGTGGCGACCGGCAACGCCCGCGCACGCCGCTTCTACGCCCGCGAGGGCTGGATCGATTCGGCTGGCATCGACTACCCCGCGGAGACGGCGGGCGGGACGTTCGTCGTTCCCTGCCGACGCTACGAGAAGCACCTCGGCGTCCGCGCCGGCGAGCGAGCCGGTGTCAGCGAGGACCGCTGAACGCGCTCGCGCCCGTCAGCGAGCCGAGCCGTTCGATGGCACCGGGCGCCGACCGGCCCTCTTCACCAGGCGGCCGACGAACAGGACGAGGGTGCCGGCCCCGACCAGGGACCAGAAGACCGTGAACGAGACCATTGCGCCGCTCATGCTGGACGCCCCGAACGATACCCGCGTCCGCGCTTCCTGCCAGTTTTCGATGACGGTGTGACGACTAGGGCGCCGTGGGCGTGCGCAGGCATCGATCTCATCGGCCAGACGCGGTCCAGTGGCGCCTTGGAGCACGCCGATCAAGAAGGGTGCGGGCTGGTTTCCCTCGGGCGTAGGCTCGTGCAGCGTCGCGCCTCTCGGGAGGGGAACAATGCGCAAGCTTCTGGTCGTCACGTCGCTGTCGATCCTGGCCTCGGCATGTGGAGGCGCCGATACCAGTAACCCAGTGGCGGCCTGCAACTCGTTCGCCTCGGCGGTCTGCAGCAAGGCGACCTCCTGCAACTACCCCGGTGTCACCTCGGCCTGTCAGACGAACCTCGAGAACCTGTTCGGCTGCGCCCAGGCGGCCTGCCCCTCGGGTCAGTCGTTCGACAGCGGCGCGGCGAGCAGCTGCATCAGCGCGATCAACGGCCTGAGCTGCACCGACGCCGGGAACGCCGTGGCCGACGGGACGCTCCCCAGCTCGTGCAACAACGTCTGCCACTAGCGCATCCGCCCCGCATCATTGCAGCCCCGGCTTCTCCATCGCCCGAAGATCGGTGGAGAACGTCTGCCCGGTCGTCTCGTTCTTCACCTTGATCAGCGCCCCGCCGAGGCTTCCGTTCCGGAGCGGATTCAGGTCGACCTCCACCTTGTCGCCGGCGTTCAGCACCTTCCGGCTCCAGCCGCCGCGGGTCAGGTTCCCCGGGCTGGTCATCTCCAGCCACCAGACGTCGGGCTTCTGGGGGTCCTTCCCCGCCACGTTCACCCAGAGCACCACGTGGGGATTCGTCCACTGGAACTCCTTCACCGTGCCCTGGATGGTGACCACTTTGGTGAAGTCGAACATCGCGAAGGAGTGGTGGGCGCCGGCGGGCAGCGCTGCGAGCAGGACGCCGGCGACGAGGGAGCGGAGGCGGCGGTTCATGGTGAGGACCTGACGGACTGCGGGACGGGATTGCCGTCCGCGTGGGGGATGGGAACGAAGACGGCATTGCCGCGCTCGTCCTTGCGTTCGGCGTAGAAGCCCTGCAGGCACACGCCCTCGACGATCTCGTACTTCCGGGCCCGCTGGCGGAACCAGATCCGGGTGGTCTTCCAGATCCGGGTGAGGATCCGCGGCGCGGTGATCTCCAGGTCGTCGCGGAGGACGTCCTTCTCCACCAGGTGGAATCGCTCCACCACGTGCATCTCCCCGTTGTTGGGGATACCCACCGCCTCGCTCACCGCGAGGTACGACTCGGGGAGAACGCCGACGGTGTCCACCACCAGCGTCTGTCCCTCCCAGCGACCGATGGAGTGGCCATGGAAGGTGGGGTCGGGGTCCGGTGGATGGGGACGGCCATCGGTGTAGATCCTCCGCAGCCTGTTGCCGTCCATCTCGCCGAGGATCGTCACCCGGCCCGGGGTGAAGAGGAACTCCATCGCGTTGTGGCTGATCAGCATCCACGAGGGCATCCCCTCGGGAAGGCAGTCCACGAAGAGCCCCTTCGGCCGCCCGGCGTGCTCCTCCGCCACCAGGGCCGCGACCTGCTCGGCCACCTCGGGGCGCCAGGGGACGGGGTCCGCCTGGATGCGGCGATTCTGATCCGAGATGAAGGGCGTCCAGTTCCCGCTCCAGTCGGGCAGCTTCGCCAGCGCCGCCCAGTCCTGCGCCGTCGGTGGAGCGTTGATCTCCGCCGGCTGCGTCCCGTGGTCCTGGGCCCCTCCACTCCATGGCACCCCCAGGGCCAGGACGACCACCGCTTGTCGAACCATCGAGGGCACCTCAGGAAGGGTTGAGGATGGTGAAGCCGATCCAGCGCGCCGCGGCAACGATGCCGATCCAGGAGACGAGGGACACCGCTCCGGCGACCTTCGCCCGAAACGGGGTGGCCGGCGCACTCTCCCACTCCGGGAGGCTCCGCCGGGCCCAGAGATGGAAGAGGGCCATGTTCACCCCGGCGACGAGGATGAGCGCCAGCTTCAGCTGGAGGAAGGTGTTCCGGGCGTAGTGCGGCGCATTCGAGGCGAACATCAGGAACCCGGAGACCGCCGCCAGCCCGAACGCGGTCCAGGTGACGGGAAGGACGTCGCGCAGGACCCGCCGGACCGACCGGTCGCGCCAGGCCAGCCCCAGCAGCCGCAGATCCACCACGCTGATCGACCCCACCACCAGGGTGATGGCCAGCACGTGCAGGCACTCGATCCAGGGGAAGGCGAGCGCGTTCTCGCGGAGGGTGGCCGCCAGGTCCGTGTCGTAGAGGCGCTGCAGGAGATCGGCGACCATCACCCTCCCCTCAGTGCACCCTCGCGTAGGCGATCCACCGGCCGGCGCAGAGGATGGCCACCCAGAGCGCGCTGGACACGATGGCCGACGCCGGGGCGAACCACCGCGCTCGCGTGGCGGCCCACCCCTCCGGCGTCCCGCGGATGGCGCGGGCGGTGAGGAGGGTGAGCGTCACCGCCCCGAGGAGCAGCAGCATCTTCAGCTGGAAGACCGGATTGAGCAGCGAGCGGGCCGGCTCGGCAGCGATCATCACCAACCCGGTGAGGAGCAGGATCACCAGCGCGGTCCACACCACCGGGACGAAGCGGGCCGAGACCCGCGATACCGGCACGTCGCGGCCGGTCAGCCCCAGCAGCCGGAGATTGAGGAACAGCGTCGCCCCCATGACCGCGGCGATCCCGAGGATGTGGACGGTCTGCACCGCCGGGACGATCCACTCGATGCGCTGGAGCATCCGGCTGGGAGCGGTGAGCTCCAGCCAAGAGCAGAAGGCGGCCACGCTCCGCAGCATGCGGAGGTCGGCCTTAGCACAGCCGCGGGCTCAGCCGTGCGAGCAGCCCACCAGCACGCAGCTCGGATCTTGCCCCGATTCGGCGTAGCAGCGGTCCAGGGCGTCGTCCTCGACGCCGGTCATGTCCTGCAGCTGGAAGCCGGGGGTGATCGACTCGGTGACGGGATACTGGTCCCCGTACGAGTCCTCCGCCACGCAGGTCACCGTCCGCACCACGGCCCAGTTCCAGTAGTAGATCGGCCGCCGGAAGACCGGGTGGGCCCAGTGCTTCCACTCGGCGTGGCCGGGAGCGACGACCCTCGGCTGGAGGGTCCGCACCGGGGGCGGACGGGCCGCCGGACCATGCGGGTTCCGTCCCGGCGGGTGGGGCTGGAAGCGCGGCGGTTCCTGGCGCGGGGACTCGCCAGGCCGCGCTTCCCGGGAGGGCTGCGCTCCGCGGTTCTCCCGGTTGCCCTCGTCGTGCCGCTCCTGGGCGCGAACGAGAAGGACGGACAGCACCACGGCAGCGAAGACGAGTCTCTTCATGCGCGCAGGGTTTGGCACCCCTGCCCGCCGTTCAAGTCCCCGGCAGCAGATGCCATCGGATCTCGGACAGGTTCCCGAGGGGACGGATCCGGAGGGCCGAAACCATGCGATGGGAAGTCGTTCGTCCTACGCTCGAACGAGGACGGGGGCCAGAGGCCGACCGCGCGTCCGCGAACGACACTTTCGTCACCCGCGAGTCACGATCAGACAATTCCGTATGGCGAGCCGCGTCACGCTGGAGATCGACGCCGGCGCGGCATTCCGGACGCTTCCGACCGGCCGTCCGGTTGGCGACACATCCGTAGGTTTTCTTCGAGGTTCCTACGTTCTTGTCCGACGGCCCGAATGTCAGCCCGGTGGGTTCCCGAAGGAGACGCGCACCGCGAAGGTGGTCCCGCGCTTGCACCTGCTCCGGTCGGCCCACCTGGGCCGAAGGAGACCACGCATGACGAACCGGGGCCTGGGGCTCGCAGTCTTGGCCTGTGCTCTCACCCTCTCCGCCGCGCCTGCACGCGCCGAGGAGACGATCAAGGTCGGCATCCTCCACTCACTCTCGGGAACCATGGCCATCAGCGAGACGTCCCTCAAGGACACCGCGCTGATGACCATCGAGGAGATCAACGCCAGCGGCGGAGTCCTGGGGAGGAAGCTGGAACCGGTGGTGGTGGACCCGGCCTCGAACTGGCCGCTCTTCGCCGAGAAGGCCCGACAGCTGCTGACCAAGGACAAGGTCGCGGTCGTCTTCGGCTGCTGGACGTCGGTCTCGCGGAAGTCGGTGCTTCCGGTGTTCGAGGAGCTGAACGGGCTGCTCTTCTACCCGGTCCAGTACGAGGGCGAGGAGCTGAGCCAGAACGTCTTCTACACCGGCGCCGCGCCCAACCAGCAGGCCATCCCTGCGGTGGAGTACCTCATGTCCAAGGAGGGCGGTGGCGCGACCCGCTTCTTCCTCCTGGGCACGGACTACGTCTACCCGCGGACCACGAACAAGATTCTCCGGGCCTTCCTGCACAGCAAGGGAATCACCGACAAGGACATCCAGGAGACCTACACGCCCTTCGGTCACAGCGACTACCAGACCATCGTCGCGCAGATCAAAGCGTTCGGCGCCGGCGGCCACACCGCGGTCATCTCCACCATCAACGGCGATTCGAACGTTCCCTTCTACAAGGAGCTCGGCAACCAGGGCCTGAAGGCGACGGACATCCCGGTGGTGGCCTTCTCCGTCGGCGAGGAGGAGCTGCGCGGCATCGACACCAAGCCCCTGGTGGGCCACCTCGCCGCCTGGAACTACTTCATGTCGGTGAAGAACCCGGCGAACACCGCCTTCATCAAGAAGTGGAAGGAGTACGTGAAGAAGAACGGCCTGCCCGGCGGAGACGCGCGCGTCACCAACGACCCGATGGAGGCGACGTACGTCGGCATCCACATGTGGGCGCAGGCGGCGAAGAAGGCCGGGACCGTCAAGGTCGACGCGGTCCGCAGCGCGATGAGCGGGCAGACCTTCACCGCTCCCTCGGGCTTCACCCTGAAGATGGACGAGACCAACCACCACCTGTGGAAGCCGGTGATGATCGGCGAGGTGCAGGGGAACGGTCAGTTCTCGGTGGTGTGGAAGACCAGCAAGCCCATTCGCGCCCAGCCCTGGAGCCCGTACATCCCGGGCAACGAGAAGCGTGCCCAGCGCTGAGCTGCGCATCCGGCTCCCGCTGCTTCTGCTGGTGTTCGCCGTGGCGGCCTCCCCGGCCGCCGCGGCGCAGCCGCTTGATCCGCATCCTCGCCCCGGGCTCGACGCCGTCACGCTGGATCGGCTGGTCGACCCCGAGACCCGCGACGAGACCATCGCCTCCCTGGTGGAGGGGACCGACGTCCGGGCCCTGCCCCTCCTCCGGGCGCTCCTGGAGGGAAACCTCTACCGGGGCCCGCCGGTGCTGCTCGACCGGCAGGGCACGCTCGAGGACGCGCTCACCGGCGCTCCGGCCCAGGTCGATCGCGACCAGCTGGAGCAGGTGACCATCAACAACCGGGTCCGCAAGACGCTCGAGCGGGCGGTGGCGGCGCTCTCGCTCCTGCAGGGCACGCCCGCCGAGCGCCTCGAGGCGGCGCACGTCCTTCAAGAAAACCCCTCGGCCGAGGTGCTCCCCGCGGTCCAGAAGGCCCTCGCGGCGGAGAGCAGCGGCGAGGTCCGCGAGACGCTCCGGGCCACCGTGGCGATGCTGGCCCTGGCCAGCCCCGATGCAGGCCAGCGCCTCACGGCCGTCGAGGAGCTGCGGAAGGCCCACGCCAAGCGCCAGCTGATGCAGCGGCTCGAGGTGGAGCAGGACCCCGCCGTACTCGCCGCGCTCCGGGAGGCGGTGCGGGACGTGGACCTCGCGCTCCAGCGCGCGGCGATGGTGGGATTGGCCTTCTCCGGGCTCAGCCTGGGGAGCATCCTCCTCCTCGCCGCGCTGGGGCTGGCCATCACCTTCGGCCTGATGGGCGTGATCAACATGGCCCACGGCGAGCTGCTGATGGTGGGTGCGTACGCGACCTGGCTGGTCCAGGCGGCATTCCGTGGCACGCGCCACTTCGACTGGTACCTGCTGGCCGCGCTGCCGGCCTCCTTCCTCGCCGCGGCGCTGGTGGGCGCGCTCCTGGAAATCACCGTGGTCCGGAAGCTCTACGGTCGCCCCCTGGAGACGCTCCTGGCCACCTGGGGCGCGAGCCTCCTCATCATCCAGGCGGTCCGGGTGGCCTTCGGGGCGCAGAACGTCGAGGTGTCGAACCCCAGCTGGATGTCCGGCGGCGTCACCCTGCTGCCCGATCTGGTGCTGCCCTGGAACCGGATCGTCATCCTCCTCTTCTCGGCCGGCGTCCTCCTCGGAGTGTGGCTGCTCCTGACCCGTACCCGGCTGGGGCTCCTGGTCCGCGCCGTCACCCAGGACCGGCAGCGCGCCGCGGGGCTGGGCGTCCGTACCCCGCGGGTGGACCTCCTGGCCTTCGCCATCGGCTCGGGCATCGCCGGGCTCGGGGGGTGCGCGCTGTCGCAGATCGGCAACGTGGGGCCCGAGCTGGGCCAGGGCTTCATCGTCGACTCCTTCATGGTGGTGGTGCTGGGTGGAGTCGGCCAGCTCGCGGGCACCACCATCGCTGCCGCC
>DATJVY010000095.1:0-38172 GCA_035501615.1 Myxococcaceae bacterium
CAGGCGTATCGACACCGAGCGTCGCCGGGCCTCCGGCTGCATCAGCGCCAGCAACTCGGTGATGGTCTCCTTTACGTCGACCAGATCGCGGCTGGGGGGAGATTTCAGGTACAGCGAACGCAGACGCTCGATGATTTCACCGGCCCGCTGTCCATCTCGCACGATCCTCTCTGCGGCCTCGCTCGCCTCGTCAAGGTCGGGCGCGGACCGCTTCAGCCATCGGATGCAAGCGGCGGCATTGGACATCGTCGCGGCGATGGGCTGCCTGATCTCGTGAGAGAGCGACGCGGTGAGCTCGCCCATCATGCTCAGCCGATTCACGTGTGCGAGATCCGCCTGGAGCGTTTCGCGCTCGCGTTCCGCCCGCTTTCGGTCCTCGATATCGGTCAGCGTGCCATACCATCTGACGATCTTGCCGTGCTGGTCGCGAAAGGGCACGACCTGGACGAGGAACCACCGGTACTCGCCACTCGCGCTCCTGTGTCGTGCCTCGTTCTCGAACGGAACGCCCGTCGAGAGCGACGTCTTCCATTTCTTGAGATGTTGCTCGACGTCTTCCGGGTGAATCGTGGCCGCCCAGCGCTCGCCTGCGGCCCGCGAATCCCTGGCCAAGCCGGCGTACTCGAGCCACCGCGGGTTGAGAAAGTCCACGGAGCCATCGGCGTGGAACGAGAATGCCATCGTCGGCAAGCCCTCGATCACGGCGCGGAGCTGCCTCTCCTGGCTCTTGAGCCGCTGGACGCGGAGCTGGTACAGCGCGCCGAGACCGGCCAAGCCGGCGATCAGACAGAGCGCACGGAACCAGCCAGTCTGGTAATAGGCCGGGGCGACGAAGAGCGCGAGCGCAGCGCCTGCCTCGTTCCAACGTCCGCTCTCGTTGGCCGCAACGACCCGGAAGACGTAGTCGCCGGGTTTGAGATTGGAGTACTGGACCCTGCGATCGTTGGCCACCTCCTTCCAGTGGGGATCCTGGCCCTCCAGCCGGTAACGGAAGCGGACCTTCTCCGGAATGGATAGCGCGAGCGCGGTGAAGTCGATCTGCAGATCCCGGACACCCGGCGGGAGAGAAACCTTCGCAGAGCGATCGCCGCTGTAGTTCTGCCAGCGGAGGATGCCGTCTGCCGTCACCTGCTCGATGCGTACCGGAGGCAGGAGCTCATTCTGCGAAAGGCGCCGGGGATCGACGACGCTTGCTCCACCCAGGCTGTTGAACCAGAGCTTTCCATCTCCGGACCGGGTCACGATTGGCCGGTACCCGTAGGAAGGATTCCGCCTGATCCGCACCCCATCCTGGGCTTCGAGGAAGGTGGCGGAACCCGGCCGGTCGCTGCCCTGGACCCACGCCTCCAGATCCGCACGGGGAAGGCGCAGCAGACCGCAGTTCATCAGGAGCTCGGACGTGTGAGCCTCGTCCTCCCGCAACCAATCGACGCTCGCGCAGGGCAGTCCGTTGCTGGTCGTGAGCACCCTCAGCTTCCCGTCCCTCAGCTGGACCAGACCATTGTCGGTCGAAGCCCAGACCGTCCCGTCGTCGTCGAGGTGGAGGTCGTTCACGTCGCCCTCGGGCACACCGTCGGTCGCGCCGTACGCGCGCTGGACCTCGCCGTCCTTGAAATACGCGAATCGCTGCCGTCCGCCGATCCAGAGCCCACCCCGGTGGAGATCAGGGGTCAGAAAGAGGAAGCTCGGCTCGAATCCGAGCCGGGATCGGGGAATACGCCCCACCACGTGGCCGTCGAGGATCCGTCCGATGCTTTGACTGCCCTCGAGATCCTCACTGAACCAAACCTGCCCGTCGCTGTCCTCGACCAGCGAGTGAACCTGCCCTCTGAGCTCCTGGCTCACTCGCGCGAACCGACCGTTGGTGAAGACCGCCAGCCCATCGTCGGTGGAGATCGAGAGGTGCCCGTGACTGTCTTCGAGGAGCGAGCCGGGCCTCTTCCCCGGGCCATTCTCCCCTCGATACACGGTCATCCGTCCATCCTTCCACCGGTGCAGGCCATTCCTGTCCGCGAGCCAGAGGCTTCCGTCCCGGGCGGCCAGGACGGACCAGACCTCGCTGCCCGATAGACCCTGGTCGATGGAGAGGGTGGGTACCGAGAAGTTCCGGAATCGGTCGAGTCCATCGAGGGTCACGACCCACACGTTCCCTTCGCGGTCCTCGAAAAGGGTCTGGATGATGTTCCCCGAGAGCCCGTCGGCGTGCGTGAAACGGTCCACTCGCCCCTCGCGGATGTGGATCAGCCCCTGGTTTCCCGTCCCGATCCAGAGGGCGCCATCGCGGTCGCGCAGCATGGCCGTCACATAGGAGCGGGTCGACAGCTCGGGAGGGACGTCCGCAACGAGCTTTCCATCCACGAGGTGCTTCATCCCATCCGGCAGCGAGATCAGCAGACGCCCGGCGTCCTTCGCGCACATCATCCGTGACACGAAGAGACCCTCGGGTTTCCCGACCGAAGGGAGCCTGGTGGGCGTCGGCTTCCACTGCCAGAGCCCGGTCTCGGCGTAGACCCAGAGCTGCTCGCCGTCGACGCAGAGGCCCGCGACGTACCGACCCAGACTGCCGTCCGTTCCCTGGCAGCGAGCCATCCCTCCTCGGATCGCGCACACCCTTCCGCCGGGAAACTCCACGCTGCCGATCCAGACCGTTCCGGCCCCATCTTCGGAGATCCACCGCACGACGTACCCGTCCAGCTCTTTGTACTGGGTGAGCACGCCGTCCTTCCACGACGCGAGGCCGCTCTCGAGACCCATCCAGAGCGTTCCATCGCGCGCCGCCAGCAGCGAGTACACGTTCGTTTGGACCCCGGGTTTCCACGGGACCGCGCGCACACCGTCGAACCGGAGCAGGGTGTCCATTTCCGTCGCCAGCCACAGGTATCCGTCGGGCGTCTGGGCGATCGAAACGAGCTCTCCCTTCCCGGGAAGGCCCTCGCGGGATCGCCAGGCGGTGTGCGCGTACTGATTGACCTCGAGCGACGGGTCCAGTGCGAAGGCGCGGAAGCACGGCGTCAGCACGAGGGCCAGGAGCGCGATGGCCTGGAGAGGGACGCGTCGCATCTGGAGTACGTTTGCCGACCATACACCCTCGCGTCGGTGCGGCCGCCCCGGCCAGAGACTGGCGCCCATAGCCGAGGCGTCTCCTGCCGGGCGCCACCTCGGTGCGTCGGAAATCCCAGGGATGACGCCCGACTGCGCGATTGGCCAGGTCCGACTTCCCGAGCTCCGGCCGGCGATTGGACTCCAGGTCTGAATCGGTCAGCCGTCCACGGCGTTCCGGCGCTCGAGCAACGCGCGGAGGCAGAACGCAGGCGGCTCGCCAAACTCTCATGCGCCACATCGACATCAACGACTCGAAGATGGTGATCGCGGCGGTGGTGATGAGCGATGCGGACTGTCGGACCCGATCTCGGTCCTCCACACCCGGGCGGCTGGTGCTTGCCGCGACGCAGATCGCGCGGGCGATCCGGAAGCGCAAGCACGGAAGCGTATTCCTATCACCAGCGCTCTGGTAACGTCACTTCAGGCAGCGCCCGCAGACGGAAGGCAGCCGAGATGGACAATTCGCATCCGGAGGGCGATGAGGAGCAGCCCCCACCCGATTCGCGCAGCACCATGGGCGAAACGGGCCAGCACGTGGATCTGGCAACGGTGCTCAGGGTGTCACAGGCGTTGTCGGGCGAGATCGAGCTGGAGAAGCTCACCGAGACGCTGCTGCGGACGGCCATCGAGGCCACCGGCGCGAAACGGGGGCTGCTCGTGCAGGCGCGAGGCTCCGAGCTGCGCATCCAGGCGGAAGCGAAGACCAGCGGCGGAGCGGTCACGATCCGCCTTCGGGAGGCGCCCATCTCCCCGGCTGAGCTTCCAGAGTCGCTCGTCCAGCATGTCGTGCGTACGCAGGAGTGCGTCGTTCTCGATGACGCCGTAGCGCTCGGCTCGTTCTCCGGCGACGAGTATGTCCGGCTGCAGCAGGCGCGTTCCGTACTCTGCCTCCCGCTTCTGATGCAGAAGAAGTTGCTTGGCCTGCTCTATCTTGAGAACAACCTCGCCGCTGGCATCTTCACGCGCCCGAGGCTCGCGATATTGAGCGTCCTCACCTCTCAGGCGGCCCTCTCGCTGGAGAACGACCGTCTCTACCGTGAGCTGGCAGAAGGCGAGGCCAAGGTCCGGCGCCTGATCGACGCCAATGTTGTTGGAATCCTCATCTGGGATATTGACGGGCGCATTCTCGAGGCCAATGACGAGTTTCTCCGCATCGTTGGATGCACTCGCGAGGACGTCATCGCGGGCCGCCTACGTCAGACGGACCTGGCTCCCTCAGACTGGCGTGGCCGCGACCCCCACGGGTCACCTGGGCTCCGACGACCGATCGAGCAGGTGTACTTCCGGAAGGACGGCAGCGCCGTGTCCGTGCTCGTCCGCGCGACGCCCTTCGACGCAAACGAGAGCCAGGGCATCAGTTACGTGCTCGATCTGACCGAGCGCAGGCAGGCCGAACAAGCGCTGCGCGAGAGCGAGGAGCAATGGAAAGCAGTCTTCGAGAACAACCCGGCCATGTTGTTCATGGTGGATCCGAGCGGCACGATCCTGTCCGTGAATCCCTTTGGCGCCCAGCAGCTCGGATACACGACCGAGGAGCTGATTGGCCGTCACGTGGAGCTCCTGTTTCATGAGGCCGACCGAGGGCGCGCCCTGGAGAACAAGGCGACTTGCCTGGCTCGTCCCGGGAAGACCCTAAGCTGGGAGCTGCGCAAATTGCGCAAGAATGGGGAGGCGCTCTGGGTTCGCGAGACGGCCAGAGCGATGCTGCTCAAGAACCAACCCGTCGTCCTGGTCGTGTCCGAGGACATCACCGAGGGCAAGCGCGCCGCAGAGGCGTTGCGTGAGATGCAGACGCAACTGGCGCACGCGAACCGCGTCGCAACGATGGGCCAGCTGACCGCGTCGATCGCGCATGAAGTGAGCCAGCCCGTCACCGCGACGGTCTCCAACGCTCAGGCGGCGCTGCGATGGCTTGGTGGCCGACCGCCGGATCTGGAGGAGGTGCGCCAGGCCCTTGATCGAATCGTCAAGGACGGCAAACGAGCGGGCGCTGTCATCAGCCGGATTCGTGCCCTGAGCAAGAGAGCGCCGGCGCAGAGGGACTGGTTCGACAGCAATGATGCGATCCGCGAGGTGGTCGAGCTGACCCGTGCTGAAGCAACGAAGAACGGAGTCTCGTTGCAGGCGGCGCTCGCGGAGGCGTTGCCGCTCATTCCCGGGGACCGGGTCCAGGTTCAACAGGTGATGTTGAACCTGATCATCAATGCTATCGAGGCGACGAGCAGCGTCAGCGGGGAGCGAGAGGTGCTGGTCAGCACCCGGAAGGCGGAGCCGGGTGGCTTGCTCGTCGCGGTGCGCGATTCGGGTCCTGGACTGCCGCCGGCGACTCTCGAGCATCTCTTCGAGGCCTTCTACACCACCAAGCCTGGCGGCCTGGGGATGGGTCTATCGATCTGCCATTCGATCATCGACGCTCACGGCGGGCGATTGTGGGCGATCGCGAATGTACCTCGGGGTGCCATCTTTCAATTCACGTTGCCGGACGTCGACCGCCTGGCCTAGGCGACGACAAATCAGCGCGTTCGACGGGGCACCTCGGCGCGCTGGCACGCCACGTGCCGGACGTGGCCTCTCGGATCGAGAACGCCGCCCGACGAAGGGAGGAACCCGGTCATGGAGCCCGCCAACCGTGACGAGATTCTGGAGCATCTGCTGAGGCTGGATGGACTCGGTCGTCGAGAGCACTCGAGCCCAGTTGCGCTCGAGTCCCCCGCATCGAACCCGAGGCACTGCCTGAGCGATGGCCGAGACGGAGCGCGACCGCTACTCTTCGAAGTGGGCCCTCGCCCTCATCGGCGCGGCGCTCTTCCTCGTGGTGCTGGTGGGGATGATCCGGGACCTCAGCGAGAGGTGGGGTCGGCAAGAGGAGCGGAGGCTCGATGGACGGTAGTCCTCTTCATCGTTTGGCCACCCTGCTCGACCGGGCGCTCCGACGTCGCCACCTGCGGGCAAGATTCACCTTGATCGACGGCGCCCGGTCCGGATTCCCTCCAGATCGAACCAGGTGTCACGGCAGATCCCCGGAACGAGCGCCTCGCTGTCCGTGATGTCCGGCGGCGGAGGAAGGTAGCCGTGTCAGCTCCGCGAGGGAGGACCCATGGGTTCGTTCCTTCGAAGCTTGGTGCCCGAACATGCCGATGGGCCGGCGGCCTCCTGCGTCAGCCGCCGGCCCATCGGTCGCTGGCCATCACCAGCGACTGCCCAGCCTTCTCATCGCCTCCGAGGCGATCCTACGGCCCAGCCCAGGGCGGCTCGCTCGGTGGGACGTACTCGTACGGGTAGAGATAGCTTCTTGGGTCGTAGTCATCGAACCATGAATCGTCATGCAGACTGCTCCGGGCGCGCCGAAAGACAGTCCCGCCAAGATCACCCATCCGCGTATCGATCGGATACACCGACTCCTCGCTCACGTCGGCGATCACGGCAGATTGGCCGGCACGGAGCACGTAGGCCGTCTCGATGCCCGCTTGATCGCGAGTGTCCAGGCGAGCAATGTCCGTACCAGCGCCCAGCGCACCTCCGGTTGCCGCGCCAATGGCCGCTCCCTTGGCTGCCCCCACTGCAGCACCCGCGGGTCCCGCCAACGCACCCAGCAGGGCGCCAAGGCCCACACCGACGGCGGTCGCCAATGCGGGATGCGTCTCTTTGGTATCGACTTGATAGTCGCCCCAGTCATTGCGGTGGACGACCGCCGTTCCATGCACGGTGACCTGGGATTCACTGTCGAGCTGCCAGAGCGCGTGCAGCCCTTCGTAGGCCCTACTCATGTCGTCAAACACTACTGCGATATAATTACGCACGTCATTCTCCTATTTGCTGGTCTTCTGCTGGTGGGTTGAACGCTGTTCCGCGAGAGCCTCGCTGAGATGTTCGACCGAGGCTCGAGCGTCAGCGAGAGTCTTTCTGACCGAGCTCTGAAATGCCTGGCCGGAGTTCCTTGCGCTCTCGTTCGCGTGCTTCTGGGCCGCTTCCAGAGTCATCATTGCCTCTTTCAGGTACTTCTTGGTGGCCTCCTCATGTGCGGCCATCGAAGTCTTGATTGATTCCATGATCGCGCTGGCCTTCTTCGGAACGGCTTCGAGGTCGCCCTTGATCGCTCCGCCGCGCTTCGCTGCGGCGTCGCTGACCGCCCCGTGCAGCTCCTGCGCAGCTGCTCGAACCTTGTTGAGTGCGTCCTTCACCTTCGGGTCCGCCATGACTGGTGCCTTTCCTTCCTTTCGTTGAGGGAGGATCATCCCCTCGCGGTGTCAGATCCTTCGCCTTCAATCGGTGCACCGGCCATGCCAGCACCATTCGCAGCCCAGGCTGCGCCAAGCGGAGGCCGAGGCGGCGGCGGTGCCGCACGCGTGAGACATCCACAGCGCGTGCATCGACCCAGGAGTTGCCTGGCTTGTCGGCAGTCCAACACTGCTCCGTGGATCTGGTCGGCAAATCCGACAGCTCGCTATCGGGATTCGGCGCTGCGGCACTAGGACGACACCCGCGGCACCGCCCAGGGCGGCGAGCGGCTGCGGGACTGGCTCGCGACTTGCTCGGTGTCGGAGGGGAGCCTGGGCATCACCGGGACCGGCGGCCCTCCTCGAGAACGGAGGAGGAGGAGGAGACGATGACCTGGACGTACGTGATGGACGAGACTGCCTTGCCGGAAGGCGGCATGGCCCCGGCGTATCCGCTCGGGGTGAACGTCGTGGTCGCCCGCGTGCGCGGAGCGATCTACGCCGTCTCTGGCAAATGTGCCCACATGGCCTGTCCGCTGTTCACTGGCGCGCTCGAGGCTTCGATCCTCACCTGTCCCTGCCATGACTGGCGCTTCGACATCCAGAGCGGGCGATTCCTCGATGCACCCGAGCTCGCTCTTGCCGTGTATCCGGTGAAGACCGAAGCCGGCAAAGTGTTCGTCAGCCTCGGCTGACCGGGAGAGACGATGAAGAAGGTCTCGATGTACACACTGTCCACCTGTCCCTGGTGCCGCAAGGCGAAGGAATACTTCACCCAGCGCCGCATCCCGTTCGATGACGTCGATTACGACCTCGCGGACGAGGCGACGCAGGAGCGGATCATGCGCGAGCTCGATGCCGAGGGGGCCAGCGGCTTTCCGTTCGTGCGGATCGGCGATCAGGTCGTCGTGGGCTATCAGCCCGAGCGGTACGCGAAGCTCCTGGGAAGCCAGCGGGCATCTCCATGACCACCGAATCCAGGAAGAAGGCGCTGCGCCGCTTCTTCCAGCGGGTCGTCGAGCCGCTGGGGTTCAAGTTCACCCCGGACGCCGAGCTGGCGGACTTCCTCCTCGAGCAAGAGGTGAAGCTCGAGGTCAAGCACGGCGTTCCCTTCTGTCCCTGCCAGCCCATTCGGCACGACCGGGCTCGCGACATGCAGATCGTCTGCCCCTGCATCCCGTTCCACCGCAAGCATTTCGACGCGATGAAGCGCTGCTGGTGCGGGTTGTTCGTGCACCAGGATGTCGCCGATCCCGCCAGCCTGCCGCAGCTGTCAGCCAAGGACCTGGGCCTTGAGTGACTTCGTCAAGGCGGTGAGGACAGCCGAGGTCGCCCCGGGAGGGATGAAGACCGTCGAGCTGAACGGGCACCAGTTCGTCATCTGCAATTGCGACGGCACCTTCTACGCCATCGATCGGCGCTGCGGGCACATGAACGCGCCTCTGGAGATGGGGACGCTCGACGGCACCATCGTCACCTGTGGCATGCATTGCGCGCAGTTCGACGTGACCACCGGCGAGGTGCTCTCCGGTCCCGTGCCCGGCTATCTCGGCAACGAGGTTCCTTCGGCGAGGGTCGCCGCGCTCCTGATGAACGTCGCCAGGTTCATGCAGCACGTCCGCACCGAGCCCATCGGCTGCTACCCGGCGAAGGTCGAGGCCGACTGGGTGTGGATCGCCGTCTAGGGGTCGGCGATGGCTGTTAGTTGCTCGGGGGCACAGGCCTGGGTGGAGGCGCTCCCGAACGAGTGGCCAGCGGAGAGGAGCACGTGTTGAAGGTCGCTCAGGTCGATGACCACTCCCACGTTGAAGCGAGTGTCCGTGGGACTGCCATCCTGCCCGGCCATGCCGTGGTAGATCTCGGCTCCGGCGGCTGCCCATTTCGCGAGCTGGTACTGGGCCTGCCATCCGACGAACCAGGAACCGTGCCCCCCGGGCCGGGATTGCCGATCCAGTACCCGACCCCGCCGTAGGTCGTCCAGCGGCCGAAACTCTTCTGAAGCCAGATCGGCAGCAGTACCTGGACGTGTCCGGTCCCGAGGCCGCGCGACGCGTTGCCGACGAGGACCTCGAGGAGGGGAAACGTTCCGATCTGTGGGCCCCAGTCGTCGTCTTGGACGAAGCGAAACTTGGCACCAAGCTCGATGTCGCCTGGGCCATACTGGAAGCCTCCGCTCTCGGGGCTCGTCCAGGCCATCGGCACAATCGCGTGTAATTGCAGGTCGGGAACCGCCCCGTAGTTCACCTCGACCTGCGGCAGGGTTCCGTCGGCGCCCTGCCCATTCGTCCGGAAGTACTGGAAGGCCAGATACACCTCCCAGTGATGGGGTTCGACGGGCTCCGGGTCGTCGGTCGTGACGGCGGACCTGCCAGGGCACCCGGAGAGAGAAAGAGGCCCAAGGCGAGAACCGCCGCGCGCCAACTGCGGACAACGCGACGCGTTGCCCCGGCGAAAGTCGCGAGAGCGCCCCAAGTCATCCCTGCACCGCTGGAATGCCGCGGCGCCACGCCGGCCCAAACCGCGGCATCAGCGAGACTCGCGGGCGAACGACGCGAACGCCTCGTCCACCGCCCGGGCGATGTTCACCTCCGGGCCCTCCAGGGCCTTCGAGCGGATTCGGACGAGCAGAGCTGCCAGTCGCCGGGCCCACGACGCCTGGCGGACCTGTTTCCACTCTTCGAAGGGTATGGTCATCGATAGGCGTCAGAGCAGCGTCCATGCCAACCCGCAAATCGGCCGAGGGGAGTTTCGGCGGGCCGATCGTCGGGGTTGCCCGACGCTTCTCTCAGCCCTGTTGGATTCGTGGACACCGCAGAGGGGCCACGGCGGGCCCCTTGAGGAGAGGCGACCGATGTGCTCCCTTCGGTCCTCGGCGCAGGAGCCCTGGAAGAGTTCCTCGTGTAGGGTGTTCCCGGTTTCGATCCGGGGAGGGCCGCGCATGGGGAACTCGGCGCCGGACTTGAGAGAACGGGTCATCCGCTACGGGGTCGCCGTGGCACTGGCCATGCTCGCGTTGGTGATCCGGGGGCTCCTCCCGATCGAGGAAGGCAGAGTCCCCTATCTGGTGGCCCTCTCGGCCATCATCGCCAGCGCTTGGTTCGGTGGACGAGGCCCGGGATTGCTCTCCACTGCCGTCTCCGCCGCGGGGATCGGCTACTTCTTCATCCCTCCGGTCCACTCGTTGGGCGTTGCCGAGGGACATCGGTTGGGGCACGTTCTCTTCCTCGTCACTGCCGTGGTCATGGTCGAGTTCACGGCGTCGAGACGGGTGGCGCAGCGAGCCCTCCAGGAGAGCGAAGAACGGTTCCGGCTGATGGCCGAGAACCTCGGCGAGGTGTTCTGGATCCACTCGCTCCGACCCGAGCAGGTTCTGTACGTCAGCCCGAGCTTCGAGCGCGTGTGGGGCCTCCCGCCGGGCGACCTGCTGGCCAATGCCCGGCTGTGGCTGGAGAACGTTCACCCGGAAGACCGCCCGCGGGTCGCGGAGACCTTCTCAAGCTGGATCGCCGAGAACGGCGCATTCGACGTGGAGTACCGGATCCGTCGCTCTGACGGAACGGAGCGCTGGATTCACGACCATGGCGTTCTGATCCGCGATGAGCGGGGCAAGGCGTACCGAGCCTGTGGGATCGCCGAGGACATCACCGAGCGCAAGCAGATGGGGGAGCGGCTGCGGACTAGCGAGGAGCTGTGGCGGGCCGCCTTCGAAAACAATCCGACCATGTACTTCATGATCGACGGTTCCGGTGCCGTCCGATCGGTGAACCGCTTCGGAGCCGAGCAGCTCGGATACACCGTGGACGAGCTGGTCGGTCGGTCGGTCCTGGATGTCTTCCATCCGGAGGATCGAGCGGCCGTCGCTCGAAACTGCGCCGCCCGCATCGAGCGGCTGGGCGAGACCGCTCGCTGGGAGCTCCGGAAGGTCCGCAAGGACGGTCGGGTGATCTGCGTTCGCGAATCCGCCCGCGCGGTCCGGGGCCCGACTGGCGAGCCGATGATTCTCATCGCCTGCGAGGACATCACCGACGCCAGGCAAGCGGCGGAGACCCTGGCCAAGGTCCAGGCGGAGCTGGCTCACGTGACGCGGGTGACGACGATGGGCGAGCTGGCGGCATCGATCGCGCACGAGATCAACCAGCCGCTGGCGGCCATCGTCGCCAATGCCAGCGCCCTGCTGCGCTGGCTTGCCCGTGATCCTCTTGAGATGGAGGAAGTCCGGCAGGCGGCCACGCGGATCGCCAGCGAGGGCGAACGCGCGGGGGCCATTGTGGGCCGTGTCCGGGCGCTGAGCCGGAGGGCACCTCCGTTGAGAGAGCCGCTGGGCATCAATGACGTCGTGGAGGAAGTCATCTCGCTGATTGGCCCCGAAGCGAAGAAGAGCGGCGTCTCGGTCGAGTCGGTGCTTGCTTCGGAGCTTCCGATGGTCCTCGGTGATCGGGTTCAGATGCAACAGGTATTGGTCAACCTGATCATCAACGCCATCGAGTCGATGAGCACGATCGCCGAGGGCCCCCGGACTCTGATGATCAGCTCGGTCGAGGACGAAGGGGACCGGGTCCAGATCGCAGTGGCGGACTCCGGAGCGGGCCTGGATCCCGGAGCGATGCAGCGGCTTTTCGAGCCGTTCTTCTCCACGAAGCCACGGGGCCTGGGAATGGGGTTGGCCATCAGCCGCTCCATCGTCGAGTCCCACGGGGGCCGGATCTCCGTCGCGCCCAACGCGCCCAGGGGAACGGTGTTCCAGTTCACCCTGCCTGCGGCGCCGAAGGTGGCGGAGGTCGACCCGCGACATTCCAGGTAGACCGGCAGGCCTGACCTTCGGACATCACCGGGTGAGGTTCGACCCGCGCGGAGGTCAGAAGCGCCCAGCGAGTGTCAGGCCGGCGGCGCTTCGACTGCGACGAAGCAGCCAGGAGTGGGCTCTGCCGGTGCTTGGTCAAGGCGGTGCATCCCCTGGAGGCCCTCGAGGAGCCGTTGGGTGGCCACCTGCTCCGCCGTGGCCGCGAGCTCCTCCCCGCTCAGGTCCGCCGAACCGTGCGTTCCCCGGGACTCCTCGAGCCTTCGAAGCAGCTCATGGCGCTCCTTGGTGGTGCACTCCGCCTCCAGTCGGACCAGCAGGGCCCCGGCCTCGAGGAGTGCTCCTCGCAGCACCGCCATCCAGAGGCGGCACTTGACCTCCGCGAAGAGCAGGCGGGCCTCGACCCGGTGCTGTCGGAATCGCGCCCGGGCCCGCAGCTCTCCCGGGGTCGCTCGGCTGCCGGAAGCATGGACCGGCTGCGCCGACCTCGTCCTGTACAAACGGCGGAGGACCAACTGCTGGGCGAAGCGCTCGGCACACTCGTCAGTGAGCTCCTCGCTCTGTGGTAGATCGCCGAGGAACTCGAGCTCGAGCCGTGCCACCAGCTGGGCGCAGGCGGCAGGATGCTCGCAGGCCGCGATCATGTCCCGGGAGGCGTCCTGGGCGAGCACTCGGAGCCCCTCCACGAAGTCCTTCCAGGCAACCTCGGTCCGCCGCTCGGTGACCCGTCGGACGCAGGCCCGGAGCTCGAGGAGTGCCTCGATGCAGAGCGAACTCCATCTCGTGGAAGGGAAGTGTGGTGTGCCGCGCATTCACGTGCCTCGCTGCGGACGCGAAGAGCACGTTTCGTGCCATTCCCGATGTCGCGTATCTCGGCGAGGCCCGGGGAATTTTGGCTCACCAATGCACGGCTCGCTGTTCGTTTCGTGGCGGTGCCGTCAGAAACCGAGCAGGCCTCCACCGTACCGTGCTGGGCGGCCTCGACCTGCTGTCGCTCTGCCATTCGGCCGACGGCCCCGTCCTATACGAAGGTATTATGGCGGAATGACGAGTCCCGCTGCAGAGTTGGGCTGGACCTAGAGTCCTCGGTGTTCCGGAGAACCTTGCTCGACGGCTCAACAGTGGCGGTGGTCGATGACGACGCCTCGGTTCGGGAAGCGCTCCGCGCGCTGCTGAGATCGGCCGGGTTTCGCGTGAAGCTCTTCGACTCGGCTGAGGAGTTCCTCCGTTCCGGTCAAGCGTCGGACGTCGCCTCTCTGGTGCTCGACGTCCGGATGTCTGGGATGAGCGGGTTGGATCTCCAAGAGCATCTCGCCGCCTCGGGCGCGGCGATTCCGATCGTCTTCATGACCGCTCACGCCGATGCCACTGCGCGTGCGAGGGCGCTTGCGGCCGGCGCAGTGGCGTTCCTGGAGAAGCCGTTCAGCGACGACGATCTCCTTGACGCCATCGACCGCGCGCTCGGCAGGCCGTGACCATTCTGGGCCCCGGGCTCGCTACTTCTTCTGGAGCAGCCGCAGGCTTTCTCCGATCCGGACCAGGTCTGCCAGCGACTCGGCGCGCATCTTGTGCATCACCCTGCCACGGTGAACCTTGACCGTGATCTCCTTGGTGCCGAGCTGCGCAGCGATCTGCTTGTTTGCCAGCCCCGTCACGACGAGCGACATCACCTGTCGCTCCCGGGAGGTGAGTGAGGCGTAGAGCGCATCCAGTTCGTCCTGGTGCGCACGGCGGTCGCGCCGGAGCCGGTCCAGCTCCAGCGCGGTGGAGATCGCCCCAAGGAGTTCCTCCTCTCCGAGTGGTTTGGTCAAGAACTCGATTGCACCCGCCTTCATTGCCCGGACAGAGGTGGGCACGTCGGCGTGCCCGGTGATGAAGATGATCGGAACGTCCCGATCGAGCTCCGCCATCCGCGACTGCAAGTCGAGCCCACTCAGACCTGGCAACCGGACGTCCAGCACCAGGCAACATGGAGTGTCGCTGGGCGGCGAGTCGAGGAACTCATCGGCGGAGCCGAAGGTTCGAACCACGTGTCCGGTGGACCGGATGAGGGACCCAAGGGCATCCCTCACACTCGGATCGTCATCCACGATGAACACCGTGCCTTTGACCCGGCCGGGCGAGTTCTCTGAGCTCACGTTCGTTGAGTGTGCAAGGACGAAGGAAGGCCTGCCATCAGCGGTCGTCTCCTGGCACGACGCGTCACCGGGTCCGGGGACGATCCCACCCTGCCGGGGAGCCCCGAGACCTCGAACGACGCCCGGCCGAGTCCTCCCGCGACGCTTGCGGCGCCCATCGGAATCGCTCCCCGTCCCACATCCATCGGGTCCTCCCGGACGGAGATTGGACCCGGAGGAAGCGCCGATGTTTCCGGCCGCCGCCTGAGAACCGAGTGATGCCACGGAGGCTCACTCCGAGCCCGGACTCCCGCGGAGGAGAGCGTACTTCCGCATCCGGTCGATGAGCGCGCCCCGGCTGAGCCCGAGACGCCGGGCCGCCTCGGACTGATTTCCACCCACCGCGGCGAGCGTTCGACTGATCACTCCCCGCTCGAGTGCCTCGACCTGCTCTCTCAGGGTGAGCCCCTCGGCGGACTTGCTTGGCGGAGACTCGACGTAGTGAGCGGCCCCCAACGAGGAGGTGCCGTCTCGTGTGAGGTGCGGCCCCTCCCCGAGCGCCACCATCCGGGCGACAGCGTTCTCCAGCTGCCGGACGTTGCCCGGCCACTCGGCGGAGACCATCTCCGCGAGGTCCTCCGCCGAGAGCTGGGCCTCGGGCCTGCCGAATCGCTCGCCGTAGATGCGGGCGAACTCGCGAGCGAGCGCCGGGATGTCCTCGCGCCGCTCCCGGAGCGGCGGGACGACGAGGTCCACCACCGCCAGCCGGAAGTAGAGGTCCTGGCGGAACCGCCCCTCACGGGCATCCGCTTCCAGATTTCGATTGGTGCAAGCGATGACCCGAACGTCGACCCGTTCCACCCTCCCTGCTCCTACCGGCTGGATCTCGCCCTCCTGAAGCGCCCGGAGCAGCACGGCCTGGAGGTGGAGGGGGAGCTCTCCGATCTCGTCGAGGACGAGCGTCCCGCCGTCCGCCTGGGCAAAGAAGCCAGCCCGGGTCTGGTGAGCCCCGGTGAACGCACCGCGGATGTGCCCGAAGAGCTCCGCCTCGGCGAGCTCGCCCGGCACCGCTGCACAGTTGAAGCGGATCAGCGGCCCGGCCGCCCTCCGGCTATGGGCATGAACGAGCGAGGTGATCAGCTCCTTGCCCGTCCCGGTCTCACCTCGCACGAGGACGGTGATGTCCTTGGGTCCGATCCGCTCGACTTGCTGGAGCAGCCGCCGCATCGGCGGCGACTCGCCGATGATCGACCGGCCCAGCAACTTCTCCACGGTGAGCCTTCTGTTCTCAAGCCGCAGCGAGCGCGCCTCCAGCGCCCGCTCGACCACCAGCGAGAGGTTCTCGATGTCGATCGGCTTGGTGACGTACTGGTATGCCCCGGCCTTCATCGCCCGGGCCTCGACCATCTCTGACCCGTGGGCGGTCAGCAGAATCGTCGGGAGCGTCTCATCGCGCTGTCGTACCAGCTGGGTCAGCTGCACCCCGTTCATCTGTGGCATCGCGTAGTCGGTCACCACGGCCTCGATATGGCCGTCGAGCAACGCGAGCGCCTCCTTCCCGGATTGGGCGACGACGGCCTCGTGCCCCGCCGACCTCAGCAAGGCGCTGAGCGCGGCGAGCATCGATGCGTCGTCGTCAACGACCAGCACCCGGGCCACGCTCAACCTCCGAGGAACTCTAATACCCTTGGCGGTGTCTCCAGTGCCACTACGCCCGCTTCCCGCGGAACACAAGCTTCCGGGGTTGCCCCTCACTAGGCGGCGAGTCGCCGATCTTCCTGCAGCGCCAGCCGGAGCGTCGCGCGACCGCGAGAGAGTCGCACCCTCTGAGTCAGATCGTTGATCTGCAGCACCCGGCAGGCCTCGGTGGAGCTCGCTCCTTCCAGGTCGCGCAGGACCACCACCGATCGCTGGCTCTCCGGAAGCGCCAGGAGCGCGCCGTCGAGCGTCCTGACCGCCTCCCGCTCGAGCAGGATCCACTCCGGGGTGAGCTCGTCCACCTCCGGACGGTCCAAGCGGTCCGCGCCGTAGGTTCCAGAGGTGAACGCAGGAGGGACGAGTGCCGAAAACGGAACCGATCGTCTCTCGCGGCTCCGTCGGCTCTTCGCCTTGTTGATTGCGATCCGGACGAGCCAGGTGAACAGGCTGGAACGACCGTCGAAGCGATCGACGCACCTGAATGCCGCGAGCCAGCAATCCTGGACGACATCCTGGGCGAGTGTCGCGTCCCGCAACACCAGGAACGCGTGGTGCAGCAGGGCAGAGTGGTACCGCCGGACCAGGGTGGTCCGTGCGCGCTGATCACCGACGCGCAACCGCTGGATGATCTCGACTTCTTCGCGATGAGATGCGCGCTGCCGAGCCACGATGTTCGCTCTCCGTCGAGGTTCGCGGAGTGCGACTGCAACACGCGCGCCGTTGACCTGGCGGCGAGAACACGAAAGGCCGGGTGTCCGCGACATGCCGCGACGGCCTCACTACAGATGGTTTCAACCATCGCCGCAGTTGACGTCGCCCATTGTTCCGACGCCCCTGTCGGGATCGTGCACACTGGGGTGAGCGGAGACGGGTCGCAGGAGACAGTCTGTCACCGTCGGGTCGGGTCTCCGCGTCCCTTGAGGGGTCCCTCCCCTGATCGGGGCCTGGCAGAGCCGTCGAATACCGATCAGGGCCGGGCCCACCAGGGAGCCGGCCACACGGTCGTCGGCTTCGCGAACCGGTTGGCACGCGCGGTGCTCTGCCCCGCGACGGGTCACGTCGGAAGGAGGACTGGAAATGAACCGCATGCTGGTCGTGGTCTTCGACAACGAGGGAAAGGCGTACGAGGGCAGGAAGGCACTCCGGCAACTGGATGCAGAGGGAAGCGTGTTCGTCTACGCCTCCGCGGTGGTGGCCAGAAGCGCCGAGGGGGAGGCGGCGGTGAGGCAGGAGGACGACGCCCCGCTCGGAACCCTCCTCGGCACGTCCCTGGGGACGTTGATCGGCCTGCTGGGCGGACCGCCCGGCGCGGCGATCGGCGCCCTCAGTGGAATGGCGGTGGGAATGATGGCGGACATCGACCAGGTCCGCATCGGTGGCGACTTCATCGACGACATCCGCAAGGCCCTCTCGCCTGGGAAAGCCGCGGTAGTGGCGGAGGTCGACGAGAACTGGACCACCCCGGTTGACACCCGGATGGAGACGCTCGGGGGCACCGTCTTCCGGCGGTCGGTCTCCGACGAGCGCGACATCGCGAACGACGAGGATGCCGCGGCGATCAAGGCGGACATCGCGCAGCTCAAGGCAGAGCATGCGGAGGCCAAGGCAGAGCGAAAGGCCAAGCTCCAGGCCCGCATCAACCAGCTCGACTCAAAGCTCCAGGCCAGGCTGCAGAAGGCGAAGGAACGGCGCGAGGCGGCGAAGCGCGCCGCGCAGGCCAAGGTGGAGCGGCTGAAGGCCAAGGCTGCCACTGCCCGGGCGAGGGCACCGTGAGCCCGTGGTCGGTTCTTTCAGTTCAACCTAGTCAAGCATCACTGAAAGGAAAGCCATGACTACAGTATCAAGAAATCAACCTACCATTCTCGACGATGTGAAACGCCGCTCCGGGTGGGCGGTGTTCATGGGCCTCCTCACCATCGCTCTCGGAATCGTACTGCTGATGTACCCGCTCGCCACCGCGACCGCGACGACGCTGTTCCTCGGCTGGACGCTGACGCTCGTCGGTTTGGCGGAGATTGTTCTCGCGTTCGCCTCTCAGACGCCTGGGCAATTCTTCCTGCGGCTACTCATCGCGGTGCTCTACGGCTTGACCGGAATCGTGCTCATCGTCAATCCGTTCACCGGAGCCGAGAGCCTGACCCTGTTCGTGGGGTCGATGCTGGTCGTGCGCGGGATTCTGGCGATGGTGGCTGCGTTCCGGGTCCGGCCGCTGGATGGCTGGGGCTGGCTGGTCGCCGATTCCATCGCCAACCTGGCCGCCGGCGGGCTGATCATCGCCAAGTGGCCGTCGAGCACCGCGTGGGCGGTGGGGACGCTGGTGGGCGCGTCGGTGCTGGTGACAGGGGTCTCCCGGACCGTCCTGGCCGCACGCATCCGGCGTGGAGCGGGCGAGGTGGCGCAGGTGGCGAAGGGCGCCGCGTGACCCCGGGGGGCCACAGGGCCACGGTGTCGTTGACCGTGGCTCTCGCCGCTACCGCGGCGATCGTCGGCGGGCTCCTACTGGCCGGCAGGGCAGCGGCGTCGGAGCAGCAGGAGTCGCCGGATGTGGAGGTTCAGCTCGGACAGGAAGTTTTCGACGAGCTGAAGGCCAAGGGGGAAATCGTCGCCACCTCGCCCCTGTATGACACGCTGAAGCCTCTCGAGGCGCAGATCATCCGGGCCGCCCAACCGCGCTACGAACATCCCTTTCGCTTCTACCTGGTCCACATGGCGCAGCCGAACGCTTTCTCCACCCCGGGAGGCAACGTCTACGTCGGGGATGCGCTGCTGTTCTTCGTCAAGAATCGCGAGGAGCTCGCCGGAACCCTGTGCCACGAGGTCGCGCACACCATTCATCACGACACGGTGACCCTGATGGAGAAGCGCGAGCAGCTGCTCCTCCGGAGCTTGGGGGCTGCGGTCCTGCTCGGTCCGACCCGGGCGCACCTTCTCGCCCTCGCGCTTCTGGGAAAGCTCAACTCCCTCGGCTACTCGCGAGACGTCGAAGAACGCGCGGACCTGACCGGATCGGACATCTGCGCCGCGGCCGGGCTGAACCCATGGGGGCTGGTCTGGCTTTTCAAGGACTTCCAGAACGCGCAGGTCGGACAGTCGCCGGAGCTGCTGTCGGACCACCCGAACAACGTCCACCGCATCCAGGGGCTGGAGGAGCATTTCAGGAAAGCCCCGGAGGTCTTCGGGAGGTTCAATTCCGATCCGCAGTCGGCGACGCAGATGAAGCTGCCGGCGGATACGGCCGAGACGTTCCTGCGCTGACGGCAGGTGCGGGAAGGCGCGTCCGCCTGTCGCTGGTGAGCAGCAGGCGATTGAGTGGAGGAGCGCATGGAGGTCGAGCGAGTCAATGGCGCGACGGCTTCCACCACGCACTCCTCGAACTGCGAGAGCTCCTCCGCTCCCTCCTGGCCGCCTTTTCCACCGGGAGGCGCTCTGATCGGGCCCGTTACACCCTCGCCGATCACCAGCCGCATCGCTACATCCAGGCGCTTCGGCCGCCGGACAAGGTCACGGAATTCGGGGATCGTTGCTGAAAGTCCTTCCTCGCCACGGACTCCGAGTGGGAGAGGCTTGCGTCACCGTCCCGGACGGGTGTGCAAGAAGCGCGCGCCGCGAGGAGGAGCGAGCGTGCATCCCGGACCCGTTGCTGGGCGTTTCCACGCTCGTGATCTGTTCCCAGCAGGGTGTCCAGAGCCGATCAGCGCGAGGCTGAGCCTAGCAGTCGGCGCGCCAGATCGGTGCCTATCGAAGGTTGGCACGGGCGGTGCTCCACGCGCGACGGAGTCACGTTCGCGAGGAGAACAAGACATGAACCGCATGCTGGTCGTGGTCTTCGACAACGAGGGGAAAGCGTACGAGGGCAGGAACGCGCTCCTGCAACTGAGCAGAGAGGGAAGCCTGTTCGTCTACGTGACCGCGGTGGTGGCCTGGAGTGCCGACGGGATGGGAGCGGTAAGACAGGAGGACGATGCCCCGCTCGGAACCCTCCTCGGCGCCTCCCTGGGGGCGTTGATCGGCCTGCTGGGCGGACCGCCGGGTGCGGCCATCGGAGCCATGAGCGGAATGGCGGTGGGGATGATCGGAGATATCGATCAAGCCCGCATCGGTGGGGATTTCATCGACGATGTCCGCAAGGGGCTCGCGCCGGGAAAGGCCGCGGTGGTGGCGGAGGTGAACGAGGACTGGACCACCCCGGTCGATACTCGGATGGAGGAGCTCGGGGGCACCGTCTTCCGGCGGTCGCTCTCCGACGTGCGCGACATCGCCAACGACGAGGACGCCGCGGCGATCAAGGCGGACATCGCGCAGCTCAAGGCGGAGCATGCGGAGGTCACGGCGGAGCGAAAGGCCAGGCTCGAGGACCGGATCAACCAGCTCGACTCCAAGCTCGAGGCCAGGCGGCAGAAGGCGAACGAACGGCGCGAGGCGGCGAAGCGAGCGGTCCAGGCCAAGGTGGACGCCCTCAAGGCCAAGGCGAGGTCCCTCCGCGAGAGGGCGACCTGAGATGCCCGCGTGACCTGGTGAGGTAACAAGGTCACGGCGTCGTTGACCGTGGCCTTCGCATTCCGGCCGACACCTCCGAGAGACGTTCCTGCGCTGACACCTGGGAGAACCCGATGACCGCCGACATCTTCACCGAGCCCAGCGATTTCGACGTGGACACGCTTCGGAACCTCGGCCCACTCGCGCCACTGGGGGGAGTCTGGGAGGGGGAGGGGAGCGACCGGCACCCGGTGGTGGCGGGGTCGAGCACCCAAACCTACCGGGAGCGAATGGTGTTCCAGCCCATCGACCCCCAGACCAATGGTCCCCAGCTGCTGTACGGGCTGCGCTACCACATCCACATCACCCGAGCAGGCGAGCGGTTGACCTTCCATGACCAGGTTGGCTACTGGCTGTGGGAGCCGGCGACGGGAGCCATCCTCCAGACGGTCGCGATCCCGCGCGGCCAGGTGGCCCTGGCGAGAGGAACCGCCGAGCGCGACGCACGAACCTTCACCGTGAAGGCAACCTTGGGTTCGACGAACGCCGGCATCGTCTCCTCGACGTTCCTGACCGAGAACTTCCTGACCCTCGAGTATGCACTGACGATTGTCGTGAACAGCGACTCGTTCGGCTACGAGCAGGACACGCTGCTCCGGATCGCCGGCCGCGGAGAGCCGTTCCACCATGTCGACCGGAACACGCTGCGGCGAGTGGCGTTCGCGACCCCGAACCCTGCTGCGACCCCACCGGAGCGTTGACCTCGTCCGGTAACGTCGCGGTCGCGTGACTCGGTCATGCAGTGCGGGCAGTGCGTCCAGCTCGAGCTGATGACGCTGCCGGCGCGGTCGCGGGCGCGCCGACGAGTGCGGTCGAAGGAGCGCGTGTTCCGGGAAGGCCAGGAGCTCGTACGAAGCAGAGCGTGTGGACCGTGAAGGGAGATCTCGTGGACGGTGAAGCCGGCGAACCGGATGGACCCTCGGATCGCTTTCCCGCACCGAGGGTCATCATCGAGGTACCGCGAAGGGCGAGGGGCAGACGGCCGGAAGCGGTCCCGACATGCCCCTCGCACCCGCGAGCCTCCACGTCCCGCGCTTAGCTCCGATTGCTGTCCTTCGCGTACTTGAACTCGGGCAAGGCCTTCAGCGCATCCTTGGTTGCGCCCGGCACGACCACGTGGGGCTTGACCGCGGCGATCTGACTGACCGGGATGGCGACCCGGTGCGCGCCGATGCCCAGGAAACCTCCGACGTCGATGATCGCGAAGGTGACCCTCCCGTCGGGCTTGACGATGAAGTCCTCCGTCTTTCCGATCTTCTCGCCCTTGTCGTTCCAGACCTGGGAGTGAAGCAGCTTGGAGATGCGGTAACCGAACGCCAGCGCTTCGCTCTCGGTGACCGTGACACCCAGGACGACCCCACCGACGAGCGGCCCCGGATTCGCGGGCGCCGGGGCGCTCTGCTGGGACTGCGGGGTCGACTCTTGGGCGGCCGCGACCCCGGTGAACGCCGACAGGAGGAGGACGACTGGCACTGCGCGACTCGTTGTCATGACGGAAACCTCGTTTTCAAGAGTGGACTGCGTGGTCCCCGGTCCTTGTCCGGGCTCCGCGCTGATGGGAGCAAGTCGCGAGCCAGTCTCGAGCCGAGGCTGGCCGAGCAGTCTGCGGCACCCATGCAGGGATGCTGTCGAGATCCCGACGCGGTTGCGTGCTTGTTCGACAGGGGTCACGCAGGGTCGGCCGCTCGTCAGGGCTGCCGGTGGTAGATGAGGGTTGCCTCGACCGGCGCGGCGAGCTTGCTGCTCCGCATCACCCGGTGGACGAGGAGCGTTCTTCCGTCCGCTGTCGCGGTAAACACCGTCTCTCCGGACCCATCCGAGTTGCCCCCCGCCTCCACTAGGGACCGACCGTGGACACGGAAGGTGGTCTGGGTGTGGTCCCCGAACCGGTCGGTCATGGCAACGGGTGGCCCTCCAATCTCACCCCGTTCCTCGACCTCGTCCGGGGAGGTGATGCGAACCACCGCTCCTTCGAAGGCCAACACGTAGCGCGGGCGGGGGCGGGCGCGCGGCCTCAGGGCATCGGAGGCGATCTTTCGGGAAAGGGGCGGTAGGTTCGCCACCGCGCGATCCACCGCCGCATCGACCTTCGCCTGCTCCGCGTCGCCGCCGGCATACACCCAGGTCCCCGCTAGGGCCTCGCGAAGCTCGGGCGTGAGTGGGGGGGCGGACAGTTCATCCGACACCTCTGCCGAAGCTGAAAGGCTGAGCAAGAGCGGAAAGACCAGCGGATGCCAAACGGCTCGAAGTCTCGAAGACATCACTCCCTCACACCGCGCTCTTGCCTGCCAGACACCGAGCAGCGTTCGTCGTTACAGCCTGCTGCCCTGGGTTGCTGGCAGGGCGCGTCAGTCGTCCGCCAGCCGGAGCGCCAGCTCGTCCATCCTGGTACGCCAGAGCGCCGCGTCGGCATCGGCGTCCTGCACTGCGGCATCCGGCTCGTCGTAGACGTCTCGCGAATCGAAGTTCGCCTCGGGAGTGCCCGCGAGGTGCTCGACCGCATCCCGCGCCTTCTTCCGGAGCCGGCGCAGGTCATGTGCCCATCGCTCGACCAGCGCGTGGGCCTCGGCCGGAAGAGACTCCGCGGGTTTCCCCACGCTCGCGGCGACGAGCTCGGAGGCGGCCAGGGCCGCGTGGACGGTCTCCGGGGCGAGCGGATGCTCTTCCGGGCTCCCTGCCACGGCGTCGAGGGCACGCTCGAGTTCGCCCGGATCCGCTTTCCGCTGCGACAGCCATCGTCTACCGAGCATGCCGGACCTCCCCCTCGAGCAATCGTGACCGCGGCCGCCCGCAGGTCTCCTCGTCATCGGACCGAGCGTACTCCGGACCGAAGGAACCACCTCGGGCCGCTTAGGCTCCAGTTTATCTCGACGTCAAAGGGAGGAAACCAGTCGGAGGCGGACCGGCGTGGCTCAGTGATCGAGCGGGTCAAGAAGTATGGACCGTTCGACGAGTGAGCATCAGCACCTCTGGCGAGTTAGGCGTCTCGCCGTCGGACCGGTTCACGTCGTTCCCCGCGCCATCTGCCGGACCTGCCCGGTACCTTGACGGATGCGCGCGGCGAAGATGGTGCGGGCGATTCCCGTCACCAGCACCGAGGCTCCAACGAGCGTCCCCACCGCCCAGGACGTGCTCGAGGGCCATTGGGCGACGATGAGCCCACCGGCGACCAGTGTCGCGATGGAATCGGCCACGAACCAGCCCCAACCGTCCATCGGCTTCACGCGGAAGGCTGCCACCATCACCAGGATGCCTCTGAGGAGCAACAGGACTCCCACGACCAGCGTCAGGCTCTCTATCCCGGCGAACGGATTGACGATGATCAAGACCCCGGTGAAGCCGTAGAGGGCCCCCACGAGCAGCCGCAAGAAGAACGTACCGGCCGACTGCGAGTAGAGGGCGAGTGCCATCTCCGCTGCCCCGGCGAGGGCTAGCATCCATCCGAGGAAGAGGGTGGTCGCGGTGGCGGTCGCGAACGGGTAGACCATCAGAACGATTCCCAGCGCCGCGGTGAGCACCCCCATGAACACTGCCCAGCCCGAGCGGCGCCTCACCTCGTCCAGAATCGGGGTGTGGGTCTGCGTCGGGGTTCCTGTCGTCGTCGTCATGACTTTCCTTTCGTCGTTGGTAGTTGGAATCACGTCTTCGCTTGAGCCCCGGCAGACCTTCCCTTGAGGCGCTCGAGCCTGGCCTGGGCAAGCTTCCTTTCCCGCTCGCGCCACTCCTTCGCCTTCTGCAGCCTGGCCTGGAGCTTTGAGTCGAGCTGGTTGATGCGGTCCTCGAGCTTGGCCCTTCGCTCCGTCTTGGCCTCCGCATGCTCTGCCTTGAGCTGCGCGAGGTCCGCCTTGATCGCCGCGGCATCCTCGTCGTTCGCGATGTCGCGCACGTCGGAGACCGAGCGCCGGAACACGGTGCCGCCGAGCTTTTCCATCCGGGTGTCCACTGGGGCCGTCTCGTCCTCCTCGACGTCCGCCACGAGAGCGACCTTCCCCGGCGTCAGGACCTTGCGAACGTCGTCGATGAAGTCACCACCGACGCGGGTCTGGTCGATGTCGGCGATCATCCCGAGCGTCATGCCCGAGAGCGCGCCGATTGCGGCGCCGGCCGGGCCCCCGACGAACCCGATCAGGGTTCCGAGCGTGGTGCCCAGGGCCGTTCCGAAGACGCCGCCATCCTCCTGCCTCACCGCCGCCGTGCCGTCGGCTCTCTTGACCACCACGGAGGTGGCGTAGACGAAGACCGTCGCCTCCGCATCGAGTTGCAGGAGCGCGCTTCTCCCCTCGGACGCCTTCGCCTCGTTGTCGAACACGACGACCAGAACACGGTCCACTCAGGCCCTCCAGGCTGACCGACATCCCCACCGAGCACCGCCCGTGCCAAACGGGATTCCCTTGAGAGGACCCGAGCCACTGTTGGGATCTCCTGATCGGATCTCGACAGACTCGCCCCGATCCGAACAGGACCCCACGACAGATCCGGCCGGTCCAGGGGGAGGCTGAGGGGTGAAGACCCTGCCCGCCGGGTCGCATGCGAGAGGACGGCTTCACTCTACCGGGCAAACACTGCTCGCCCATGCCTTCAGCGGGTACCCACAGACAGCCGAGAGGCAACCACGCTCGGGTTCTACCTCGAGAGTGACTGTCGACCACCGTCCCGCCGCGACTCGAGCTCCGAACGGTCCACCAGAGGGAGGTCACCCCGGTTCGGACGAGGCCAGGTTCCACCCGGGCCGGGGGCGACAGCCCGGCCCGGGCGCGTCCCGATGCCATTCGCTAGGGCTGTGAATACGCCGGCGGGATGTACTCGTAGGGATAGAGGTAGTACGGGTAGTCGAAATCGGCGTACCAGGCATCGTCGTGCAAACCGCTCCGGCTCCGGCGATAGACGGTGCCGCCGAGGGAGCGCATCCGGGCATCGATCGGGGTCGTCGAGTCCTCACTGATGTCGGCGATCACCGCCGACTGCCCGGGTCCAAGCACGCGGGCAGTCTCGACGTTTGCCTGATCGCGCGTGTCCGCACGGAACAGATCAGTCCCCACCCCCACGGCACCTCCGGTCGCCGCACCGATCCCGGCACCCTTCGCGGCGCCGATGGCCGCGCCGGCAGGTCCGGCCAGCGCTCCGATGAGCGCCCCGATCCCCACGCCCACGGCGGTGGCCAGAGCGGGATTCGTCTCTTTGGTGTCGACCTGGTATTGGCCCCAGTCGGTGCGGTGGACGACCGCGGTGCCGTGCACGGTGATCTGGGACTCGTTGTCGAGCTGCCAGAGCTCATGAAGTCCCCTGTATGCCTTGCTCGTGTCGTCGAAGACGACGGCGATGAAGTTACGCATGTCCTTCTCCTATTTTCCCGTCTTCCGGGCGTTGGCGGAGCGCTCTTCGGCGAGGGCCTCGCTGATATGCTGCGCTGACGCCCTGGCATCGGCGACCGTCTTCCTCACCGAGGCCTCGAACGCCTGACCAAAGCTTTTCGCGCCTTCCATCGCGTGCTTCTGCGCGGTGTCGAGTTTGGCGATTGCTTCCTTCAGGTGCTTTCGCGCGGCTTCTTGCTGGGCATTCACGGAGGTTTTCAGCGAATCCATCAGCGCCCTGGTCTTCTGCTGGACCGCCTCCAGGTCGGCTTTCACTGCTCCGCCCTGCTTGGTCGCCGCATCGCTGAGGGCTGCGTGGAGCTCCTGTGCGGCTGCTCGAGCCTTGCTGAGTGGGTCTGGGGTCTTCGTCATGGTCATGTGAGTGCTTCCTCCTGGAGGGTCGCTCCCGGTCCTCGAGAGCTCGGGGCCTCCGCGCACCCTGACAAGCAGCGATCGTGCCATTTCTTTCCCCGAGCGATTCCGGAACCACTCGCGATGCGCCTGCTGATCGACTCCTGACAGGTTTGACGGATAGCGATCAGACGAAACGAAGGACGAGGCCTCGACCGTGCTGCCCGGGCGGCCGGGCTCCCAGGGACGGGCGATAGAGCCCCGGACGGCGATGTCCTTGCACGACCCTCGCGGGGACCCGGCGAGCTCTGGCCGACGCCACGCGACCGCTCTCAGCGGCGCGGGCCTCCCTCCGGAGATGCCGACCGGGGGCAGTGCTTCTCAGCAATAGGGGATCGTTCATGAACGAGCAGAACGGGTCGGAGTCGTTACACCGAAGGGGCAGTGAGCGGTCGCGGTGCTGGCCGTTGCTGATCCTGGTGCTCGTCGGGGAAACCGCACGGGCGCAGGAACTCATCCTTCCCCCCACGCTCCTGCTGCCCAATTACGACCGGATATACCCCGGCCTTGAAGAGGCGCTCGAAGGAGGGGCATTCATTGCGCGTGCGCAAAGTGTCACCGCGCTCTTCTACAACCCGGCCGGAATCGCCCTCGTGCAACGCACCGTTCTCAGCGCGAGCGTGCAGGGCTACCAGCTGACCACCCTTGGCGGCAGCGGCTTTCAGCACTCCACGCCGGTGTCCAGCTTCGAAGGCTTGCCCAGCTCCCTCGGCGTGGTGCTGGGCAGCGAGGTCATCGGGTGGGAGAAGGTCCGGCTAGGCTTCGCTGTGGCCCAGCCGGTTCACTGGCACCAGAACGCCGTCGCCAGCAGCACGCCGGAGCCTGGCCAGCGGGTCTCCTACTCGGTTGCCTCGGCCTTCGACACCGTGGTCCCTACCGTCTCGCTCGGCTGGGCAGCGGCTGGTAACCTTCGGCTCGGCGGGGCGATCGAATTTCCTTACACCACTCTTTCCGAGAACGGTCAGCTCTCGGGCGAGCTGACCAGCACGAGCACCAGCCACGGAACGATACGCAACATCACCGCTGGCGGCTCCACGTTTCAGATCCGCGCGGTGGGCGGCGTCCAGTGGGAGCCGCTGGCCTGGCTCGCGGTGGGCCTGACGGTGCGCACTCCGGGACTGAAGCTCTTGAACGGCGGGTCGTTCACGTACGAATCGCTGACCAACCTCAACGCCGGCACCGAGCAGGTCTTCTTCGAGGACACCGAACCCACGTTCGAGTATCGCCTTCCGGCGGGGATCGGGCTTGGCACAGCCTTCCAGTTCGGGCTCTTCCGGTTCGAGGTCGACCTGCGCTGGCATGCCGGGACGCACGAGTATCCGCTGTTCAGTTCTCAGACGCCGGCGCGGGTGGTCGACACCACCTCCGGCGCTCCAGCGACGAGAGAAATCCCCTTTCCGACGATCACCTACCGCGCGCGCCAAGTCTGGAACTGGAGCGTCGGGGCTCAACTCATGCTTTCGACCAACTTCAGCCTCAGCGGCGGGATGTACGTTGATTCCTCGCCGGTCGACCTGGAGACCCCGGTGTTCCGCCGTGTGGATCTGATTGGCCTCCGGGGCGGCGTCTCGTTCCATTCCGCCAAGGTCTCGGGGTCGGTTGGGCTCGGATGGGAGCACGGAAAGGCCAGCGACGACCTGTTTCCGGTCGGTGTGCCCATCCCGGGAGAGCAAGCCGAGATCACGCTCGACACGTTCAGCGTGATCCTCGCCGTTTCGTTCAAGTTCTAGGAGGCCATTTTCTCTGCCCGTCCAAGGTGACCCGCGTCGCCGCTGAGCTGACCGCCGGGGGCGCGCGGAGGCTCAGCGCCCCGAACCGGCTTCCTGGGTGGGCCGGGTTTCGAAAAGAACGAAGTCGGCGTAGTCCGCCTCGCTCACGGAGTTGGTCGCGTCGCCGTCGGTGAGCACGCCCAGGCCCACGAAATCGGGCACATCCTTGAGTTTGCCCCCGAACAGGCGCACGAAGTCCCCGCGTGGGTCGATGGTCTCCGTCTGCCACACCCCGGTCGAGCCGCCGGAGCGGAGTACCACCACCCGCTTGGCAAAGAACGGGGTGTTGACGAGCTCGCAGCTCCGGTTGGCTGGCCCGGTGGAGTTCCACACGTACTTGATGATCATCACCTTCTGCCCCGCCTTGAAGGTGACATGAATGCCACCTGCAGCATCGCCCACTTTGGGGTTGCAGTCGTCGCCCCCCTTCGGGAAGGCGTGGACCCGCCAGCGCCACCGGATTGCGCCGATGATGCGCTGGAAGCTCTTCGGAGCCTCGATGCCACGGACCACGGTGTCCAGCGGCGGATGGTACCGCGCGGCGAGGTAAGTGCCGTCAGGGCCGCTCTCGACCTTGTAGTAGTCCACCGGGCCAGAGCTCTGCTTCACCACCTGAAAGGCGCGGATGTCGAGCGTGGTTCCGTCGCCCGGGGAGGCGGAGACCACCAGGCTGAGCAGGAACGAGAACACGTTCACTCCCTCGAGCACGCCGGCCGCGGGCTCGACCAACCCATCACCGGCAAGAGTATCGCTCTCCCTCAGGCGACGAATCGAGGACCTTGCCGCAGCGCGGAGGGGGCGGAGTGGTATCGGCGGACCAGAGTGGTTCGCGCTCGCTGGTCGCCCCGGCACGGCCGCCGGACGAGTTCAAGTTCTTGCGGACGGAATGCAAATCTTCCGAGCAACGCTCTTCGGTCCCAGTCATGTTCGCGGAGGGCGATTGCAACCTGCAGGCCGTCGCGCCGGATGGCGAGAGCGGGTTCGACTCGGGGGTCGTTCGATTGCAAATCACTGCCTGTGACGGCTTTGGCCACAGACGCTGTCGTCCAATGAGCCGCCTGCCTCCGTTCAGTGCTCCGACACCGCTGTCGGATGCCGGGACAGGGCACTGCGAGTCCCATGCCGCCCGTTGCTGATGGACCAGCCTAGCCACGCTGACAACCGCGACCGCGGTGTCGAAGGTAGACCCAAGGCGATCGGGGGACGAATTTCTTGGCCTTTGGCGTAACACCCAAGGCTCCCTGCGCGGCTTGTGGGGGGAACATCCATCCGAATATTGAAACCCGCACTCAGACGGTTAGAAGACGGAGGTGGGTGTCCCTCCGGAGCGGCTGGCGCAGTTCGATGTGACGGACGACCTCCTGGCCACCGGAGTGGCCCGATTTGCGAGCGTGGTGGGAGTTGCCTGCGAGCCGTTCCAGCTCTCTGGCGAGCAGATGGGCCCGCTGCCGCTGGTGGAACGGTGGGCGGAGTGACCGACCGACCTGGCCCGGGCGCGGGAGGCCCGCCGCCGCTTCACCAACCCCCCAGCCCCGCCTGGGTTCGCTGGACGCGTGCGGTGCTCCTGGTCTTCTCGGTGGGGCTCTTCGTCCGTGTCGTGTGGAAAGCCGATCTCTCCACGGTTGGAAAACTCCTCGGGCAGATCGGCCGCCTGGCTGTGCTGGCCGTGATTCCCTATGGGCTGACGGTGCTGGCGGACACCGCTGGCTGGCGTGCCGTCCTGCTCGGCCTGGAGGCGCGGGTCGCCTTCTGGCGCCTCCTCGGTGTCCGGCTGTCGACCGAGGCAGTGAACCTGAGCTTTCCGGGCGGAGCGGGCCTTGCCGAGGGGCTCAAGGTCTGGTTCCTCTCCGAGCGCTTCGGGGTCCCGGTCGCGCGGGGCACCGCCAGTCTCACGGTGAAGAAGGCCCTCCAGATCGGTACCCAGGGCATCTACCTCCTGGTCGCGGCGGCGGTGTCCGGTCCCTGGCTGCGGCAACTGTCCGCCTCGCTGGGAAACGTCGGCCTCCTACGGCCGCTGGTGGTCGGAATCGGGCTCTTTCTCTGTCTCGTCGCGGCCGGCATGGTGGCGGTGCTCCTCTACGGACAGCTCGCCAATGGGCTCTGGTCGTTGCTGCTCAGGATGCCCTGGGAGCGGATGAAGACCTGGGTGAAGGAGCGCCAGGCGACCTTCCTCCAGATCGACGTGGAGGCCCGCGGCGCGCTTCGCTCCCATGTCCCCGGGCTGACCGTCGCCGCGGCGTGGATCCTGGTCGGGTGGTTCATGGAGGCGGCCGAGAGCTGGGTCATCCTCAGGCTCGTCGGAGTCGAGCTCCCCTATGGCGCGGTGCTGGCCTTCGAGCCGGTCGTGTCCTTTGTCCGGAGCGTGGCCTTCTTCATCCCGGCCGGCCTGGGCATCCAGGACGGTGGCTACATGGCGGCGCTCCGAGGCATGGGCATCGCCGAGGCGACCGATCGCGCAGCGGCATTCGTCCTCCTCAAGCGGTTCAAGGAGGTGCTCTGGATCGCCCTCGGCTGGGTCGTCTACCTTGCCACCCGCAGGAGAGGTGACAGCGCAGGCACCCCTGCGACCACCGAGGCCAGCCGCTCCGCAGCTCCGGGCGCGCCCTGAGGCGTGGAGGCTCGCGACGCGGGGTCGCTCAATCCATGAAGGGCATGAGCTCCGGAGGCATGGTGACGAAGGGCCGCATCATGTCCCGGTCCTCGTGCTCGAGGATGTGGCAGTGGTACATGTACCGGCCGCCGTAGGTGGTGAACCGGACCGCGATCTCCACCATCTCGTTCGGGTTCACGCGGATGGTGTCCTTGAGGCCGCGCTCGTTGTCGTCGATGGCGTGGTCGAGCCCGTCCCGGGGATCTCGTCCGAGGGCGATCGTCGCCGTGAGGTCGAGATCCTGGATTCCGTTCTCGGGAATCTCGTAGCGGATCGGGCGGCGCGACAGGATCTCGAAGGGGTCGAGGTGGACGTGGATCGGGTGAGTGTCCGACGTCAGGTTCGCCAGCTGCCAGACCTCGGACTGGCCGAGCACGGGGAAGAAGGTCGTGGCGTGCTCGAAGTGCGCAGCGACGGCGCGGTATCGGGTCGTCCGTGCGCCATCGATGATGGTCACCAGCGCTCCGCTCTCGCCCGCGTCCGCAACCCCGAGCTCGCGGAGTGTGAGCATGTTCGGCTCCCCCTTCATCTCGCGCTCCACGAGCACGATCGTCCGCCGCGGGGCGCCGGCGAGCGCCTCCGGCACCGGGGGCTGATGGTCCTTCGCGAGCTCCCGAGGGAGGCTCCAGCGGGTGACCGGGCCCAGGACGACGCGGAAGCGCATGACCTCGGGGTAGGGAAGGAGCCTGGCGACATCGGCCGCGCGCTCGACGTCATCGGGAGGAAAGCCGGCGCCGTCGAAGGGAGCGCCGGCGGTGTTGAGCAGCGTGAGCTCGGTTCCCGGAGGGAGGTCGGAGAAGTCGACGAGGAGGTCTGCCCGCTCGGCTGACGCGAGCACGATTCCTTGCGGGGGCAGCTTGCACGGAGCGCGGAGGAGCCCCTGATCGGTCCCGATCTGGGTGATCCGGTCCAGATCGGGCCGATGGTCCCGGAGAAGGACCAGCCGGTAGGTGCGGGCATTGGAGCCGTTGATGACGCGAAGCCGGTAGCTGGCCGGCTGCACCTCGAGCGCGGGCCACACCTTTCCGTTGACGACGGTGAACGGCGCGAACGCCTCCATCACGCCCGGGTCGGTCTTGTGGACCAGCTGGCCGCTCGGGCGACCGGTCTCGTCGACCGCGAAGTTGCGGTCCTGGATCAGGAGAGGGACCTCGAACGGCGGCCCCTCGGGGAGGCCGAGCTCGCGCTCGCGCGCGTCCCGCACGACCCACAGCCCTGCCAGTCCGGCGTAGACCTGGAACCGGGTCACGCCCATCACGTGGTCGTGGTACCAGAGCAGCGCCGCGCGCTGGTGCATCGGGTACTGGAAGAGCGCAGTCTGGCCGGGAGCGCAGAGGTTTTCGGTCCAGCCATCGGAGGTCGCCGGGGTGAGACCTCCGTGGAGATGGACGACGGCATGGCCGGCGAGCGCGGCCGCGTCCGGGTCGGCCGTACCGCCGCTCAGGCCTGGGACGCACTGCACGGGGATCCCGTCTGGACCGGAGCCGAGGGGAGCCCGGGTCACGACGACCGGAAACTGGCCCCCGAGCTCGTTGCGCCACTCGACCGTGACGGGCTGGCCGCGCTCGGCCTCGATCGTCGGGCCCGGGAAGCTCCCGTCGTACGCCCAGATCCTCGACTCGGGCAGGTCGCGGTGGAACCGGTGCGCTCCTGGAAGCAGCGCCACGGTGAGCCGGCCCTGGTGCGCCGACGCGATCAGGCGCCGCGGCAGGGGCAGAGCGTCCACGAACGGTTCTAGCGGAGCCTTCGGCGGTCCAGGCATAATTAAGAGAAGGCCCCTCTCACCGACCCGAGGACACCCCCGCAACTCCGACTGCTGGGACGTCGGAGCAGCCGCGAGGACACCAAGGGAGGAAGCTACCCGCTCGTGTTAATCCTGGTGTCCCTTTCGCCGGTGCGGGGAACGCTTCCAGCCGCGCCGAATGTGCAGTGCAGTGGTCGCGCCCTCTCGAGGGTCGCTGGTTCCCGGGTGTCCGGGCGAGTCAGGTCCGTACCGCCACCGAGCAAGGCGCCAACATCCACGCCACCTTCACGTTGAGCTCCAGGCCGGCGCCTGCCGCACATGGGAGCAGGGCTGATTGTTTCCCGACGGAGTGGCGGGAAAACGATCGAGACGACGTCGTCCCCAAGCCGACGCTCGAGCGCGATGCCAAGATTGGTGCCGACGGGGGTCGTGGTGCAGGCTGGTGGTTCCTAGAGCCGATGACCGAGGACACGGTGAAATAAAGGCACCGCCTCCGAGCGCGGCAGCGCTTCCAGGGGGCCCGAGCATCCGGCGGATGGTGCTGGACTCAAGGGCTTCGACAGCGCGCGAGTCCGCGCTGGCACGCCAAGTGCTGGATGTGCCGTCTCGGTTGTCGAAGCACGAGGGAGCCTCGGTGTCGTCTCTTCCGCATACGGATTTCGGGAACGGCAGAACCAAGTATGGAGCCCGCCGAGCTTCGATTCATCCGCTCGGGCCGGAAGGCTCTGGGGCATCTGTCGGGCTGGATCAAGATCGTGGAGGACGGGCCTCGAGCCGACCAGCCACCAGGCTCGCCGTCGTGGCTTCGACTGAGCACCACAACCACTCCTCGAAATGGGCCTTGTTCCTGATCGGCGCCGCTCTCTTCCTGGTCATCATCGTGGGGATGATTCGGGACATCCTCGAGAGGTGCCATCAGGACATGGAGCCGAGGCTCGATGGAGGATAGTCCACTCCACCGCTTGGTCACACTGCTCCGGCGATGGTTCCGAAGCCGTCGCGTGCGGAGCGCAAGAATGAAGTTCGCTCTCATCGACGGAGCTCGCGCCGCTCTGCCTCCGGCTTTGGGCAGAGCGGGACCGCGAGCCCTGCGTGCTAGGCCCTCCTTGTCCGTCATCTCCGGGGATCGGGGTGCGCAGCCGCCTGCGTGTGACTGAACGCCGCGTGCGGGCTGGCTGCGGCCCCAGGAGCTACGGCGTTCGGCCTATTCCTCGCGGGTGGAGGTGGGCTCCCTCATTCCGCTCATGGTGGGGCGCCGGTGGGGGAAGTACGAGTTCAAGTTCGATCCGGTCGTCCTCCCCGGGGCCTATGTGCGTGGCCCCCGAGGCTTGCATTGGAGAAGGCCAGCTACTAGGGCGGCGTCCAGTCGCCGAACTCGGTCACCCGGCCGGGCGGCCGGAGCGCCGAGAGATAATGCTGGGGCCCATGCTCGCTGAACGCGTACTGGTCAGCCTCGCGGCGCGCCTCGCTCTCGAAGAAGCTGAGCACGATTCGAGGGACGTGCCGCATGGTGGGGAGCTGCTCCACCGGGGTGGGCGAGTGCCGCCACGCACCTCCGAGGAAGCGGTACTCCCGTCCAACGTGCACGAACGGCCCCCAGGTGGCGGCAGGCAACGCGGGGATCGGGTCCTGCAGGAGCACATGGCGGAAGACGTTTGACTGCGAGGGCTCGATCTCGGGCGGCAGGGGCATCAGGACCGCCATCGGCTGCCCGAACGTGTACACCGCCCGAACCCGCTCTGCGAGCGCGCGATGGTGTGGGTCGCCCGCGAGCTTCAGCCCGAAGAGGAGCGCCATGCCTCCTCCGAGGCTGTGACCGCACACGTAGAGGACCTCCAGCGGATGCGGCACCGCGGTCCCGTGGTCGGCGAGCGACTTCCCGGCCAGCGCGAAGGTCAGCTCGTCCAGCACCGTCCACCACGTCGCACGGAGGTTCCGGTGGAAGCCCCCATGGACGCGGAGCTCCGCCGCGCCGCCGGCGAACAGGACGGTGCTCGAGTCGGGCCCAAGGTCCATGTCCGCCAGCCAGTTCCCGACGACCGCCGGCTCGGTGCCCCGGAAGCAGACGACCGCCACGCGCCCGCACGGGCTCTGCAGGATGTACGCGGTGGAGTAGACGAACATCGCATCCACCACCCGCTGGATCCGCACGCACGCGTGACCCGAGAAGCCCACCCGGCTCATCATGGTCGAGACGGTCTCTGTATCGCCGTAGGCGTACCCGGCGCAGACGCCGAGCGCGTGGGCCACCGTCGCATCGCGCTCCAGTGGGGCCTGGAGGTGCGCGGCGGCGAGCAAGCCCGCCAGGTCGGGATACACCGGAAACGGATCGCCCCAGGTGCCAGCGACGATTCTCTCGACGGTCATGGCCGGGCCCCTTCCGACGAGCTGCATTCTAGTGCAGGAATTCAGCGACGGGTCTAGACCTGATGCGCGCCGACCGCGCCAGAGGACCTCCGCATGACCGTCGTTCCGCTCTCGGGCGAGTCTCGTCGGCCGGAGATGCCTCCGGTCGTCACTATCCTCCTCATTGCGATCAACGTGGTGGCGTTCGTCGCCGAGCTGCTCCAGGGAGAAGCATTCGTGACTCGCTGGTCTGCCACGGCGGTCGACATCGCTGCCGGTCATCGGCTCTACACGGGGCCCCGGTGACGAGCGAGGTCCCTTTTCCGGGGATCGACTACCGCTCGCAACCGGTCTTCAACTGGAGCGTCGGTCTCCATTTCCAGCTCTCGCCGGTCGTCAGCCTGCGCGGCGGGATCTATCTCGGCCACTCGCCGGTCGCTCTCGAGACACCCGTCTTCCGGCGGGTGGATGTGATCGGCGTCCGAGGAGGCGTCTCGTTCCATGGCGTGAGACTCTCGGGGTCCGTCGGTCTCGGATGGGAGCACGGCAGGGGCAACGACGACCTGTTCCCCTCGGACGTTCCCATCCAAGGCGAGAAAGCCGGCATCACGCTCGACACCTTCAGCCTGATCGCCTAGGTGGCGTTCAAGTTCTAGGCGGGATTCCGGATCGGCTTCATGGCGTTGCCCAGGGAGCCACTCGGGAATGTAACTTGTTTGCCGGTGTGGCATGTTCCACGGCCGAGGTGTTTCCGGCTCTTGCAGTGGCGGGGTGTTCCCGTGAAGCGATTGCTGAGCGCGTGGTTCTCCGGGGAACTCGAGCGATCGGTCCTTAAGCGAACGGCGGAGCTTCGGAGGTCCAACGAGGAGCTCCACGCCGAGCTCGCGGAGCGCAAGCGCGCCTGGGACGCGCTGCGGCAGGGCGAGGTGTACCTGTCGGAAGCTCAGCGGGTGAGCCACACCGGTAGCTTCGGCTGGAAGATCGCGAGCGGCGAGATCACTTGGTCCGAGGAGACGTACCGGATGTACCGGTTCGACCCGTCGAGCCGGCCCACACTCCACCACATCCTGGAGCGAACGCACCCGGACGACCGCGCCCAGCTGGCCCAGGTCATGGAGCGGGCGGCCCAGGACCACCGTGAGCTAGACCTCGAGCACCGACTGCTGATGCCGGACGGCACGACAAAGCACCTTCGCCTGGTGGGTCATCCGTCTTCCCGCGACGGCAGTGTCGAATACGTGGGCGCGGTGATCGACGTCACGGACCGGAAGCGGGCCGAGCAGAGTCTGCGTGGGCTCCTGGAATCCGCACCGGACGCGATCGTGGTGACGAATGCGCAGGGCCAGATCGTGCTGGTGAACGCGCTGGTCGAGCAGCTCTTCGGGTACAACCGGGAGCAGCTCTTGGGAAAGCCCCTCGAGCTCCTCGTGCCCGAACAATGGCGGGAGCGGCATGCCGGACACCGCAGCAAATTCTTCGCTCATCCCCGGGTGAGGCCCATGGGGGAAGGTTTCGAGCTGCACGGTCGCCGCGCCGATGGGAGCGAATTCCCCCTTGAGATCAGCCTCAGCCCGTTCGAGGCCGAGCAAGGGCTGCTGGTGTCAGCTGCGATCCGGGACGTCACCGGGAGAAGACAGGCAGACCAGGCGCTCCGGCGAAGCGAGGCTTACCTGCTGCAGGCGCAGACACTCACCCGTACTGGCTGTTGGGCCGTCGGCAAGAACCGCGACCTCACCTACTGGTCAGCAGAGATGTATCAAATGTACGGCTTCGACCAGCGGGCTGGTCTGCCGACACTGAAACAGGCGAGGGAGAGAGTTCACCCCGAGGACCGGTCGAACGTCGAGGAGCGCGACAGTCACGTGGCCATGGAGGGGGTCGATGCCGAGAACGAGTTCCGGATCGTCCTGCCAGACGGAGCCGTGAAGCACATTCACGCCCGGGCGCACCCGGTGTTCGGTCCGGACGGAGGGCTTCTCGAGGTGATCGGCACCAACGTCGACATCACCGAGCGCAAGCAAGCCGAGGAGGAGCGAGAGCGAGCGCGGCACCTCGAGGCGGATCTGGCACACCTGAATCGCGTCTCCATGCTCGGGGAGTTGGCTGCGTCACTGGCTCACGAGCTGCGGCAGCCGATTACGGCGACGATCATGAACGCCCAGGCGTGCAAGCGGTTCCTCAGCCGCGAGCAGCCAGATCTCGGGGAGGCGCTCCAGGCGCTGGCGAGGGTAGTCCAGGACGGGAACCGAGCGGCGGACTTCATCACCCGTCTGAGGGCGCTCTACAAGAGATCCCCCCCCGCGGCTCGGGAACCGGTGGACGTCAATGCGCTCGTCCTCGAGATGCTGGATCTCATGCGGAGCGAGGGCGATCGGTACGGAATCCCGCAGCGCCGGCAGCTCTCCGCCGGACTCCCGCAGGTCCACGCGGATCGTGTCCAGCTCCAGCAGGTGTTCCTCAACCTGATGCTCAACGGCATCGAGGCGATGAAGGAGTGCGGGGGCGAGCTGACGATCCGGACAGAGCTTGTGCCGGAGGGGGAGATCCTCGTCTCGATCAGCGACACCGGCGTGGGGTTGCCGGCGGAGAAGGCCGACCAGATCTTCGAAGCCTTCTTCACCACCAAGCCCCAAGGAAGTGGCATGGGACTCACGATCAGCCGCTCCATCGTCGAGTCGCACGGCGGTCGGCTCTGGGCCACCCCCAGCCAGGGACGCGGGGCGACGTTCTGCTTCAGGCTGCCAGCCACCAAGGCCGGTCCCGACGCCGTCGGTTCCTAGAAGATAGGGCGGGTGCGGGAGCGGTCAGGCCCTCGGCGGCGTCTACGCGGCGTCTACTTCGAGAACTGCAACATCGCCGAGCCCGTGCCCGGCGCGTCCCTGGAGACGCGCGGCGTGAGGCCGTTGGGCCGTTGGAGATGGACCCAGTGCTGGCGGAGCGTCTGTGGGCGCTCAGCGAGGTGATCACCGGCTCTTCGACCCCTCCAAACTCGTGGCCGGCAGTGCCGAATACGACCCATATGAACAAATAAACCGCGCCACGTCGACTGCCACCAGCCCGAGCGATGCGTCGCTCTCGGCCAACTGACCCGGTACGAATGCCATCGGCCCTGTGACATCAATCGTCCGGATAGCGAGCAATATCCGCCTGGCCTTGGATGTCAGAGGGCAAACTCCCATCAGAGCATGGACATCTGCGCGGAAGGGACGGACCCGTTCAAGGCGGTTCTCCTCCCTGAAGGAGGGCTTCGCCCGGGAGTGCAGTGAGCGGACCGCCTGCGACGGTTGCATAGGAAGGCCGTGCGGGGTCAGAGCCGGGCGTGGTTCAGGCTGCTCGCTTCGGCCCGAGAACGCGGACCGTTGCGGAGCCGCGTGATGAACTCACCAGCGCGCGGAAGGTGGTCTGTGGCAGTCCGAAAAGCGGGCCCCCGCAA
>DATJVY010000096.1:0-41202 GCA_035501615.1 Myxococcaceae bacterium
GTGCTCGCGGGCGCGGCCGTCGGCGTGGGCGCAGTGCCCGCCGCCGCCGCGGTGGCCGCCGCCGCTCCCGTCGCCGCTCCGGCAGCCGCCACCGGAGCGACCGGCAACGGCTTCGCCCCCGGGCCCTTGGTCACCTCGACCGGCGGGTCGGCCTTGCCGTTCGTCGACCAGTCGGCGAGCAGCCCCAGCGCCTCGGTGGTGGATGCGCCGGGCTGCACCTTCACCCGGGCCTCGCGCACGTCCTGGCCCTGCGCGTTCGCGGAGGTCACCACCACGAAGCTGTCGTCACCGGCCGATTCGGGGTGCACTCCGAGGATGCGCGAGCCTCCGGTGAGCCTCGCCGCACGGGCCAGCGCCGCCACCGGGTCGCTCGCCTCCACGCACGGCCCGCCGTCCGGGTACACCGCCCCCTCCACCGCAGCGCTCAGCTCGACCGGGTTCCCGGGCACGGTGACGGTCCGCACCGCGCCCCGGTGGCCCCAGTCGGCTTCCACCCGGTACTCGCCTGCCGGCACCCGCACGCTCACCGGGCCGACCCCCACCTTGCGGCCACCGACGTAGACCGGCTTGCCCGGCGGGGAGGTGGTGACCTCCAGCCGCGCGGTGCTCTTCTTCTTCGCCTTCTTGCGCACCCCGTCCACGTACTTCTGGAACGACGGTGGATAGTTGCTGGTGTCCGGCTTGTAGTCCGGCTCCACCCGGAAGACCCGGTTCAGCGCGGCCTCGGCGCCCTTGGGGTCGCTCTTCTGGAGGACCTGGGCGAGCAGCGTCCAGCCGTCGCGCTCCGCCGCCCAGCGATCGTCCGAGGGCGCGAGCTTCGTCACGTCGTCGAGCGCGCCCTGGAGCGTGGTCTTCGCCTGCGCCCCCTGCCCGGCGTAGAAGTCGCTGCGCGCCGAGGAGATGGCGCCGGTCACCGTCGTCAGGGTGTGGTCGGAGGTCCCGCCGAACGGCTGGGCCGTGTCGGCCTCCGAGACGACGTTCGTGCCCGGTTTCGCCACCAGCGCCGAGCGGAAGCTCCGGGCGGCGATGCCGCTCGCCTCGTCGCACTTCCCGACCGCGATGACTGAGGTTCGATCGCTGTCCGCGGCCTGCGATCCGGTGCTCAGGAGCAGCAGGGCCAATCCCACGAACCACCGCGCTTCGCTCATTTCGGTCCCCTCCGGTGGGCGCGACGACGGGCGATGCTACCCCGGGCCCCGACCTGGACGACCGACGAATGCTCCCCGGGGGACTGTTCACGGGGACCGGCCGCGCAAACCTCGTGCTTCCGGGCGCCTCGGCCGGCATGCTCCCGCGCCCCCGCCCGGCGCCGGTCGGTCCGCGCCGCTCCGGCCGGGAGCCGTATCCTCGTCCCGCAGGAGGGCCGACCGTGGTCTCTCGACGCTTCTTCCTCTCCGCTGCCGGACTCGCGCCCTTCGCCGCCGGGGCCGCCGGGACGACCGCTGCGGGTGGCGGAGGCGCGGGTCAGCGGCCAGTGGTGGTGGGCTCGGCGAACGGCCTCAAGGCGGCAGAGCTCGCCGTCCAGCGCCTGCAGGCGGGCGCCGACCCGCTGGACGCGATCATCGCCGGGGTCAACCTGGTCGAGGACGACCCGAAGGACATGAGCGTCGGCTACGGGGGCATCCCCAACGAGGAGGGGGTGGTCCAGCTCGACAGCTGCGTGATGCACGGTCCGACGGCGCGGGCGGGTGCGGTGGCGGCGCTGGAGGGAATCAAGAACCCCAGCAAGGTGGCGAAGGCGGTGATGGAGACCACCGACCACATCCTCCTCGTCGGCGCCGGGGCGCGCCGCTTCGCGGAGATCAACGGGTTCCCGGTGGAGAACCTTCTCACCGACAAGGCGCGGAAGGTCTGGCTGTACTGGAAGCAGAACCTCTCCTCGAAGGACAAGTGGCTCGAGCCGGACCCGTCGAAGCTGGATCCGGACGTGCAGGACTTCTTCCGAGAGTACGGGCGCGACCCGTTCCGGGATCCGCGCAGCCACGGGACGGTGCATCTCACGGCCTGCGACGCGCGGGGCGACCTCGCTGGCTGCACCAGCACCAGCGGTCTCTTCTTCAAGATGCCGGGCCGGGTCGGCGACTCGGCAATGATCGGAGCGGGCTGCTTCGTCGACAACGCCGTCGGCGGAGCGGGGAGCACCGGGCGCGGGGAGGCGAACATCCTCGTGGCCGGCGGCGCCCTCGTCGTCGAGAGGATCCGCGCCGGACGTGCGCCGAAGGACGCCTGCCTCGACGTCCTGAAGCGCATCGCGGAGACGACGAAGGAGAAGCGGCTACTCGACGATCGCGGGCGCCCGGGGTTCCCCATCTACTTCTACGCGGTCAACAAGGCCGGGGCGTACGGAGCGGCGTCGATGTGGAGCACGCGGCCGTCGGGGAAGCCGGTCCAGTTCTCGGTGGCCGACGCCAGGGGCGCGCGACACGAGAGCGCGGCCTATCTGTACGAGGGAATGCCGACCGTGCCGTGAAGGTGGAACACTTCGGTCCGTCGGCCCACTGAGCGGCCGGGGAGCGAGCGAGGCCGCCGTGGACTTCCGTCCCCGCGGTGCACAGCCTCAGCGCTCGAAAGGAGACGCGCGCCATGCCGAAGAAGGTTGCGATGCTGCTCGGGCAGGCATTCGAGGACAGTGAGTTCAAGATTCCGTTCGACCGGCTCCGGGCCGAGGGATTCCTCGTCGACGTCATCGGACGCGAGGCCGGCGAGGAGCTGAAGGGCGACAAGGGCAAGGTCACCGCCCGGACGACGAGGTCGATCGCCGACGCCCGCCCCGGGGACTACGATGCGCTCGTGATCCCGGGCGGCCACTCGCCGGACAAGCTGCGTGCCGACGAGCGCTTCGTCCGCTTCGTCCGCGAGTTCGACGCCAGCAAGAAGCCCCTCGCCGCGGTCTGTCACGGGCCTCAGCTGCTGATCACCGCGGGCCTCGTGAAAGGCCGCACGCTGACCGCCTGGCAGACCGTCCAGGAGGACCTCCGGCAGATCGGCGCCAACGTGAAGGACGAGCCGGTCGTGCGGGACGGAAACTGGATCACCAGCCGCAAGCCGGACGATCTGCAGCGCTTCGGTGACGCGCTCCTCCAGGCACTGAAGTCCTGAGCCCGGCTGCGGTCGAGCAGCGGGCGGCCGAGGGTTGCCGCCGCGGGCGAGTTCTGGTCTGAGGGGTGGGCCCGTGAAGCGCTCGCCGCTCCTCCCCATCTTCTTGATCGTCCTCGCCGACATCCTCGGCCTGACGATCATCCTTCCGCTGCTCCCCTTCTACGCGGAGAAGCTGGGAGCGAGTCCCACCGCGGTCGGGCTCCTGGTCTCGGTCTACGCCTTCTGCCAACTGCTGAGCGGACCGTTCCTCGGGCGGTGGAGCGACCGGACCGGCCGGAAGCCGCTCCTGGTCCTCTCCCAGGTCGGCACCTTCGCCTCCCGCCTCCTGCTCGCCGGGGCAGGCTCGCTCTGGGTGGTCTACCTGGCACGGATCATCGACGGGCTCACCGCCGGAAACCTGGTCCTGGCCCAGGCGTACATCTCCGACGTCACCGAGCCCGAGAACCGGGCCCGCTCCTTCGGGGTCATCGGCATCAGCTTCGGTATCGGCTTCCTGCTCGGTCCGGCGATCTCCGGCGTGCTGTCCCCCCTCGGTCTCGCGGTCCCGATCCTCCTCGCCGCCGCGCTGTCCGCGGTCAGCGTCCTGGCCACCATCTTCCTCCTGCCCGACACCCGGCCGGTCGCTGACGCAGGACCCGCGGGGCCGGCCGGACGCCGGCTCTCGCTCCTGGCCTGGCACGAGTACGTCCAGTACTTCCGGCGGCCCGGCCTCTCCCGCCTGCTGCTCGAGTTCTTCTGCTTCGTGATGGCCTTCGCGGGTTTCACCGGCGGGCTCGCGCTCTTCCTCGAGCGGCGCCTCAGCTGGAACGGCCATCCCTTCCAGGCCCGGGAGGTCGGGTTCGTCTTCGCCTACGCGGGGTTCCTCGGCATCCTCGTCCAGAGCTTCCTCGGACGGCTCGTGCGCCGCTTCGGCGAGACCTCGCTCGTCGCGCTCGGGTTCCTGGCGATGACCGTCGGGTACGGGATGCTCGCCGGCGTTCGCGCCCTGCCGCTGCTCCTGGTGGCGGGCCTGTTCAGCTCCCTCGGCACCGGGGTGCTGCGCCCGTCGCTGACCAGCCTCGTCACCCAGGCGGTGGCGAAGAACGAGCAGGGGGTCGTGCTCGGGCTGAACACCTCACTCCAATCGATCGCGCAGATCGTCGGGCCGGCGATCGCCGGCCTCCTGATCGATCACGATCTGCTCGCCGCCTGGGCGCTCTTCTGTGCCGGGTGCGCGCTGGTGGGCCTTCTCGTCCAGCGGTCCGCGCCGGCACCCAGCGGCGGCGCGGAGCCGGCCCGGACCTGATCCACCCGATGGCGCAGGCGAGGTCCGGCCCTCCGGACGGGGCACGCTCGTCCCGCTTCGACTACAGTCGGCAGCGGATCCGCCCGGGAGCCTCCATGCTCGGCATTCGGAGACTGCTGGTGATGGCGAGCGTCCTGGCTGCCGGGTGCGCCGGGCCGCAGCTCGTGCACGCGAAGACAGGCGTGCACAGCACCTTCGAGGACCTGAAGGGCCGCGCGGTCGTGGTCACCTTCTGGGCCGACTGGTGCCCGCCCTGCCTCGCGCAGATGCCGCTCCTCGAACAGTCCGTCGCCCGTCATGGCGACCAGGTCGTCTTCCTCCCCGTCTTCGTCCAGGAGAATCCCGACCCGGAGCTCCTCCTCTGGCTCCAGGACCAGCCCGCGTGGTTCCGCGACCAGGTGGTCTTCGCCAACGAGCCGTTCCTCAGGAAGTACGACCGGACCGCGATGCCCCGGACCTACGTCTACGGGAAGAATGGACACCTGGTGGAGCAGTTCGACGGGCGCATCGACGAGCAGCGCCAGCGCCTGCTCGACGCGAGCCTGCTGCGCGCGCTCGCCGCGAACCGCGACTCTCAGGGCAGGCTGGTGAGCGTCTCGAGGTAGAGCTGCCGATCCGCAGCGGAGAACAGCGCCGCCACCACCCGGTCGAACTCCTCCGCCCTCTCGCGCATCACCCGGAGCGCGATCCGGGCCGCTCGCTCGCGCGGAAATCCGTAGACTCCGGTGGAAATGGCCGGGAAGGCGATCGAGCGGACCGCGGCCTCGGACCGCGCGACGTCGAACGCCGCGACGTAGGCGCTGCGCAGGAGGTCCGCCTCTCCGTCTCCCCCGCCGGACCAGACCGGGCCCACGGCGTGGATGACGAACCGCGCCGGGAGCCGGAACCCCGGGGTGAGCACCGCACCGCCGGTGGGGCAGCCTCCGATGCGCCGGCAGGCGTCGAGCAGCTCGGGGCCCGCGCCCCGGTGGATGGCCCCGTCGACGCCCCCGCCCCCGCGGAGCCCGCCGTTCGCGGCGTTGACGATGGCGTCGACGGCGAGCGTCGTGATGTCGACCTGCAGCACCTCGATCGTGCCCATGCCGACCTCCAGCGCGAGGTTACGCCCATCCCGGCGCCCGGCGCGATCAGGTGGTACGGGTGAAGACCTGCCCCTGGCTCATCCGGTAGGCGTTCTCGCGAATGAGCTCCCGCAGCGCACGGGGGTCCGGGATGCCGCGCAGCACGAGCCGCGGGGTCGTGCGGTCGGAGGCGACGATCCAAACCGTTCCGATACCCTGGAGCCGCTCCAGGGGGGACTGCGAGAACCCCGAGTCGTCCACCGTGCGGAGGTCGATCTCGGCCAGCGTCCGGCTGAGGATGCCCTGCTCCACCACCAGGCGCTGGTTGGTCAGCCGGTAGCGCGTGTTCCGGAGGCGCATCACCGACACCGAGAGCACCACCGTCCGGATGACCAGATAGGTCCCTACCAGCGCCATGAGGATGAGCGTGGCCGGCGACCCGTCCCTCGGGCCGTGGCCGCCCCGGCCGGCCGAGAGATCCTCCAAGAACGACACCGCCACCGGATGCACGAGGATGGCCGCGACGATGGCCGCCGCGCCGACGATCAGCGTCCGGAGCACCTGCACCATCAGGAGCTTCAGCGAGGGACCACCCTCCCAGACCACCGCCTCGGCACGCCGGCCGTCGGCCGACGCCGCGGCTCCCACCGCGGCGAAACGCTGCGGGGCCGCCTGCGGCGCGTAGCCGCACTGCGGGCAGGACGGCGCCTGCGTGGACATCGGCTTCCCGCACTCCGGACAGGGGACGAGCGCCATGCGTGCGGTGCAGTCTGCCGCATCCGGCGCGGCGTTGCAGGACGGAGAGAGGGGCTACGCTCCCCCGGGAATGAGAATGCCCGGCACCGGGGTGCTCAACGCGCGTCGGGGCGACCTGCCCGAGGCCGAGCCGGTGGAGGAGTACCGGCTCCGGCTGATCGCCGTGCCCCTGACGCTCGGGGTGGCGGCGCTCTTCTCGCGCTCGCAGATGGGACAGGCACTCCAGCGACTGTTCTTCGGGATGCCGCTCCACGAGCTCGGCCACGCGCTGACCGCGCTGGCGCTGGGCTTCCTGGCCTTCCCGCTGCCCTGGCGAACGGCGATGGGGGACGGCCGCTCGCCGATGCTGGTGGGCCTCTTGCTCGGGGCTGCCGGGGCGCTGGTCGTGCTCGGCCGCCGCGCGGAGCGGACCGGCTGGGTGCTCGGGGGCGCGGCGCTCGGCGGGGTGGTCCTGCTCGGCCTCCTCGTAGCGGCCCGGGACGCACGGGCGCTGATCGCCTTCGCCGGTGACGCGGGAGCGCTCGTCCTCGGCACGCTGCTCATGGCCACGGTCTTCACCGCTCCGTCCTCTCGCTTCCGGCAGGGGTGGCTCCGGTGGGGGCTCCTGGTCATCGGGGCGGCTGCGTACGCCGACGTCGCCTCGAGCTGGTGGGCGGCCCGGCGAGACCCGGGGGAAATCCCCTTCGGTCAGATGGAGGGCGTGGGCCTGTCCGACGCCAGCGCGCTGGTGCAGACCTACGGGTGGAGCGAGCGGGCGCTGGTCGGCCGCTATCTCTGGGTAGCGGGGCTCTGCCTCCTCGCGCTCGGGGCGCTGTGGGTGGTGGGGGCCCTCCGGCCGCTGCTGCGAAGCCGGGGCTGAGCGCTCCTCACGCCGCCGACCGGAGGTCGCCCTCGCGCGGGCGCCCCAGCCGCTCGCCGCGGGCCACCGCGCCGACGATGCGCTCCAGCTGCTCCACCCCGTCGGTGAGCGCCGCCGGACCCGGCTGGAGGATGACCGAGCTCTTGATCTCGTAGAGCTGGTCGTCCACCACCGCGCGCACCGTCGCCCACCCCGGCCGCCCGCGGATCTTCTCCGGCTTCGCCTTCCGCCCGCACCAGCTCGCCACGACGCCCTCGGGGTCGCGCCGGGCCACCTCCTCGGGCGGGAAGACGCGACCCCGCGCGCCCTGGCTCGCCCGCGACTCGACGCACACGTCCACCCCGCCCACCAGCTCCACCAGCTCGCTGCACCAGCGGATGCCGCTGATCAGCGGCTCGTGCCACTCCTCGAAGAACATCCGCGGACGCCGGGGAAGCGAGGCCGCCGCGTCCGCGTGCCGCTGCAGCCCCGCGCCGAGCCGGTTCGCCAGCGCATCCGCCTCCTCCCCTCGCCCCACCAGGGCGCCGGTGAGCCGGATCGCCTGGAGGATCTCCGCCACGCTCCGCTGGTTGAAGAGGTGCACTGGCACGCCCCGCTTGCACAGCTCGCGCCCGATGTCCGCCTGCAGATCGGAGAAGCCGAGCACCAGGTCCGGCCGCAGCTCGAGGATGCGCGCGAAGTTGGCGTCGAGGAACGAGCTCACCCGCGGCTTCCGGCGCGCCTCGGGCGGGCGCACCACGAAGCCGGACACGCCCACCACCAGCTCGCCCGCACCCAGGAGGTAGAGCGTCTCCACGGTCTCCTCGGTGAGGCACACCACCCGCCGCGGCCAGGGCGGCGCAGCGGACAGGAGCGGGTCGAGCATCATCGGGCCAGGCTGCAACGGAGTCGCCCCAGGCGTCGAGAGCGCCGGGGCGAGAGGCGCCGCCGACTAGGCACTCGGGCCGATGGCAGGCGCGACGCCGAACGACTGAACCACCCCGCAACGGGGGCGGTCCACTGGCGCCAGAGCGCCATCGCCGGCGCCGCCCCGTCCGAGGGCCAGCGGGTCTCCTGCTCGGTGGAATCGGACTTCAACACCGTCACGCCGACCGTGTCCGTCGGGCGGGCGGCCTCAACGAGCTCCGCCTCGGCGCATCGCTCGAGTTCCCGTACACCAGCATCTCCGACGAGGGCCAGCTCTCGGGCGAGGTGACCTAGAGCGCGAACGAGACCCGCGCCCCGAACAGCCCGCCCGAGTGGAGGTAGCCCCCTTCCACTCCGATCCGGATCACGCCGAGGTCGAGCCCTCCGCCGCCGGTGGCGTGGAAGCGGACCACCGGATCGCGGGAGAAGAGGAACCAGGCCCCCACCTGGCCCTCGAGGTAGAAGGTGCCCAGCGGAAGGTGGAGCACCCCATCGAGGGGGACGCCAGCGGAGTTCGGCGAGGTGACGTAGGCGAACCCGGCCCGCACCCCCAGCTGGAAGCCCGGAAGATCGAAGAGCTTTCCGAGGGTGACCGAGAGGGCAGACGAGTTCTCGGTCCAGTACGCGGCGCCGCCGGAGACCTCGAACGCCGCTCGCGCGGGCGCTGCCCAGAGTACTCCGGCCATCACACAGGCCACCGTCCAAGGAACGAGTCGTCGCATGCCCGGCATCTTGCCACGTGCCCACGACCGGACGAGCCCGCGCCGACCGGAGCCCCGGGCTTCGGCCCGCTGGTGTCCGCCCCGGCACGGATCCATCCTGCGGACGCCTCGCCTCCCCGGAGTCGCCATGGCCTCGCTCTCGCCTTGCACGACGCACGCCGAGGAGCCGCTCCGCGCGCGGCTGCCCCAGCCTCTGCAACCGCTGGTCACCCTCGCCACCAACCTCTGGTGGAGCTGGCACCCCGAGGTCGCCGCGCTCTTCGAGGCGGTGGACCCCGAGCGGTGGGAGAGCTCGGGACACAATCCGGTCAAGCTCGTCCGCGACGCCAGCCCGCACCGCCTCGAGCAGGTGGCCCGCGATGCGGCGCTCGTGGAGCGGGCTCGGGCCCTCGTCCAGGCCCTGGAGGCCGAGCTGGAGCGTCCCTTCGAGACGAGCGGACCGGCCACCCGCGAGCGGCCGATCGCCTTCCTCTGCGCCGAGTACGGCCTTCACGCCTCGCTGCCCATCTACTCCGGCGGTCTGGGGGTCCTCGCCGGAGACGTGCTGAAGCAGGCCTCGGACAGCGGACTCCCGCTGGTCGGGGTGGGCCTCTATTACCGCCGGGGCTTCTTCCACCAGCGGCTCGATCGGTCCGGGTGGCAGCACGAGTGGTGGAGCACCAGCGACCCCGAGGACCTCCCCCTCCGCCTCGAGGTCGACGACCGCGGCGATCCCCGGACGGTCGAGCTCGTGCTGCGGGGGCATCCGGTCCGGGCGCAGATCTGGCACGTCCAGGTGGGGCGCATCCCGCTGTTCCTCCTCGACACCGACGTTCCCGAGAACGCGCCGATCGATCGGTGGATCACCTCCACCCTCTACGTCGCGGACCGCACCTTCCGCGTCATGCAGTACGCGGTGCTGGCCATGGGCGGGCTCCGGGCGCTGCGAGCGCTCGGCATGGAACCGTCGGTCGTTCACCTCAACGAGGGGCACGCCGCGCTCGCCGCCCTCGAGCTGGCCCGCGAATCGGTGCGCTCCGGCGTCCCGTTCGACCGAGCGCTGGCCGACGCGCGGCAGCGGGTGGTCTTCACCACGCACACGCCCATCCCAGCCGGCAACGAGCACTACGGCCAGGAGGAGATCCTCGACCTCCTGGGACACGTCCCCGGCGAGCTGGGCGTCGCGCCCGACACCCTCCTCGCGCTGGCCCGGCCACCCGACGAGGCGTCGTTCGGGGTGACTGAGCTCGCGCTGCGGACCAGCCGGACCGCCAACGCGGTGAGCGCACGACACGGCGAGGTCGCCCGGGCGATGTGGCAGAAGCTCTGGCCGGGGAAGGCCGAGACGGAGGTCCCGATCCTCGACGTCACCAACGGGGTGCACGCCCCGAGCTGGATCGCTCCCCCGCTGCAGGCGTTGCTCGACCGCTACCTCCCGCCGAGCTGGAGAATGGGAGACCCGCGCGCCTGGGCCGCGGTCGAGGGCATCCCCGCGGCGGAGCTCTGGGCGGCGCGGAACGCCCTCCGGTCACGGCTGGTGGAGTTCGTCCGCCACAAGACCGTCCAGGACCGCCTCGCGCGCGGGGAGGACATTCCCTACGTCGAGGCCGCGGCGCGCCACTTCGATCCCGCGGTGCTCACCCTCGGCTTCGCGAGGCGGGTCGCCTCCTACAAGCGGCTGGACCTCCTGATCTGCGATCCGCCCCGGGCGCTGGCCCTCCTCCACGGCCCGCGCCGGCTGCAGCTGGTCATCTCCGGCAAGGCACATCCCTCCGACGACGGGGCGAAGCGGCTGGTCCAGCGGATCTTCGAGCTCAAGGACGCCGCGGGAGCGACGGGCTCGGTGGCCTTCCTGGAGGACTACGACCTGCGGACGGCCGAGCAGCTGGTGGCCGGCTGCGACGTGTGGCTCAACCTCCCCCGGCCGCCGAACGAGGCCAGCGGCACCAGCGGGATGAAAGCGGCGCTCAACGGCGGGCTGAACCTGAGCGTGCTCGACGGCTGGTGGCCCGAGGCCTACGACCGGTTCAACGGCTGGGCGATCCCCGACGACGACGCGCAGGACGAGGAGGCGCGCGACGTTCGCGATGCGAGCACGCTCTACGATCTCCTCGAGCGCGAGGTGGTCCCCACCTTCCACGAGCGCGACGCCGCCGGAATCCCCGTCGGCTGGGTGCGGCGGATGAAGGACTCGCTGCGGATCGCAGGGGCCCGCTTCACCACCGCGCGGATGATGTCCGAGTACGTCCAGCGGGTGTACCGATCCGGCGCGTAGACCCCGGGCGCTGTCCCACACGGGCGCATGCCGGTGCCTCTCGTCCTCCGACCGGTCGTCGGTACAGTCGACGTCTCGGCCATGCTCGCAAGACGCCCCGGTGCCTGCTTCGCGCGCAAGACGCTGCTCCGCGCGGCGGCGCTCGCACTCGCAGCGTGCAGCGGGCAGATCCTCGGCCCGTCCGGTCTTCCCGCGGTCCAGCTCCCGATCGACGCCGGCAGCGGTGACGGAGGATCGCCGGACGGGGGAGGCACGGACGGCGGCAGCGGAGGAACGCCCGACGCCGGCAAGCCCGACGGCGGCCCCCCGGACGCCGGAGGCCCGACGGGAGATCGCTTCCCGGCGAGCTCGACCCTCTACCAGGACGTGTCCGGCGCGGCGCTCGACCCGAGCTCGGCGCAGATCATCGCCCACCTCGCGGACGCGGGCTGGGGATCGGGCCCGATGCAGATCGACTTCAGCTTCGACGTGCTCCACGCCGACTCGACGGTGCAGCCGCGGGCGTTCACCCCCGCCTCGGGCTACTACACGCCGGATTGCGACCAGCTTCCGGTGCCGGTCCCCCCGGACGGGACGACCGAGGGCTCCACCAGCTACGCCTGCGACACCTCGCGCAACGACTGCCACCTCCTCGTGTATCAGGGCCGGCGCCTCTACGAGCTGTACCAGGCCAACATCGCCGGCGGTCAGGCGAACGGCTCGCCCTTCAACACCATCTGCGCCGTCGTCTGGGACCTCGACCACGACTACTGGCAGGCGGGCACCCCCTACAGCCGCGGCGATCAGTGCACCAGCGCCGACGCCGCCGGGCTCCCCATCGCCCCGCTCCTGGTCACCGGCGCCGAGCTGCAGGCCGGCGTGGTGCCCCATGCGCTCCGCTTCATCCTGCCCAATCCCCGGATGGCCGCCGGCGTCTACGTGCACCCGGCCACGCATGCCGGCGCCCCCGGGGGGGACGCGCTCTATCCACCCTACGGAGCGCGCTTCCGGCTCCGGTCCAGCTTCGACCTCTCGGTTCTTCCCAGCGCCGCCGCCCGCGCCGTCGCCGTCGCGCTCCAGACCTACGGGATGATCCTCGCCGACGGAGGGAACATCCCCCTCACCATGGATCAGTCGGCGGCCGCCTACCTCGGCTCGCACGATCTCGCGGCGCTCCAGGTGTCGGACTTCGAGATGGTCGCCGCGCCGAGCGGGCGCATCACGCTGACCTACGACTGCACCCGCACGCCGGTGACCCAGTAGCGCGCGCCCACCGCGCACCCCCGAGTTGGGGCATGCTCGGGGGCACATGTTCATCGGACATTTCGGTGTCGCGTTCGCGGCGAAGAGAGCGAGCCCACGCACCTCGCTCGGGCTCCTGGTCCTCGCCGCCCAGTGGGTGGACCTGGTATGGCCGATCTTCCTTCTGCTCGGCTGGGAACGCGTGCGGATCGCCCCGGGGTTCACCCGCCTCACCCCTCTGGACTTCGAGCACTACCCCTGGACGCACTCCCTCGCCGCGGCGGTGGTCTGGGCGCTGGTGCTGGGTGGCGTCGCGGCGTGGCGCTGGGGAGGACGGGCAGGAGCCGTCGTCGCGGCCTGCGTCGCCAGCCACTGGTTCCTCGATCTGCTGGTCCACCGCCCGGATCTCCAGCTCGTCCCGGGCCTCGAGACGCGAGTGGGATTCGGGCTCTGGGATGTGCCCGCGGTGGCGCTCGCGCTCGAGGCCCTCTTCTTCTTCGGCGGCCTCTTCCTCTACGTCCGGAGCACGGTGCCCCGGAGTCCCGGCGGGCGCTGGGGAATGGTCGCCTTCGTCGCCTTCCTCGTCCTGGCGGAGGTCGTGAACCTCCTCGGGCCGCCGCCGCCGTCGGTGACCGCCCTCGCCTGGACCGCGCTCGCGATGTGGCTCCTGGTCCCCTGGGCCGCGGCGTTCGATCGCCGCCGCTCGCCGCTCGGGGCTCAGGAGGTGTAGGCGGCCTCGCCGTGCTGGGTGGCGTCGAGCCCCTCGCGCTCCTCGTCCTCGGGCACCCTCAACCCCACGACGCGGTCGACGACGAAGAGGATGCCCAGCGTCACGACGACCGCGTACGCGCCGGCGGCGAGCAGACCCACCGCCTGCTTCCACAGGAGCGACGGGTCGCCGGCCAGGAGCCCGTCCGCGCCACCCGATGGATTGAGCACCTTCCGGGAGAAGACGCCCACCAGCAACGCCCCTAGCATTCCCCCGACCCCGTGCACGCCCCAGGCATCGAGCGAGTCGTCGTAGTGGAAGCGCCGCTCCTTGAGCTGGACCGCTCCCCAGCAGACGAGGCCCGCCAACGCGCCGATGATCAGCGACGCGGCGGGCGACACGAAGCCGGCCGCCGGCGTGATGGCCACCAGGCCAGCCACCAGGCCGGAGACGAAGCCCAGCAGGGTGGGCTTGCGACGGAATCGCCACTCCGCGAGCACCCAGGCCATCGCCGCCGAGGCCGCCGCGATGTGCGTGTTGACGAAGGCCAGCGCCGCCGTCTGCCCCGCGGCCAGCGCGCTCCCGGCATTGAAGCCGAACCACCCGAACCAGAGCAGGCCCGCCCCGGTGATGGTCATCGGAAGGTCGTGGGGGATGAACTTGTCGCGTCCAAACCCGACCCGCTTGCCGATGAACAGCGCGCAGACCAGCGCCGAGACGCCGGCGGTCCAGTGCACGACGGTGCCACCGGCGAAGTCGAGCACCCCGAGGTTGGACATCCATCCGCCATCGGCCCACACCCAGTGGGCGATCGGGTCGTAGACCAGCGTGCTCCAGAGGAGGGTGAAGAGCACGTAGCCGCTGAACTTCATCCGCTCGACGAACGCGCCGCTGATCAGGGCGGGGGTGATGATCGCGAACTTCATCTGGAAGGCCATGAAGACCAGCGCCGGGACGCTGCCCTTCAGCCCGCCCACCACCCCGTTGAGCAGCACGTTGTCGAAGCCGCCGATGAGCCCGCCATGCGTCTTCCCGAAGGTCAGCGAGTAGCCGAAGAGCACCCACTGCACCGTCACCAGGGCCAGCGCGAAGTGGCTGTACATCAGGGTGGCGAGGACGTTCTTTCGCCGGACCATCCCGCCGTAGAAGAGCGCCAGCCCCGGTGTCATCAGCAGCACCAGGGCGGCGCTGATCAGCATCCAGGCGGTGTCGCCGGTGTCGGCGTGGGCCTCGGTCGCCTGGGCCCAGGCGCCTGCGGGAAGGAGGAGGACGGCGGCGCAGAGGGCCAGGCCCGGTGCCCGGACGGTCGGTCGGTCCATGGGGCCGACTGTCGCATTGACGCGTTGCGTGTGCCACAGCCGCGTGACCCCGGCGGGGTAACTCCGGGGGGTCGGGCGGTGTTCAGGAGGGACGGGATGCGCTTCCTCCTCCTCGGCGCGGTGCTGCTCCTCGGCTGTGCCACGGCTTCCCCCGGGACCGCGACGGCACCGGCAAGCGCGGCAGGCGCAAAGGCGCTGCAGCTTCCGGCGGTCCAGGCCTCGAACGAGCAGCAGGCGGTGCACGTGCTGGATCGGCTCGCCTACGGACCGTCGCCCGCCGACCTCCGCCAGGTCGAGGAGATGGGCCCCGCGGCGTGGATCGCCTGGCAGCTCCGGCCGGCGGACATCGACGACTCCCGGGTGGACCGCCACCTCGCCGACTTCCCCTCGCTCCGGATGAGCACGGCCGAGCTGGTGGCCGAGTACCCCCGGGCGAGGAAGGTGGCGGCGGCGAAGGGGGTCTCCATCGAGGGCAAGACCCCCGAGGCGCTCCGGGCGGAGCTCGCCGGGGTGGTGGACCCGTTCCATCTGCCCCGGCAGGTAGGAGCCGAGCTGATCGCCGCCCGGCTCATCCGCGCGACCGAGAGCCGGCGGCAGCTCCAGGAGACCCTGGTCGACTTCTGGTTCAACCACTTCAACGTGTCCGCCGACAAGGGCGCGGTCCGCTGGATGGTCTCGCCCTACGAGCGGGAGGCGATTCGCCCCCACCTCTTCGGCAGCTTCCGGGACCTGCTCGGCGCCGTGGCGCACCACCCGGCGATGCTCTTCTACCTCGACAACTGGATGTCGACCCGCGAGGGCTTCTCGGCGCCGAAGCGCGGACGGCTCGGGCTGAACGAGAACTACGCCCGCGAGCTGCTCGAGCTGCATACCCTCGGCGTCGACGGCGGCTACACCCAGGCGGACGTCCGCGAGGTGGCCCGCTGCTTCACCGGCTGGGGCATCCGCAAGCCCAACGAGGAGGGCACCTTCGAGTTCCATCCCGCGGCGCACGACCGCGGCGCGAAGCGCGTCCTGGGGCACGACATCGCCGGCGGCGGGGGGATGGAGGACGGCGAGCGCGTGCTCGACCTGCTCGCGACCCACCCGTCGACTGCCCACTTCCTCGCGCGCAAGCTGGCGCAGAAGTTCGTGATGGACTCGCCGCCGCCGGAGCTGGTCGAGCGGGTGGCCCAGGTCTTCCTCCGCACGAACGGGGACCTGACCGCGACCTACCGGGCGCTGTTCGAGAGCCCGGAGTTCTGGAGCGACACCGCCCGGGGCAGCAAGGTGAAGACGCCGCTGGAGTTCACCGTGTCGGCGGTGCGCGCCCTCGGCGGGACCACCGCCGGAGATCTTCCGATGGTGCAGGCCCTCAACCGGATGGGCCAGCCACCCTACCGGGCGCAGCCTCCGACTGGATGGCCCGAGGTCGCGCAACCGTGGGTGAATCCGGGGGCGCTGGTCGCCCGCATCGACTTCGGGCTCCGCCTCGCCTCGGGCCGCCTCACCGGCACCGAGGTTCCCCTGCCGCCGGTCGACGGGACGCCCGACGAGGTGGTGGACCGGATCGCGCGCGCCGTCCTCCACCGGCCGCTCGGGTCCGAGACCCGGGCGACGGTGCTCGCCGCCGTGGGAGTCCCCGAGGGGATGACCTACGACGAGCGCCGGCCCGTCGACGCCGCGCGCCTGGTGGGGCTCCTCCTCGGCTCCCCGGAGTTCCAGAAGCAATGAGCACCTTCTCCCGTCGCCTCTTCCTCCGCTCGGCCGGCGCGCTCGCCGCCCTGGGCTCCGTGCCCGGGTTCCTCGGACGGGCGCTCGCCGCGTCTCCCCCGGGCACCGGACGGACGCTGGTGCTGATCTTCCTCCGGGGCGGCGCCGACGGCCTCTCCATCGTCCCGCCGGTGGGCGACCCCGCCTACCGTGCCGCCCGGCCGACGATCGCCCTCGCGCCCCCGGGGAGCGACGGCGGGGTGCTGCGGCTCGACGACGTCTTCGGGCTGCACCCCGCCCTGGCCCCGCTGCTTCCCCTGTGGAGCGAAAGGACGCTGGCCATCGTCCACGCCGCGGGCCTGCCCGGGGCCACCCGGTCGCACTTCGATGCCCAGGACTTCTGCGAGAGCGGAACCCCGGGCACCAAGTCCACCGCCGACGGGTGGCTCAACCGCGCGGTGCAGCGCGCGTCCGGCCCCGAGGGCGCCTTCCGCGTCGTGGCGGTGCAGCCCACTCTTCCCCGGATGCTGGTGGGCGACGCTCCCGCGGTGGCGATGTCGTCGCTCGGCCAGTTCCGTCTCCCCGCTGGCCCGGGGGGCAGCGGCGCCTTCGACGCGCTCTACGCGCAGGCGGTGGACACCGCGCTGCGGACCACCGGCATGGAGACGTTCGAGGCGCTGCGCGAGGCCGGCTCGGCGAAGCTCGCCCAGCTGCCTCCGGACAACGGCGCGCAGTACGGAACCGCGCCCATCGCCCGCCGTCTCCAGGACGTCGCCCGGCTCATCCGCTCCGGCGTGGGCCTGCAGGTCGCGGTCACCGACATGGGCGGCTGGGACACGCACGTCGGAGAGGGCGCGGAGAAGGGACAGCTCGCCACCCGGCTGTCCGAGCTCGGGGGCGCGCTGGCCGCGTTCGCACGCGATCTCGGAGCCCGCTGGGGGGACACGCGGGTGGTGGTGATGACCGAGTTCGGCCGCACCGCGCGCGAGAACGGCAACCGGGGGACCGACCACGGCACCGCCTCGATGATGCTGGTCCTCGGCGGAGGCGTGCGCGGCGGCCGGGTCCTCGGCGGCTACCGCGGCATGGACCGCGCACAGCTCTTCGAGGAGCGCGACCTCGCCATCGGCACCGACGTGCGCTCGGTGCTCTGGGAGTCGGCGCGCGCGCAGCTCGGCGTCCGCGATGCTGCAGCGGTGTTCCCCGGTTTCAGCCCGGGCCCGTCCGTGCTCGGCGAGGGCTAGCACGCGCTCGTCTGTGCCTGTCCGGACGCGATAATTCTGTTCACGATGTAGGCGAGACCCACTGAACCTGGGTTCGTGGGTCACCTGCGCGTACAGGAACCGACACGACATGGGCGACGACTGTCCGCCACGCTCGAGGCCGATGCGCGAGAGGCTCGTGGTGACCGCTCCGTACGACGCCGGCTGGGTGCTCTCCTTCCTCGGCGCCCGCGCGCTCCCCGGCGTCGAGCGCGTCGAGGACTCGACGTGGGAACGCGCGACCCTGCTCGCCGGGAGACCCGCGCTCGTGCGCGTGCACGCCCGCCGCGGCGGGCTCGAGGTGGACGCGCCCGCGCCGCTCGATGCCCCGACCCGCGCGCGCCTCGAGCGGCTCTTCGACACCCGGACCGACGTCCGCCGGGTCCGCGCCGCGCTCTCCGTCGATGCACGTCTTCGCCGCGCGATGGCGCGACGCCCGGGGCTGCGCGTCCCGGGTGCCTGGGAGCCGTTCGAGACCGCGGTGCGCGCCATCATCGGCCAGCAGATCTCCGTCGCCGCGGCAGTCACGGTCGCCCGGCGCCTCGTCGAGGTGCTCGGCACGTCCTGGCCCGGGCTGCCCGGAGGCCCCTGGCGCGGCTTCCCCTCGCCGGAGGTGCTGGCCTCGGCCCCCCTGGAGGACGTTCCCGGCCTTCGCCTGAGGGCCCCGGTGATCCGCGCGCTCGCCTCCGCGGTCTGCTCGGGAGCGTTGCGCCTCGACGGCAGCTGGCCGCTCGAGCGGGTCGAGGCGGCGCTCCGGTCCATCCGCGGCATCGGCGCCTGGACGGCCTCCATCGTCGCGCTGCGCGCGCTCGGCGATCCCGACGCGCTCCCCGCCGCGGACCTGGGGTTGCGGCGAGCGCTCGGGCAGGGGCGCCGGCTGGCGAGCGCGCGCGAGGTGGAGCGGCGGGCCGAGCGCTGGCGTCCGTGGCGCGGCTACGCCACGCTGTGGCTCTGGTCGGAGGGCGTCGCGTGAGGCGTCTCGAGGTGGCCGTCGTCGATTCGCCCATCGGTCCACTGGGGCTCGGGGCCGAGGGCGGCGTGCTGGTCGGCGTGACGTTCGATGGGCTCGAGCCGCTCCGGACGTGGGCGGCCCGCGCGCTCGGCGCGGTCGAGGAGGTTCGAGGGCCGGACCCCGCCGGCGCGGCGAGCGCCCTGCGGCGCTTCTTCGCCGGCGACCTGGAGGCGCTCCTCCCGGTGCCGATCCGCCTCTACGGCACCGAGTTCCAGCGCCGCGCCTGGGAGGCGCTGCGACGCATCCCGGTCGGGACGACCTGGACCTATCTCCGGCTCGCCACCGAGCTCGGCGATCCGCGCGCCACCCGCGCGGTCGGCGCCGCCAACGGACAGAACCCGGTGCCGCTGGTGGTCCCCTGCCACCGGGTCATCGGCTCCGACGGAGGGCTGACCGGCTTCGGCGGCGGCCTCGAGCGCAAGCGCTGGCTCCTCGAGCACGAGGGCGCGCTCCAGCCCACGCTGCCCCTCGGCTGAGCCTGGTGCGGGGGGCTGAACCCGGACGGGCGGCGGCGTCCGCCGCTCCAGTTCATCGGTGCGCCGGACCTCGGTTCTCGTCCAGACTGCGCCGCCTCCATGCCCTCCGCCTCGCCCTCCCTCCAGACCCACGCCGAGCGCACCCACTACGCGGAGTCCGGCCGGGCGGCCGAGGTGGACACGCTGGTCCGTGCCTTCCTCCGCCGCTTCCCGGGTCGCGTCCGCGCCGAGCGCTTCGGGACCACCCCGGAGGGCCGCCCGCTGTGGATGCTCGCCGCGAGCGACGACGGCACGCTCACCCCCGAGCGGGCACGGCGCCGGGGGCGTCCGGTGCTCTTCGCCAACGCCGGTATCCACCCCGGGGAGATCGACGGGAAGGACGCCGGCTTCCAGCTGCTACGGGAGCTGCTCGAGGGCACCGCGCTCCCGGGGGTGCTCGGCGAGGTGACCTTCGTCTTCGTCCCCCTCTTCAATCCCGACGGGCACGAGCACGCCTCGCCCCACCACCGCCCCAACCAGAACGGCCCGCGCGAGCAGGGGTGGCGGAGCAATGCCCGCAACCTGAACCTCAACCGCGACTGGATGAAGGCCGACGCGCCCGAGATGCAGGCGCTCCTCCCGCGGCTGGTGGCCTGGGACCCGCTGGTGTTCCTCGACCTGCACGTCACCGACGGCGCGCACTTCCTGCCCGACGTGTCGCTGCTCGTCGCCCCGCTCCTCGAGGGCCCCCCGCCGATGCAGGCGCTGGCCCAGGTGCTCCAGGACGAGATCCACGCCGAGCTGCGCGCCGGCGGGCACCTGCCGCTCGACTTCTACCCCTTGCTCGTGCGGGACGACGACCCGGCGTCGGGCTTCTCGCGGACGGTGTACCCACCGCGCTTCTCGCACACCTACTGGGGGCTCCGGCACCGGCTGGCGGTGCTGGTCGAGACCCACAGCTGGAAGGACTACCGGACCCGGGTCATCACCACTCGCGACGTGCTCGCGGCGACGCTGGGCTCGCTCCGCCGGCACCGCCGCGACTGGCGCACGCGGATGCACCGGCTCGACCGGGACACCGCGCGCAGGCCACCCGCCGGGCTCGACCTGGCCTTCGCGGCGACCGACGAGACGGTGACCCTCGAGTTCCCCGCTTACGCCTATGACCGCGCGCCCTCCCCGGCGACCGGCGGCAGCTACCTCCGCTTCCACCTCGAGCGGCCGGAGGTGTGGCGGGTGCCGCTGCGGAACCGCGTCACGGCGAGCGTCCAGGTGGAGCTGCCCCGGGGCGGCTGGGCCGTGCCGCCTGGCTGGGCCGCGACGATCATCCCCACGCTCGACCTCCACGGCATCGAGCACCGGACCCTGCGGCGTCCGGCGAGGACACGGGTCTCCATCCTCGCGCTGTCCGATCTCCGGCCGGCCGGCGCGCCCTACGAGGGGCGCCAGCGGCTGGAGCCCCTGGGCACCTGGGCGCCGCCCGAGGCCACGGTCCTGCCCCGCGGCACGCTCGTCGTCCCGCTCGCCCAGACCCGTGCCGAGCTCGCCGCGCACCTGCTCGAGCCGGCCGGCCCCGACTCCCTCCTCGCCTGGGGAACGTTCAACGCCGCCTTCCAGCAGCAGGAGTACGTCGAGCCGTACCTGCTCGAGCCCTGGGCCGAGGCCGAGCTCCGGAAGAACGCCGCGCTCCGGGCGGAGTTCGAGGAGCGGCTGCGCGACCCCGCGTTCGCCGCGGATCCCGACGCGAGGAGGCGGTTCTTCCTTCTTCGCCACCCGTCCTACGACCAGCGGATCCGGCGGGCGCCGGTCGTCCGGCTCGTCGCCCCGCTCCGCACGGGCTGAGGCATCAGTCGCGCGAGCCCTCCGCGGGGCCGAAGAACACCAGGGTCTCGAGCGTCTCCCGGATGTCGACGAAGCGGTGCTCCAGCCGCGCCGGGACGAAGAGAACCGACCCCGGTCCGACCTCGCGCTCCTCGCCGCCGGCCCGGAACCGGCAGCGGCCGCGGACGACGACGTACACCTCGTCCTCTCCGTGCGGCTCCTGCGGATCGGCCTCGCCCACCTCCAGGCGGTAGAGGCCGGCGCTCAGGTCTGGAAACCGGAGGAACTCGAGGTAGCGGCGCCCCGCCCAGCTCCGTTCCTCCCCCAGCGCCTCGACGGTGGTGAAGAGCGCCTGACTCACGCCCGCCCTCCTCGCGACAGCTCCACCCGCCGGAGCCGCAGCGCGTTACCGATGACCGAGACCGAGCTCAGCGACATCGCCGCGCTCGCCAGCATCGGGCTCATCAGCCAGCCGAGGAGGGGATAGAGCACCCCCGCGGCGACCGGGACACCGAGCACGTTGTAGCCGAAGGCGAAGGCCAGGTTCTGGCGGATGTTCCGCACCGTGGCCCGGCTGAGCCGCCGCGCCCGGACCACGCCGCGGAGATCTCCGGAGACCAGCGTCACCCCGGCGCTCTGCATCGCGACGTCGGTGCCGGTGCCCATGGCGATGCCCACGTCCGCCTGCGCGAGCGCGGGCGCGTCGTTCACGCCGTCCCCGGCCATCGCCACCACCCGGCCCGCCTTCTGCAGCCCGGCCACCAGCGCCGCCTTCTCCCCGGGGAGCAGCCCGGCGTGGACCTCGTCGATGCCGAGGCTCCTCGCCACCGACTGCGCGGTGGAGGCGTGGTCGCCGGTGGCGATGACGACGCGAATGCCCTCGCGGCCGAGGTCGGCCAGCGCCGCGCGGGCCGACTCCTTGATGGGGTCCTCGATCGCCAGCGCGCCCGCGGACCGGCCGTCGATGGCGACGAAGGCCACGGTGCGGCCGCGCTCGCGCCAGCTCCGGGCGAGCGAGACCAGCTCGGCGGCGCCGGACGTACCCTCGGGCCCCATCGCCTCGCGGTCCACCACCACCTCGCGCGTGCCGACCCGGCCCCGGGCACCCCTCCCCGGCTGGGCGCGGAAGTCGGTCACCGGTTCCAGGGAGAGCCCGCGGCTCCGCGCGCCGTCGAGGATGGCCGCGGCCAGCGGGTGCTCGCTGCCCGTCTCGACCGACGCCGCCAGGCCGAGCACGTCGCGCTCGGTCGCGCCGGCGACCGCGTGGACCTCCACCAGGACCGGCCGCCCCTCGGTCAGCGTCCCGGTCTTGTCCACGACCAGCGTGTCGGCCCGCTCCAGACGCTCCAGGGCCGCGGCGTTGCGGAAGAGCACGCCGGCGTGCGCCCCCCGACCGGTCCCGACCATCACCGCCATCGGGGTGGCGAGCCCGAGCGCGCACGGGCAGGCGATGATCAGCACGGCGACGCCGTTCACCACCGCGTGCGCCAGGCGCGGCTCGGGGCCCACCAGCGCCCAGACGAGGGCCGTCACCACCGCGGTCACCACCACCGCCGGGACGAAGACCGCCGACACCCGGTCCGCGAGCAGCTGCACCGGCGCCCGGCTCCGCTGCGCCTCGCCCACGAGGCGGACGATGCCGGCGAGGAGCGTGTCCGCGCCCACGCGCTCGGCGCGCATCCGGACGCTCCCCTGCTGGTTGAGCGTGCCCCCGGTGAGCGAGTCGCCCGGGCCCTTCTCCACCGGCATGGGCTCGCCGGTGACCAGCGACTCGTCGATGCTCGTCCGCCCCTCGACGACGGTGCCGTCCACGGGGACCTTCTCCCCGGGCCGGACCCGAAGGACGTCGCCCACCCGCACCTCGGCGAGCGGCACGTCGCGCTCGACGTCTCCCTCGACCCTGCGGGCGACCATGGGCTGGAGCCTCAGGAGGGCACGGAGCGCGCCACCGGTCGCCGCACGGGCGCGGAGCTCGAGCACCTGCCCCACCAGGACCAGGGCGACGATGCCCGCCGCCGGCTCGAAGTACACGCTCACCCGACCGTCGTGGCCGCGGAAGGCCTCGGAGAACCAGCCCGGGGCCAGCGTGGCGACGACGCTGAACCCGTACGCCACGCCCACGCCCAGCCCGATGAGCGTGAACATGTTCGGGCTCCGGTTCCGGAACGCGTCGGCCGCCCGCCGGAAGAACGGGGCCCCCGCCCAGAGGACCACCGGGGTGGCGAGCACAAGCTCGAGCCAGCCGAACCACTCCGGGGGCTGCCAGCCGAACATCGCCCCCATCCCGGCGAGGAGGAGCACCGCGGTGAAGGGTGCGGCGACGACGAGGCGCCGCTGCATGTCCGCGAGCTCGGGGTTGGCGGGTTCGTCGAGGGTGACGGTCCGCGGCTCGAGCGCCATCCCGCAGATGGGGCAGGTGCCCGGGGCGTCGCGCGCGATCTCCGGGTGCATCGGGCAGGTCCACGGGCCCCCGCTGGCCGGGACCGGCGCCGCGGGCGCGGCAGGACGGTGCGCTCCGTGCGCCTCCATGCCGGCGGCGGGCGACTCCCGGGCGAGGTAGCGCTCCGGGTCCGCGGCGAATCGCTGCCGGCACCGCGGATTGCAGAAGCCGTACCTCTTCCCGGCGTGCTCCAACGAGCCGCCCTTCGGATGCAGCGGATCCACGCGCATCCCGCACACCGGGTCCCGGTCCACCGCGCCGTCGCTCTCAGTGGTCGTCTGCATGACGACGTTCACGCACCACCCCTCTCCTTCTTACAGCCGCGCCGTGGGAGCCGCCGCTGCGCATTCCGGTTCATTCGTTCCGCTCATGGCCGATGTTCCTTCCGCGCATGGTCACAGGTCGCGGAGCACGGTCCGTGCGCAGGCGAGGCCCGAGGCCCCGAAGACGCCGCCCCCCGGATGGGTGCTCGCCCCGGTGAGGTACAGCCCGCGCACCGGCGTCCGGTACCTCGAGAGCGAGGGCGTCGGCCGGAAGGCGAACATCTGATCCACCGTCATCTCGAGGTGCATCACGTTCCCCTGGAGCAGCCCGAACCGCCGCTCCAGGTCCAGCGGCGACTGGACGTGCCGGTGGAGGACGTGGCCGCGCATGTTGGGGGCGAAGCGGAACAGCTGCTCGAGGATGCGGTCCGCCTCGCGCTCCCGGACGTCGTCCCAGCTCTCTCCGCCCGAGAGCGCGTAGGGGTGGTACTGGCTCCATAGGGAGCAGACGTGCCTGCCGGGCGGCGCCAGCCCCGGGTCCAGCGCTGAGGGCGTCATGGCGATGAGCTGCGGCTCGGACGCGCTCCGGCCCAGCAGGAACTCGGCGTGGGCCCGCCGCACCGTCTCCTCCGACCGCGCGAGCAGCTGCATCCCCGCGTGCCGCCCCGCCACGTCGCCCGCAGGCTCGCCGGGGTACTCCGGCAGCGCGTCGGTGGAGCAGCGGACCGCCATCCCGAACCCGTTGCCCACTCGGGTGGCCACGACCTCGTCCCGGACCGAGGAGGGAAGGTGCTCGGCGTCGAGCAGCTCGAGCAGGGTGGTCCGCACGTGCGCGCCGGAGACGACCAGCTCCGCCTCCAGGCGCTCGCCGCCGGCGAGCCTCACCCCGCGGACCCGCCCGTCGCGGACCTCGATCCGCTCCACGGCCGCCCCGGTGCGCACGGCTCCGCCCTCTTCCACCAGCCGCCGGCCGAGCGCCCGGGTGAGCATCCCCGACCCGTCGCGCGGACGCTTCGCGCCGGTGCGGTGTACCACCGCGTGCCAGCCGACGAAGGGTGCCGAGGCCCGCTCGTCGGGGCCCGGGCCGGACTGCGCGGCGAGCCAGAGGAGCGCGGTGCGGACCGGAGCGGAGCGGAACCTCCGTGCGATGACGTCGCCGTAGCCGTGGAGGATCTCCTGCAGCCCCGCCGCCACCGGCCGCCGGGGTCCGGGCACCCCGAAGAAGCGCCGCCCGAGCGCCACCGGCGTCGGCGGCTCCTGGAACAGCCGGAACACCGCCTCGGAGAGCGGCGCCCAGTCCGCGACGAAGCGCCGGTAGGCTTCGGCATCCTCCGCGCTCACCCGGGCGATCGAGTCGCAGGTCCGGTCGACGTCCCGGTAGAACGCGAGGTGAGGACCGCCGGGGGTGGGGTAGTAGGCCCAGGGGTCCATCTCCAGATACTCGAGCCCGTGCTGGCCGAGCTGCAGCTCGTCCACGATGGGCGTGGCGTGGATCAGGATGTGGACGGAGCTGCCCACGTCGTGGAGGAAGCCGGGATGCAGCTCCTCGGTGCAGACCGCCCCGCCCACCTGGCTCGAGCGCTCCAGCACGGTGACCCGGTGCCCCGCCCGCGCGAGGTAGCAGGCACAGACCAGCGCGTTGTGCCCCGAGCCCACCACCACCACCTGCCGTGCCCGCGCCATGCGGCGCGCGACGCTAGGACAGCTTCCTCGCCGGGGCATCCGAGCCGCGGCCCATCCGCGTGCGCGGCTCGAGCTCCAGCCAGGCGGTGCGGCAGGTGACGCAGGCGACCTTCCTTCCCTCGGGGAAGGTCCGCTCGGTCACCACCTCCACCGCCGGCCCGTCGGCGGGTGGACAGCCCGGGCAACGCGCGCCCGGCGGCTGCACCGGGTAGGCCCGCTCGTACGGAGGCAGCCGGAGGAGCTTGAACCACTCGACCACCATCTCCTCCGACAGCTGCACGTGCAGCCCGTGCCGTTCGGGCTGCACCAGGTCGTGCCGGAGCGCGAGCCAGTAGAGGCGGAGCGGCCCGAGATGCCCGTGCATTCCCCGCCGCCGGAACTCGGCGCCGAGGCGCTTCACCATCGCCAGAAGCTCGGCCCGTTCCATGGCTGGCTGAACATACGTTCAGACGAGGCGAGTGGGCAACGCTCTCCGTCCCGGGCGCCCTTGCTAGACGGCGGATGGCGCCTCGCCACGCCAGGCCCGGCCGAACTCGCCGCTGGCGACGTAGCGCGGGAAGGTCACCCACTGCTCGGCGAAGAAGCGGGCCACCACGTCGCCAGGTCCGCGGAACGGCGAGGGCGGCAGGCGCTCCAGCCGGTGGGTGCGTCCCTGGACGCCCATGACGGCGGCGATCGCCACGGCCCCGGCAAGGGCCAGCCAGCCGCTCACGAAGGGCGCGGTGACCAGCGCCACCGTCCCGGCCTGGAACACCGGAACGGTGAGGGCGTGTACCAAGAGGTTCCGGCGGTCCCGGTGGGTCGGCGGGTAGCGCGACCACTGCCAGGCGAGAAAGGGGCCACGGTCATCGGGCATGGCGAGACTCTCCGGGACGAGCGTCGCACACTCCCGGGCCGGACGGCGCGACTGCCCTATCCGGGTGTCCCCACGTCCACCGAGGGTGCGGCCACCACTTGCCGGGCCCGCTTCCGGCGGCGGGTCCGGACCGCGTCGGCCACGCGAACGAGGAAGAGCGCAGCGAGGATCGCCGCCCAGGTGAGCGGCACCCGCGTGTCCGCCTTCACTCGCCAGATGAAGTGGACGACCGCCAGCACGCCGGCCACGTAGGCCAGCCGGTGCAGCGCCTTCCACCGCTGGAAGCCCAGCCGCCGGACCGAGGCGTCGGTGCTGGTCCAGACCAGGGGCAGGAGGCACAGGAAGGCCAGGAAGCCGACGACCATGAACTTCCGCTGGGTGACGTCGCCCCAGAGCACCGCCCAGTCGAGCTGCTGGTCGATCGCCACGTAGGTCGTCAGGTGGAGCGCGGCGTAGAAGGCGGCGAACAGCCCCAGCATCCGCCGGATGCGGATGGGCCAGGTCCAGCCGGTCAGGAGCTTCACCGGGGTGCAGGCCAGCGAGGAGACGAGGAACACCAGCGCGAGGTATCCGAGCTGGTTCAGGCCGGTGGCCACCGGGTCCGCCCCGAGCGTCCGGTGCGCCGTGCGCCAGAGGATGACCGCGAGCGGGATCAGCGCTCCGGCGAACAGGCCCGGCTTCAGCCAGGGAAGTGGCGGGCGGCGCGGAGCCATCGATCAGTAGAGCGTCTTCGGGTCCAGACCCGCATACATCTGGGCGACCTCGCCGCCGTAGCCATTGAAGGGCAGCGTCTTGCGGCGCTCGAACTCGCCGACGCGCCGCTCGGTGGCCTGGCTCCAGCGCGGATGCGACACCGCGGGGTTCACGTTGGCGTAGAAGCCGTACTCGCTCGGGGCCTCCAGGGACCAGGTGGTGGGTGGCTGCTTCTCGACGAAGCTGATCTTCACGATGCTCTTGATGCCCTTGAAGCCGTACTTCCAGGGGACGACCAGCCGCAGCGGCGCGCCGTTCTGGTTGGGCAGCGCCTTCCCGTACAGGCCGGCGACGAGCAGGGCGAGCGGATGGGTGGCCTCGTCCATCCTCAGGCCCTCGACGTAGGGCCAGTCGAGGATGTGCGCCCGCTCTCCCGGCATCTGCTTCGGGTCCAGCAGCGTCTGGAAGGCCACGTACTTCGCCGAGCCGAGCGGCTCGACCCGCTTCACGAAGTCCCCCAGCGGGAAGCCCAGCCAGGGAATGACCATGCTCCAGGCCTCCACGCAGCGCATCCGGTAGATGCGCTCCTCGAGGGGGAACCACCTGAGCAGGTCGTCGATGTCGACGGTGAGCGGCTTCTTCACCAGCCCGTCGACGGTCACCGTCCACGGACGGGGCTTCAGCGTGCCGGAGTTCGCTGCGGGGTCGGTCTTGTCGGTCCCGAACTCGTAGAAGTTGTTGTAGTGGGTGATGTCCTCGTAGCGGTTCGGCGTCTCGTCGGTGCTGTACCGGCCCAGGACCTTCAGAGGGGGTGGCTCCGGCGCGGGCTGACCCTTCCCCGCGGCGCGGGCGAGCCCCGGTCCGCCCTCGGTGAGCGTGACCAGACCGGCCCCGGTCGCCGCCGCGGTCAGCACGCCGAGTCCCGCGTTCTTCAGGAACTCGCGCCGGCGGAGGTAGAGCGGCTCCGGTGTCACCTCGGCGGTCGGAGGCTCGGGGGTCTCGGGCTTCGACATGGACGGCTCCTCCCCGGGAGGACGCGCCAGGGCGCTCCTGGGTTACAACCGGCGCGACCGGAGCGCCACTCCCGGGCAACGCCTTGACGGGTGGGTGTCCCCGGGTGGAAGTGTGAACCCCCGGGCCGGAGGGGGACCCGGCGATACCCATGACCCGCTCACTGCTCACGCTGTCGCTGCTCGCGCTCATCGTCGCCGGTTGCTCCAAGGAGGAGCCCCCTCCGCAGCCGCTGCCCTTCATCTCCGACCCGCTCCGGGCGGACGCCGGGTGCGACTGGGCGCAGTGGGGTCAGAACTGGGCGCACACCGGGCAGGCCTGCGTGCCCGCGCAGGGGTTCGCGAACGCGCTCGGGAGCGTCGTCTTCGATCCCTTCGTGCCGCAGGAGACCGCCGAGAGCGGAGGGGACCTCTACGCCCACTTTGGCTCGCCGATCGTCGTGGGCGACGACCTCTACATGGAGGTGAAGTCCGGAACGTACGTCAGCTGCCAGCCGCCGGGCTCGGGCATGCCCGCACCCTGCGGCCTGGACGCCTGGGACCAGCAGGTGTGGACCGTGAAGCACCTCGCCTGGGTCTCCGGGACGCTGACGCCGCAGGCGTCCTTCGCGAGCAGCTGGAAGCCGCCGCCCTGGCAGGTGGTGCAGGGCTGGGAGCCGGTCTTCGGACCCGCGGTCCACGACCAGACCGTCTGGGTGCCGATGGCGCAGGGCACCGTGGCTCGTCTCGACCGGCAGCTCGGTACGCCCGTGGTGGTGAATCCGTTCACCGACTCGAATCTCCAGCGGTACGTCACCGGCCCGCTGGTCATCGATTACGACGGCACCCTCCTCTACAACGTCGTCGAGCTGGACGCGCTGATGCCCACCACCGCGGACGCGAAGGGATGGCTGGTGCGCGTCCCGCCCTCGGGCGCGCCGGCCGTGGTGTCCTACGCGAGCATCGTCGCGGGCGCACCTTCCCCAGCGGATCAATGCCCGAGCACGTATCCGAGCGGTTCCGGTCCCTACCCGCCTCCGACGCCGGTCCCGACCGTCACCTGCGGCTCGCAGCGGCCGGGCTTCAACTCCGGCCCGGCCATCGGACCCGGTGGCATCGTCTTCGTGGTGAGCCGCGCCCACTTCGCCCAGAACGACTCCTCGCTGGTGGCGCTCAACCCGGACCTCACCCCGAAGTGGACCTTCCGGATGCGCGAGCTGCTCTCCGACGGCTGCGGGGTGCTGGTCAACTGCCGGCAGGGCGCGCCCGGCGGCGTCGACCCCTTGACCGGCCTCAAGCCGAGCGTCTGGGTGAACGACGAGGCCTCCTCCGTCCCGGTGGCACTCCCGGACGGGGCGGTCCTCTACGGCGGGCTCACCGTGTACAACGGCGATCGCGGACACCTGGTGAAGGTGAGCCCCGACGGCAAGCTGATGGGCACCTACGACTTCGGCTGGGACGTGACGCCGGCGGTCTGGGTGCGGAACGGCACGTACTCGATCATCACCAAGGACAACCACTACTTCGCGGCCAACGGCGGCGAGGGTCCCTACGACGTGACCCAGCTGTCGCGCGACCTCGTCCCGGAGTGGAAGTTCACCTCCACCCAGACCCAGAGCTGCCAGGCCCAGCCCGACGGCGGACTCAGCTGCGTCTCGGACCACCCCAGCGGCTTCGAGTGGTGCGTCAACGCCCCGGCGGTCGGCCCGGACGGGACGGTCTACGCCAACAGCGAGGACGGGCGGGTCTACGCCATTCGCCAGGGCGGCTCGCTGCTCCAGCAGCGCTTCCTGCTCCAGTCGCTCGGCGCCGCGTACACGCCCATCGCGGTGGACTCGAAGGGCCGGGTCTACTCGATGAACGGCGGGGTGATGACGGTCGTCGGGCAGTAGCGCCGATGATCGGAGCGGGTGCGCGCGTCCGGCTGGTCGCCTCGAGCTCGAGCTGGATCGAGGGCGAGGCGGTCCGGCAGCTCGAGGCCACCGCCGCCCTCCGGGGAATGCGCTGGGTGGTCGGGATGCCCGACCTCCATCCCGGGAGGGGACATCCGGTCGGTGTCGCTGCGCTCTCCGACGGGCTGTTCTACCCCCACCTCGTCGGCTCGGACATCGGCTGCGGGATGACGCTCTTCCGGAGCGACACCCCGGTGCACAAGCTCGACGTCGCCCGTTCGGTGAAGCGGCTCCGGGGCCTCGAGGAGCCGTGGAGCGAGGATCCCGGGCCGCTCCTCGCCGAGCAGGGCGTCGCTCAGCGCGGGCACCTCGACGCGCTCGGCACCATCGGAGGTGGGAACCACTTCGCCGAGCTGCAGGCGGTGGAGGAGCGCGTCGACGGTCCCGGCTCCGCTGCGGTGCTGGGGCCCGAGGACCGGGTGCTGCTCCTGGTCCACAGCGGCTCCCGGGGCTTCGGCGAGCAGCTGCTGCGGGCGCACACCGACCTGGCCGGGGGGGCGCCGCTGGAGGCGAGCTCGCCCGAGGGGCGTGCCTACCTCGAGGGACACGACGACGCGGTCCGCTGGGCTCGGGCGAATCGCCAGGCCATCGGGCGGCGGTTCGCGGCGCTGCTCGGGCTCGCGCTCGCGCAAGTGCTGGACGTGACCCACAACGCGCTCCTGCCCTTCGACGGCGGCTGGCTCCACCGCAAGGGGGCCGCGCCCCATGACCAGGGAAACGTGGTCATCCCCGGCTCGCGCGGAGCGCTCAGCTACCTCGTCGCACCGACGGGCGACGGCGTGCTCTGCGGGCACTCGCTGGCACACGGAGCGGGAAGGAAGTGGAGCCGGAGCGAGGCGCGCGAGCGGATGCGGGACCGTTTCCGTGCCGACGCGCTCCTCCGGACCCCGCTCGGCAATCCGGTCATCTGCGAGGACCGGGGGCTCCTCTTCGAGGAGGCGCCCGAGGCCTACAAGAAGATCGACCGCGTGGTCGCGGACCTCGTGGACGCCGGGGCCTGTCGCGTGCTCGCCACGCTGCGCCCCCTCCTCACCTACAAGCTCCGGGTGGACGACCGTCGCGACCGGGACTGACCGGCGACCGGCAGATCGTGAGCCACGGCCCCGCTCGCCGTCACCGGGCCACGAGCACGTCCGCGGTCACCGAGGCGATCGACCGGAACCTGAGCTGGGGGAAGCAGAGGTTCTCCGCGACGAGCGCCACGGCCGGCGGCAGGTCGAACAGCCGGGCCGGATCGTCCGGGACCGCCTCCAGCCGATAAGGACCTCCCGGGCCCTCGGAGCGGAAGGCGAAGAGCCCCCGCTCGGCGGCGGCACGCCACACGTTCCCTTCGAGCGGGTTCGGGGGAGCCAGAAGAGCCCGCGTGGAGGGGGGCGTATGGAGCACGAGCTCCACCGCCCGGACCTGGGCCTCCAGGTCCCGGAGGACGGCGTCGGGTGGCAGCTCCCCGCCCGTGGTGCTGAAGAGCGCCACGTGTCCCTCGGCGTCGCTCGCCAGCCAGTCGAGATCGAGATTCGACAGATCGATGTGGTCGGACTCCGCTCCGAACAACGAGGTCACTCCTTGTGGTCAGGGCACGGTCCGTCGGTCTCGCCGTGCGCGAGGCGTCGATCCATTTCCGGCATGGGCGTGTCTCTCGCTCTCAGGGCGTCGGCCGGGGCTGGAAGGGCTCGGAGGCGAGAAACCCGACCTCGGCGGATGCGCCGAGTAGGCGCGTGGCGCCGGAGAGGATGCGGAAGTGCTCGGACCGCAGGTGACGCTCGAGGTCCGGCCGCGACTTCCACCCGCTGACCACGATGAAGAGGTCCCCACCGTCCTCGCGGCAGACGGCGCAGACCACGCAGCCCGCGTCCCGGCGAATCTCCGCCGACAGCGAGCGAAGCGTCTGCAGCAGCTCGTCCCTGTTCTCGGGCTCGGGCGTCACGAGATATGCGACCGCGTGCATCGGAGGCGTCATGGCCGTTCGGCGGGTCCGCGCCATGCGGCCGCTCACGGGCCGGCGGGGGAGCAAGCACGGCGCCAGGCGTCTCCGGCCCGCGCCCGTCGGGCGAGGTGCCCGGAACTCCTGCTGCCGCGGCGGGCCGGGCTCTCCGTCACCGCGGAGGGAGGCCACGACATGCCGTGGGCCGCGACATGTCGTGGGCTCGACCGGGCCGGAGGCTCAGGAGGACGTGGGCCTGCGGATGTCGAGCTTCTGCATCCGCGAGCGCAGGGTGCTCGGCTTGAGCCCGAGGAGCGCCGCCGCGCCGTCCGCCCCTTCGAGCTTCCATCCAGCGGACTCGAGCACGTCCAGGATGTGACGGCGCTCGACCTCCTCGAGCGACCGTGCAGAGGACGGTTCGGGACCCCTCGGCCCGTCGAACGGGCCCTCCTCCGGGAGCCGAAGCGCCGGACCGTCCGAGACCAGCACTGCCTGCTCGATGGCGTTCTGCAGCTCGCGGACGTTGCCCGGCCAGTCCCTCAGCTGCAGCGCATCGATGACCGAGCGGGGAATCTCGAGCGCCGCCTTCCCCAGGCGCGCACAGCAGCGGTCCACGAACGCCCGGGCGAGGGTCGGGACGTCCTCTCTCCGCTGCCGCAGCGGAGGGACGCTGATCGGAAACACGTTCAGCCGGTACCAGAGGTCCTCGCGAAAGCGGCCCGCCGCCACGTCCCTGGCCAGGGTGCGGTTGGTGGCGGCGATGACTCGCACGTCCACCTTGAGCGTCCGCGTGCCTCCCACCCGCTCGAAGGTTCCGTCCTGGAGAACGCGGAGGAGCTTCGCCTGCAGCTCGGGCGCGAGCTCTCCCACCTCGTCGAGGAACAGCGTCGCTCCGTCGGCGAGCTCGAACCGTCCCTTTCGCTGCGCGGTCGAGCCGGTGAAGGCGCCCTTCTCGTGGCCGAAGAGCTCGCTCTCGGCCAGGGTCGGTGGAAGCGCGGCGCAGTTCACCTTCACCAGTGGCCGGTCCTTCCGCGGACCGAGCGCGTGGATCGCCTCCGCCACCAGCTCCTTCCCCGTCCCCGTCTCTCCCTGGATGAGGACGGTGGTGTCCGAGGGTGCCACCTGGCGGATCCGGAAGTGGAGGTACTTCATCGGGTCGCTCTGTCCCAGGAGCTCGCCCGAGCCCTCCACCGACTGGATCTTCTCGCGGTAGTAGGTGTTCTCGGCCTCGAGGCGGTCCTTGAGCGCGGCGATCTCCCGGTAGGCCTTCTCCAGGGCCAGCTCGCCGAGCTTCCCCGCGGTCACGTCGGCGATGCTCCCCCGGACGCCGGCCAGCGTCCCGTCCGGCAGCCGGACCGGATTGCTGGCGAAGCGGACCCAGCGCAGGTCCCCGTCCTTCCGCCGCAGCCGGACCTCGAGTGGAGCGGCCGCGCCGGAGCTCGAGGCGTCCTGCTGGCGGGCCTTCCACGCCGGAAGGTCCTCCTCGTGCACCAGGCGCTCCAGGAGCCCCGGATCGGCGCGGAACGCGGAGGCGGGATGTCCGCTCAGCTGCTCGCAGGAGGGGGACACGTACTCGAACGTCCCGTCCGGCAGCCGCCAGAACTCCCAGTCATGGGTGAAGTCGGCCACGGTCCGGTAGCGGGTCTCGGCACGTGCCATCTCGCGCTCGATGCGCCGGCGCCGGCGGAGCTGCAGGACGAGGCCCGCGACCAGCACGGCCTCCAGGACGATGACCCCGAGCCCGATACCGATCGTCCGGCCGTGCTCCTCGAGGAGCCCGGGCTGGCGGAAGAGCACGATGCTCCCGGGGGGAAGCTTCCGGGAGGACAGCTCCCACCGCTCGAGCTCGCGGGCATCGAACGTCGGCGCGAGACCGGCGTCCGCGACCAGCGGGATGGCGGAGGGTGCTTCCCCCGCCAGCACCCGGAGCGCGAGGTCGGCCGACACCTTCCCGGCGCGCTCCATGCTCACCAGCTCGCCCCCGAGGATGCCGGCCCCCAGGTCCTCGTAGATGACGCCGAACACTGGCCTCCGGCTGGCGCGCGAGATACGGGTCAGCGGCGCGGTGGTGTCGTAGTCGTGACCGGCGGCGTCCTGGAAGAAGCTCCCGAAGAGGACCAGCTCGTCGTCCCCCAGCCGGGCCACGCGTGCCTCGAGCTGCTCCAGGGAGAGATCGGTGGTGTAGGAGATCTCGACCCGACCGGCGAACGGCGCGAAGAGGAGTCGCCCCTGTTCCGCCTGCCCGCGCTCGTAGGCGCTCCCGCCCAGGACGACGTGGATCCGCCGCGTCGACGGATAGAGCGAGAGCATCAGCTCGACGGTCCGGGGTGCGTTCTGCGCGGGCAGGGCCCCGGTGAGATCGGGACGCGAGCCTCGCGCCGCCTCGACGAGGCGGCGTGCCACGTAGCAGGTCACCACCGGGACCGCGGGCAGGAGCTTCCTTCCCACCACGAAGTCGAACGCCGCCGGGCCCTCGACGACCAGGAGATCCACGTGCTTCGCGGCGTACTTCTCGCGGTAGAAGGCGAGCAGCGCCTCCTCGTAGGCCGGACCGGAGAAGCGATCGAGCCCGGTGTACTCGCCGTAGATGTCGACCGGGACGTTCGACCCCGCCCGGATCCCCTCGCTGAGCGCCGTGCTCAGCTCGTGCAGCCCCGCCATCTCCTGCGGGTTGGAGTAGAGGATCACCACCGTGCGCCGAGGCTCGGCGTCCATTCCTCCGGTGGCGGCGAGTGTGGCGACGACGAGGGCGGCGACGGCCGGACCCATGCGGGCGATCGGTAGCACACCTGCCCGGACCTCGGCGCGGGCTCGCGTCCCGGCCGTCCCCTGGTCAAGGGAACTCGGCCTCGAGCTTCTCGGCCGTCACGTACCGGGGGGCGATGTCCACCGGAATCTTACCGAGACGGGCGAGGACGCGCTCGGTCTCGGGGCGGCTCACCGCCAGCCGGTCGAGGAGGGCCTTCGCCCGTGCCCGGTCGCCGGTGGCCTCGATGGTCAGCAGCTCGCGCGCCAGGGACTCGAACGCCGGGCCGACCTTGTCCGGAACGAGCGTGAAGCGGCCATCGGGCAGCACCTTGTAGGCGGCCGCATCCAGCAGCCAGTTCAGCTGCACCGCCGTTCCCTTGCCGTGCGCCTCGCCCAGCCCGAAGCGCACCGAGCGGAACAGGCCGGCGAGCACCGTGGGCGCGAGCGCGCGCCCCATCTCCGCCGGGAGCTCGCCCTGGCCCACGAGCCGCTGCATCGCCCAGATGCCCACCACGTCGGCCTTGCACTCCTCGATGGGCGCGTAGGCCTCCTGGAGCTCCGCGCGCGGCGTCGTCTTCCTGCCGTTCAGGGTGATCTCGTGCGGGCCGATGCCGTGCATCAGCTCGTGCATCAGGATCTGGGTGAAGAAGGGATCGAACTGCACCGACTTCAGCAGCTCGGGCGCGATCGCCTCCCGCGCGATGGGAACCAGCGTCTTCTCGAACTTCGCGAGGTCCATGTTCCGGAGCATGATCCGCTTGCTCCCGTGCGCCGCCACGGTGCGCTCGTCGTTGGGAAGGTTGTAGGCCGCGGTCTGCACGCCGCGGTTGCCGTCGCCCGAGGCGAAGACGCTGTTCACCACCCGGATGGGCGCCAGCGCGCCGATCTTCGGGTTCTTGTAACGGTCGTCCATCGGCAGGGCGTTCTCCAGCGCCTGGAGCTGCCCCGAGAACCGCTTCAGCTTCTCGGTCTCCTTCGCGTCGACCACGGTGATGAACGCCTCGAATCCGGCCTTCGCGCCGAACCAGTCGTCCTCGTAGGTCTCGTAGGGCCCGAAGGTGGGGTCGATGGTGGTGTCGAGCTGCATCCACGCCACGTCGGAGTCGGCGTAGTCGTCGTTCAGCAGCGCGGCGCCGCGCTTCTCGAGGAAGCTCCGGAGCGCGGGCTGGGCGGTGGCCGCCGCCGCCTCCCGGAGCAGGGCTGCCGCGCGGGCGAGCTCGCCCTGGTACTCGAGGCTGTAGGGCACGATGGTGAACCCGCCCGCCGGAGTGCGCCGGATGGTGGTGAAGAAGCTCGCCGCCCGGCCCTTCCCCTCGGGCGAGAGGGTCGCCATCCAGGCCGACACTTCGTCCTTCGTCGCGCCGGCCGGATAGAAGTTGCCCGCCGGAGGCCTCGCCCCCACGCCGGGAACGAACGGCGTCCCGTGCGTCAGCCGGTCCCATGGCCCCTGGTTGAGGAGGAGGAGCTGGAGCCGCGCCTGGCCGAGCGGCGTCGTGTCGCGCGCGAGCTTCACCATCCACGCCTCGCTCCCGGCCCACGACTGGCGGAGGAAGAGCGGATCCAGCACCCGCGCTGCCTGGACGAGGCGGGCGAGCGCCTTGCGCTCCGAGGCGGGCATCCCCGAGACGTCCACCTCGAGGGGGGTGGGGGCGAACTTCGCGAGCGAGGCACGGAGCTCGGAGAGGCTGGGAGCCGCTGGAGCGGCCGGGGACGCGGCGAGCAGGAGAGCCAGGACGAGGGCGGAAAGCATGGGGCGCACCGCTTACACCGGCGCGGGCCCGGCCGTCAGCACCCGACGAGCGTGCATCCCCGCTGCCCAGGTGGAGGCCGCCCGGCGGCTGCTCCGTCCCGTGCCGACCCCGTGCCCGAGGCGACCGACCTGCCCGACCCGGGGAGGGCGCGGCGGAGGCGAAGGCTGGCCTGGATGGCGCTCGCGGTGCTCGGCGGCCCCTCGCTCGTCGCCACGCTGCTCGCCCTCCTCGCCCGCTGCCGGGTGAGCCGGCGTCAGCGCGGCGGCGCGAGCGGTCCTTTCGGCGGGGAGGGCTCGGCGATCTTGGGCCGGATGGCGCTCATCGCCAGGCCGATCATCGCCCCCACGTCGCTGAGGTTGGAGGGCACCACGAGCGTGTTGGCCGACTTCGCGAGCCTGCCGAACTCGGTGATGTACTGCTCGGCGACGCGGAGCTGCACCGCCTCGTACCCGCCGGCGGCGTTGATCGACTCTGCGACGGAGCGGATGCCCTCCGCGGTGGCGCGGGCCACGGCGAGGATGGCCGCCGCCTGGCCCTCGGCCTCGTTGATCTGCTGCTGCTTCTTGGCCTCGGACTGCTTGATGACCTGCTGCTTCTGGCCCTCGGCGGAGTTGATCGCCGCGTCACGCTCGCCCTCGGACTGGAGGACGGTAGCGCGCTTCTCCCGCTCGGCGCGCATCTGCTTCTCCATGGCGGCGATGATGTCGCGGGGCGGGGTGATGTTCTTGATCTCGTAGCGGAGCACCTTCACGCCCCAGGCCTCGGACGCCTTGTCGACCTCGCTCACCACCTGCCCGTTGATGTGCGCGCGCTCCTCGAAGGTCTTGTCCAGGTCGATCTTCCCGACCTCGCTCCGGAGCGTGGTCTGCGCGAGCTGGGTGATGGCGAACACGTAGTTGGTGATGCCGTAGGAGGCCCGGCGAGGGTCCATCACCTTCATGTAGAGGATGCCGTCCACCCCGACCTGCACGTTGTCCTTGGTGATGCAGATCTGCTCCGGGATGTCCATCGCCTGCTCCTTCAGGGTGTGCCGGTAGCGGATGGCATCGAAGAATGGCACCAGGATGTGGACCCCACCCTCCAGCACGCCGCTGAATCGCCCCAGCCGCTCGACCACGTAGGCGTTCTGCTGTGGGACGACGATCAGGGTCTTGAACACGGCAACCAGCACCAGGATCGCGATCAGGACGAAGACCACCAGGAGTGCTTCGGTCATGTGCTTCCTCCGCCGGGCAACCATCCACCCCGGCTCTCCGTTCCGCCCAGCCACACCGTGAGGCCCTCGATCCGCTCCACGGGCACCCGCTCGCCCACGCGGACGGTGCGGTTGGCCCGGGCGGTCCAGGTGGTGCCGCGAAGCTCCACCTTTCCGACGTCGCCGGGGCGGACCTCCTCGGTCACCAGTGCCCATTCCCCCCGCATCTCCTGATTCGGGAGGAGCGGAGGCTGGAAGCGCTGCATCACCGGCCGCCGGAAGAGCAGGACGCTGCCGGCCGAGAGGACCACGAAGAGCGCCCACTGGAACCACTCCGGCCCGCCCAGGTGGAGGACGTCGAGGAGGCCGACCACCAGGGCGGCCGCCCCGAAGAAGACGGAGAAGAAGCCGCCGGGAGTCACCAGCTCGAAGATCAGCAGGCCCACCCCGAGCACGAGCCAGAGCCACCAGATCACGGTGCGCGGACGCTAGCACGCGCCCGGGCGCGATTTGACCCGCCCCGGGCCCGACGTAGTAACGACCCGGAGCGATGGACGTCGCCGAGCAGGACGGGGCGAGGAGAAGAGCGCCCGGTCACGGCGACGGGCTCCGGTGGGCCGTCGGGGGGTTCTTCCTCGTGCTGGGGCTCGTGCTCGCGCTCAATCCGCGCCGGTGCATCGACTTCACCGTCTTCCGCACCGCCGGCACCAGGCTCCTCGCCGGGACGTCGCTCTACCGTGTCGAGGACGGGCCGATGCCGTTCAAGTACGCGCCCCCGGCGGCGGTGCTCCTCGTCCCGCTGGCGCTGGTTCCCCGGACCGCGGGCGCGGTGCTCTGGAACGCCGGCTCGGTGGCCCTGCTGCTCCTCGCCCTCGCGCGGCTGGGCCGCGTCGACCCCGACCCTCGCGACCGCGACGGGACCTGGGCGGCACTGGCGCTGGCGGGCCCGGTGGGCACCGTCCTCTTCTACGGGCAGGTGGACCTCTGGCTGCTCGGGCTGCTCACGCTCGCCGCGGCCTCGGGGCGCGGGCGCGACGGTGGCGGCGTGGCGCTCGGGCTCGCGGCGCTGACCAAGCCACCGGGCGTGCTCGGCGGGCTCTTCTTCCTCGTCCAGCGGCGCTGGCGCGCGACCCTCGTCGCCGCCGCGGTGGGGCTGCTCGCCTGCGCCCTCGTCGTCCTCCGCCTCGGCCTCCCGGCGTTCGGGGCCGAGGTCGATGCCTGGCGCGCGCTCGTCGAACGCAGCACCGTCGAGTGGGTGACCGGACCCAACCCCCAGGGACTTCCCACCCTCTTCCTCGACGTGGCGGGGTGGATGGGCGTGCCACCCGGAGCGGGCGCGCTCCGCCTGGCTGAGCTGGCCTCGGCGCTCGCCTTCAGCCTCCTCGTACTCGCCGTGCGCCGCGACGCCGGCGCGGCGTTCCGGATGACGGCGCTCGCGGTGGCGATGGTCTCACCGCTGGCCTGGCGCGCGAACTTCGTCCTCGCGCTGCCCGCGCTGCGCCGGGCGGTGACCGGGGCCCGCCAGCGCGAGTGGCCGAGCGTCGCGACGCTGGTGCTCGCCATCGCCGGCACCGTCTTCACCTCGGGGGCATTCCTGGACCGCCACGCGACCGAGCGTCTCCTCGCCCTCCGCCCCTGGGGGCTCCTCGGACTGCTGCTGGTCGCCATCGAGCTGTGGGCGCTCCGTCGCGGCACCGCCGTGCGCGCCGCCACCCCACCCGGCTAGAAACCCGCAAGGGCCGGCTCCGGAGATGGCGGACCTCCTCACCCTCACCCCCCAGGGCCTCTCCTGCGAGAGAGGCGGCTTCCACGTCGACCCGTGGGAGCCCGTCCCGCGGGCCGTGCTCACCCACGCCCACGCCGACCATGCCCGCGCGGGCAGCACCGCCTACCTCTGCGCCGCGCCCGGGCTGCCGGTCGCGCGCCAGCGCCTCCCCGGCGCCACGCTCGAGGCCTGGCCCTACGGCGAGCGCCGCCGGCTCGGCGACGTGGAGCTCTCCTTCCATCCCGCCGGGCACGTCCTCGGCTCGGCGCAGCTGCGGATCGAGGCCGGCGGGGAGGTCTGGGTGGTGAGCGGCGACTACAAGCGGGCGCTGGACCCGACCTGCGCCCCGTTCGAGCCGCTCCGGGCCGACGTGTTCCTCACCGAGGCGACGTTCGGGTTGCCGGTGTTCCGGTGGGATCCGACCGAGGCCGTGGTGGAGGACCTCCTCGGATGGTGGGAGTCCAACCGCGAGGCGGGGCGTGCCTCGCTGGTCTTCTGCCACGTGCTCGGAAAGGCGCAACGCCTCCTGGGCGAGCTCGCGCTCCGCACCGACCGGCGGGTCTTCGCCCACGGCGCGATCGCCGGCATGAGCGACGTGTACCGCGAGGCCGGGGTGCGGCTCCTCGGGGTCGACCGGGTGGCGGACACCGCCCGGGGCAAGGACTTCGCCGGCGAGCTGGTGCTCGCGCCCATCACCGCGCGTGGCACTCCGTGGATGCGGCGCTTCGGCGAGGCGGCCATCGCCCTGGTCAGCGGCTTCATGCGAGTGCGTGGTGAGCGGCGGCGGCGCAGCGTGGACCGGGGCTTCGCGCTGTCCGACCATGCAGACTGGCCCGCCCTCCTCGAGACCATCCGCGAGACCGGCGCCGCGCGGGTGCTGGTCACCCACGGCTACGCGGTGCCGCTGGCACAGCGCCTGCGGGAGCTGGGGCTCGACGCCGAAGCGCTGGAGACCCCGTACGGCCGCGACCAGGAAGAGGGCCCGGCCCCGGAAGGCGCGCGATGAGGCGCTGGGCCCTGCGGGTGGGCACCGGGGCGGGGGTCCTCGCCCTCGCCGCGGTGACGGCGGCGGTGCTGGCCGTCCGACGGCAGCTCCCGGACCGGACCGCTCCACGCATCCCGGGCCTCGCGGCGCCGGTGGAGGTCCGCCTCGACGCGAGGGGCGTCCCCACGGTGCGGGCCTCCTCGCTCCCGGACGCGCTCCGCGTCGAGGGCTACCTCCAGGCGCGCGACCGGCTCTTCCAGATGGAGCTCGCCCGGCGCGTGGCGGACGGGGAGCTGTCGGAGCTGGTCGGCGCGGCGGCGCTCCCCTTCGACCGCCGGCAGCGGATCTACGGCTTCGCGGGCGTGGCAGAGGAGGCGGTGCGCATCGCTCCCCCGGACCTGCGCGACTCCGCGCAGGCGCTGGCCGACGGGGTCAACGCCTTCATCGCCAGTCATCCTGGCCGGTGGGGCCTCGAGTTCCAGCTGGTCGGAGTCGCGCCCCGCCCCTGGACCCCGGCGGACACGGTCCGCGTGCTGCTCCTCATGCACCAGCAGCTCTCCGAGAGCTGGCAGCAGGATCTGATGTCCGGGTCGCTCGCCGCGCTCCCCCGCGCCCGCCGCGACTTCCTCACCCCGGACGTGAGCAGCGACGACGTTCTCATCCTTCCCGATGCCGCGCCTCCTCCCCCGCCGAGCACCAGCGCCCTCCTCACCCGCGGAGCCCCGCCACCGAGCGCGGTGCCCGCACCGGACGCTCCGGAGCGGCTGGAGCGGCTCGGCGTCCCGCTCGAGCCCGGGGAGCGCGGAGCTCCGCCGGACGTCGGGAGCAACGGCTGGGTCGTCTCCGGCAGCCACACCCGCAGCGGCAAGCCCATCCTCGCCAACGATCCGCACCTGGGCTTCAACGTCCCCGGCACCTGGTACCCCCTCCGGATCGAGCTCGTCGACGCGAGCGGAGCGGTCCAGCGCTGGGTCCAGGGGGTGAGCCTCCCCGGCGTCCCCGGGCTGGTCATCTTCCAGAACGACCACCTCGCGATCGGCTTCACCAACGTCGGCACCGACGTTCAGGACCTCTACCGCGAACCGGAGGTCGGCCAGCGCGTCGAGCGCATCCGCGTGAAGGGAGCGCCCCCGGAGACGCTCACCGTCTCGCTCGGCCGGCACGGACCGATGGTGCGCCCGGGCCTCGCCCTGGCCTGGGCGGCACTCGACCCCGCCACCCTGCGCGCCCCGGTGGGCGACCTGATGCTCGCCACCGACTGGGCGGGCGTGAACCGGGCCGCGGACGGATTTCTCGGCCCCGGCCAGAACCTCCTCTACGCCGACGCCGCGGGGCACATCGGCTGGCGAGCCACCGGCGTGCTCCCCCTGCGCGCCAGCGGCGACGACGGGCGCACGCCGCTCGACGGCTCCACCACCGCGCACGACTGGTCGGGCTACCTCGCCCAGGACCGCATGCCCCGGGTGCTCGACCCGCCCTCGGGCCGCATCGTGAGCGCCAACCAGCGCGGCATCGGCACCTCGAGCGG